>DASZIO010000055.1:0-59602 GCA_035949055.1 Acidimicrobiales bacterium
ACGACGCCGAACGGACCATGGCCACCCACCTCGGGGTGGCGTCCGACTTCGGACCCGAGGACCTGGCCAACGCCCGCAGCTACCTGGCGTCGGCCGGTGTGCTCTACCTGGAGGGCTATCTGTGGGACCAGCCGGCGGCCAAGGCGGGGATGCGGGAGGCCATGGACATCGCCCACTCCCATGACACGGCGGTGGCGCTCACCCTGTCCGACCCGTTCTGCGTGCAGAGCCACCAGGCGGAGTTCCTCGACCTCCTCACCGGCGACCTGGAGATGCTGTTCGCCAACGAGGACGAGATCACCCTGCTGTTCGGGGCGGCGGACTTCGATGCCGCCGTCGAGGCGGTGGCCGAGACCGGCGTCCTGGCCGTGCTCACCCGCGGGCCGAAGGGATCGGTGGTGGTCACCGCGTCGGGCAACATCACCGTCCCGGCGGAGCCGGTGGCGGCAGTGGTGGACACCACCGGGGCGGGCGACCTGTTCGCCGCCGGATTCCTCTACGGCATCACCAACGGGTTGCCGCCTGCGGATTCGGCCCGCCTGGGTGGGGTGTGCGCGGCCGAGGTCATCTCCCACGTCGGGGCCCGGCCCCAGGCCGAGCTGCGGACACTTGGTGTAGACGCCGGACTGTTGTCCTGACACGGCCGGTCGAGGGCCTGGTTCAGTCTCCCGAGTCCCTGACCCGGCGGAAGTCGAAGGGGAGGTCTCCGATGCGGACCAGCACGGAGGCCACCGCCCGGCCGAGGGGAGCGAGCGCCGCCTCCAGCACGCCCGGGTCCTCCAGAACGGCCTCCTCGAGCGGGCATGAACCCTCATAGGAGACCTCCACCGCGCACTCGGGGCTGTCGTCCGCCCCGCCGGCGAGCACCTGCTCGACTGTGGTCGACCCCCGGATGAGGGGCTCGGCTCCGAGGACCTCGAGGGAGGCCGGCAACACCTCGACGAGTGGCCCGGTCTCGGGGACCGCGCTCAGGCCCTGGACCCGAAAGGCGATCTCCACCAGCACCTCGGGCAGCTCGTCTGGCTCCTCGCCGATGGCCCAGCTCCGGTACGAGGTCTGGCTCCACGTGGGCCAGTCGAGGCTGAGGTCCACGCGGATTCGGGCCGGTCGCTCCTCGCCTGGGAGGCTGTAAGAAGTCTCGAAGCTCACGTCGCCGAGGAACACGTCCACCTGGAAGCGCTCTTCCACCGCCTGGCGCTGGAGCAGGGCGGCCTCGAACGAGCCCCTCAGGGCCGTTACCAGCTGGGCGAATACGTGGTCGAGCATGGCGGGGCAGAGGCTACCGTTCTTGTGAGTGTCAGGATCTTCGCTGTCCGAACCGTCCGTATGGCTCGACCGTCGAGTCATCGCCTACGCGCACCAAGGGGGCGCCTGGGAGGGGCCGTCCTCCACGCTCTACGCCGTCGCTGCGGCGCTCGAGGCCGGTGCCACCGCCATCGAGCTCGATGTCCACGCCACCGCCGACGGCCAGCTGGTGGTGTGCCATGACCCGACCGTCGACCGGACCACCGACGGGTCGGGGCGGATCGCCGAGCTCACCTATGACGAGTTGCGCGCACTGGACAACGCCTACTGGTGGGCCCCTGGGGCCGACGTTTCACCCGGCCTCGAGCCGAGTCGCTACCCGTACCGCGGTCGGGCGCCGGCGGACCGGCGATTCGGCGTCGCCCGGCTCGACGAGGTCCTGAGTGAGTTCCCGGGGGTGCTGCTCAACCTCGACATCAAGCAGACGGCGCCGGCCGTCGTCCCCTACGAGGAGGCGCTGGCCACGTTGTTGCGTCGCCACGGGCGGGTCGACGACGTCATCGTCGCCTCCTTCATCGACCAGGCCACCGAGGCCTTTTCGTCATTCGCGCCCGAAATCCCGACTTCGGCAGGCACGGGAGCGGTGGCCAACTTCTACCAGTCGGTCCGCGACGGGGAGGAACCGGTGGCCATGCGCCATGTCGCTCTCCAGGTCCCGGCCGACTACAGCGGGATGACCCTGGTCGACGAGGCGTTCGTCCAGGCTGCGCACCACTGTGGCCTGGCCGTGCACGTCTGGACCATCGAGGACGAGCCGGAGATGGAGCGACTCTGCCGGCTGGGAGTGGACGGCATCATCACCGACCGCCCGTCCGCCTTAATCGGGGTGTTGAGGCGCCTCGGCTGCGCATGGCAACCGAAGGGCTGACCGCAGTGCGGTCAGCCCCGCCCGCAGTTCGGCTTCCGTCCGTGGTTGGCCTTCTTCTTGGCCCGCAGCTTGCGTTTGGAGGTTCGCTTCGACACAGGACGCGAAGGCTAACCCGGATGGGTGGCCCTCGGCCAGCAGGGGATCATCGATGACCTGGTTGCTCCGGGAGGGCGACGTGCTCGCCGGGGCCGAGGTGCTGGACGGTGTGGCCGGGCGTACCCGGGGGCTGCTCGGTCAGAGCGGCTACGAGGGCGCCATGGTGCTGCCCCGGACCAGGTCGGTGCATACCTTCGGCATGAAGTTCCCGATTGATGTGGCGTTCTGCGACAAGGACATGGTGGTGATAGCCGTGACCCGGGTCCGGCCCTGGCGGATGACCGTACCGCGCCGGGGCGGTCGTTCGGTGATCGAGGCCGAGGCCGGGGCGTTCGAGCGATGGGGCCTCAAGGTCGGCGACCGGCTCGAGTTGCGGTGATGACCACGTGCGGGCGGATCGTGCTGGTCGGCACGCCCATCGGCAACCTCGACGATTTGTCGCCGCGGGCGGTGGAGGTCCTCTCCGGCGCCGACGTCATCTATTGCGAGGACACTCGGCACTCTCGCAAGTTGCTGACCCACGCCGGCATCACCGGCGCCAGCCTGCGCTCCCTGCATCGTCACAACGAGGCCGGCCGCGTCAAGGAGGTGGTGGAAGCTGCCGCCGCCGGCAGCACGGTGGCCGTCGTGTCGGACGCGGGCATGCCGGGCATCGCCGATCCACCTTCACAGCTGGTCGCGGCCGCGGCCGAAGCCGGGGTGGCCGTTTCGGTCGTGCCCGGGCCCTCGGCCTCGCTGTGTGCCCTGGTGGCCAGCGGGTTGGCGACCGATCGTTTCTGCTTCGAAGGCTTTCTGCCCCGCTCCGGCCGGCCGCGGCGCTCCCGCCTCGCCGAGCTGGCCACCGAGACACGGACCACGGTCCTGTTCGAGGCGCCCGGCCGGGTGGGCGCCACTCTCCACGACCTGGCCGAGGTGTGCGGGCGGGAGCGACGGGTGGCCGTGGCCCGCGAGCTCACCAAGGTGCACGAGGAGGTCTGGCGTGGCACGCTGGCTGACGCGGCGGCCAGGGCCGAGACCGGGGTGTTCCGGGGTGAGGTCGCGCTGGTGCTGGCGGGTGCCTCTGCCTCGGGCGAGCCGGCGATCGACGACGAACGGCTCATCTCGGCGCTGGCCGAGCGACTGGATGCCGGGGAGCGCAGGAGGGGCGCGGTCGATGCGGTAGCCGAGTCCTTCGGTGTGCCGCGTCGCCGGGTCTACGAGCTGGCCCTGACCCGGACCGAACCGGGCCCGGCGCAGCCTGTCGCGCCGGGCCAAGCCCGTTCGGGCGAATCGGAAGAAGCCGATCCTCCTGAATGACCGCCGGGCATCACTGGTCGTTACGGATCCGCGTGCCACTCCGTGAGGGCTCGGCGGACATATGGTCTAAGGGGTAACTCCAGGGCCGCCGCCCGGCTGACCCACTTTGCACTGTCCGACGACCCGGCTACCTCATCGCGGAGCGTTCCGTGATACGAGTCGATGTTGTAGATGATCCGGACGGTGTGCAGACTGGCTCCGTCCGGCAGGGTGAACCTGTCGGACAGCACGCCGAGCAGGCGGCCCACCTCCACGTCGAGCCCGGTCTCCTCGGCGAACTCGCGCCGCAGGCCGGCGTCCGGTTCCTCGCCGTGCTCGAGGCCACCGCCGGGCAGGAACCACTGCCCGGCCACGGTGAGGGTCGGGGCGGCCCGTACCAGCAGCACGAGGCCGTCGTCGCTCCGGCACAGACCGTAGGTCGCCACCCGCTGCCGTCGGGCCGGTGCCCCCGACATCACGGCCGCTGGATTTCCGATCCGCCGGTCTCCGCCGAGGTTCGTAGGGACCGTGCCACTGTCGGGGCAGCCTAGGGCGGCTGCCCGATGGGATCCCGATCGGAGGCGCGGTAGGCCGGGTCGTGTCGGCAGGCCGGGTCGTATCGTCCCCGCCGGTCGGTACGCTACCGGGCAATGCCCGAGTACTACATCACCACCCCCATCTACTACGTGAAGGACGCCCCCCACGTCGGGCACGCCTACACCACCGTGAACGCCGACGCCCTGGCCCGCTGGCACCGGCTGGCCGGCGACGACGTGTTCTTCCTCACCGGAACGGACGAGCACGGCCAGAAGGTGGCCCGGGCCGCCGAAGAGCAGGGGCTCACCCCCAAGGCCTGGACCGACCGGCTGGCCCCTCGATTCGCCGAGGCCTGGGCCGACCTCGACATCGCCAATGACGACTTCATCCGCACCACCGAGCCGCGCCACACCCGGGCCGTTCAACACTTCCTCGGCCGCATCTATGACAACGGCTACATCTTCAAGGACCTCTACCGAGGGCTCTACTGCGTCTCCTGCGAGCAGTACTACACCGAGGACGAGCTGATCGACGGCACCCTCTGCCCGATCCACCGGACGCCGGTCGAGCAGCTGGAGGAGGAGAACTATTTTTTCCGCCTCAGCGCATTCGAGCAACCGCTCATCGACTGGTACGCCACCCATCCGGCCGCAGTGCTGCCCGAGTCGAAGCGCAACGAGGCTCTGGGATTCATCAAAGGCGGGCTGCGCGACATCTCGATCACCCGCACCTCCATCGACTGGGGCGTCCGTGTGCCGTGGGACGAGAAGCACGTCTTCTATGTCTGGTACGACGCGTTGGTCAACTACCTCACGGCCATCGGCTATGGGGAGGACGAGGCCCGCTTCGAGAAATGGTGGCCGGCGGTCCATCACCTGATCGGCAAGGAGATCATCCGGTTCCACTGCGTGTGGTGGCCGGCCATGTGCCTGGCCGCCGGCATCGACCCGCCGGGCCACATCCAGGTCCACGGCTGGCTGTTGCTGAGCGGTGAGAAGATGTCCAACTCGAGCGTGAACCAGATCACGCCGGGACACCTGATCGCCGAGTACGGCGTCGACCCCGTTCGCTACCACCTGCTGCGTGACATCCCCCTCGGCAGCGACGGGGAGTTCTCCTACGAGGCCATCGCCTCCCGGTACAACGCCGACCTGGCCAACAACCTCGGCAACCTGGTGTCGCGAGTGGCCACCGTCATCGGGTCCAAGTGTGGTGGGGTGGGAACCTCCGCTCCCGAGGACAGCCGCCTGTCGGGGGTTGCCGCCGCAGTGGTAGCGGAGGCGTCCGAGGCCTGGCAGGCGGGCCAACCCCACGCCGGTCTCGAGGCCACCTGGAGGCTCATCCGCGAGACCAACGCCGAGCTCGAGGCCACCGAGCCCTGGAAGGCCGAGCCGGGTGGCGCCGTGGACGCGGTGCTCGGCAGCGCGCTCGAGGTGCTCCGCATCGTATCGATCCTCATCGTCCCGGCCATGCCGTCCACGGCGGCAGAGATCTGGCGGCGGATCGGTCTCGAGGGGTCGCCGGCTGAACAACGTCTGCCCGGGGCGGCCGCCTGGGGTGGATATCCCGGGGGGCGTCCGGTGGAGAAGGGGGTGCCCCTCTTCCCGCGGCGAAAGGGTTAACGAGCACGATGTCCCGTCCTGGTGAACATCCCGGTTGGCTCGGTCCTGGCGGGCCTGTCAACCCGTCGATAGCTCTGGACGGCTCCCTTGGGCGCGGCATGGCTGCTCGATGTGGTCTCACCTATAGTCCGATCGGTGGCTGGCGAATTGCTAGACCCAGTCAAGACCACAACCGAACCAACATCGGCGGCATGGTTCCGTCCCGCGCTGTTGGCGATTGCGTTCTTGGGTGTGGTGGTGCGGGTCGGCTCCTCGCTGAGTGTCAGGTCCGACAGGCTCGGCATCGATGCGCCGTACTATCACGAGACGGCGGCCAACATCGCCAGCGGGAGGGGTTACGTCGCGCCCGTCTTCGGCTCAGCCAAGCTGGTACCGACGGCCCTGCATCCACCGTTCTTCCCGATGGTCCTGGCAGCTTTCGACCTGCTCGGGCTCGGCTCGGTTGCCGCCCAGCGGATCGCTCTGGCCGTTCTGGCTTCGTCCGCGGTTGCCGCGATGGGTCTACTCGGGCGCAAGGTAGCAGGACCGGCCGTCGGAATCACCGCGGCGGCCATCGCAGCGGTAGACCCGCTCTGGTTGCAGCCGATTGGGAGCCTTATGAGCGAGACCATCCTGTTCGTAATCATTCCGGTCGTGCTGCTCTCGGCTTTGCTGTGTATCGAGGACCCGAGCCCGTGGCGGTTTGCCGCCTTGGGCTTCACGGTCGCTCTAGCCGCCCTCACCCGCAGTGAAACAGTGGCTTTCATCCTGCTCCTTGGTGTTCCCGTCGTGTTGTTCGCGGCCGCGCCCTGGCGGCGTCGTGTCGTACTCGGAACCGCCTTGACCGCTGGCTTTGTCCTCTTGATGGGTCCCTGGCTCGTACGGAACGAGCTGCAATTGGGCGGGCTGACCCTCTCGGACAATGGGGGGGTCACATTGGTCGGTGCGTACTCTCCCAACGCTTTCGACCCCAAGAGCTCGTCTTACGGCAGTTTTGACGGAGTGGAAGCGCTGGCCGTCACCGCGGTGACGCGGATATCGAAACCCCCTCACCACGCCGGAGCCTGGACGGAGCTTGCCCTGAACAACACATTGACCGCCGATGCCAGGCAGTTCGCGCTGGCTCATCTCAGTGATATCCCAGGCGTCGTGCTGGCACGCGAGGGCCGGATCTGGGGGCTGTACCATCCCGGCCAGGTGCTGGCCGCGGCCCAGTCTGAAGTCGGGGGTGAGCGTAGTCGCACTCTGGACCAACTCGGGCAGATCTTCTACTGGATCATGCTCCCATTCGTGATCGTGGGCCTTGCCGCATTGATGAAAAGGTCACCTCAGCGGTTCATAATCATTGCCATGCCCATTGTGGTCGTCGCCCTCAATGCGGGGTTCGTATTCGGGTCCATGCGCTTGCGTGTGACGGCGGAGCCATCTCTGGCCGTGTTCGCCGCCATGGGGTTGCTCGCGGTGGCAACGTGGATTCGACGTTGGCCCCTCTTTTCCTTCCAGAGATCGCCGGCGAAGTGACCGGACGCTTCGCCCCGTTGCTACCCTGCTCCAGTCGTGTAGGGCTTCGGGCAACAATCTCGGACTAGGCGGGGAGCCATGACCGACGCCGTCGTCGAATGGTTCGACTCCCATTGCCACCTCCAAGCCGAGTTCGCCGACGACGGCGAGGAGACCCACGGTCCGCACGCCACCCGGCTGGCCGCCACCGTCGCCCGGGCCGCCGAGGCCGGGGTGACGAGAATGGTGTGCGTCGGGACGGGGGCCGGCTCGTCGGACGAGGCGCTGTCCTTGGCCCGGAGCATGCGCCATCCCGACTCGGTGGCCGTGGCCGAGGGGGTCGAGGTCTGGTCCACCATCGGGCTCCACCCCCACGACGCCGTGGACGGCACCGCCGAGATCGAACGGCTCCTCGAGGCGGAGGTCGGAGGGGGAGCCGGCCCGGACGGCGCCCCGCCCCTGGTGGTAGCGGTCGGGGAGTGCGGCCTCGACTATCACTACGACCACTCGCCCCGTCCCCGCCAACGCGAGGTATTCGCCCGCCAGGTCGAGCTAGCACATCGCCACGGACTGGCCCTGGTCGTCCACAGCCGCGAAGCCTGGGAGGACACCATCGGCATCCTGGCTGGCACCGGGGTTCCCGAACGGACCATCCTGCACTGCTTCACCGGGGGACCGGCCGAGGCCCGCCGGTGCCTCGACCTCGGGGCATCACTGTCGTTCAGCGGGGTGGTCACGTTCAAGAACGCCGCTGAGGTGCGCGAGGCGGCCGTGCTCTGCCCGTTCGACCGCCTGCTGGTCGAGACCGACACGCCGTTCTTGGCCCCCGTGCCCCACCGGGGGACCCTCAATGAGCCCTCGCGGGTCCCCCTCATCGGGGCGGCCATTGCCCAGGTCAAAGGGGTGAACACGGCGCTCGTGGCCGCAGCCTCGACCGCCAATGCCAGGGCCGCCTTCAGGGTCTGAGTCACCTCGGCCGGGCGGCCTCCGGCCGGTCGGCCGCCTGCCGGTCGTGGTGCCCGCCAACCGGGTTTGCGCCTTCCGGGCGACACTGCCTAGTGTCTGCCCTGCGGCCGCTGTGAAAGCGGTCGTTTCGCATTCCGCCCAGCAGTTCGAAGTTCGCAGTTCTCGAATTTCGTAGTTCGCAGCTTGCGGCTGGAAGTTCGTAGTTCGCGGTTGGCTGTTCGCGGTACCGAGTGCGGTCGTCGGACGCACTCGTCGGGTCGGTTTGGAGGAGCCGGCCCCGTCCAACCCCTCTGGGGTGGACCCGTGCCCGAGGGCCTGCCCGCGGGTGCGGCCAGAGAAGTCCCACAAGGAGGCTGGAGTCCTGAGGACGAGCATCGAACGGGGGGGCCGGACCGGCGCCGCGCTCCTCCTGTGTGGAGCATTGCTCATCGTGCCGTTGCTGTTGATCCAGGGTGATCCGCAGGCATCCGCGTCGCCGCCCGGCACCGCCCCCGACCACCACGGCGACCCGGTCCCGTCCCGGCACCCGGTGCCCCCATGGAAGCTCGCCTCGGACCGGAGGGCCACGGCGGCCACGACTGCGGCTCGCGCCGAGGCGGCGGCCGGCGCCACCACCCCGACCCCGACCGATCCCGGCACCTCCGCCCCGCCCGCTCTGGAGCATGCGGCCGCCACCGGCGAGGAGGTGGCCCGACGAGTGTCGGCGGTGACCACGACCACGTCACCCCCGCCGAGCACCAGCACCACGACCACGACGACGAGCGCCCCGGTTGTGGCCGTGGTGTCCGGCACCGTCCACTACGGCCAGGTGACCTACTACGACCACCCGGCGGGTACCTGTGCCAGCCCGTGGCTCCCGTTCGGGACGGTGGTCGAGGTGACCAACCCGGACAACGGCTACTCGGCGAGCTGCGTGGTCAACGACCGCGAGGCGGACACCACCCGCTCCATCGACCTCGCTACGTCCACCTTCGCCGACATCGCACCGTTGTCCCAGGGAGTCATCGACGCGCAGCTGCGGTGGTGATCAGGCCAGGGCCCGGAGCGGCTTCAGCCGAAGAAGACCTCCGCCTCGGCGAACCGCTCCGGTGTCACCAGCTTGAGCGTGGCGGTGGCCTCGGCGAGGGGCACCAACTCGATCGCCGTGCCGTGCAGCGCGACCATCTGGCCGGAATGCCCGGCATGCAGGGCGTCCACGGCATGAAGCCCGAAGCGGGTGGCCAACACGCGGTCGAATGCAGTGGGGCTACCACCTCGCTGGACGTGGCCGAGGACGGTGGCGCGAGCCTCCTTGCCGGTCCGTCGAGCGATCTCCAACTCGAGCAGCGCTCCGATCCCAGACAGGCGCACGTGACCAAATGCGTCGACCTCACCCTCACGGGCGGGCAGGGTGCCGGCTTCGGGGTGGGCCCCCTCGGCCACCACCACGATGGGGGCGTAGTGGCTGGCGAATCGGTGCTCGATGAACGCGCAGACCGCGTCGATCTGGAAGGGCCGCTCGGGGATGAGGATCACATTGGCACCCCCGGCCAGTCCCGAGTGGAGTGCGATCCATCCGGCGTGGCGCCCCATGACCTCGACGATCAGGACCCGGTGGTGGCTCTCGGCCGTGGTGTGCAGCCGGTCGATGGCTTCGGTGGCGACGGTCACCGCGGTATCGAAGCCGAATGTGCAGTCGGTGGCCCCGAGGTCGTTGTCGATGGTCTTCGGCACGCCGACGATCGGTAGACCGGCGTTGCCGAGTCTGGTCGCCACGCCGAGCGTGTCCTCGCCGCCCACCACGACCAGTGCCTCGACGCCCAGGCGTTCCACGGTGGCGAGGACCCTGCGCTCGCCGTCCTCGGTGGCGTAGGGATTGGTGCGGCTCGAGCCGAGGATGGTGCCGCCCCGGGGCAGGATGCCCCGAACTGCGGCGACGTCGAGCGGCATGACGTCTCCGTCGAGGGGACCGCGCCATCCGTCCCGGAACCCGACGAACTCGTCCCCGTGGATCTGGACCCCCTTGCGCACCGCGGCCCGGATCACGGCGTTGAGGCCTGGGCAGTCGCCACCTCCGGTCAGCATCCCGATGCGCATGCGGGGGGGATCGTACCCCAGGACCTGCGGTTTCGAGCCAGACCTGGCTCGCGCAGCGTTGGTGGCACACTGACCGGGTGACCCACAGGCGAGCAGACATCCACGAGCTGCTCGCGGCCAACGATCTCCGCCCGAGCCGTGCCCTCGGCCAGAACTTCGTGGCCGATGCCAACACGGTTCGGCGAGTGGTCCGCCTGGCCGGGATCGGGCCGGGACGGCCGGTGGTCGAGGTCGGGGCCGGGCTCGGCTCGCTCACCCTGGCCCTGGCGGAGGAGGGCGCATCGGTCACCGCGGTCGAGATCGACGCTCGTCTGGTGCCCGTACTCCGTTCCCAGGTCCAGGGGCTGGACGTGCGGGTCATCGAAGCCGATGCCCTGACGCTCGACTGGTCCGAGCTGCTCGGGGGTCACTCCGGCGCCGGTCCTTGGTCGTTGGTGGCGAACCTTCCCTACAACGTGGCCGTCCCCCTGGTCGTCCGGGTGCTGGAGCGGGCGCCTCAAGTGTCCTCGCTGCTGGTCATGGTGCAGCGGGAGGTGGGGGAGCGGCTGGCCGCCGGACCGGGCGACGCCGCCTACGGGGCGGTCTCGGTCAAGGTGGCCTACTGGGCCCGCGCCGCGGTCGTCGGGCGGGTCCCCGCTTCGGTATTCGTCCCGAGACCCCGGGTGGAGTCGGTGCTGGTCCGCCTGGAGCGCCGGCCGGCGCCGCCGACAGACGACCGCCGACCCGTCGGCCCGGGCAGCGGAGCCTATGAGCGTCTCTTCTCTGTGGTGCGTTCCGGCTTCGGCCACCGTCGCAAGATGTTGCGCCGGGCTCTCGAGGGCGTGGTCATGCCCGAGGCCTTCGCCGCCGCCGGCGTGGCGCCCACGGCGCGCGCCGAGGAGCTGGCTCTCGAGTCCTGGGAGCGGCTGGCTGCCTGGCAACCGGTGCCGGTGCGAGCTGAGCGTTCGATTCGGGAGCAGGAGCCTGCCCCCGGTTCTGGACCGGGTGGACCGTGAGCGCCGATTCCACCGGGCGCCCGCCGACCGATGTGAGCGCAGTGGTTGAGCTCCCCGCACCGGCCAAGCTCACCCTCTCGTTGAAGATCGTCGGCGTGCGCCGCGACGGCTTCCACCGGCTCGAATCGGAGATGGTCAGTGTCGACCTCGCTGACACGCTCAAGGTGCGGAAGGGAGACCAGCTGGGCGTCACGGTGGCGACCGTCGACGCCTCGTCCCGGGTCGAGGATGAGGACGAGGCCAGCGGCCGGTCCGTTCCGGTGGGGCCCGACAACCTGGTGAGCCGGGCTCTCCGGGCCGTCGGCCGCCAAGCACATGTCGAGTTGGTCAAGCGGGTCCCTCCCGGGGCCGGCCTGGGTGGCGGCTCGGCGGACGCCGCCGCCATCCTCCGGTGGGCCGGTTGCCACGATGTCGGGGTGGCGCTCTCCCTCGGCGCCGACGTGCCCTTCTGCGTGACCGGTGGGCGGGCCGTGGTCCGGGGCGTCGGCGAAGACATCGAATCGCTACCGTACGAGGAGCGGGTGTTCACCCTTCTCCTGTTGCCGTTCGGCATGGACACGGCGGCGGTGTACCGGGCCTGGGACCGGATGGCTGCGACCGGACGGCCCGGGGCCGAGGGCCACAGGGACAACGATCTCGAAGTCGCCGCCCAGCAGGTCGACGGGCGCCTGGCCCAGTGGAAGGAGACCCTGGCCCAGGCCAGCGGCCGGGTCCCGCGTCTGGCCGGCAGCGGGTCCACCTGGTTCGTCGAGGGCACCTCAGCCGAGCTGGGGCTGGCCGATCGGTTCCTGCACCGGGGCCGGGAGCGGGCCCGGCTGGTCGAGGTGCGGACGGTGCCTGGGCTCACCTAGTCGGGTCACCGCCCAGCGAGCTCCGGGCGGGTCGCCGATTACTTGCCCGCCGCCCGCCGCTGCCAGCGGGTCGCCTTCAACATCTTCTTGTGCTTCTTCTTGCGCATGCGCTTGCGCCGCTTCTTGATCAGGGATCCCATGTCGACCGGGGACCCTAGCCGACCAGGCAATTCTGCGCCACGCAGGGGGGCGCTCGGGCCAACCATTGCTTCTCAGTCGGGGCCGGCGTCCGTACCGCCCTCCGGCGGGGGAACGACCGGGAGGCTGAACCGGAACAGCGCGCCACCCCCTTCGGCCTGGTAGACGTTGACCGATCCCCCTTCGTCGCGTGCCACCTGGGCCACGATGGCCAGCCCGAGACCCGATCCCGGGCGCCCCCGGGCGCTCGGGGCCCGGTAGAAACGGTCGAAGACGAAGTCGGCGTCGGTGGCGTCCACCCCCGGCCCGTGGTCCCGGACCACCAGCACGCCGTCGGCGCACGTGACCTCGACGACGCCCTGGTCAGGGCTCCACTTGAGGGCGTTGTCGAGCAGGTTGTCGACCGCCCGCCCGATGCGGGTCGACGAACCGGACACCCAGGTGGGGGCCACCCTCGGCTCGAAGACGACACCACGGCTCCGCCCGTGGGTGGTGGCCACCTCGACCGAGTCGAGGACGACCTGGTCGAATCGGAAGGGCTCGTCGGTCAGCCGGGGCTGCTCGCCACGGGCCAGTTCGGCCAGATCGCCGACCAGGGTGGTGAGCTCGTCGAGCTGGGTGATCACATCGTTGATGAGCACCTGGCGTTCCTCCGGTTCCAGCTCTTCGAGCCGGCGGGCCACCTCCATGTTGGTGCGCAGGCTGGTCACCGGCGTTCGCAACTCGTGCGAGGCGTCGAGCACCAGCTGGCGTTGGCTGTCGCGTGAGCTGTCGAGGGCGGACAACAACTGGTTGAAGGCCCGGCGGAGCCGGCCGAGCTCATCCGGCCCGCCCGGGTCGAGCCGCTTGGGTGGTCCGGTCGCCCCGTCAGTGCTCTTGGCCAACTCCTCGACGGCCCCGGTCAGGCTGTTGAGCGGGCGCAGGAGCGTCCGCCCCATGGCCAGTCCGAGCGCCACGGCGACGACCACGCCGACCAGCACGATGAGCCACAGCTCCTTGGCCAAGTGGCTCAGCTCCTGGTTGACTCCGGTCAAGGCGTTGGTGATCTGGAGTGCGCCACCGCCGGCGGGGGTCTGTACCGGTCCGAGGTTGGACTGGTAGACGTAGCCGGGAGGAAGCGATGACACGATCTCTCGGACCGCGGTGCCGCTGACCGTGGTCGAGAAGAAGGTGTCCGCAGCCCGGCCTTGGCTGGCGGCCGAGGCCTTGACGGTGTCGGTGGCCGGCAGCACCTGCACGTCACCTTGGTTGGTGCTCCCACCGGCGAGGACCACCTGGACGCAGTCTCCGAGAGTGGTGGTGCTGCATCCGTTGCGGATCGATTGCGTGGCCAGGGCGACCCTGGCCTGGGCAGTCAGGTTGGCGTCGACCGAACCGACCAACGAGTTGTAGGCCACCAGGTACGTGGCCAACGAGGCCAGCACCACCACCACCAGCACGGCGGCTGTGGCGGCCACGACGAGCCGGATGCGGAACGTCATGCTGATGCGAACGCGAGTGGCGGAGCAGGACGCGACGCCGGTGCCGCCGCGGCCAGCGTCACCCGGTCATGGCTCGCGCAAGACATAGCCCACGCCTCGCGCCGTGTGGATGAGCCGCGGCTCACCGGCGGACTCGGTCTTGCGGCGGAGGTACCCGACGTACACCGCCAAGGAGTTGGTGCCCGAGTCGAAGGTGTACCCCCAGACGCGGTCGAGGATCAGCTCACGGGTGAGTACCTGGCGCGGGTGGCGCAACAGGAGTTCGAGCAGATCGAACTCGATGCGGGTGAGGGTGAACGAGCGTTCGCCTCGGTGGGCCTCCCGGGTGATCGGGTCAAGGCTGAGGTCGGCGAACCGGAACACCTCACCGGTGTCCTCGGGTCGCCGTCGCAGCAGGGCGCGGAGTCGAGCCAGGAGTTCGGCCAGGGCGAAGGGCTTGACCAGGTAGTCATCGGCGCCGGCGTCGAGGCCTTGGACGCGGTCGTTGATGGCGTCGCGGGCCGTGAGCATGAGGACCGGCGTGTCGTTTCCGGCACCGCGCAAGCGCCGGCATACCTCGAGCCCGTCGATGACCGGCAGCCCGATGTCGAGGATCACCGCGTCGGGGGGGCGCACGGCGATCTCCTCGAGCGCTTGGGGGCCGTCGACCGCCAACGACACCTCGTAGCCCTCGAGACGAAGGGCCCGGTTGAGCGCACCACTCACCGCCGGGTCGTCGTCCACCACGAGCACCTTCACCGGGGCCGGAGCCTACCGGCACCGCGTCCTTCTGCCATGGCACGGACAGATCGAACGCCTGGTCAAGGCGGATTGGCGACGTGCCCGCATGAGGCCTTCGGGCCTTTCACGGCCCGGGCGCGGATAGCCTTTGAGCCATGCCGAACGGTTGTCGGCGCGCCTTTCCGAGGTAGTTCAATTGGCAGAACGCTGGCCTTTGGAGCCAGATGTTGGAGGTTCGAGCCCTCCCCTCGGAGCCGTGAGCGTCCGGTCCTCGACCTGATGCCCGGACACCCGGAACGGGTGTTCACGGGCGAACGGGCTTCATCTGCGAAGAGGCATCGTGGCCAGCTCCTCCGCGGCCCTCTCCGGTCGGTTGGGACAGATTACAGATTCCTAATCTCCCAATGACCCCTACCTCATCAATTCGACTCAGGCTCTCAATGGGGCCGCAGGGCCCGGGAGTGAGGGAGCACACGATGGGACGCCGGGTACGAGCGGTCAGGCGCAGATGGTCGAACGGGACGGCGGCAGGTCGCCTTTGGTGGTCGGCCGTCGCCAGCATCGGGCTCGCTGCCCTCTTGGTGACCGCGGCCGCCGCGATCACGGCGGATGGGCCGCACCGGGGGGAAGACAGCGCCTCGCCGCCGTCAGGGCCGACGACTCCGTCCGGCGCGCCGAGTCCGGGCGGCCAGGCCATGCCGGGGATGTCGAGATCCTCGGGTTCGAGCTCCGGAGGGCAGGGCGGCAGTGTCGGTGATGGCAACGGAGGACAGGGCGCAACGGCAGCAACCAGCGGGATCTGTCCCAACGTGCAAGGTGCCACCGTGATGGCCAACGGGATGGTGATGGCCCCGGTGCCCTCGGGTCCGCCCACCTCGCCACAACAGGCCGCCGCCGACCAGCTGGTGGCCGAGGTCGGCCAGGGCATCGCCCAGTACTCGAACCTGTCGGCCGCCGTGGCCGCCGGGTACCGGCCGGCCACCCGAACCGACGGACCGATGACCCACTACCTGAACCCGCCCGTCGTGACCTCCGGGGATGTGCTCGACCCTGAGCACCCCTCGGCGCTGATGTTCGCCAACACGGTGGACGGCCCGGTTCTCCTCGGCGCCATGTTTCTCGGGCCGGCTCCGTGCCAGCCTGGTCCCGACATCGGCGGGCCATTGACCCAGTGGCATGCCCACGACGACCTCTGTGTGTCGTCTGGACAGGTCGTGGGCCGCACCGGCAGCAATGGTCAATGCGCCGCCGGAGTGCACAATGGGTCCACCTACTTCATGTTGCACGTGTGGACCGCTCCGAGCATTGCCTCGCAGCACCAGTTCCAGGCCGACCTGCCGCCTTCGGTGATCGAACAGATCGACCAGACGGGCCAGCCGTGAACAGCTCCGACCGAGCCGACCGGACGCCGTTCCGCGTCACTGCTCGCCGGGTTCAGATCGGGCTGGGGCTTCTGTGGCTGCTCGACGGAGTGCTCCAGTTCCAGCCGAGGATGTTCGGGCCAGACTTCGTGACGGGCATCCTCCAACCGGCCTCCGCGGGTCAACCCGCATTCATTGCTTGGCCACTCGACCACGTGGACCATCTCGTCGGCGCCAGCCCAGCCCCCTTCAACGGGGTCTTCGGGACAATGCAACTGCTCATCGGCATCGGGCTGCTGGTCCGAGACACGGTCAAACCAGCACTCGTCCTGTCCGTGATGTGGTCGCTCGGCGTCTGGGCGGTGGGCGAAGGCTTCGGGATGGTCTTCATGGGTCAGGCCAGCCCTCTGACGGGGGCGCCGGGCGCGGTGCTGCTCTATGCGGTCATCGCGATCCTGGTCTGGCCGCGTCACGCCAACCGGCCCGATGGCGCGGCGGCCGGTGAGGGGCCGATGGGTGAGACCGGCGCTCGCATCGTCTGGGCCGTGCTGTGGTCGGCCATGGGCGTCCTCTGGCTGCTCCCGGCGAACCGAAATCCGAACGGGGTGAGCGCCTCGCTCACCACGGCCGCCGCGGGCGAGCCCGGATGGCTCTCCCACATCCAGCTCGCCCTGGCCCACGCTTGTGCCGGGGCCGGCAGCGGTCTGGCCCTCACCCTGGCCGTCGTGTCGTGTTGGATCGGAGTCGGTCCGTTGGTGACGGGCCGGCCTACGCTGTTCCTCGTCGCCGGGGCTGCGCTCTCGCTGGACTTCTGGATCCTCGGCCAGTCCTTCGGTGGCATCCTTACCGGGCTCGGGACCGACCCCAACGCCGGGCCGCTCTTCATCCTGTTGGCCGTGGCCATCTTCCCCAACACCACCCAACCCGCCGGAGATACCCGTCAGCCGGTGAACCTCGCGTGTCCGAGCGCCCCGGACCTGGGACGCGACCGGCAACGACTGCCGGCCTAGTCCTCCGGGATCCTGGTGGGTAGCTCGGTGCGCCTCAGGCGGTCGCCTTGCGGGCCCGACTGCGCTGGCGCCCCCGGATGGCCGCGTCCAACATGACCTTGCGGAGACGGACGGCCTTGGGTGTGACCTCCACGCACTCGTCGTCGGCGATGAACTCGAGGGCCTGCTCCAATGACGGCAGCAACGGGGGCGTGAGCCGGATGGCCTCGTCAGCGGCCGCCGAGCGGATGTTGGTCTGCTTCTTCTCCTTGGTCGGGTTGACGTCCATCTCGTCGTCGCGAGCGTTCTCCCCGATCACCATGCCCTCGTAGACCTCGGTGCCCGGCCCGACCAGGAGGACCCCCCGTTCTTGCAGGTTCATGAGCGTGTAGGCGGTCGTGATCCCGCGCCGGTCGGCCACCATCGAGCCGTTTCGGCGGGTCTTGAGCACACCGTGCCAGGGCTCCCATCCGTCGAAGACGTGATGAAGCATGCCGGTACCCCGCGTCGCGGTCATGAATTCGGTGCGGAAGCCCACGAGGCCGCGGGCCGGCACCCGGTAGTCCATGCGCACCCACCCGGTCCCGTGGTTGACCATCTCGCTGAGGATCCCCTTGCGGAGGGCCAGGAGCTGGGTGACGACACCCAGGTAGTCGTCGGGCACGTCGATGGCCACCCGCTCGACCGGCTCATGCTTGCGGCCATCGATCTCCCTGGTTACCACCTCCGGCTTGCCCACGGTCAGCTCGAACCCCTCGCGGCGCATGGTCTCGACCAACACGGCCAACTGGAGCTCACCGCGGCCCTGGACCTCCCAGGTGTCCGGACGGGCCGTCGGTTCGACTCGCAGAGCGACGTTGCCGACCAGTTCGGCCCCGAGACGGGCGGAGATCTGGCGTGCGGTGAGCTTCGTTCCGTCAGTACCGGCCAGCGGCGAGGTGTTGACCCCGATGGTCATCGACAGGCTGGGCTCGTCCACGGTGATGGCCGGGAGCGGCCGCGGATCGTCCGCATCGGCCAGCGTCTCGCCGATGGTGATGCCGGGGATGCCGGCGACGGCGGCGATCTCCCCGGGGCCGGCTTCGAGGGCATCCACCCGGTCGAGCGCGTCGGTCACGTACAGCTCGGTGATACGGGTCCGTTCGACGGTCCCGTCGAGCCGGCACCAACCCACCACCGACCCCTTGCGCAGCGTGCCGTTGTGGACACGGCAGATGGCCAGCCGCCCGAGGTAAGGCGAGGCGTCGAGGTTGGACACGAGAGCCTGCAACGGCATCTCGGGGTCGTAGTGGGGGGCTGGGATGCGATCGACGATGGCCTCGAACAAGGGCTCGAGGTCGACCCCTTCTCTTCCCGGCTCAGTGGCGGCCCAGCCGGCCCGGGCGTTGGCGAAGAGGATCGGGAAATCGATCTGGTGCTCGTCGGCACCGAGATCGAGGAAGAGCTCCTCCACCTCGTGGACCACCTCGGCGATGCGGGCATCTGCCCGGTCCACCTTGTTGACCACCAGGACCACCGGCAGCCGGGCTTCGAGGGTCTTGCGCAGCACGAACCGGGTCTGGGGCAAGGGGCCCTCCGAGGCGTCGACCAGCAGCAGGACCCCGTCGACCATGGTGAGGCCCCGCTCGACCTCGCCACCGAAGTCGGCGTGACCCGGCGTGTCGATGATGTTGACCTTGACCCCGTTGTGGGTGACGGCGGTGTTCTTGGCCAGGATGGTGATGCCCTTCTCGCGCTCCAGGTCACCGGAGTCGAGCACCCTCTCGTTGACCGACTCGTTGGCCCGGAAGGCGCCGGACTGCCAGAGCATGGCGTCGACCAGCGTGGTCTTCCCATGGTCGACATGGGCCACGATGGCCACGTTGCGGATGTCATCTCTGGTGAGCGTGGCCACGGGTTGAGCAGGCTAGCGGCGTGGTGGACCGACCTTGCCCGCGCCGTAACCGGGTCCTACCCTGGCGGGCCGATCAGCCTCCCGGTCCGGAGGGCCTGACGCCGGAGATCCGGATGCGAGGTGCGCTCCCTCGACCTCCTCTGCGGTGGGCCGGCCTCTCGCCGAACGCTTTACCATCAGGTCATCCCAGGTCAACGGGTCGAAGACCAGTGCCACCGCCGTGCCCCAGGCCGCCCCGACCAGCAGGCCGAAAAGCACGTCGCTGAACCAGTGAACCCCGAGGACCAAGCGGGAGTCGATCACGAAGAGGGAGACGACCAGGGCCACGACCCAGGGCCACACCCATCGGCGGACGAGGGCGAGGGATCCCAAAGAGGCGAACAAGACGGCCGTCACCGCGACCGAGTGACCGGAGGGAAACGAGAAGCTCGTTTCGTGCACGCCGGGCACGGCGCCCGGGGCGGGATAGTCCGCGGTGGGGGGCCGAGGTCGGTGGATGACCTCGCGCACCAACAAGACCAGGAGCTCGCCGCCGAGGAACGCCACCAGAGGGATGAGAGACTTGACCGAGCGGGTCAGGAGCAGGAGGAGGGCGGTGAGCGCAGCCACGAGCAGGCCGAGTTTCGGTGCGTCGCCGAAGAACGCGACGACCTTGGCCGCGCCCACCAGGCCGAAGCGGTGATCGATGCCCCAGGCCTCGACGCGATTGTCGAAACCCTGCACCGGGCCACCACCATGGCGTCCGACCACGGTCAGCCCGACGAGCACAGCGGCCAGCAACAGGCCCAGTCCCACCGAGCCGAGCACGGCCGCCGCCGGCCAGAGGCGGCGCTCCCGGGTCGCCGGAGATTGGGCGATCATGAGTGGCCGGCCCCGTCGGTCACGGGGGTATCGAGGCGAAAGATGAACACCAGGTTATCTAAAGGTGACAAATGCCCGGTAGTGGGCGTCGGCCGATGAGGATCGCCGCTGGGCACCGGTCGAAGGCGGTGATGCTCGCATCCGTGCTCATGGTCGCGGCCTGCTCGGCGCACCCGTCAGCCACCCGGTCGGTAGAGCAGCGGGGTGCCTCGGCCGCTTCGCACCCGAGGGCCACAACCTCCACCACGACCACCACCACCGTCCCGCCGACGACCACGACGGAGCAGCCTGGGTGGACGCCCGCCTCGTTGGTCGCCGGGGCGATCGCCGTCGACAGCCGATCGGTGACCGGTCCCAGTGGAGGGGCGGTGACCCTGTTCCGGTTCCGGTCGGACCTTGTCCGCTACGCCCTGCACGCCGGCGGCAGCGATCCACCGGGTGCCGCCGCGGTCGCCGGTCCGGACAGCGGTGGGGTAATCGGGCCTCACGAAGGCCCGCTGCTCCTGGCCGCCTTCAACGGAGGGTTCAAGACCAACGCCGGCGTCGGTGGTTTCGAGCTCAATTCCCAGGTGTTCGTTCCACTGCAGGCCGGCACCGCCAGTCTGGTGATCGACACCGACGGGTCAGCTCACGTAGGCGTCTGGGGTCAGGACGTACCTCGCCCGGGCGAGCAGGTGCTGAGTGTCCGGCAGAATCTCGGCCCCCTGGTTTCCGGTGGACAGCCCAGTCCGGCCGCCGGCGCCGTCGGCGATTGGGGCTCGACCCTGGGTGGAGGGGCGGCTGTAGCCCGGAGCGCGTTGGGGGAGGACGCCGCCGGCAACTTGATCTACGCCGGCAGCATGCAAGCCGTTCCCGGCGACTTGGCCGCCGCCCTGGTCGGTGCCGGGAGCCAGTCGGGGATGGAGCTCGACATCAACCCCGAGTGGGTGCAACTGGCGGTGGCGGCGGCGCCCGGGACACCGCTGGCGACCGGCATTCCGGGACAGAACCGTCCGGCCGACCAGTACCAGGTCGGCTGGACCCGGGACTTTGTCACGGTCACGGCGCTCGGCTGAGCCGCGGTTTGTCCCGATGTGAATCGGGACGCGATCGTCGTCCAGAGCAGCCTGTTCAGCGGCTCAGGGAGTGGTGCAGACGTTGGTCGGGTTCACGCTGGGCGACGGTGCCACCGGCCAGATGGGCTGGGCGGTCTGCGGGACCGTCTGAATGGCCGGGGTGTACGGGCACTTGCCGGTGTAACTCTCGGCCGATGAGTCGAGGGCCCAGGACGGGGTTCCGGGGGTCAGGTAGAAGGGCGGGCCGTAGAGCGTCAGCCTTGGGTCCCAGGTGTAGTACTTGAAGTAGCCGGTGCCGCCGACCAGTCCGACCGGCCCGCGGGCGTCCTGTTGGATCGAGCCGTACACGGTGAGCTGGCCCTCGTTGCCCGACGTGTTGTAGTTGTTGACCACGAACGACTGGCTGAGCCCGAGCAGGGTGGCGTCGATGGTCAGCCCCTGTGAGCTGGTCGGGCTGCCGGTGCTGGTGGAGGGGTCGCACAGCGGTGCGGCGAGGGCCCCGCCGCTCCCGCAGGCAGGCAGCGGGTTGCCAGCCTGGGAGAAGTTGGAGTTGTTGTAGACCGGCCGGTTGACCTCGACGTAGTTGTTGGCGATGAGCCCCAAGGTGTCGTTGGTCCCGGTCGACGAGTTGTTGTAGTTGCACAGGGTCTCCGAGGGGGTCCCGACCCAGGAGCAGTCGTAGTAGCTGATGGGGCCGTCGATGATCACGTCATTGGACGCGGCCACGGTCAGCTGACCGGAGAGCCCTCCGTTGGAGGTGGCGTTGCTCACAAAGGCGTCACCCTCCTTGTCGGGACTGCCGCTCTGGCCGTAGTAGCAGTTCGGGCAGTTGCTCTGGACCTGCGACGAGCCGTTGGTGTTGGGATCGAAGGGGTTGGCACCTGACACGCACGTGCTGGTGCACGAGGCCTGGTTCACGTAGAGGACCCCGTTTGCGGGCAGCACCGTCTTGGTGCCGTCGGTGCGGCAGGTGCTGGTGTCGACGCCGAGGTTCATGCTGTCCACCCCGCCCGAGTTGGTGGTCTGCGGGCTGACCACGCTGATCTGGCCGGTGCCGCCGGCGGTGACTGACAAGGCGATGGTGGTGGGCCCCTCGTAATAGCAGCCGCCCTGCTTGGCGATGGCGGCCAGCTGGGAGTCGTCGGTCGGCAACGGTTCGATGGCGTGCCCGAACGAGCTGCCGGCCGCGGTGTAGGTCACTCCGCTATTGAGACTGGCGCAGGTCGGCGAGGAGTTGTTGTCGACGGCCCCGGTGCCGTCGTTGACGAACAGACAGTGGGGATCGGCCGTATTGACCGTGGTGAAGCTCGGGCTGCCGGTGATGTCGATCGAGTCGTTGGAGTAGACGGGGCCGAAGAGCTTGTCTCCCGACTGGAAGACCACCATGTTGCACGGCGAGAGGTTGCCAGTGTTGCGACCCACGCCCGCGCTCCAGAAATACTGGCAGTTGGCGGCGCTACCCACTGGGAACTGCGATGACTCGTAGTTGCTCCACCACACCGAGTCGAGGAAGCCGTTCTGTGGTGTGAACTTGGCCACCGTGGAGTAGTAGACGAGGTTGCCGGGGAACCCGGCCGCCCCGACGATCTGGACTTCGAGGTTGGTGATGGCATTGGTGGTCGGGTCCTCCACTTGCTGCGGATTGTCGAACTTGTAGTACTCGGGGATCACCCCGTTGCCGATGTCGGTGCCCGGAACGGCGCTCCAATCCTGGTAGCTGAGGCCGGTGCACTGCCTGACGTTGTTGGTTGACGAGTTGCACGCCGCCAGATAGGGATTGGCGTTGATGGCGCTCTGGTAGGCGTTGAGACCCGAGGCCAGCGCCCGATACGCATAGCGCTGGATGGCGGCCTGGGTGAGGATTGGCGCGTTGGTCACGATGGAGTTGACCATCACGCCACCGAACACGGTCAGCATGACGGTGAAGGCGATCACCAGCACCAGAGCGGCCTGTCCGGCCTCCGACGGGCTTCGCCTCCGGGTCGACCTCTTCGAGGTGATGGCGCGTTTGGACATGGCTGTCACCTCACCCGACCAGTGGGCTGTAGAGATAGGAAGCGGACGAGAGGCGGTAGACCACGAATGAATTTTCCTGGAAGGGCGCCCCCGTCACTTGGACCTGGACATCCACGCCGACGCTCTGGATGGTGTTGGCCAGGCAGTTCGACTGGCTCGGGATCCCGCCCGTGAGGGTCGGAGCCGCACACGTGCCGGCCGCAAAGTTGGGGAGGAGGCCGGTCGACGGACTGGGTGTCCCCCCGGCACCGGCCACGAACGCGCTCGAGTAGGGGTCGAGGGTGTTGTAGGTGAAGATGGGGGTCGACGCTTGGGCCAGGCCGGTCTGGCCGTTGACGACGCCGTTGATGGTGACCTGCTCGGTGCCCACGGTCGACCAGGTGCAGGTGTTGGCCGACACAGTGGTGAACGGGCATCCCGCCACCCCGGAGGAGGCACAACCCGTCGGGACCGAGCCGGCCGGCGTCTTGGGGCAGGCCACGTACTGGTACACCGTGAATTGGGAGGTCTTGAATCTGCAGCCCGAGCACAGGGTGGGCGCGCTGGATGCCATCACGATCTTGGCCGGCCCGTTGGGGTCTCCGATGTTGGCGTAGAAGGTGGTCGAGACGGTCCCGACGGTGCCGGGGAGGAAAGCCGGGACCGGGATGCTGGTCGACGTCGGAGTCGGCGCCGGCTGGACCTCGCTCCGGATGAGCCGCTGGATGATGATCGAGCCCGGCAGCAATTGGTCGGTGGCGTTGTAGGAGGACACCACGTTGGTTCCCACGTTCAGGTAGGTGGTCAGAGCGGTGGCCACCATGATGAGGAGGATGATCAGGGCCGAGAAGGCCACCAGCAGCTCGACCAGCGTCAGGCCCGAATCAGGTGTCTCGGCGTCCCGCCGCCGTTCGACGCCAGCCCTGGCCTGCTGCCAGAGTGTCGGTCGCGCCGGGTGCCGCGTGCCGGGGCTGCCTTTTCCGGCGTCGGGCGGCGGGAGGGGGAGATCGGGGAGCGCAAACCGGTTCATCAGCTCACGCTCACCGGGGCGGAGGCCGGGAACAGGTACTTGACGCCATTGGCGGTCACGGAGCTCCCACTCACGACGACCGGCTCAGTGACGGGAGAGGTGCCGGTTACCGACAGCGTGTAAGTGCCGGAGGGGACCGCGGTGCGGCTCAGGCCATCGGGCCCGGCGGTCTGCAGGGTGTAGACGTCAGCCCCACACGGTGATGCCGAGGTGGCGGTGAGCTTGAACGTGGCTCCGGCGTAGGGCAGGCCGACCGACGCTCCCGAGGCGTGGAGCGCCTGTGCGGAGAACAGAAAGAGCGGCACGGTCACGTTGGTGCTCCCACCTGGGATGGTGGAGGCTTGGCTCACGTTGAAGCTTCCGGCTCCGAGCTCGGCCGAGCAGTCACCGGCGAAGAGTCCGTAGCCACCGTTGAACGGGAAGAGGTCGGGAAGCTGGGTGATGTTGGGCGAAGCGCCCGCGGTGACGACGTTGGCATACGGATTGGGCAGGAGGCTGGTGTTGTTGATCTCGAGCGGGATCCCGGCAGCCACCACGCCACCAAGCCCAGACGGCGTCTGATCCGTCCAGGTGCCGCCCGGTCCGTTGCTCGAGGAGAGCTCGACCGCGCCGGCGGCGCCGGCGCCGACCGCCGAACAGTAGGTGGGTGAGCCCGAGGTCGTGCAGTCGAAGTCACTCAGGTAGAGGGCCGCGTTCGCCGTGGGAAGGCTTACCGAGTTCCAGGTGGTGGTGCCGCCGCTGGTGGCCAGGAGGAATGCGGCCGGCTGGCTGGCCGCATTGGTGCCGACGGCCGAGATGCCACAGGAGGTCACCGACCAACAGGTCAGCTGGGAGAACTGGCTGAGGGAGGCGCCCGATCCGACCGACGGCACCGCCGCGCTGGTCCAGGTGTCAGCCGTGGTCGGTGAGGTGATGGGAGCGGTGAGGATGACCGGCGCACTGGCCGTGGTCCCGGTGAGCACGCACTGGGTCGGGGACGGACAGGCCATCTGCGAGAGGGCGGTGACCGGGTTGCCCGACACCGCGGGCAGCGTGTCGTTGGCGAACGTGGCGCTGGCCGTGGGAGCGGCGTACATCAGGAGTGGCACGGTGCCCGCTCCCTTGGTCCCCATCCCGAAGACGAAACAGTCCGACGACGAGGCGCAGTTCAGGCCGCCGATCGAGGCGACCGTTGTGCCGGTCGGGAAGGAGTCGGCCGTCCACGCCAGTGGTGTGGCGCCGAGGCCCGTCGAGGCGGTACCGGCGATCACGATGGGCCCGGTGGGTCCGGGGGCCTTGCCCGTGCCGGTGGCTACGCAGTTGGTGTTCGTCGGGCAGGCCAACGACGAGAGCGAGGACAGAGTGAAGCCGCTGGTCGAGGAAGGCGCCGACCACACGGCCGACACACCGACCGAGCCGAAGCCGCCCGAGATGAGGATCGGAGTGCCGTTGCCCCCCGAGCTGGTGGTTCCGAAGGCCACACACCCGGTGCCGCCGGATGGGCACACCAGGCTGGTCAGGCCGGTGATGTTGGCCGGGATGGTGGCTGCCGTCCACGAGTCCACCCCAACGGAGGAGATGGTGTCGATGAGCAGGGCGGCGCCGGTGGCGGTGGTCCCGATGGCCACGCAGTTGGTCGCCGACGGGCAGGCGATTTGCGTGAGTGAGGTGACTCCGGTGAGCGCGGTGCCGGTCGAGGCCGTGGCGAGGGACGGTGTGGACGGGTTGGCGTCGAGGATCACCGCGCTGCTCACGCCACCGACCAGGTTGTAACCGACCCCCTCGCACTCGACCGAGCCCGCGCAGGCCACCGAGGCGATGCGGGTGGCCGCGGCGGGCAGGGTCACAGTGCTCCAATTGGATTGGTTGGACCAGGTGAGGACGGCCCCCGAGCTGTTCTCACCGGTCGAGATGCAGGTGATCTGCCCGACGCCGGGACAAGCCACCCCATCCTCGACCGCGCTCGAGGATGGGTAGGAGAGGTTGACGGTGCTGCCCTGGTCGTAGCCCGGGTACGCCAGCGGGTAGGTGGCCGCCAGCTTGGTCACCGCGCCGATGTTGACGGTCACGCCGGCTTGGGACTGGGCCACCGGCTGTTGCAGGACGTGGTTGGTAACGGTACCGGTCCCGTTGGAGACGAACGACGGCGAGCCGTAGGTACTGCCGGGAGGGGTCCCGCTCGAGGCGTTGGCCACGCTCACCGTGTAGGTGCCGGTGCCCGGACCGGTCGGTAGCACCTGGGCGAAGGCGCACCCATAGCTATCGGGATAGATGGTGAGTGTCTGCAGCTGGCCGGCGATGCTCGGGGTGAGGGTCACGGGCGGTGCCTGGACCCGTTCGCTCCAGGGGTTGCCCTGGCTGTCGGTAGCGGTGGTGTCCCCGGTGAACTGCAGGGCGACGAAGCCCAGGGTCTGGATACCGTTGGGCGGGTAGTTCAGAATCACGCTGTCGCCCACGTTGTTCGCGTCGGTATTGGGGCCCCAGCCGACCTGCATCCGGAGCTTGAGGAGCTGTGGAGTTCCCGAGGTGCAGAGGTCGGGCTGGGTGTTCTGCGAGACGGCACCTCCCTGGGTCATCTTGCCGGTGCCGCCGGTGACGCCGGTCAAGGAGGTCGACGTGAGGCCGGTATAGGTGATGGTCTGCGCTCCGGTCGACGTGGCCACCACGGCGGTCTGCGGATTGCTGCCGGAGGCGGCGGAGAAGGTTGCGGTCGAGACCACGTTGATGGTCGCCTGCGGGAGGATCTGGCCGTTGGACCCCGAGGCGATGGTGGTGGCGCCGACACCGGCGTTCTGCACCGTCGTCCATTCGTATTCCGCTTTCAACGAGTAGGTCGTGCTGCCCTTTGTCTCTGAGGTCGTGGGTTGGGTCACCGGGCACCCGGTCGACATGGTGCCGGTACCACCGGCCACGCCGGTGAAGGAGGTCGCCGTCAACCCCGTGTACGTGACGTTCTGCAGCCCGGTGGTCGTTGCGACCAGCAGCGACTGCGGGCCCGCAGCAAAGCCGGTTGTGGAGGCAACGTTGATGGTCACCTGCGGCAAGATCTTCGCATTGGAGGCCGACGCCACGGTGGTGGCGCCCGAGCTGGGGGCAACGGGCGGGACGCTCTGGTCGACGACGGCTTCACCGTTGCAGTTCACCGGTGGCGTCACGTTCGAGGCGATCTCGACCCACTTTTCGGCGATTGACATCGCCTGCAGCTGGTTCCTCGACTGCCCGGCCTGGATCACCGAGGTGGTGAACAGGTAGGCCATCGGGACGAGCACGATCATGAGCACGGTGAAGGCCACCACCACTTCGATGAGGCTCACCCCGTCGTCGCCCGGGCGGGCATTCCGCCACCGGGCATGGGTGCGCGCGGACGCAGAGAACGGGCTCACAGGCCTTCTCTGTCGGCCAGTTGCTGGGCTTCCTATAGCGAAATTGCCCTTGCCGCGCCGGTGGACGGGGCGTTCGAGGCCCTCTGACCGGGGATGTGACCGCTGCGGGGTACTTGGTTGCCGTTCCATGGGAGTCCATGGCACGGTAAGCCCAGGCCGGTGGCGCTCGATACGCGTAATTCCACCTAGGCGGGCGCGAATGACGCTCGGGCCGAGTTCTGGGCGGAGATCGTCCCCTGGAACGGCCGCCCGGGGCCGGGCTTCAGTCCGGCGCCAACGGCAACGGGACGCCGACGTCGTAGACGAGGGCGCCATTGGACAGGCGAACGCCGTCGGTGGCGGCGTGGGGAACCACTCGGCCGTCGTGCATGATGTGGACGACCTCGAGGCCGTCCACCAGGACCAGATGGTCGGCGAGCAGGCGCCGATGGCAACGCCACCACACCGACTCGCTGCACATCACCGCGACGGGCGCATCGGCGACCAGGTCCGTCAGCTCGTCGAGGCCGTCCTTGAAGATGGGCGTCTGCATGTGGTCCGCATAGGCGCGGAACGCCCCGTTCCGCAGGGCTACGTGCTTCGATCCGGGCACCGGCCGGCGGCGACCCCCGAGCGCTTCGATCCAGCGGTACCCTAAGCCGCCTGCCGGCACCCACTGCTCCATCTCCTGACGGCCGTACTGGGGATTGCGGCGACTGCCCGGGAACGAGCGGATGTCGACGACGCCGTCGATGCCGGGCCCGGCGAGCAGCCTGAGGAACTCCTCGGCGTTGAGCGTCCCATGGCCGAAGGTGAACACCGTCGCGCTCGCCACGACCTCAGCGTACGGCCAGCCGGGCAGAGGCTTGCCGCCTCCGGGCCGAGTGTCAGTCGGCTGCCGAGGTCAGTAGGACTTCGGCAGCCCGAGTGAATGCTGGGCCACGAAGTTGAGGATCATCTCGCGGCTCACCGGGGCGATGCGGAGCAGGCGGGCCATGCCCCACATGTCGGCCAGGCCGAACTCGGTGGACATCCCGTTGCCCCCATGAGTCTGGATGGCCTGGTCGACGGCGGCCAGCGCCGCTTCGGCCGCGGCGTACTTGGCCATGTTGGCCGCTTCCCCCGTGGCGGCGGTGTCGCCGGCGTTGTCGAACAGCCACGCGGCCTTGTCGGTCATCAGCCGGGCCAGCTCGACCTCGACCTTGGCCTTGGCCAGCGGGTGCGAGATCCCTTGGTGACGCCCGATGGGGGTGCCCCAGACCTCCCGACTGTTGGCATACTCGGCGGCCCGGCCCAGTACGTAGCGGCCGATGCCGTTGGCCGTGGCCGCCGAGAGGATGCGCTCGGGGTTGAGCCCCACGAACACCTGGCGCAGGCCTTCACCCTCGTCGCCGATCAGCCGATCGCCTTCGACCTCCACGTTGTCGAAGAACAGGGTGTACTGCTTCTCCGGTGCGGTGATCTCGACGGGGAGCACCTGGGCATCGAGCCCGGGGGTATCGGTGTCGACCACGAAGAGGGAGAGGCGTCCGCGCCCGGTGTCGGGGTCGAAGCCCGAGCGGGTGACCACCAAAATGGCCTCGCACTCGTCGACGCCGGAGATGTAGTACTTGGAGCCGTTCAGCCGGTAGATGTCACCGTCCTTGGTGGCGGTGAGCGAGAGGTTGTGCGAGTTGGACCCGGCATCGGGCTCGGTGATGGCGAAGGCCATCTTGAGCTCGCCGGTGGCGAACCGCGGCAACCAGCGCTGCTTCTGGGCCTCGGTGCCGAAGCGGGCGATGAGGGTGGCGCAGATGGCCGGGGACACCACGATCACCAGCAGCGGGCAACCGGCGGCGGCCAGCTCCTCCTGCACTGCGGCCAGCTCGCTGATCCCGCCACCGCCACCTCCGTATTCCGCCGGCACGTTGACGCCGAGGAACCCCGCCTCGGCCACTGCGCTCCACAGCTCGTCGGTCCGCTGGTCGGCGTGCGCCTTCTTCACGTAGTAGTCATGTCCGAACTTGGAGGCGATGGCGCCGACCGCCTCGCGCAGCATCTGCATCTCGTCGGTTTCGATGAAGTCCATGGCGCTACTCCTCGCGCGGCGCGGCCAGGAGTTCGACGGGGATGTCGACCAGCCTGCTCCGAAGGTACTCGCCGAGGCCCTTCGCCTGTGGATCGGGCCGGGTCGAGGAGGCCACGCCCTCGCCCAACAGGCCGACCACCACGAAGTTGACCGCGGAGAGGTTGGGGAACTCGAACCGCCTCACTTCGAGCCCGTCGGCCTCCGGCAGCAGTCGGCGGAACTGCTCGATGGTGAGGAACGAGTCGAGCCAGCGCCAGGCCGCGGGGGACCGCGCCCACAGTCCGACATTGGCATTCCCACCCTTGTCACCGGAGCGGGCCCCGATGAGGGTGCCGAGGGGCAACCGGCTGATTTGGACGGCAGGACCGAGTGCCTTGGCCTGGCCGTGCCGGCCCGCCCCGACGTCGGCCACCACCGTGGCGTCGGGGGCGAGGGCCAGGTCGGGCGAGGCGTCGACGATCTCCCCCGGGTGGCCGGCCCGGTGGGCGGTGTGGGGCACCTCGACGATCCGACCGTCGGCGTGGACGACCCGGGGGGTGACCAACTCCGCCGGCACCAGGGCGGGCCAGTAGACGCCGTAGTCGGAGGCCGAGGCGGGCGGCCCGGTCAGGTGGAGGCCGGGATAACCGGCCAGGGCCAGCTCGGTGGCCGCACCGGAGAACCGGCGACCGACCCGGTCGGGGTCGGTGTCCTTCACCGTGATCTGCAGGGTGGCGGCAGCTTCGGCATTGACCGGGGCATCGGGTTTGTCGGAGCGGATCAGCAGGGTGTCGAGCTCGGCCGGGCGGTCGTCATGCAGGACCCCGTCGAGGGCGCGGAGGGTGAGGGCCGCCTTCTCCTCGATGTCGAGACCGGTGAGGACGAAGGTCATGGCGTTGCGCCAGCCCCCGAGCAGGTTGAGGCTGACCTTGACATCGTGCGGGGCGGGCTCTCCCCGGACGCCCGAGATGCGCACCCGGTCCTCGCCTTCCTGGTCCAGGCGGATGGTGTCGAACCGGGCTACGACGTCGGTGTTGGCGTAGTGGCGGCCGCTGATCTCGTAGAGGAGCTGGGCGGTGACGGTCCCGATGGACACCTCACCGCCGGTGTCGGGGTGCTTGGTGATCACCGACGAGCCGTCGTCGGCCACTTCGGCGATAGGGAACCCCGGGTGGTCGACCCCCTTCACCTCGGTGAAGAAGGCGTAGTTGCCGCCGGTGGCCTGGGCGCCGCACTCGATGACGTGGCCGGCCACCACCGCACCGGCCAGGCGGTCCCAGTCGGTCGGCGACCAGCTGTGGTGCCAGGCCGCCGGTCCCACCGCCAGCGACGCATCCGTGATTCGGGGACAGATGACGACGTCAGCCCCGCCGGTCAACGCCTCGACCACCGGCCAACCCCCGAGGTAGGCATTGGCCGACACCACCTCGCCCGCCCGGTCGGTCAGGGGCCGACCGGTGTCGAGGTGGGTGAGCGGATGGCCTGCACGCTCCAGATCGTCGAGGCGGGGGAAGAGGTCGTCTCCCTCGACGTGGGCCACCGACACCGACAGTCCGAGGCGTTCGGCCAGCAGTCGGATCTGGTCGGCCAAGCCGGCCGGGTTGAGGCCTCCGGCATTGGTCACCACCTTGATGCCCCGGTCGACGCAGGTGCCGAGTACCTGCTCCATCTGGACGAGGAAGGTGTGGGCCCAACCCTTGGATTGGTCGCGGCGGTACCCCTTCCACAGGATGAGCATGGTGAGCTCGGCCAGCCAGTCGCCGGTGAGGACGTCGATCGGGCCACCGTCGACCATCTCGCGCGCCGCGGCCAACCGGTCGCCGTAGAAGCCCGAGCAGTTGGCGATGCGCAAGGGCTCGGTCATCGGCTGTCCCCATGCCCGGCGGTCTGGTCGCCGGTGGTCTCGGCCCGGGCGGTATCGGCCTCGACGACGGCCAGGAGCCGTCCTGTCTCGACCTGGTCGCCTTCCGACACGTCCACCTCGACCACGGTGCCGGCCTGGCCGGCGTGCACCGCGTGCTCCATCTTCATAGCCTCGAGCACCACCAACACCTGTCCCGCGGTCACGCGTTCACCCTTCGCCACCCCCACCCTGACCACGGTCCCGGGCATCGGGGCCAGGGCGGCTCCCTCGCTCACCCGCTCGTCGGGCCGCGGGAACCGCACCTGCTCCACCAGGGTCGAGCTGCCGTCCGGCCCGTCCACGAAGGTCGAGGCCCCGGCCCGGTCCACCAGGTAGCGGCGGGTGACGCCACCGGTGGTGAGGGCGACGTCCGCCGCGCCGACGGTCACGGTGTCGAGGGCGAGTGGCTCACCGTCGATCTCGACCGACATCGGCTCCCGGCCAAACCGGTCGAACCGGTACCCGACCGTGAGCGTTCGCCCGCCGACGTCGAAGGTGACCTGCTGGGGGCGGAAGGCATTGTTCCGGAACCCGGACGGGATGGTTCGCTGCACCCGGGCCGCCCCGCGGCGGGATGCCTGACCGGCCAGGGCGGCGGCTGCCGCGTGCCGGCTAACGGCGGCCTCGTCGGCCAGGGGTGCGGCCAGCCGGTCGAGCCCATGGCGGTCGAGGAAGCCGGTGTCGGTGGCGCCCGCCACGAAGGCGGGATGGTGAAGGGTGCGCACCAGCAGGTCACGGTTGGTGACGAGGCCGTGGATGCGCGCCCGGGCCAGCTCGCCGGCCAGGGAGGCACTCGCCTCTGTCCGGGTGGGGGCGTGAGCGACGACCTTGGCCAGCATCGGGTCGTAGTGCGGGCTGACCACCGAGCCGGACTGGACGCCGCTGTCGACCCGCACCGCCGAACCGGGCGACCCCACCTCGAACCGGTACAGCCGCCCGGTCGACGGCAGCCAGTCGCGGGTCGGGTCTTCGGCGTAGAGCCGCGCTTCGATCGCATGACCGCGGGGGCCGGCGGCCACCGCATCGCGCACCTCGTCAGGCATGGGGGTTCCGGCGGCGAGCAGCAGCTGCAACCGAACCAGGTCGAGACCGGTGACCGCCTCGGTCACCGGGTGCTCAACCTGCAGGCGGGTGTTCATCTCCAGAAAGAACGGGTCCCCGTTGCGGTCGACTACGAACTCGACGGTGCCGGCGTTGACGTAACCCACGGCGCGCGCCGCGGCCACGGCGGCCTCTGTCAACCGGCGGCGAAGCTCGGGGGAAACCGCCGGGCTGGGGGCCTCTTCGACGATCTTCTGGTGTCGCCGTTGGATGCTGCACTCGCGCTCGAAGAGCGCCACCGTCTCACCGTAGGCGTCGGCCAGCACCTGCACCTCGATGTGGCGGGGGTCGGCCACGTACCGCTCGAGAAAGACGGTGCCGTCGCCGAAGGCCGCCGCCGCCTCCCGACGGGCGCCTTCGACGGCTTCGGCGAGGTAGCCGGAGTTGGGCACCACCCGCATGCCGCGTCCACCGCCGCCGGCCGAGGCCTTGACCAATACCGGCCAGCCGAGCCCTCGCACCGCGTCCTGCGAGGGGAGCTCATCGCCGTCGACGACGAGTGACGGGAGGGTGGGCACGCCGGCGGCGCGCATGATTTCCTTCGAGCCGATCTTCGACCCCATGGCGTCGATGGCGTCGGCCGGGGGCCCAACCCAGATGAGCCCGGCCTGTGACACAGCCCGGGCGAAGTCACCCGACTCGGACAGGAAGCCGTAGCCCGGGTGGAGGGCGTCGGCTGAGGCCCGCGCCGCCGCGTCGAGTAGGAGGTCCGATCGCAGGTAGGTGTCGCCAGGGGACACCCCCGGCAGCCGAACGGCCAGGTCCGCCTCCTCCACATGAGGGCTCGTGCGGTCGGCGTCCGAGTAGACGGCCACGGTGCCGATGCCCATGGCCCGGGCCGTCCTCATGATGCGACGGGCGATCTCGCCCCGGTTGGCCACCAGCACGGTGGTGATGCCCTGGGTAGAGGTCTCCGTGCTCATGGCGTGACCGCGGCTCAAGGGCGGAACACGCCATAGCCGCGTGTTCCCCGGATGGGTTGGTTGTCGATGACCGACAGGCACACGCCGAGGACGGTCCGGGTGTCCCGGGGGTCGATGATCCCGTCGTCGTAGAGGCGGGCACTGAGGAAGAGCGGCAGGGACTCCGCCTCGATCTGGGCTTCCACCAGCTCGCGCATCGTCGTGTCGGCCTCCTCGTCGAAGGGGACCCCCCGCGCCGCGGCCGACTGACGGTTGACGATGGACAGGACCCCGGCCAACTGGGCCGGCCCCATCACCGCCGAGCGGGCGTTCGGCCAGGCGAACAGGAAGCGGGGGTCGTAGGCCCGGCCGCACATGCCGTAGTTGCCGGCGCCGTAGGACGCGCCGATATTGAGGGTCAGATGGGGAACCGAAGAGTTCGACACGGCATTGATCATCATGGCGCCGTGCTTGATGATCCCCGCCTGTTCGTAGTCCTTGCCGACCATGTAGCCCGTGGTGTTCTGCAGGAAGACCAGCGGAACGTCGATCTGGTTGGCCAGCTGGATGAATTGGGTGGCCTTGTGGGACTCCTCGGAGAACAACACGCCGCGGTGGTTGGCCAGGATGCCGACCGGGTAGCCGTGGATCGAGGCCCAGCCGGTGACCAGGCTGGAGCCGTAGAGCGGTTTGAACTCGTCGAAGCGCGAGCCGTCGACCACCCGGGCCAGCACCTCGCACGGGTCGAAAGGCACCTTGGGGTCGGCCGAGGCGATGCCGAGGAGCTCGGACGGGTCGTGGAGCGGCTCGTCGGCCGGTTCGGTCGGCCCGGGCCCGCGCTTGCGATAATTGAGCCGACTCACAATTTGGCGCCCGAGCCTGATGGCGTCGACCTCGTCGACGGCCAGGTAGTCGGCGAGTCCGGAGACCCGGGCGTGCATCGAGGCCCCGCCCAGTTCCTCGTCGGTCGACTCCTCCCCCGTGGCCATCTTGACCAGCGGCGGGCCACCCAGGAAGACCTTGGACCGCTGCTCGATCATCACGATGTAGTCGCTCATGCCCGGGACGTACGCGCCTCCGGCGGTCGAGTTGCCGAACACCAGCGCCACGGTGGGGACGGCCGCCGCCGAGCTGCGGGTGAGGTCCCGGAATGCCCGTCCGCCCGGGATGAACAGTTCCGCCTGGGCGGGCAGATCGGCGCCGCCCGACTCGACCAGGTTGACCACCGGCAAGCGATTCGCCCGGGCGATGTCCGCGGCGCGGGCCCCTTTGCGAAAGGAATACGGGTTCATAGCCCCACCCCGAACCGTGGGGTCGTGGGCGGAGATGAGGCACTCGACGCCCTCGACCACGCCGATACCGGTCACCGACGACGCCCCGACCGCGTACTCGGTTCCCCAACCGGCCAGGGCACCCAGCTCCAGGAAAGCGCTGTCGGGATCGAGCAGGAGCTCAATGCGCTCCCGGGCCAGCAGCTTCCCCCGCTCCTTGTGCCGAGTGACATACCGCTCGCCACCGCCCGCTCGCGCCGCGGCGAGCTGTTCGTCTACCTCAGCGAGCGCCTCCGACAGCGCGCGTTGGTTGGCTCGGAAGACGTCCGAGTTCGGGTCGATGGTGGTGGTGAGGACGGGCATTCGGGCGTAGGCGCAGGCCGTTCGGAGCCGGCGCGGTCGGGCGGGTCGCATTGCCCGCGCCAACGTGGGAAGAATAGGCGCCGTGACCGAGACTCCGCACCGAGGCCGGGACCGCGAGCGCCGGGCCCACGACGGTGGAGGCCGATGGTGGTGATCCGCGCCCCTCGACAGGGGACGACCCGGGCCGGTCCGCGCCCCGACCCGGGGTCCATTCCCGCCCGCCCGCCCGGCCGCCCCCTCTCCGCAGTGGTCATGGCCGCCGGTGTAGGTACCCGCATGCGCTCGGCCCGGCCCAAGCCGCTGCACCGCCTGTGTGGTCGGCCGATGGTGCTGCACGTGCTGGACGCGCTGGCCGAGCTGTCGGTCCACCGGGTGGTGGTCGTGGTCGGGCACCGGGCGGAGTGGGTATCGAAGACGCTCATCGAGCACGCTCCGGCCGGGATGTCGATCGAGTTCGTCGAGCAGCCCGAGCCGCGTGGGACCGGCGACGCCATGTCGGTGGCGCTGACCGGCGTGCCCGACGACGACGCGGATGACGATGGAGACGTGGTGGTCCTCCCCGGTGACACGCCACTGCTCCGGCCGGCCACGCTGGCCGCCCTCGTCCAACGGCACCGCGCCACCGACGCGGCCGCCACCCTGCTGACCGCCCAGCTCGACGACCCCACCGGCTACGGCCGGGTGGTGCGGGGCCGCGACGACCTGGTGGCCCGGGTGGTCGAGGACGGCGATGCCTCTGGCGAGGAGCTGGATGTCATCGAGGTGAACACCTCGATCTACTGTTTCCGTCGCAGCGTGCTGGCCCCGGCCCTGCGGCGCCTGAGCCCGGCCAACGCCCAGGGCGAGTACTACCTGACCGACGTCGTCGAGGTGCTCTATGAAGCCGGTCACCGGGTCGGCTCATTGGTCGTCGGCGACACCATGGAGGTGGCCGGAGTGAACGACCGGGCCCAGTTGGCGGTAGCCGAAGCCGAGCTGCGAGACCGGATCAACGAGCGTTGGATGCGCCGGGGCGTGACCATGTGGGACCCCGAGCGCACCTACGTGGATGTCGACGTCGAACTGCAGCCGGACGTGGTCCTGCTGCCCGGGGTCATCCTGCAGGGGGCTTGTGTCATCGGTTCGCACGCCGAGATCGGTCCCCACAGCCATCTGGTCGACACGGTGGTGGGCGACAGTGCCACGGTGGCGTTGAGCGTGTGCCGTCGGTCATCGATCGGCGCCAATGCCCGGGTGGGCCCGTTCGCCGTGCTCGAGGAAGGGTCCGAGGTACCCCCCGGTGCATCCGTCGGGCCCGGCCCGGGTCCGGACGTCCCGAGCCCGCCAGGCCCGGACGGCGACGCCGACGGCGACGGCGGGGCGCGGTAGCGTCGTGGCCATGGAGTTCACGCCTCGGCGCCGTCTCGAGCTGGTGTCGGGGCGCTCCCACCCCGAGTTGGCCCGCGACGTGGCCGACCAGCTGGGCGTGGAACTCGGCGAGGCAAACCTCCGCGAATTCGCCAATGGCGAGATCCATTGCCGGTTCGACTCGTCGATTCGCGGCAGTGACGTCTTCATCATCCAGACCCACTGCGGTCCGGTCAACGACTCGCTGATGGAACACCTCATCATGATCGACGCAGCCAAACGCGCGTCGGCCAAGCGGATCACCGCCGTCTGTCCCTACTACGGCTATTCGCGGCAGGACCGCAAGGCCACCGGCCGTGAGCCGATCACCGCCAAGCTTGTCGCGGACATGCTGTCGGTGGCCGGCGCCGACCGGGTGGTGAGCGTCGACCTGCATTCCGGACAGATCCAGGGTTTCTTCGACGTGCCCTTCGACCATCTGACCGCAGCCCCGGTGCTCGTCGACTACCTGCGCAGTCAACGGAGCGACGAGCTGGTGGTGGTGGCTCCAGACGCCGGCCGAGTGAAGGTTGCCGAACGCTTCAGCCAGCACCTCACCTCGGATCTGGCCGTGGTGCACAAGCGGAGGCTGCGGGGTGCGGCCAACCAGGTCGAGGCCCTGCACGTCGTCGGTGAGGTGGACGGCCGCCAGTGCGTCCTCATCGACGACATGATCGACACGGCGGGCACCATCGTCGCCGCCGCGGACCTCCTGGCCGAGCGGGGTGCGGCGGAGGTGTGGTGCATGGCCACCCACGCCGTGCTCTCCGATGCGGCTGTCGACCGGCTCAAGAACTCGGCCCTGACCAAGGTGGTGGTGACCAACACCCTGCCCATCCCACCGGACCGGCGCTTCGACAAGCTGGAGGTCCTCTCGGTGGCCAAACTCATCTCCGACGCCATCGACGCGGTGTTCGAGGACACCTCGGTGTCGGAGATCTTCGGCGGCGAGAACCTGGCCTGATCTTCCCGACCGGCTCCGACGCCGGCGACCCGGGCAGACCCGAACAAACGCTCGTTGACCTCGGCCCCGGCGGTGGCGATAATGGCGCCACCCGGACCGGTGGCACTGGGCACCCCTCCGGGATCGATAGGGGGAACAATGCGCGGCAACCGCCCGACTCTCGGGGTCCTGTCCCTGCTCGTCCTGGTGGTCGGCCTGGTGGCGGCCTGCTCGTCGAGTGACACCTCGACGACGAGCACGACGGCGGTGGGCGGCACGGGCACCTCGGCGATGGCCGCGTCCAAGCGCCCGGCCTATCTGGTCTACTGGGACCAGAACGAGGAGGTCGACTTCCTCTCGATGCCCTCGGGGCAAAAGGGCATCCTGCTGCCACCGTGGGACCTCAACGGTCAGGTGTGCGTCCTGCCCGACGGCTCGGCTCGGTTCGTCGGCGGCTACGACCCGACCCAGCCGAACCAGGACAACCCCGGGAGCCTGCTTCCCTACAAGCAGCCACCCATCGGCGAGGAGCTCGATCGGCCGAACGGGTCCTTCAGCGGTCAGACCCTGTACATACCCGGTCCCTACAAGTACGCCGGTCAGACCGTCGGCGGAGACTCTCCACGCGCCCCTGACGGTTCGTTCAACTCGTCCAGCACCTACACCGGTTGCGTCTTCGACCAGCACGGCAATCTGCTGGCCGACGACATCGCCACGGCCCAGGGCTCGTTCCCCCCGCCGAGCGACGGGCGCCTGGTCGAGTGGTTCGCCCCGTCCTACAAACAGGCCTGCATCCTGACCGGCCCGACCGCCGGTGGCACCGGTCCCCACCATGTGGACGGGACAGGCGGGTTGAGCCAGCCTGGCATGCTGGCCCTGGCCGCCAACGGGGACGTGCTGATGCCGGTCGCCGGCTCGCAGAGCGTCGTCCGGATCGACCACACCAGCCTTCCGGCCGGCGCGTCCGACTGCCCCGGCAACCAGTATCCGGCCGGGCAGCTCAAGACGTCCGTCTTCTTCCAGGGGAACGGCACCACCATGCCCTTCCCGGCCGGCATCGCCAAGGACCCGACGTGTGACTGCTTCGCCATCAGCAGCTATTTCGGGAACCCCTCGATCCTGTGGGTGGACCAGAACGGTGCGCCCGTGGCCGGCCACCCCACCATCCCCGGCGAGACCATCGCCCAACTGGGCCAGAACCCGGGCGGCTACAACCCGTTCGGTATGGCCTTCGCCCCCGACGGCACCCTGTATTTCGTCGACATCCACATCTCCTGCAAGAACAACCAGCTGACCCAGTGCGGCCCCACCAACTACGGCGGCCGGGTCATGCAGGTGACCTTCACCAACGGTCAGCCGAGCGCCCCGACGACGGTCATCGGGGGATTCGACTTCCCGACGAGCGTGACCGTGTGCGTCCCGGCCTACCAGAACTGTCCCTACCCACAGGGAACCGTCAAGCCGCCCTCATCCGGTCCGTCGGAGAACCCCGAGCACGGTCACGGGCCCTACACCACCGCGCCGGCCACCGCCGGCTTCGGTCATTGAAGCTCGCCTTCGCGCGCTGCCGATTGTGGTCCCGGCGCCCGGAGGGTGGCCGCCGGACCGCCTTGGTGACGACGGTGGTGGGTGGCCTGGCCGCCATCTCGGCCGGGTGCGGCTCCACCGCGGCCCCGGCCGCCCCGGCCGACACCCCGACTGCGGGCTCCGTCGGTGTGGCCGCCGGCACGGCGGTGCCCTCTTGGGAGTGGCCCACCTACGCCCACGATGCCGAGCACACCGGTCACGGCACAACCCTGCTCACCCCGAAGACGGTGAAGTCGCTGTCGAAGGCGTGGACGTTCCCCACCGGCGACGCAGTGACCGCCACGCCGACGGTGGTGGGCGGTACGGTGTTTGTCGGATCGTGGGACGGATGGTTCTACGCCGTCGACCTCGAAACTGGTGCGCTGCGCTGGAAATACCAGCTGCAGGCGCAGGACGCGGTCACCCCCTACCCGGGGCAGCAACCCCGCGACGCGACGTCCGACGGCGGGCTCGTGACCTCGTCGGCGTGGTTCCAGCCCGGGGCGACGCATGTCTCCGGTCAGCGCGGCCCAACCCGGCCCGACCTCGTGATCTTCGCTGGCGGCTACACGCTGTATGCCCTCAACGCCCATACCGGGCAGCTGTACTGGGAGCACGACTACACCGGCCGTCCCGAGTCCCCACCGGACCCCAACCACGACGGTACCCGCATCTTCTCGTCCCCAGTGGTCGTCGGTGGGTCGGTGCTCTTCGGGGTGGACACCGACGGGCAGAAGAACTCCCGGGGGTACGTGGTGAGCGCTTCGCTGGCCACCGGCGCCCCGATCTGGGAGTACCAGGACGACGTCGACTCCGCCGGACACATCCTGAACGACGGCTGCGGGAACGTCTGGTCGTCGGGAACGGTGCTGCCCGCTGCCGGTCTCGTGGTGTTCGACAGCGCCGACTGCAACTTCGCCGATCCGCCACCGACGTCGGAGTCGGTGTTCGCCCTCCACATTGCCACCGGCACGCTGGCCTGGAGGTACCGGCCCGTCCAGCCCGACAATCAGTGCGACACCGACTTCGGGGCCACGCCCAACGCCGGGCTCGGTGCCGGCGGAGCGGCCACGTTTCTCGGGGTCGGTTCGAAGGACGGCACCTACTACTCCCTCGATCCGGCTTCCGGCCGGCTCCGCTGGTCGACCAACGTGGTCTTCGGGGGGTTCTCCGGCGGATTCGTCGCCACCGCCGCCTATGACGGCCGCCATGTGTACGGCTCCACCTCGCTCGGTGATTTCGGGCGCTTCGAACACGGAAGCCAGGTCCATTGTGACCCCGGCAACCCTCGCGACACCTCTGACCAGGAGCCGTCGGTGCACGCGTTCGATGCCGCCCGCGGACACGTGCTGTGGCAGGCCTCCCATGCGGCGTCCTTCGGGGCTACCACCGTCGCCGGCGGGATGACCTTCAACTGTCCCGCCCTCAGCCCGGCGGTGCAGGTCCGGGCGGCGGCCACCGGTGCGCTGCTCGACCTGGCGCCCATCCGGACCACGTGCTGGTCAGGCATCGCAACCGTGGGTGACGCCCTGGTGTTCGGGACCGGGTCCGCGCCCGTGGGCTCACCCGACGGCATCGTGGTGCTGACCCCGGACGGCCAGCGCCCGATCGCCCACGCTCCGAGCTGAGCCGCCTCCGAACCCTGGTGGTTCGCCCACGAGGGGCTCGTCTATCATGGTGGGCCGTCAGCCGGAGTGGTGGGTCGCGGTCATGGAGACGGCCGGGCGACGCCACCGCCGTGGCCAGTTCTGTTCCAGCCTCTCCTGAGGAGTTCGCGCATGCCCGAAGTCACCCTCGCCGCCCGGTCCGGGCGCGACACCGGAACCCGCTCCACCCGACGCCTGCGGTCGAAGGGGTGGATCCCCGCGGTGGTCTACGGGCACGGCGCCGACCCCATCCCGGTGGCCGTCGGGGCCCGCGACTTCCAGGTCGCCCTGTCGGGTGAGGCTGGGCTCAACACCCTGCTCTCGCTCGAGGTCGACGGTTCCAACTACCTCACGCTGGCCCGGGACATCCAGCGCCACCCGGTGCGCAACACGGTGAGCCACGTCGACTTCCTGATCGTCCGGCGCGACGAGGTGATCACCGCGGAGATCCCCATCAACCTGGTCGGCGAGGCCATCGAGGTGCAGCACGGGGACGGCGTGGTCGACCAGCAGCTGTTCACCTTGCAGATCAAGGCCCGTCCGGCCGACATCCCGCCCTCGGTCGACATCGACATCTCCGAGCTGACCATCGGCGGCTCCCTGCACGTCTCCGACCTCGCCATCCCGGCGGGGGTCGAGCTCGAGACCGACCTCGAAGCGACGGTTGTGGCCGGCCAGCCGCCGCGGGTGCAGATCAGCGAGGAGGAGGAAGCAGCCGAGGTGGCCGCCGAGGAGGGCGTCGCAGCCGAGGGTGCCGCGGAAGCCCCGTCCGAAACGGCCGGCGAGTCCACCTCGTCCGAGTCCGCGTCCTCTGAGGAGTAGGCCCTGTTCCGACGGCGGGCCGCCGGTCGCCGCACCGGCACCGTCGCCGATTTCCTGGTCGTCGGGCTGGGCAACCCCGGGCCAGAGCTGGCCGGGACGCGCCACAACCTGGGGGCTGAGGCGGTCTCGCTGCTCGCCCAGCGCCACGGGGGTCGTCTGCGTTCCGAGAAGGGACTTCACGCCGCCGCCGGCCAGGTGGAGCTGGGTGGGCACCGGGTGCTGCTCGCCGTCCCCGAGACGTATATGAACGAGTCGGGCCGGGCCGTGGCGCCGCTCGTCCGCCGGGCGGGTATCGATGGCCAGGGTGGCGACGACGCTGCGACCCATCGGACCGGCGGGGAGGGAGGCGTTGCGGGCGGACTCTCGTCGAGGCTCATCGTCGTCCACGACGAGCTGGATCTCCCATCCGGACGGCTCAAGATCAAGTCCGGCGGCGGCTCGGCGGGCAACAACGGGCTCAAGTCGATCGACAGCCACCTCCACACCCACGACTACCTCCGCGTACGGGTCGGTATCGGGAAGCCGCCCGGTCGTCAGCCCGGGGCCGACTATGTGCTGAAGCGTCCCGGTGCCGCCGAACGCGAGGTGCTGGCCGCCGCGGTAGTGGAGGCCGCCGACGCGGTGGAGCTGATCGTGACTGAGGGCGTCGCCATGGCCATGACCCGGGTGAACGGCGCCGGCTGAATCGCCTTCGCCCGGCCGTCCTGCTCGGTCGGGGCGTGGGCCCCAGGCTGCTCCTCGCCTCGTGGTGGTCGATGCCATCGACGAAGCCGCGGCCGAGGCCTCGCCGGGCGGCAGGCCGTGAGGGTACGCCAGCTACCCTGACCCGGTGAGCCTCCGCTCGCTTCCCTCCTTGCTACGCGACGAACCGGCCATGACCCGCGTCGTCGGAGCGCCCGGCGCGACCCTGGCGGTGGCGTCACCGGCCCAGGCGTTCGTGCTGGCCGGCCTGGTCCGTCTGAGCGCACGGCGACCCGTGCTCGTGATCACGCCGACCGGTACGTCCGCCGATCAGCTGGCCCACGATCTCGAGGCGTTCGTCGACGCAGGTCGCGCGACTTCGGGGTCGGAGGACCACCCCGCGCCGGTCGAGGTGTTCCCGGCCTGGGAGACGCTCCCCTTCGAGCGGGTGAGCCCCGAGGTCTCGACCATGGGGAACCGCCTGCGGCTCCTCTGGCAGCTGTCGGGGTCGGACAACCCACCGCCGATCGTGGTCGCCCCGGTCAAGGCGGTGCTCCAACGCCTCGGACCGTTCCGTACGGCCGCACGTCCCGTGGTGGTGGTCAAGGGCGACCGCATCGAGGGCGAGGAGCTGGTGGCCGGTTTGGTCGGCATGGGATACCGGCGCGAGTCGATCGTCGAGCATCGAGGCGAGTTGGCCGTGCGGGGTGGCATCGTCGACGTGTTTCCCTCGACCGCCGAGGAGCCGGTGCGCATCGACCTGTGGGGGGACGAGGTCGACCGGCTCACCCGGTTCGACGTCGCCGATCAGCGTTCGACCGGTGACCTCGCACGGGTCGAGCTGTTCGGTTGCCGTGAGCTGGTGACCGACGAGACGATGCAGAAGCGGGCCGCTCAGCTGGTCGGGACGGCCCCGTGGGGTCGCCACCAGTGGGAGCGCCTGGCCGACGGCGACCAGTTCGACGGGATGGAGTCGTGGCTCCCGTGGCTGACCGACGTCGAGGAGCTGGTCACCGACCTGTTGGGGGACGATGCGCTCATCGTGCTGGTCGAACCGCGGCGGGTCCGCGATCGCGCCGCGGAGTTGTTGGACGAGGAGTCGGCCCTGGCCGGCGCGCTGGCCTCGACGTGGGGCCTCGAGACCGGAGTCGACGCCCCGCGCCTGCATGTCGGCTTCGACCGCATGCTGGCCGAGACCAGCGCCGGCGTGGTCTCGTTGGTGCCCACCGCCGAGAGTCCGGACGTCCCCCTGGTAGAGAGCCGGGGCTGGGAGCCGATCCTGGGAGACGGGTCGAGGCTGGCCGGCCAGGTCTCGGCCCTGGTGGAGTCGGGCTACGCCGTGGTGCTGTGCTCGTCCACTCCCGGGGGCGCGGAGCGCCTGTCGGGCATCCTGGCCGAGGAGGGGATCTCTGTCCCGGTGGTCCCGGTGGCACCGGAGCCGGAGACGGTCGGGTCGCGGGACCTGGCCTCCGACCTCGCCGCGCCCGGAGCTCGCATCGTGGTGGCCGCCTTGGACCGGGGTTTCGTCCTGCCCGGCGCGCGGGTGGCGGTACTGGCTGAGTCCGACGTCACCGGCCGGCGCAGCCCGCACCGGCGGGCGCGGACCCGCGCCCGCCCGGTCGACGGGTTCTTCGACGACTTGGCCCCGGGCAGCTATGTGGTCCACCGCCAGCACGGCGTGGCCGTCTACGGCGGCATGGTCACCCGGACGATGGGCGGCGCCACCCGCGACTACCTGTTGCTCGAGTACCGGGGTGGGGACCGGCTCTACCTGCCGACCGACCAGATCGAGCTCCTCACTCCCTATGCCGGCGGCGACTCGCCGACGGTCAGCCGGCTGGGTGGTTCCGAGTGGCAGCGGGCCCGCTCCAAGGCCCGGGCCGCGGTCCACGAGATCGCCGAGGAGCTGGTGGCGCTATACCGCCGCCGGCTCCAGGTCGAGGGTCACGCCTTCGGACCCGACACCCCGTGGCAGGCCGAGCTCGAATCCTCGTTCCCCTACGTCGAGACGGCCGACCAGTTGCGGGCCATCGAAGACGTGAAGGCCGACATGGAGCAGCCCGCACCGATGGACCGTCTGGTCTGCGGCGACGTCGGTTTCGGCAAGACCGAGGTGGCCATCCGGGCCGCCTTCAAGGCCGTCCAGGACGGGTACCAGGCCGCGGTCCTGGTGCCCACCACGCTCCTGGCCAGCCAGCACGTCCAGACCTTTGCCGACCGGTACGCCCCGTTCCCGGTGAAGGTGGAGCTGCTCAGCCGGTTCCTGACCAACGCCCAGGCCAAGTCGGTACTGGACGGGCTCGCTGATGGCTCGGTGGACGTGGTGGTCGGCACGCACCGGCTGCTGGCCGCCGACGTCACCTTCGCCAAGCTAGGCCTGCTGGTGGTGGACGAGGAGCAACGTTTCGGGGTCAGTCACAAGGAGTCGATCAAGGCCCTGGCCGACGGGATCGACGTGCTCACCCTCACGGCCAGCCCCATCCCGCGCACCCTCGAGATGGCCCTGACCGGTATCCGCGACCTGTCCATGGTCAACACACCGCCGGCGGCCCGCCGGCCCATCCTGACCCACGTCGGAGAGCTCGACGAGGGCGCCGCCTCCGAGGCCATCCGGCGCGAACTCCTCCGCGAGGGGCAGGTGTTCTACGTGCACAACCGGGTCCGCGACATCGACGCCGTCGCCAAGCGGGTGCGACACATGGCCCCCGAGGCTCGGGTGGCGATCGCCCACGGCCAGATGGACGAGGGTTCGCTCGAGAAGGTGGTGCTCGACTTCTGGGAGGGTGCCTACGACGTCCTGGTCTGCACCACCATCATCGAATCGGGCATCGACATGCCGACGGTCAACACCCTGGTGGTCGACCGGGCCGACCTGTTGGGGCTCGGCCAGCTCCACCAATTGCGGGGTCGCGTCGGCCGCGCCGGCCAGCGGGCCTATGCCTACCTGTTCCACCCGATCGACCGGGTCCTCACCGAGCAGGCCTACGAGCGCCTGCGGACCATCGGCGACCACACCGAGCTCGGCTCGGGATTCAAGATCGCCCTCCGCGATCTGCAGATCCGGGGGGCGGGGAACCTGCTCGGACGCGACCAGTCCGGCCACATCGCCGCGGTCGGCTACGACCTCTACGTCCAGATGGTCTCCGAGGCGGTATCGGAGCTCAAGGGCGAACCCCGGCCCCGGCCGATCGAGCTGTCCCTCGATCTGCCCGACGCCGCCCACCTTCCGCCGGCCTACGTCGAGGCCGAGGACGTCCGCCTCGAGGCGTACCGCCGCCTGACCGGGGTGCGCACCGAGGACGAAGTGGATGACGTGCGCACAGAATGGGAGGACCGCTTCGGACCGCTGCCCGCCCCCGCCGCCGCCCTGCTCGATGTGGCCCGGCTACGGGTCGAATGCCTCCGGCTGGGCGTCACCGATGTGTCGGTGAGCCAACCCGGGCGCGGCATGGCCCCGTCCGGACAGACCGTCGGGAGCGGCCCGAAGGCGACGGCCAAGCTGTCGCCGGTCACCCTGCCCGCCTCGGCCGAGATCCGCCTGCGACGGCTGGCCCCGGGGGCCACCTACCAGCCCGACCTTCATCGGATCCTCGTCCCGCTGGATCCCTCCCGGCTCGGAGCGTATGCCCCCGGCCTGGTGGCGCTGCTCCGCGAATTGCTCCCGGACGAGACGCCGGCGGGCTGAAGGCCGGCCCAGCCGGCCCAGCCCCTGCCGCGATCGGTCGATGTCGCGACTCGAGTCCTGCCCACTAGCATCGCCGTCCGTGATCCGCCGAGTACCCGGGGCCGCGGCCCTCGCCCTCATCGCGGCGGGCGCGCTGGTTTCTGCCTGCGACGTCACCCCGCCGGCCGCTACCGCCAACGGCACGACGATATCGGCCGGCGCGCTCAACACCCAGCTCTCCACGTTCGAGACGACCGGCGCCGGAGGCTGCCTCCTGCAGCTGGAGAACCCACAGCTCACCACCCAAGCCACCCAGGGGGCGGGCGGGTCGGGAACATTCACCATGACCTTCACCGACGCGGTGCTCAAGACCCAGGTCGGCGACCTGCTGGTCGGGCAGTACGCGGCATCCAGGGGGGTCACCGTCTCCGCCGACGACCTGGCCAAGGCCAAGTCCGACTTCGAAGCCACCCTGGATGGCGAGACCAGCTCGGCTGTCCAGCAGTCGGCCGCCTCGGGCACGCCCTCGGTGTGCCAGGACGCCAGCGGTGGGGCTGTCACCGGGGCGCACCTCCTCGCCAGCCTCCCCGCCTCGATCCGGGACGAGCAGGTGCGCAACGAAGCGGTGGACGAAAAGCTCCTGGCCATGGGGGCCGATCTCTCGGATGCCGCCGTGGCGCAGTACTACGCCGCCAACCAGGCCCAGTTCACCGCCGACTGCGTGAGCGACATATCCACCGACACCCAGGCCCACGCCCAGCAGTTGGTGGCCCAGCTGAACGCCGGGGCTTCCTTTGCTTCGGTGGCCAAGGCCAATTCTCTCGACACCCAGAGCGCGCCCGCCGGTGGAGCGCTGGGCTGCAGCTTCACCCACACCCAGGTGGAGCAGGCCCTTCAGATGCAGAACGTGCCGGCGGGACAGCCCATCGGCCCCACCCAGGACCAGAGCACGGGGCGCTGGGTCATCTACGAGGTCACCAGCCAGTCGGTCGAGCCGCTGGCTGCGGCCAAATCGGTGGTCCGTGAAGAGCTGTTGCGGACCACCGGCAACCTCAACCGGGTCAACAACGAGGTCGTGGGATTCGCCCGTCGTTCTGACATCTCGGTCGACCCCAAGTACGGGACGTGGAAGGGGCTCACCATCGTCCCGCCGCACGGGCCGCCGGATGCCTACCTGCTGCCGGCGGCTTCGTCGGCCGGCGTGCCTACCGGCCTCGCTCCTGGTTCTGCCGGTTCCGGCGGCGCCGGCTCGGCGGGAGCCTCCGCTCCTTCTGCCGCACAAAACGGGAGCTGACCCGTCACCGCCGACATGGCACGCGGTGAGCCGGTGACCCCACAGATCGACGTCGTGGGTCTCGGCCCGGGCGGTCCCGGTCTCGTCACCGTCGACACCCTCGAGCTCCTCCGTCGTGGCCCGGTGGTGATCCTGCGCACCGGCCGGCACCCGTCGGCCGAGGTGGCTCCGGCGGCGAGGACGTTCGATCACCACTATGAGGACGCAGAGACCCTCGAAGGTGTCTATGCGTCCATGGCCGACGATCTGGTCGCCGAGGCGAAGCGGTCGGGTCCCGTGGTTTACGCCGTGCCCGGATCGCCGATGGTGGCGGAGTCCTCTGTCGCCGAGCTCACCAGACACGCTGCCGTGCTGGCCGGGGAGGTGCCCGTGCACATCCATCCGGCCGTGTCCTTTCTCGACGTGGCCTGCGCCCGCCTCGGCATCGACCCGGTGGAAGCCGGGGTCCGACTGGTCGACGGCGAGTCCTTCGCCATCGAAGCCGCGGGGGAGCGGGGGCCCCTCCTGGTTGCGCAGTGCTGGAGCCAGGGTGTCCTGTCCGGTATCAAGCTGGCGGCGGATCAGGCCGACCGTCCTCGACTCACCGTGCTCTGGCACCTCGGGCTCGACGACGAACGGCTATGGGAGCTGGACTGGGACGAGCTCGATCGCTCGTTCGTCCCCGATCACCTGACCTCCCTCTGGGTCCCGCGATTCGCCGCACCCCTCGCCGCGGAACTGGTGCGGCTCGATGAACTGGTCCATACGCTCCGCGAGCGCTGCCCGTGGGACCGCGAGCAGACCCACGGCTCGCTGGCACGCCACCTGCTCGAGGAGGCCTACGAGGTCCTCGAGGCCATTGACGCGGTGACTGCGATGGACGCGGCCGGCTCCGGACCCGGCAGTGCCGCCATCCGGGGTGGCGAACCGGACGCCGACGGCCACCGACCCACCGAGGCCGGGGAACCCGCCGTGGCCCACTTGGAAGAGGAACTCGGCGACCTCCTCTTCCAGGTCTACTTCCACGCCCGGCTGGCCGCCGAGGCGGGGCGGTTCACCCTGGCCGACGTGGCGCGTGGCGTGCACGACAAGCTCGTCTCCCGGCATCCCCATGTGTTCGGGGACGCAGAGGCGCAAACGGCGGGGGAGGTGATGGCCAACTGGGAGGTGCGGAAGCTGTCCGAGAAGAGCCGGACGAGCGTGACCGAGGGCATTCCCGAGGCGCTGCCCGCCTTGGCTCTGGCGGCCAAGTTGCAGCGAAAGGCCCTGGCCGTCGGGATGGTGCTCCCGAGCGTGGCCGACGAGGCGGTGAAGATGGCCGACACTGTGGCCAGGCTCGAGAAGGCGGTCCGCGGTCCGGTCGGCCATGATGGCGCGGACGGAGCGGATGGCCGGGCGGACAAGGCCGGCGAGCTCGGCAGCCTGTTGTTCTCGGTGGTCAATGTGGCGCGGTCCCTCGGGGTTGACGCGGAGACCGCACTGCGGGCCCGGGACGCCGCGTTCCGGAAGTCGGTCGAAGCGCACGGTTGAGAAGCGCACGGTTGAGAAGCGCACGGTTGAGAGGCGGGCAATTCGGCTCCAGCGGTCCACCACCCACGCGGTGACCGGGAGAATTCCCAGGTCCGTGAGGTTCCGGGTGGTAGTTTCTTCCCTCACCGGCAACAGGAGCGACTGCCAACTGTGAGCGCCATCGAACAGGTCATCGGCCGTGAGGTCCTCGATTCCCGCGGCAATCCCACCGTCGAAGTCGAGGTCGTCCTCGAGTCGGGGGCGGTCGGGCGGGCCATCGTGCCCTCGGGTGCCTCCACCGGGAGGTTCGAGGCCGTCGAGCTCCGCGACGGGGACGAGCGCTACCGCGGCAAGGGCGTCCTCGGCGCGGTGGCCAACGTGAACGTCGAGATCGCCGACCTGCTCGATGGGATGGAGGGCCTCGACCAGCGGGCCGTGGACCTGGCCATGATCGACGCCGACGGCACGCCGAACAAGGCTCGTCTGGGAGCCAACGCCATCCTGGGTGTCTCCCTGGCTACCGCCAAGTCCGCCGCGGCCGAGCTGGGGCTGCCCCTGTTCCGGTATGCCGGCGGCTCCGACGCCCACGTGCTGCCCGTTCCCATGATGAACGTGATCAATGGGGGCCTCCATGCCGATAACTCCATCGATCTCCAAGAGTTCATGATCATGCCGACCGGGGCGGCCTCGTTCTCCGAGGCGTTGCGGTGGGGGACCGAGACGTACCACGCGCTGGCCCAGGTGTTGCGAGTGCGCGGTCTGTCCACCACGGTCGGAGACGAGGGGGGTTTCGCCCCCGATCTCCCCTCCAACGAGGATGCCATCCGGATCCTGGTCGAGGCCATCGAGGCAGCCGGGCGTATCCCGGGTGACGACATCGCCATCGCCATGGACCCGGCCAGCAGCGAGCTGTACAAGGACGGCAGCTACGTGCTGGCAGGTGAGGGACGGATCCTGTCGCCCGCCGAGATGGTCCAGTACTGGGTCGACCTGGTCGGTCGTTACCCCATCGTGTCGGTCGAGGATGCCATGGCCGAGGACGACTGGGAGGGCTGGGCCGCCCTCACCCGGGCACTCGGCCAGCGTGTCCAGCTCGTCGGCGACGACCTGTTCGTGACCAGCGAGGAGCGACTTCGCCGTGGCATCGAAGCCGGGACGGCCAACGCCATCCTGATCAAGGTCAACCAGATCGGCACCCTGACCGAGACGTTCGGCACCATGTCGCTCGCCACCCGGTCCTCGTACGCCTGCGTGATGTCTCACCGCTCGGGCGAGACCGAGGACACCTCCATCGCCGACCTGTCGGTCGCCAGCAACTGCGGGCAGATCAAGGCCGGTGCCCCAGCCCGGTCCGACCGAGTGGCCAAGTTCAACCAACTGCTGCGCATTGAGGAGACCCTCGGCGAGTCGGCCGCCTACCGCGGCGGCGAGTCTCTGTCCGCGTGGGGGTCGCCACCGTGAGCCGGGGAGCCCACTCGAAGAGCCGGAGCGTCTCCACCGGCTCCTCCAGGTCATCGCGGGCCCCCCGGTCGTCCCCGGCCCCCCGGTCGTCCGGGGCCCCCAGGTCGTCGCGGGCCCCCCAGTCGTCGGGGCATACCGGCACCACCTCGGGCGGAAGGCCAGCGGCCCGCGGCGCACCCAAGTTCTCGGCCGGTGGCACCTCCAAGCCGAAGCCGTCCAAGAACGCGTCGAACGCGAAGCGGCCGCCGAGAGCTGCGCCATCGGCCGGTCGGCCGGCCACCTCGACCAGCACGGCCGAGGGCGCCAAGCGTGCATCGCCGCCAAGGAAGCGGGCCGGACTCGGTTCCATCGGCCGTGCCAAGGCCGATACCTCGAAGCCGGAACCGGCCCGATCGACCTCGACTGTCCGCAGGCACCGGGTCCCGATTGTTGCCGCCGCACTCTTGGCCCTCGTGTTGCTGGCCACCAGCTTCCCGTTGGCGGGGCTGCTCTCGCAGCGCCACCAGCTGGCGGCGGCTGCCGCGCAGCTCAACCACCTGCAGCGCACCAATCGGACCCTGGCCGAGGTACAGCGACAATTGACTTCCCCGGCCGCCATCCAGCACCTGGCCCGTGAGCGCTACCAGCTGGTATCACCCGGTCAGACCCTCTATGACGTGCTCCCACCCGGGGGTCACGGCGGGGTGAAGACGCCGGGGACCGCCACCAATGGCGACCCTGGCAACCAACCGATCGTGCCACCGGCCAACGCCCCCGATCTGTCGCCCGACCCGAACCTGTCGGCAGCACAGTCAACCGGCGCCGGTGGCTCGGCGACGGCGGTCCAGGGATCCGCCGGCTCGAGTTCGCCCCTTGCGCGCCACACTTCGGGCCCGACCACCTTCTGGTCGCGGGTGACCGACACGCTTGAATTCTGGCGGTGACCGTGCGCGCGGAGTCCGAGGGCCCCGTGCCGGCGGAGTCCGAACCTCGGTCGCCCGATGAGCCTCCGGCGGATCGACTGGCTCCCGGCGCCGCCGACCTCGAGGCCGTGTCCCGACTGCTCGGCCGGTCGCCGGCGGGTGACTTCGCGGTGGTCGTGCGCACCGATGATGGCGCTCCCGCCGTTATTGAAAACGCCCCGTTTTTGTTCGACGGGACCCCGATGCCCACGCGCTACTGGCTCGTCGACCCGTCACTGCGCGAGGCAGTGAGCCGATTGGAGTCGACCGGCGGCGTGCGTCAGGCCGAGGCGGAGGTGCCGGCCCGTCAGGTGGCGGACACCCACGCCCGCTACGCGGCTGAGCGGGACGCTCTGATCGCGCCCGACCACCGAGGCCCGCTCCCCTCCGGTGGCGTCGGCGGGACGAGACAGGGTGTCAAGTGCCTGCACGCCCATCTGGCGTGGTGGCTGGCCGGAGGGGAGGATCCGGTCGGGGAGTGGGCCGCCGAACGCATCGGCCTGTGGCCCTCGACCGCCCCGGCTCGGGCCTGACTCCGATCTGTCGCCGCCGGAACCCTCCGGGCGGCAACGGGCCATCCGTACCTGGTCCATCTCGGGCCGGCGTGGTAGCAAGGAGCACGTGGAGCCGGCCGGTCCTGTCGCCGCCATCGACTGTGGGACGAATTCCACCCGGCTGCTGGTGGCCGGCGGTGACGGCCGACCCCTCGAGCGACTCATGCGGATCACCCGGTTGGGTGAGGGCGTCGACGCGACCGGCAAGCTCTCGGCCGATGCCATCGAACGGTGCACCGCGGTGTTGTCGGAGTACCGCCAGATCATGGACGATCTCGCCGTGGAGGGCGGGCGGTTGGTGGCGACGTCGGCGGTGCGCGATGCATCCAACGGGTGGGAGTTCCTCGAGCCCGCCAAGCGGATCACCGGCTTCGAGCCCGAGGTCCTGACGGGAAGCGAGGAAGGACGTCTCTCACTGGCCGGGGCGGTCGCCGACCTCGATCTCGCCGACGGGCCGTTCCTGGTGCTCGATATCGGCGGGGGTTCGACGGAGCTGGTGACGGGCTCGGGGCCGAGGGACCCAGAGCTGTCGGTGGTCTCCATGCAGCTCGGCTGCGTGCGGGTGACGGAGCGCTACTTGACCTCGGACCCGTCTGCGGCGGCCGAACTGGGCGAGGCGGAGGCAGCCGTCAACCGTTCACTGGACGACGCCATCGCCGATCACCCACGTTTTCTGGAAGCCCGCCGACTGGTGGGTCTGGCCGGCACTGTCACCACTCTGGCATCGTTGAACCTGGGACTCGAGACCTATAGCCGCGACCGTGTTCATCATTCCGTCCTGTCGTCTGGCGACGCGGAGCGTTGGTACCGGACCCTGGCCGCCGAGGATCGCCAGGCCCGACTCGGTCGAACCGGCATGGTTCCCGGCCGTGAGGACGTGATCGTGGCCGGCGCCATGATCCTCGCCATGGTCATGCGTCGGTTCGGCTTCGGGGAGTGCCTGGTGTCGGAGGCCGACATCCTCGACGGGATGGTGACCAGCCTGCTGGCCGATTCGTGACGCCGGGCACAGAGTTGTGAATTCCGGTCCAGGTTCGTGATTCCGGGGCCAAGATCACAGTTGGTCTTCCTGAACCGGGTTCGCTAGCCTTTCTCCGGTGGGGCTACCCTGGAAAAGCGACGTCACCGTGCTTGGCGGCTGTGGGCATGTCGGTTTGCCTCTCGGCCTGGCCTTTGCCGATTCGGGGCTGCGGGTGACCTTGTATGACACCAATCTGGCGGCGGTTGACACGGTCAGATCGGGCAAGATGCCCCACCTCGAGCCCGGGGCGCCGGAGGTCCTCACCGCGACACTGGCCGACGGCACCGTGACGGCCTCGTCGGAGCCTTCCAACGTTGGATCAAGCGAGCATCTGGTCGTCGTGGTCGGGACTCCGGTTGACGAGCATCTCAACCCCGATCCCCAAGCCGTCGTGACTGCTCTCGAAGGGGTGGCCGACCATCTGGTGGACGGCCAGGTTCTGATCCTGCGTTCGACGGTGTTCCCTGGCGTCACCCGCATGGTCGAACGCTTGATCGAGCGGCTCGGCAAGTCGATCGACGTCGCCTTCTGCCCTGAGAGGATCGCCGAGGGCAAGGCCATGGAGGAGCTGCGATCCCTTCCTCAGATCGTGGCGGCGCGCACCGAGTCCGCCTTCCGCCGGGCGGCCGATCTCTTCGGACACCTGACAGAGACCATCATTCGGGTGGAGCCAGAGGAAGCAGAGCTCGCCAAGCTGTTCACCAATTCGTACCGCTACATCAAGTTCGCCGCGGCCAATCAGCTATTCATGATGGCGAATGACTACGGCCTCGACTACGAGAGAATCCGGCAAGCTGTGGTGGAGGACTACCCCCGAGCGGCCGATCTCCCAGGTCCCGGGTTTGCGGCTGGACCGTGCCTCCTCAAGGACACGATGCAACTTGCCGCTTTCAACAACAACAACTTCGCTCTCGGTCAGGCGAGCATGCAGATCAACGAGGGGTTGCCCCTCTATCTGGTGTCACGGTTGGCGACTCGCTTCGACCTCGACCGGCTGACGGTCGGCATACTGGGCATGGCGTTCAAGGGCGGATCCGACGACAACCGATCCAGTCTGTCGTACAAGCTGAAGCGGGTCTTGAAGGTCCGCGCCAAGGATGTGCTCACCACTGACCCGTTCGTCACCGCGGATGACAGTCTGTCGCCATTGGAGCAGGTACTGGACAGGTCAGATCTCGTTGTCATCGGTGCGCCCCATCTCATCTATGCCGACATTGCGATCTCACAGCCGGTCATCGACATCTGGAACCTTCGTGGTGATGGAGTGAAGATATGAAGCCCCGAGTGTCTGTGGTCATCCCTGCTTATAACGAGGGCCCGAACATCGAGGACGTCCTGGGCCGGCTGGTCGAGGCGGTTCAGCTCCCATCGGAGATCGTCGTCGTAGTGGATTCGCCGGAGGACTCGACGATCCCCTATGTCGAGAAGTACACAACCAAGAACCCGCACATCAGAGTGGTGATCAACGACATCCAGCCGGGACCGGCCCAAGCCATCCGATTCGGGATCGACCGGGCGGTGGCCGACGTGGTGGTGGTGACCATGGCCGATGGCTGTGATGATCCTCAGCAGATCGACCAGTTGGTCCGTTTGGTGGAGCGAGGTGTGGTCATCGCAGCCGCGTCCAGGTATTCGCGTGGCGGCCAGCAAGTGGGTGGGCCATTTCTCAAGGGATTGCTGTCGCGCACGGCCGGGCTCTCGCTGTGGATGCTCGCCCGAGTGGGGACGCGGGACGCCACCAATTCGTTCAAGGCCTACGACGTGGACTTCGTTCGGCAAGTCGGGATCATGTCATCCTTCGGATTCGAGATTGGCATCGAACTGGTCGCCAAGGCCCGACGGGCTCGCCTGCCTGTGGCCGAGCTCCCCACCATCTGGCTGGAGCGCCACCACGGCGTGTCAAACTTCAAGATCGTCAGTTGGCTCCCGCACTACCTGCGCTGGTGGTCCTACGCCTTCGGCCCGCGCCTGACGATGGAACAGATCCGTTCACAAGATTCTGAGAAGGGAAGTCAATGAGCACAGTTCTCGTGACGGGATCCGCCGGATTCATCGGGGGTTACGTCGTCAAGGAGCTGTTGGATCGAGGCCACAGCGTGGTTGGCGTCGACAACTACTCGAAGTACGGGCCTGTCAAGAGATCCTACGATGACAACGAACGGTATCGGTTCGCGGAGGCGGACGCTCGGGATGTCGATCTGCTTTCGTCAGAGCTGAGCGAGTGCGATCACTTCATTGCCGGCGCCGCCCTTATCGGCGGCATCTCCTACTTCCACACCTACGCCTACGACCTCCTGGCTGCCAACGAACGGATCATCGCTTCGTCATGCGACGCGGCCATCAAGGCCCATGAGCGGGGCAAATTACAGAAGGTCACCTACTTGAGTTCGTCGATGGTCTTCGAATCCGCGAGCTCCTGGCCATCCTATGAAGGTCAGGAACACGAGATCCCGCCACCGGTTTCGTCATACGGCTTCCAGAAGTTGGCAGTCGAATACTTCGCCCGTGCTGCGTATGACCAATACAAGCTTCCCTACACAATCGTGCGGCCGTTCAACTGTGTCGGCATCGGTGAGCGTAGGGCGCTCGGGGACGTCGAGATCCTGAGCGGAAATGTAAGCCTGGCCATGAGCCATGTCGTGCCCGACCTGGTGCAGAAGGTGTTGAAGGGGCAGGACCCCCTTCACCTCCTCGGCGACGGCACCCAGATCCGCCACTACACCTACGGCGCCGATCTGGCCGAGGGAATCGTGACGGCGATGGAGCACCCTGATGCCCTCAACGAGGACTTCAACCTGTCGACGGCCCAGTCAACCACGGTGCTGGAGCTGGCGGAAGCCATTTGGACGGCTGTCAAGGGTCCCGACGTGGCTTTCAACTGGGTATCCGATCCCCCCTTCGAGCACGACGTCCACCGCAGGGTGCCGTCGGTCGAGAAGGCCAAGCGGATCCTCGCATTCGAGGCGACCACCAGTCTGGATGAAATTCTCCAAGAGGTGGTTCCTTGGATCGAGAAGTCGGTCGCTGACGGAACGATCTGAGCGCTTGCCGCTCACGCGGTGGCTTGCGGTTGTGGCTCCGTGGCCAGTCCACAGGCGATCGTGACTCGATCGATGAACCGATCTGTCGATCCGTACTCATCTTCGGCGTATGAACGGCCCTGATCGCTGAACGCGTTGCGGATCGTAGGATCGAGCAATGCTTCGATGCACCAGGTCAGCTCGGCCGCACCGTCGAACCACAACCCCCCACCACCGCGCTGGGCGTGTTCGCGGGCGCGGCTGTCGTATGGGACGACAATCGGCGTGCCGTAGAGCAACGAGTCCACACATCGACGTGCAAAAAGCCTGCCCGGCCGGAGGTCGACGGTGACGCGGGCCCAGGCCATCAGCCGTGCCATGTCGCTCGACCGCTCAACAGCCCAGCCCTGGCTCAGGCGACCCTGGTGCCAGGCGCAGAATGAGTCGTGGTGGGCGACTCCGACCGGATTGTCGGGAAACCGCAGCCGAATCAGACGGCTGAGATCCGTATCTTCGTGCCCCTCGTCTGAGTTGGAGCCAGTGATCACCAGGATGTAGTTCGAATCTCCGACCCAGGTGTTCGGTTCGCTCAGAGCGCTCCGATTGGCGGCCAGGGGTGCTCCGATCCTGTGCACCTTCTCTTTTCGGCCGTGGAATTCGACAATGGACGAGCGCTCGCTCTCGGTGACGGCGAGCACCGTGTTCGCTCGGTCGAAAACGCGGTCGAAGTGGGGGAAGGCGAGGCTGTGCGCATCCGCCCCGAGGGCAACCAGCGAAACTGGAGCCGCCCACGTGCTCTGCTCAACTGCGCTCAGTGCCCCCACGTTGTGGTGCCCCGCGATGACGATCAGATCCGGTCGGAGATCGGCCAGAACAGCGCCCGCGGCTTGCCACGGTTGAATGAGATTGTGATCAATCAACTCTGACCAATCCGCACCGATGGCGCCATCTCGAGCGGAGGTGCATGAAAGGGCCTCTACCAGGAGGTCTCGACGAAGCTCAGCGGCGACGTCGATGGGAGGCGCCAGTCGATGGACCGTGAAGACGCCGTCGATGCGCCGTCCGGGCGTCCGTCCGTCAGGAGTGATCACATGGACGTCAGCCACGCAGGCCAGCGCTCCGGCGACCTGCCGGGTGATCCACCCCTCCTCGGTCGTGGTCTCCCAATGGGCCGTGAGTACGACCGCTCGCGGGCGCTCGCGGGTGTCAACCTCCCTGGTCAAAGGGGTGGCCGCCGAGCCGCGCCGGTGGATCCCATAGGCGGTCCGCCTGGTATTGATCGATCAGGCCCGCCCAGAGGGAGCGGCCCATCAGCTGTGCCCATCGGAATTTATCGCTCTCTCAGCCGCGCCCATTGCTACCGCTGTCTGAGCCTGCGCTCGGGGGTGGGTCCAGGTGCAGCCACACGGCCAGCTTGGCCTGGTTGCTCGCTTCGGCTGCCTGCCGTAGCAGCATGTCGTCACCGAGCTGCTGGCAACGGAGCGACAGTTCATCGCAGCGCTGTTCCAATGCTTCGTTGACTCGTACAAGATGGGCGAGGAGGTCACGCTCCTCCCGCAGGTACCGGCCGAGCACTCGATACGTCAGCCGGCCGAACAGGCCGACCAGCTTGCCGCGAATACCCGTTCCCGCATCACCGGGATCGAAAGTATCGGGAAGTGCCCAGTGGTGGTGAAGGTATTCGAGGGAACCCCTGATCCGTGTCCGCTCGGCTTCCTTGAACCTCCTCGGGTCATCGGGCGGCAGCGGCTCCCAGTAGAAGACCCGGTGCTGGGCCTTCAAATGGTCGAGAAACTCTTGGGGGTCGAGCGCGGGATCGCCCACGTTGTGCTCTCCTCGGTCTGGCGTCGCCCAATAGTAGGCACGTGCCATGCGCTGAAGATCGGCATCAGCCACGATCTGGGAGGTTTCAGCCGATAGGGTTCGGGAGCATCATGGCCACGAAGCACGGTGAACCCGGGACCGACCCCAGCGCAGAGTCACCGCAGTCGTTGGCCGGGGCGCTCGAATGGCTGGCCGACCGGTTGGTCGAGGCCATCCCGCAGCCCGAGGTAGTGCCCGAGGACCTCCCATGGGACGTGGATGCCGGATCGTCGCCGCCCAGCTACTGGCACTGGCTGCACCTTCGCCGGGCCTACCGCACCGCGCACGCCGATGCCTTGCCGGAGGCACACCTCCCTATCGACGGACCGCTACTCAGTGTCGTTGCTCCGATTTACAGGCCACCGACCTGGTACTTCCGCGAGTGTGTGGCTTCGGTGCTCAACCAGTCCTACCAGCACTGGGAACTGTGCCTGTGCGATGACGGATCAGAAGATCCGGAACTGACCGGGATCCTCGAGGAGTATGCGGCCAGCGACAGCCGCATCAAGGTCGTAACCATGGACGGGAACGGCGGGATCTCACGGGCCACCAATCGGGCCCTCGAGGCCGCGACGGGCGAGTTCATCGTGCTGCTCGACCACGACGATGTGCTCGAGACTGACGCCCTTGCCGAGATTGCGACGGTGGTCATCAGGGATGGCGACGCCGACGTCATCTATTCGGACGAGGACAAGCTCGACGAGCTCGACCGGCCGTTCATGCCGCACTTCAAGCCCGATTGGGACCCCGACCTCTTGCTCGCCTATCCCTACCTCGGACACGTACTGGCCGTACGGCACGAGCTGCTGGACCGAATCGGTCGCTTCCGTCCCGATTTCGATGGAAGCCAGGACTACGACGTGATGCTGAGGTCGACCGAAGTCGCCAGACGGGTGGTCCACATCCCGAAAGTGCTGTACCACTGGCGGGTGGTGGCCGGCTCGGCGGCGGGGGACACGGATGCAAAGCCGTGGGCACACTTGGCGAGTCGCCGTGCGCTCGAAGACGCGGTGGCCCGCCGCGGTCTGGACGCCGAAGTCAAACCCGGTCCATTCCAGGGCGCGTACCACGTCCGTCGTCGAATTCATGGATCGCCGACGGTCAGTGTGATCATCCCATTCCGTGATCAGGCGGCGCTGACGATGGGATGCCTCGATTCGCTCGAGACCTCACCCGGGTACGAGATCGGCGAGGTTGTCCTCATCGACAACGGGAGCATGGAGCCCGAGACTCGGGCGCTCTGCCGGCAACTGGAGCACCGACCATCCGTTCGCATCATCAACTACCCGGGCGCGTTCAACTGGGCGGCCATCAACAACGTCGCAGCGGCGACGTGTCGCTCCGACATGCTGCTCTTCCTGAACAACGACATCGAAGCCAGCTCGAACGGATGGTTGCGGGCGTTGGTCGAGTTGGGCCAGCGTCCCGACGTCGGCGCGGTAGGTGCTCGACTCGTGTTCCCTGACGGGAAGCTCCAGCACGCCGGTGTGGTGCTCGGGTTGGGTGGGATCGCCAGCCATCTCTTCATCGGCATGCCCAAGGATGGTCGCGGCTACTTCTCGTGGGACCGGGTCGTTCGCGGCTACAGCGCGGTCACTGCGGCTTGCATGCTGGTGAGGCGAAGCGTCTTCGAGGAATTGAGCGGCTTCGACGAGAACTTCGCGGTTGGATTCAACGATGTCGATTTCTGCATCCGTCTTCGTCGGGCGGGTTATCGAGTGCTCTACACCCCGCACGCGGAGCTCACCCACTTCGAATCGGTGAGTCGGGGCTTGTCGGGCTACTACCGCGACTACCAGGAGTTCCTGGCGCGCTGGAACGACCTGCTCGGAGAAGAGGATCCGTCTTACAACCCGAATCTCAGCCGTCTTGTCCCCTGGTGCCCGCTCCGTCCGCCCGGGGAGGACGAGGAGTGGCGTTCGTTGGTCGGAGGGTTGATCCAGCCGGCTCAGATCGTCGAGGAGGAGGCGACCGAGAGCCTGAGCTGACCGGAATGCTGCGAGCCAGGTCCGCGGTGTCGCGGGTCCTTCGCCAAGGACACGCCTACAGCGGAGATTTCTGCCAGTAGACCGATCCCTGATCGACCGGGACGATCTCGTCATCGATCGAGTTGGCCACCCGAAAGTCCCGCACTGCCTCTCGGCATGGTTCGAATGTGAAGTAGTCGTCGATGATGACGAATCCACCTGGGGACACCTTGTCGTAGAGCGCCTCCAGGCTTTGGATGGTGGACTCGTAATAGTCGCCGTCGAGGCGCAGCACGGCCAGCCGATCGATCGGAGCCGCACTCAGAGTCTCCTTGAACCACCCCTTCAAAAAGCGCACGCGATCGTCGAGCAGGCCGTATCGGGCGAAGTTGGACTGCACCTCCTCCAAGCTCACCACGAGTTCCTTGTAGCCGGAAAGATCCATCGTCGCGTCCTGGGCGAAGTTGGTGGTGTCCGGAGGGGGGAGGCCTTCGAAGGAGTCGGCGACCCACACGTTTCGAGTCTGATCACCGAGGGCGAACAGCAGCGCCCGCATATAGATTGCCGCGCCACCACGCCAGACGCCTGCTTCGAGCAGATCACCTGGAACGCCACGACGCACCACCGATGTGACGCACTCCTCGATGCAGTTCAATCGGAGCAAGCCGATCATGGTCTCGGCTTCCCCGGGCCAATCCCAACCGGACTCGCGAAGGGCACGCTGTTCGGCCAGCGCCTCGGTGTCACGACCAGGAGCGTCGTT
>DASZIO010000056.1:0-1840 GCA_035949055.1 Acidimicrobiales bacterium
ATTCCCGTGGTCGACTCCGCCGGCTCGTACTGCACCCGATACTCGGCCCCGTCGACATTGAAGGTATAGGGATGGTCAAGGTGCCAGCGCGAGATTGACCGGATCCCGTGCGGGCCGAGGAAGCGCTCCTCGTCCAGCATCCGGGCCAGGATGCGCCGCAGCTTGTCCTCGTTGACCAGAGACAGAATCCGGCGACCGTGGACGCCGGGTACGGCCGGGTTGGCGATATTGGCCAGCAGGTCCTGGTTGCGCTCGAGGAAGGTAGCCGCCTGCTCGGTGATCTGCGGATAACGGTCGAGGAGGTCGGCCTCGATCACGGTGGTGGCGCAGATGGGCAGCAGTCCCACCAGGGAACGCACCTTGATTCGCATTCCGGTGCCGTCGGGCAGGCGCAGCACGTCGTAGAAGAAGCCGTCCTCCTCGTCCCACATCTCGTCGGGGTGCTCCCCGATCGGGTCCACCGCGGCGGCGATCCAGAAGAAGCGCTCGACGAACTTGAGCACAAATTCCTCATAGCTCTTGTCATGCGGCAGCAGAGCCAGCGCCAGCTCGAGCATGTTCTGGCTGAACATCGCCATCCAGGCGGTGCCGTCCGCTTGCTCCAGCCGCCCGCCGGTGGGCAGGGCCGCGCTGCGGTCGAACACGCCGATGTTGTCCAGGCCGAGGAAGCCGCCCTCGAACACATTGTGGCCGGAGGGATCCTTGCGGTTTACCCACCAGGTGAAATTCATTAGCAGCCTCGAGAAGCTTTCCTGGAGGAACGAAAGGTCCACCTCGCCGAGGTCTTCCTCCAGATTCTGCAGGAAGAGAGCCGCGAAGGCGTGCACCGGGGGATTCACGTCGCCGAAGTTCCACTCATAGGCGGGCATCTGGCCGCCCGGGTGGAGGTATTCCCGGGACAGCATCAGGTCGATCTGGCTTTTCGCGAAGTCCGGGTCGACCATGGCGAGCGGGATGCAATGGAACGCCAGGTCCCAGGCGGCGTACCACGGGTACTCCCACTTGTCGGGCATGGACACGACATCATGGTTGAACATGTGGAACCACGACTCGTTGCGGCTCCCCCGGCGGGTCGGCGACCGGAGTGGGTGAAGGTGGCGCTCACGCAACCAGCGGTCCACGTCGAAGTAATAGCACTGCTTGGACCACAGCATCCCCGCCAGCGCCTGGCGCATGACCGACTTCGCATCATCGGTCACCGTCGGCGGCGTGATGGCCTCGTAGAATTCGTCCGCTTCGGCTCGCCGCCGCGCGATCAGCTCATCCGCGCCGACCAGCGGCGCCGTAAGGGTCTCCGGGCCCTCCCGGGTGAGCCGCACCAGCACCGCAGCCTGCCCGCCGGCCGGCACGACCAGCCGGACGTGCGCCGCCACCTTGGTCCCCTCGCCGTCGGGATTCACGGTCCCCGCGCCATGCAGGAGATGGTCTCCGATGCCGTCCTTGGCGAAGGGGGTCGCGGGCTCGGCGCCGAATACCCGAGCCATGTTCGTTTCATTTTCACAAAACAGCAAGGCCGCTTCCGGCTCGGCGTGGAGGTAGAAAACGCCAACCTTATGGTGCTCGGCCCGGACGACCGGATGGTCCGACTCGACGCGAGCGAGCCGGGGCTTGGGGCCACCATCTCCCCATGACCATGTGTTACGGAACCACAGCGTCGGCAGCACGTGCAGCCCGGCGTCCTGCGACGAGCGGTTGTGCACGGTGATGCGGCACACGATGTCTTCGGGCCCGGCCTTCGCATGCTCCACCTCGACATCGAAATAGCGGCCGTCGTCGAAGACGCCTGTATCGACGAGCTCGTACTCGAATTCATGCCGTGACCGGGCCCCGTTCACCGCCA
>DASZIO010000057.1:0-169499 GCA_035949055.1 Acidimicrobiales bacterium
CGTCGATCACCATCCAGCCGGCGATCAGGTCCTTGGTCTCCGCGAACGGGCCGTCGGTGACCGGCGGCCGCCCCTCGCCGTCGTAGCGGACGAACGTGCCCTCCGGGGAGAGCGCCTGACCGTCGACGAACTCGCCGGTGCCCTCGAGCCGAGCGGCGAAGTCCTGCATGTACTGCACGTGGGCCGAAAGCTCCTCCGGCGTCCACTGGTCCATCGGCACGTCGTTGACCGATGCCGGCGCCCCCCGGTAGTGCTTGAGCAGCAGGTACTTCGTCATCGTGTTCTCCTTGGTGCGGTACGCCCATTGTGGCCGTGTTCACTCCGGGGACGAAGCCGCGTGCGAGTTCTCGACACCCCACCGCGACATTTTCCCGGCGGACGTCAACGACTCCGCGCACTCCGAGGCGCCACAGACGGCCCCCTTCGCGCCCGAGGCGCGAAAAACACGATGGCTCCCCTGCAGCCCAGTCGCTGATCCGGGTACCACCGAGGACATCGACGATCCGGGTACCACCGAGGACATCGACGTTGTAGAAGTTGTGGAAGAATCCTCGAAATAGGTATATCGGTTGTCGGCGACAGCCGCCTCGATATCGACGAAGACCATGCCCTCTACGCCCTCGGGGTCGTTGTCGGTGTTGAGTAGGTGGGGCGGGATGGCGCCGAACGGGGGCTTCCGCACACGCTCCGAGCCAGAGGTGACGAGGTAGCGGGTGACCTCCACGCAGCTCACTGAGAAGCCGCGGAGGACCACGCCGCTCAGATCGAGGTGCTCGATCAGCGCCTTCAGATCACCGGCCAAGGTGCCGTAGGCACACCCGACGGTCGGCGCCCCGGCTGCCGCACCAGCGACAGCCGGGGTCAGCGCAAATCGGTCAGGCCGGCAGATCACTCCCGGCCTGCTCCGCCACCATGTAGGAGGCATACCAGCCGGGCCAGCTCTCGTCTTCGCTCGACCGGTGAAAGAGGTGCGACCGCCCCGTGCGCTTCTGGTGCTCGACATGGGCGGCCTCGGCACGCCGAAGTGCGGCCTCCAGATCTGCCGCTGACGCGAATGCCATTTCCGTAGGCTCGATTCGGCCTGGCAGCCGCGTGGTGACCTCCTGGACGAGCCACAGATTGCCGTCGGGATCGGTGAAGGAGCAGAAAGACCCGTAGCTGGTTCGCTCGGGGTCGGGGCCGGGTTGCCGCGCCTCGACGGGGAACGGCGGGCCGTGCCACACGTCGCTCACGTCGATGCCAAGGCCGACGAGTCCATCATGGGCCGCCTCGATGTCGGAGACGGTGGGGCCGCACTCGGCCGAGCCTGGCGCGGCCGTCGTGAGTCCCTTGCCGAACGTGATTGAGGTTCCCGAGCCTGGGGGTGTGAACTGGACGATGCGGAGCCCGTCGAGCGGCGCGACGTCATCGTCGAGCCTCCAACCCAGTTGCTCGTAGAACGCCTTGGATCGGTCGACGTCCGACACCGGGATGATCCAATTTTCGAGATTCATGTTGACACTGCGAACGCTCGTTCCGCTGGTGACGCTGCGTACCTCGGTTGCGCTCATGGCTATCTCCTGCTTTCTTTGCCTTGGAGGTTCGGTTTCTGGCCTCACGGTCGCATTTCTGGCCGCCCGTCGCGCCCGGGGGAATCCCTAGTCCGTGCTCTAATCCCACTGGCGTCACTGTGGCACCCGGTTTTTTGGGCTCGAGAGAAATGGCTAGCCACCGCCCGCCCGGGTTCCGGGGCCGAACCGGCGAGGACGAGCTGCTGCGGTGGGTGGGGGCAAGCGCGGTCCTGGTCATCCGGGGTGAGGCCGGGGTCGGGAAGACGGCATCCTGCCGTACGCCGACGCCGGGTCACAACACTTGACGAAACGCATTGTTTGGGCCTGAGAAGGCCCAAGGGCGCATTCCTGGGTGATCTCAACGCACAAACCATGCTGTTTACGTTCGTGTTGCGCCTACCTGCCAGGCGAGTGCTCCCGCCGAGTCGAAAGTGATGTCGATGACGGCGGGCTCGATCGCGTCGGTTTCCCATCCCTCGGAGAGCGCGACCCGAATTTCTTCTTCAGCCACTCGCCGTGGCCCCCAGTCACCTGGCTGGTGGTCGCTGAAGCAGAGCATGTGGTAGCGCCCACCAGGGGTGACTACTTCACTCAGGCTGCGCACATAGGGCTCGCGGTCCTCGTCATTGAGGACGTGGAAGAGCCCACAGTCGAGAACGGTGTCGAACCGCTCACCCAGCTCGCCGAGGCGCAGGGCGTCGAGGACGAGGAACCGCGCCTGCAGGCCCCGTTCGGCCGCCTTCGCTTTGGCTAGCTCGATGGCCCTGGGAGCGATGTCGACCCCGACGGCCTCGTGGCCCAGAGAAGCCGCCAGAAGGGCATGCTCGCCAGTACCGCAACCGACATCGAGCACCTGGCCGACCAATTCGCCGGCCTGGGCAAGGCGCTCGAACGCTGGCTGTGGCCGCCCGATGTCCCAAGCTGGGGTGTCGCCAGCGTAGATGGCGTCGAAGTCGTGAGGGGGGCGAGACGAGGGACTGCGCACGACGCCAGGGTAAACCCTGTACCTAGGTACCGAGTCAAGAGGATCCGCCGAGCTGGGCCACGCTGTCGGCCAGAAGTTCCTCGAGCTGGTAGCGCTCTGATCCCCAGCCCGAGCGCAGGTCGTCGAGTAACCCGACGACGGTGACGACATCGGCCCACGGGTGATATGTCATGCCGCTCGCCTGCTCCCACAGGCGGGTGAAGCGATCGGCGACCGGGCGGCCGAAACTGAGCAGGTTCACGCGGCAGTGCCCGACATCGACCGGAGGTGGCCCGATGCTGGTCGCTTGCCAGTCGACGACACCGGACACCGCGCCGCGCTTCCACAGCACGTTGCCGGGGTGGAAGTCCCGCTGGACCAGCCCGGCGGGAATGTCAGGCGTTGGAGCGTCGGCGATATCTACTGCTTGCTCCCAGGCTTTCGGGTAGAGAGCCCACGGGGGTGGGTCGTAGCTGGTCTGTGGATAGGGGGCGTAGGGGCGGATCACCCCCTGTGGCGCCGCCGGCGCGGCGTGAATCCTTGGGAGGACCTCGGCCAGGCGGCGGAGCCAGCGTTCGCCGTCGGTGGGCCACCAGTCGACTCGGCCCGCGAGTCGCGTCATGAGCAGTGCCGGCACCCCGACGTCATCGCCGGCCGGGTCGACCGCAAGCAGGCGCGGGGTGGGCACCTCGACCTGTTCGACGACTTGCAGGGCCGCTGCCTCACGGACGGCCAGGTCGGGTTCCTCTATATTCAGCTCGGGCCGGACGTAGCACCGCAATACGGCTTGGCGCCGTTGGCCGTTGGGGTGCTCGACCGTGACCAGATGCACCGCAGAGGACATCCCGCCCCGCAGGGCCCGGGTCGAGGTCACTCGTCCACCGAGGTGGCTCTCTGCCCACTGCAGCGCCCGCCGCGATGGGCGAGTACGGAGCAAGCGCCGGGTTCGTTCGTCGTCGCAGAACCCGTGGGCCGGCGAGCGGGGCTGACTCCATACGCCGTCGTCGATTGGCCCGTTCCCGGCGTTCACCAGCCGACCTCCGCGGTGGGGAGCGCGAGCACGCCACCGGCCCGCATCCGCTTGATGACCGCGGCACGCTCCGGATGGGACCCAGCCTCGGCCAGCCAGTCCCGCCAGATCGGGTGGCGCTCGCGGTCGAAGCCACGGAATGCCTGCTCGAAGGCGTCAGTCATCGAGCGCCCGGTGCGCTCCTGTTCGGTGTCGCTCTTCGGGCCGCGCCGGTAGACGATGGTCCAGGCCAGGTGCTCGGGGTGGTGCGAGCCGGGCCGGAACCGCAACGCCCCGTCGGCGCCGGTAAGCAGGTCGAAGTACGTGGCGAACTTCACCCTGCTCATACCCATGCCATCGTCGTTGTGCCAGCTGGCCTCGGCGAAAGAGAGGACGCCTTTGGGGGCACTGTGCGCTGTACTGAACGGGTTCCTCCTCGGGTTCGTCGGCGTGGGCACTCAGGGGTCTGTGACCCATCGGAGGAAGAGCCGGGCGCGGGCTAGCGAAGGCGTGGCTCGGTGGGCAGCGGCGGTTCAGCAAGTTTCAATAGAAGCGCACTGCCATCAGGCTATCCCTCTCGCTGGTCCCAAGAGTGGTCAGCTGGATCAGACCACCGGGTCCGCGGGAAGGACAGAGTCCACCTCTATCTCATCCCAAAGATTGGCTGTTGGCCTCTTCCTCCCCTGAGCAGCGGACCGCAGGCGTAGGGGGACGCCATGTCCACTTGGCTTCTCGAGCGCCCCGACCTCGACCAGCTTCGTCGCCAGGCGCAGGAGCGCCGTGACGCCGTCCGACGCGTTCCTGACAGCATCGCTGGCTGCTTCTGGAGATTTCTTGGGCCAATCGGGACCCATTCCCCCTTGGCGTACGGTGCTAGGCGGGGTGGCACGTCAGGATCTACCGACCTTCTAGTGCAGCAAGAACGCGTAGCGGGTCGAGGTAGTCGCGCCAGTGTGACACCTTGCGATCCTTCAGTGTGATCACGGAGATGTATCTGTTGCTGTATGGGTAGCCTGTGGCGACGACTTTGCCCTGGGATCCGTATTCGAGCACGACCGAGGAAGTCGAATCCGACCGGTGTATCCGTAGGTCGTCGCAGCGGTCGAGGAAGAACGTAGAGCCGTAGTCTCGGTAGAGCTCGATGAGGTTGTCACGACCGACGACGCGGCGGGGATAGTTGGGCACGGTGATGACGAAGTCGAAGACGACGTCGTCAGCGAGCAGCTCGAAGAAGTGGTCTCCGTCGGCGAGACCCTGCAAGCCCTGTTCGATGATGCGGAAGAACGGCCCTAGGGCACGAAAGTCCTCAATGTCACGTATCAATGACACTCCTCCTCATCGGGGTGGGCGCTGGTCACGCACGCCGTCGGCACGGGAAAGCTGCAGGGCTCCTACGCAAGGGCGCCGATCCTCTCTCCGAGCAGACGAATCTGGCGTGCGAGCACTAGTGGATTGCGAAGATTGCTGGCCGGGGGCGACGCTCCCTGCATCGTGGAGGGGCACGCCGACGGCCAGGTCTTGCCTAGTCGGATCGGCCCGTCTCGAGAAACTCGTGCTGTCACGTTGGCGACGGCTCGGGACGGAGAAGCCTGGTCAGCTCGTCGGCACTGTGACCGATACCGAATACCGGGCCGCCTGGCTGAAGTGCGGCGCCGGCACCGAGTGACCCGGCTTCAACCGCATCGAATCCGAGCCGATCGATGAGCTGCATCACCGCGGCGACGGCGACGGGGTCATTGCCCGCCGCGGCCATTGCGAGACGATCCGGCGCGCCCCGCGGTCGCCGACCTTGGTCAAATTTGAAGTATCCGAGGTGGTTGAGACTCTTGACTACTCGCGCCGACGGGAAATGCTGTTGTACGACGACGCTCGTGCCCATCGGGGCGCTTGCGAGTTCTTCGTCGGCGCCGTCTATCTCGTTCCAGTAGTTCATGGCATCGACGAGGATCTTGCCGGCAAAGAGATCGCGTGGGAGCTCGCGGAAACGGTGCATCGGCACGGCTAACATAATGAGGTCGGCGTGATGGACTACGTCGTCGGTCGTGACGGCGTGTGCGCCGGTGGCGAGCACCTCAACAATGAGTTCGATGCGTTCGACACCACCCGACCCCGAGATGACGACGTCATATCCGCCTGCAACTGCGGCGCGTGCCACCGCGGTTCCGATCTTTCCAGCTCCAACGACGCCAACGCGCCTGTCGATGCTCTCATGGCCGGACACTGGACGATCCTTAGGTCCCAGCCACCGCGTGCGGTCCGACGGGGGTCGGGTCAACCGGACGTTGTGCCAGCAGTTCCCTCACTCGGGGAATCACCTCTTGTCCGTACAGCTCGATGGTCGCCATCTTCTGTTCGTGCGGTACGCGCCCGGTGGCGTAAGCCAGGTCGAAGCGACTGAGCCCGAGCAGGCGGATGACCCATGCGATCTTGGTCGCAACCGTTTCGGGCGACCCGAGGTACAGCGAACCTTCTTCGATCTCGGCTTGGAATCGATCCATTGTGGGACGCGCCCATCCTCGCTCGGCGGCCGCGCTCTCGTACACATGAGCCCAATGCGGCCACTGGATTTCCGCGGCTTCCTGGTCGGTCCTGGCCACATAGCCGTGCGAATGCATGCCGATCCGCAGTTGCGGATGCCCGTACTTGTCGAGCGCGCGTCGGTAGAGGTCGACCAGCGGCGCGAATCGGATTGGAGGCCCGCCGATGACCGCCAGCATCAGAGGCAGTCCGTAGCGGGCGGCCCGGATCACCGATTGAGGACTGCCTCCGACCCCTACCCATGTGGGTAGATGTCCCTCCGGGAGCGGAGGGCTGAGAGACTGATTGCTGAGCGGAGACCGGAACCTCCCCGACCAGGTGACGGGTTGACCTCGTAGCAATCGCGTGAGCAGATCGAGCTTTTCCTCGAAGATGTCCTCGTAATCGGCGAGGTCGTACCCGAACAGGGGAAAGGACTCCGTCAGCGATCCGCGACCGACGATGAGCTGCGCCCGGCCGTTGGACACCGCGTCGAGGGTGGCAAATTCGGTATAGACCCGAACCGGGTCCTGCGTGCTGAGAACGGTTACGGCGGTGCCAACCCGGATGCGGTCGGTTCGGCCGGCAATCGCAGCCAGGATCACCTGCCCTGCAGAGTCCATCATGTCGGAGCGGTAGTGCTCGGCGATGTTGAACGAATCGATCCCGACCGCATCGGCGAGAACCGCCTCCTCGACCGTGTTACGGATGACAATATCGCCACTGAGCTCTTGACCGGACTCGTCCACACTGATGGGAACGAACGAATCCAAACCGAATTCGATGTCCTGTGTAGTCATCTCTCGTCCTCACTTTCAGCTTGAGAGCCGCGGGTTGCCGCAGAAGTGTGATTACCGATCGACCGGTTCGGTCAGGGGGGCCGCCGGAGTCGCCAGTCCGAAGAGCTCGCGGTACCGGTCGACCATCAGCTCCCGGCCCTTCACCTCGGCGATCGTCTCGCGCCCGACGATCTCATCCTGTCCGGGGAACTGACCCGCCCCCCCGGTTGGTCCGATGGGCACTGCTATGGCTACACCCCTGGACTCGTAGTGGGCGAGGTCGGATCGTCCCTGGGCCAGGGAGTTGATGTTGTCGGCAACCGTGGCAGCCTGCCGCCCGGCGAAGCCGGCCATCTTGCTGTCAGCGGTGGAGATGTCCCCCACGGCGAAGACGGTTGCCTGGCCCGCCACCTGAAGGGTGGGGCCGACTTCGATGAACCCATCGGAGCGTCGGGCGGATGCCAGTTCCTCTCCGAGGTAGTCGCTGTTGGGTACGACGCCGTAGCACCGAAACCAGATGTCAGCGGTCGCCTCTGTTCCTGCTTCGGTGGTGACGGTGAAGGTTGCCAGCTCCCCAGGCTCCGTCGGCGGTGCCTGCCGCAACGGGCTGCCCAGTATCAGCTCGACGTGGGACTCGACCAGTTGGCGTGAAAGCTCGGCTTTCAGTTCGGGTATGTACGGACCGCCGAGAATCTCGTCGGCGACGTCGAGCAGGAGGATCGATTTCTTGGGCCACACGTGCCGTATCTCTCCGGCCAACTCAATCCCGACCGGGCCCGCGCCGACCAACCGGACCCGATCCGCTTGTGCGAGTGCCCGATTCGCCTGGCGGACCTGCTCCTGGGCGCGATGCGAGTCGACCTGGTCCGTCTTCGCCGGGAAGGGGTACCTCGACCCGGTTGCCAGCACGACATAGTCGGCCGAGATCTCCTCGCCCGACGCCGTCTGGACCCGGTGCGGATCGACTACGACGGCACGGTCCCGAACGATGCGGCCGTTCGTGAGGAGCCCTCCATAGGGCAGGAAGATCCTCGGGAGCCAGGATGGATCTGCGAGCGCCCGCAGAGCGGCGATGTTGTGCATGAAGGCGTCCTTCGGCTCGACGAGCACCACGTCGCTCGTCTCGTCCAACGCCTTCGCCACGGCGATACCGCCGTAGCCGCCACCGACCACGACCACCGTCGGCCTAGCTGGCTGATTGTTCGCAGTCATATCGCCTCCGCTTTCGTGCCTACCTGCCAGTCAATTGCTTTAACAACTATATGCTATACAGATCGTCATGTCAGCAGAGCATCTTACCAGCAACGCTTCCGGGCCCAGCCCGTAGCATGGGGTAATGGAGGACATCACTGGTCACGGGGAGGACGTGGGGGATCACCCGAGCTGTGACAACGCATTGGCAGACGACCTCGGATGGGGCCTGGGCATGATCTTTCGCGCCTACGTCAAGGCCGCGCACGCCGCGGTGGCCGACCTCCCCGGCGGTCCGCGCGGCTACCAGGTCCTGTCGGCCGCCGCTCAGGGGACTGTCGGTAGCCAGCTCGCCCTGGCCCAGCACCTCGGAGTCGACCGCACGGTGATGACGTATCTTCTCGATGATCTCGAAGCGACGAACCTGATCGAGCGCCGCCCTGATCCGGCCGACCGGCGTGCCCGCCGAATCGTCGCCACCCGACAGGGCAACGAACTTCTCACCAGTCTCAATGACCGCCTCCGGGCGGCGGAGGCCAATCTGCTTGCCCCCCTTGGTTCCGAGTCCCGCGATACATTCCGCGCTCAGGTTCGGTTACTGGCCACGCAGCTCGATGCTCTGGACCCGCCCGCTAGCCCGTGCGACCTTGCCGATGAGGTGGACACGGAGATACCCGCTCCTCGGCAGGGCGTTCGGTCAGCTCCGCGCTAGTGACGCTGCGACGGGTCGGTCAACGAGCTTCACGCGTTCCATGACATCACCAGACCCGGTGCCATTGCGACCTTGGCCTCCCCTTCCAGTCGACCGCTTTCTCTCGCCTACGCCCGACCGGAAGGCCGGGTCATCCATTGCCGGTCCGCCAACGGGCCCGGAAGTAACACCGGTCGCGGTCACCGCTGCTGCGTGAAGGTCGTCAGTTAGCCTAGGCCGCGCCAAGGAGTTCTCCGATGAGTATCCGAGCCATAGGCGATTACGCCTTGTTGTCGGATCGGCACAGTGCCGCGCTCGTGAGCCGGGACGGGTCGATCGACTGGTTGTGCTTTCCCCGTTTCGACAGTCCTTCGATCTTCGCTCGGCTACTGGGCGAGCAGGCGGGGTACTGGTCGATCCAAGCCACGGGTGCCACGGCGGTTACCCGTCGCTATGTCGAACGCAGCATGCTGTTGGAGACGACCTACAGCACGCCTTCCGGAACCGCCGTTGTCATCGATGCGCTGGCCATGGGGGAGGGCAACCGGGGTCACGAGTTGGGTCGGGACGCGCCGCATCTTTTGCTGCGGCAGGTGACCTGCAGCCAAGGAGAGGTCGAGGTCGACTTGGAGTACGTCCCTCGGCCGGAGTACGGCTTGGTGTTTCCGTTGCTCGATGCCATCGACGGCGGTCTTACCGCCATCGGTGGAGCCGATGTCCTGATCCTGACATGCCCGATGCCTCTGGTCGTCGAGCGGTCGTCCGCCTCGGGCCGGTTCCTCCTTCACGAGGGGGAGGGTGCCGGCTTCGCTCTGCAGCACAGCAAACGAGCCGACCGGGGACCCGTCCGGGTGTGGAGTCAGTCCGAGATCGCAGCCCGTCTGGACGACACCGGTTCAGCGTGGGAGTCCTGGTCTCAGCAGCATCAGGCCTATGTCGGCCCGTGGCGAGATCTGGTCCACCAGAGTGGTCGGGTGCTGCAGGCTCTGTCGTTTCAGCCCACGGGGGCGATCTGCGCAGCCGCCACGACCTCGCTGCCCGAAACGGTCGGCGGCACCCGGAACTGGGACTACCGGTACGCCTGGGTTCGTGACGCCTCCTTTACCATTGAGGCCCTCTGGGTAGCGGCCTGCCCTGACGAGGCCAACCAGTTCTTCGACTACCTGACCACCTCCGCGGCCGGCTCCCTCGAACAAGGCCGCGACCTGCAGATCATGTTCGGGATCGGCGGCGAACGCGACCTGACCGAACGAGAGCTACCTCACCTGCCGGGGTGGCGCCACTCCGTCCCCGTACGGGTGGGCAACGGCGCTTGGCGCCAACGCCAGCTCGATGTCTACGGAGAACTGCTGAACGCGGTGTACCGCCTCTCCGACCACCTCTTTGGCCAAGGGCCGCGCCGTCTCGGTCCTGCGGCCGACCCCGGTAGATGGGGCGCGGCGCCCGACCTGGCCCCGGCCACCAGGCAGTTCCTCCTCGATCTGGCCGATGCTGCCGCCCGCCGCTGGCAGGAGAAGGACCACGGCATCTGGGAGGTCCGAGGCGAACCCCGCCACTTCGTCTACTCCAAGCTGATGTGCTGGGTGGCGCTCGAGCGGGCAACAGCCTTGGCCGACCGTCTCGGCGCCTCCGACCGAGTCCAGGCCTGGAGCCATACCCAAGACCAGATTCACCAGGCCATCATGAGCAACGGGTGGAGCGACCGGGTCAACGCCTTCACCCAATCATTCGGTTCCGACGACCTGGACGCCTCCAACCTGATGCTCCCCCTGGTCGGATTCATTCCTTCTGACGACCCCAGAGTTCTGGCCACCATCGACGCCACCGAAGAACGCCTCACGGACAAACGCGGACTGGTCTACCGCTACCGTTCCCATGACGGTATCGATGGCGAAGAAGGCGCCTTTGTGCTCTGCACCTTCTGGCTGGCTCAAGCCCTCGCCCTGGCCGGCCAGCCGGACCGGGCCCGTAGCGTATTCGAACGAGCCGTCGCATTCGTCAACGACGTCGGCCTCCTCGCCGAGGAGGTCGATCCCCTCAGCGGAGAGTTATTGGGCAACTTCCCCCAGGCGTTGAGTCATATCGGCCTCGTCAACGCCGCCTGGGCCATCTCCGAAGCAGAGGGAGCGCACACGCCGTGACCAGGTCGGCCGGGCACTGTTCAGTGTCAGGTGGTCATCAGGACACCTACTGCTTCCACCGTCGATGTCGTACTTCGACAGGTGAGGGACAGTCGTGATAGCTCACCTCCAGTCCGATCGGAGCGGTCGCTCTGTGTATCTACCGGGTCCCTGGTGTCCGCCGCGGGGGCTCGGTCTCCGTCTCGGCCCGCCTCTCGGCCGCGGCCTCGTGATCTCGGAGCACTGCCTCCGTCGCCGCGAGCGTGAGGCTCTCGGGGCGGGGGCCATCCCAGTCGATATACCAGTGCCGGCTGAGGCCTGCCAGCCACGTGTCGTCCGCGGGGGTCAGAGCGAAACGGGATATCGTCCGCTGAAGCCCGACTTGGTCGGAGTAGAGCAGCTCCACCGTTATCGGCTGGCCGGTCTTGATCGCGTCGACGACCTCGGCGCGAACAGGATCGTCCGGGTTGCGGAGAGCTCCTTGCCACATGCCGATGTCACCGGCCGGGACGTACAGGTCCCGCGACTGGAGGTGGAACTCCTCCAGCGGGGCATGAATGATACTAGTCCGAGACAAGCCTGGCCTCACCGCCCAGCTCTGGCAGACCGCGATTCCGCTGCCGACGTTTCGCAGGCTGATCGCCAGATAGACGATGCCGTCGGCGTGCTCAACCACGCCATGTCCGCCTGAGGCATCTACCCAGTTTCCCTCGAGGAACATGATCTTCTGTTGGGGATCGTCCAGCCGGGACGGGGCGAGGAGGGGCCGTCGCTGTTCTTGCAGGGCTGCCTCGGCGATGCGCGCGGACCGGTTGGAAGATCGCACCGCTGAGAACGTGGCGAGCGCCAACACCAGCGTGCCTGCCGCGGTGGCCAAGGAAGCGACCGTCGCCCAGGCAACCGCGAAGAGAGCCATCAGTCGCCAGTCTGACAGCGCGTGTCAGTCGGTGCCATTGGGTGTTGGACCCAAGTGGATGGTTCATGAGCCCCGGGTCGTCGGGCGCGAACGAGCTACCTCGCACCTGGCCGGCAAGTCGCGCCCGCCAAACGACTCAGACCGCTGGTCGCTCGGCTTCGTCGATTCCCGAGCGCCCCACCCGTCGACCAATGATCGTTGATTCGCCACATCCTCAACGCGATGGCAAGGACTGCTGTGCCTCTAGCCATTCGGAGCCATGCCGCGCGATCCCCGGTCGAGGGGTGCACGACGGCGGTGACTTCTTTCGGCGGGTTGGCTGCCTGAGCCGCACTCGTCGCCGCTGCCGCTGACCACGGTGCTCGATGCGGTGCCGACGGTCGCCGGGTAGAGTACCGGAGCGATGGAGATCGACGACCTCATCCTGGTGAGCGTGGACGATCACGTGGTCGAGCCGGCGCACCTCTTTGAGCGCTGGGCCCCGGCGAACGTCCAGGACGAAGCCCCGAAGTACATCGTGAAGCCCGACGGGACGGAGGTGTGGTCCTTCCTCGGCGTGGAGATGCGGAACGTCGGGCTCAATGCGGTGGCCGGCCGTCCGCCCGACGAGTACGGGCTCGAGCCCACGTCTCGCGCCGAGATGCGCCCCGGTTGCTACGACGTATCCGAGCGGGTTCAGGACATGGACGCCAACGGCGTGCTGGGTTCCCTCTGCTTCGGCTCGATCACCGGGTTCACCGGCCAGCTCTTCGCCCGACCTGACGACAAGGAGCTGGGCCGGACGCTGCTCCAGGCGTACAACGACTGGCACATCGAGGAGTGGTGTGGGACCCACCCAGGCCGCTTCATCCCGCTGGCCACCGCACCGATCTGGAACCCGCAGTGGATGGCCGAGGAGATGCACCGGGTGGCGAGGAAGGACGTCCACGCAGTGACCTTCTCCGAAAACCCTTCGAAGCTCGGCTACCCCAGCTTCCACTCGGACCACTGGGACCCCTTCTGGCAGGCCTGCTCGGATCTGGGCATTGTCGTGTGCCTGCACATCGGCTCGTCCAGTCAGCTCATCGTGACGGCTCCCGACGCGCCATTCGACGTGACCATCGTCCTCACGCCGATCAACATCGTCCAGGCCGCGGCCGACCTTCTGTTTTCGCCAGTCCTTCGCAAGTTTCCCGATCTCCGATTCGCTCTTTCGGAGGGAGGCATCGGTTGGATTCCCTACTTCCTCGAGCGGGTGGACTACTCGTACCAGCGTCATCGCGCCTGGACCGGCCAGGACTTCGGGGACCAGCTGCCGAGTCAGCTGTTCAACTCGCAGGTGGTGACCTGCTTCATCGATGACGCCTTCGGCATCGAGAGCCGGCGCCACCTCAACATCGACCACGTCACCTGGGAGTGCGACTACCCGCACTCCGATTCGACCTGGCCGAACTCGCCGGAGCAGCTGATGAAGTCGCTGACGGACTGCTCCGACGAGGAGATCGACAAGATCACCCACCGCAACGCGATGCGCGTCTTCCAGTACGAACCCTTTGCCCACATTCCCAGAGATCAAGCCACAGTGGGCGCGCTCCGAGCCAAGGCTGCGGGTCGCGATGTATCAATCGTCTCGAAAGGCAAGCCCGGATCCCGAGTTTCCCCACCGTCGACGTAGCTCGAACCTGCCGAAGGAGCCCGCGACGGAACTAGGGAACGAGGCCGGCCGGAGGCGACAATGAGTGGTTGTCGACGACTCTGTCGCTGCGGGAAGCCATGAGCCGACCACTTCCACTCGTCACTCCTGAGAACGCCTTTTTCTGGCGGGCGGGCGCGGACGGGGTCCTCCGATTCCAGCGTTGCGAGGTCTGCCAGCGGCTCCGCTTTCCGGTCGCCCCCGTCTGCCCCTATTGCCTGGCCCGGGAGACGTCCCTCGCCGAAGTCGGCGGGACGGCCACCGTCGTCGGGGTCACGGTCAACCACCAGCAGTGGACGCCCAAGATGCAGCCGCCGTACGTGATCGCTGTTGTGGCCATCGACGAGGATCCCGCCATCCGGTTGACCACCAATCTGGTGGGCGCCGAGCCTGACGAGGTCCGGTTGGGGCTACGGGTTCGGGTGGTCTTCGAGCAGGACGAGGACGTATGGCTCCCGCTCTTCGAGCCCACCGGTGAACCAGATGGGGAGTGGTCGGTTCCCGAACCACGTGGCGTCGTCGACCGGCGAGGGCGCCGACCCTCGGCCCGTTTCGAGGAGGACTGCGCCATCACCGGACTCGGCATATCGGAGGTCGGGCGGCGCCTCATGCGGCCGCCGCTCGCCCTCACCATCGACGCCTGCCTGGCGGCGGTCAGCGACGCGGGCCTGACCCTCGAGGACATCGACGGTCTTTCGACCTACCCGGGGATCGCCGGGGGAGGGCACTCGGAGGGTGGAGCGAGCCCCCTCATCGAAGCCCTCCGACTGAGCCCGGTGTGGCACAACGGCGCCCCCGAGACGCCCGGCCAGATCGGTGCGCTGGTGGCGGCCATGCTGGCGGTGTCGGCTGGCCTCTGCCGACACGTGCTCTGCTTTCGGACCGTCTGGGAGGCCACCTATGCGCAACTCCTACGAACCGGCCAGCTGGCTCCGCCCGGAGGCGGACGGGCCTCGGGGATGATGGAGGGACGGGCGCCGTTCGGCGCCCTCTCCGCGGCCAATTGGATCGCCATGACGGCCTCGCAGCACTTCGCCCGGTACGGGACGACCCGGGAACACCTGGGGGCCATAGCCGTGAACGCCCGCGCCAATGCCGCCCGCAACCCACTGGCCGTCTACCGCGATCCGCTCACCCTGGACGACTATCTCGCCGCGCGCCCGATCTCCACCCCCTTCGGACTGTACGACTGTGACGTGCCCTGCGACGGTGCCGTGGCGGTGGTGGTCTCGGCCCGGGACGCGGCCCGGGACGCACCCCGGCCCCCGGTGCTCGTCGACGCCGTTGGGACGGCGATCTCCGATCGCCTTTCGTGGGATCAGGGAACGCTCAGCCACGAACCTCAGGTCATCGGGCCGGCGACCCACCTCTGGACCCGAAGCGAGCTCGGGCCCGCCGACGTCGACGTGGCCCAGCTCTATGACGGGTTCTCGTTCAACTGCCTGAGCTGGCTCGAGGCCCTCGGGTTCTGCCCGATCGGCGAGGGAGGCCCGTTCCTGGAGGGTGGGGCGAGGATCGCCCTCGACGGGGACCTTCCGCTGAACACCGGCGGTGGTCAACTGTCGTCCGGACGACTGCACGGCTTCGGCCTCGTCCACGAAGCGATCGTGCAGCTGCGGGGAGACGGCGGCGACCGTCAGGTGGCCGGAGCCGAGGTTTCGTTGGTCACCACCGGCGGAGGCACACCCGGCGGCTGTGCCCTCTTCACCGTGGACCGCTGAGCGCCGGTTCCCGCCGAGGGAGCGAGCGGCTCGGCGGGACCTGCAGGGTCTGGCCTCACGAGCGGGGCAGACCGAGAACCTTTTCCGAGATGATGTTGCGCTGGATCTCTGACGATCCTCCAGAAATCGTCACGCCGAAGGACCGGAAGTACTGCTCGAGCCACGTACTTGCGTCCTCGACGGCTGCGAACGGACTCACCCGGACGGGCCCCAGGGTGATCGCCGCCGCGCCCTCGGCTTCGGCGGCCACCAACCCGACGCGGCGGCGGGTTTCACTGGTGTACAGCTTCATCAGTGCCTGCTCGGGAGCGCTTCCTCCCCGCATGAGCTTGCCGAACCCCCGGTAGCCGAGGCAGCGGATCGCTTGCGTGTCGGTGTAGAGCCCGGCGATCGTCTCGGCCGCCGCGGCTCTTTCGGCCATCGGCATGCGGTCCAACCAACCGGGGGCGGCTTCAAGAAGTCGACGCATCGACGCTTCCAGTTCGATGACGCCACTGACCCACAGCATCCCCCGCTCGTGGGCCAATGATCCGTTGGCTGTGGCCCAGCCGTTGTTGAGGGTGCCAACCAGGTTGGCGACCGGAACGACAACCTCCGTCAAGAACACCTCGTTGAGGTCGGGATGCTCCGGCGACACGATGTCTCCCAGCGGACGGACGACCACGCCGGGCGTATCCATGTCGACGAGAATGACGCTGATCCCCTTGTGTTTCGGGGCACTCGTATCGGTACGGCAGAACAGGAAGCAGAAGTCGGCGTAGTTGGCCCCCGACGTCCACAGCTTCTGGCCGTTGATGACGAACCGGTCTCCATCGAGCACGGCGGTCGTCGAGAGGGCCGCGAGGTCACTGCCGGCGCCGGGCTCGCTCATTCCCAGGCAGGCGGTGCGCTCCCCCTGGAGCAGCGGCATTGCATACTCCCGAATCTGAGCCTCACTGCCGTAGTCGAAGATGGATGGAGCGATGATGCCGAGCCCCTGTGGATTGGTGGTGCGGGGCACCTCCGCCTTGGCCATCTCCTCCAGGTACACCAGCTGCTCGATCGGAGTGGCGTTGCGGCCGCCCCGCTCCGGAGACCAACCCGGGACGAGCCACCCGGCGTCGAACATGCGCCGGGTCCACTCCCTCGCCCACTGCGGAGCATGGGCCGATGAGAGCGCCGGGTCGGCCGTCATCTCCTCCAGCGAGGGTCGGTTCTTCACCAACCAGGCCTGGAAGTCCTGGCGAAAAGCCTCCACCTCCGGGTCGAATTGGAGTTTCACCCCGCCTCCTGACGGCCGGCGTGCAAGCCGAGCATCTGGGCCACACCGGACCGATGCGCCAGCGCTGAGCCGAACAGTGCATCGGCGGCCTTGGCTCGTTTCAAATACAGGTGCAGATCGTGCTCCCAGGTCAGGCCGATCCCCCCGTGCAGCTGCAAACCCTCCTGTACGACCAGGCGCTGGCATTCACCGGCCGCCACTTTGGCCATCCGGGTCGCCAACCCGCGGCGGTCGTCATCCTCCGCGATGGCCAGAGCGGCGAAATAGGCGAGGGATGTCGCCCGTTCCACCGCCAGGTACATGTCCACCAGTCGGTGCTTGACAGCTTGAAAGGAACCGATCGGGCGATCGTACTGGTGGCGGTCTTTGACGTAGTGCAACGTGAGTTCGAGGATGGTCCGGCACGTCCCGCACATGGACAGAGCCATCGCTGCAGCCGATTCCTCGACGGCCCGCGTGATGGCGCGTTCGGATCGTGGGTCGCCCGGCGCAACCAGCACCCGGTCCGGTGGGACGACGAGAGCGTCGAAGGACAGCTCTGCCACCGGCTGGGAGGGATCTATGACGCTCACCGGCGTTGCGGTCATCCAGCCGGCGGGTGCGACAAAGACCCCCAATCCATCCGGACCCTTGGTTCCCTCGAGTCGGGCCACGACCGCGATCTCGTCGGCGGTGGTGCCGTCGAGAACGAATGCTTTTCTCCCGTTGAGTACCCAGCTGTCGTCAGTCGGGCGAGCAATGGCCGCCACGGTGGCCAGGTCCCAGCGACCCGCGTCTTCGGCCAGAGCGAGCGTGCCGGTACCGCCGGATTCGGCAACGGGGCGGAGAAATCTGTCCTGTTGCTCCGGCGAAGCAGTCTCCCGGATCATCGGCGCGAACTGGGTCAGGGTGGCGAGAAAGGGGCTGGGGACCACCGATCGACCGAGCTCTTCGGCCATGACGGCCAGTTCCACATAGCCGAGCCCGAGGCCGCCGCACACCTCGGGAATCGTCAAGGCCGGCCAGTCGAGATCGACCATCTGCCGCCACAACGAATGGGCGACCGAGTCCCCATCCGCCTCCTTGGCCTCGAAGACTTGGCGAACGACCGAGGGAGGGCACGCGTTCGACAGCACCGAACGGACGACCTCCCGCAGCTCCTGCTGGTCGTCCGTCAGCTCGAAATCCATCAACGCTCCTTCGTGCCATTCGGCACCCACGCGTCGCCCGCTTTCCGGGGCGGTGCGCCGGCGCGTGGATAGTGTTCAGGTGCAGCCATGGTCGTCAGTCGAGGCCCCGTCCCACCGCCGGTGTCAATCCGGCCGGGCCGTCAAGAAGTTGGCGATCGGGGTGGCGGCAGGGAACGATCCGGTGAGACCGGAGCTGATGTAGCCGGAATCGGTGATCAGGGTCGTGCCGCTGAGCGATGCACCGGCGTCGCTACAGAGGAAGACCAGAGGATAGGCCTGCTCCAACGGTGTCGCGGCCTCGATACCCAGGCTCTGCCGGTAGTCCGAGCCGAAGCCCAGCCAGGTCTCTTTGTTGGCCTGGGCCAATGGTGTGTCTGTCGGGCCGGGACAGATGGCGTTGATCCGGATGCCCCGCTCCATGAACGAGTAGGCCTGGCGGGCCACATAGGCACAGACCGACTGCTTGCTCCACATGTAGTCGGCCCGGCCATGCTCGTCGATCCACCGCACGGCGGAGTCGAAGTCGGGCGTGTCGAGGTACTCGTTCAATTCACCAAGGCTTGCCAACCAACCGAGGCCGGCGGCCGAGGAGATGAAGCCGATCGCTGATCCGGATGGGAGCAACTGGTGTGAGAGCAGTCGATCGATCAAGTGACGGTGACCGATGAAGTTGATCCGCTCGATGCCCGGCGTGCCGTCCGCTACGCCGGCACAGGAGAAGAGTGCATCGACGGGGCCGCCGCATTCGTCGACGGCGGCATCGATGGATGCGGCGTCAGCCAGGTTGAGCCGGATGGCCGTAGCCTCGGGAAGCGCAGGATCGGCAATGTCCATGACAACGACGTCGGCCCCGGCGTCATGCACGAGCTCGGCGACCGCGGCACCGATGCCGGTGGCACCGCCGACGACGAGCGCTCGCTTGCCCTCGTACCCGAAGGCGTCGAAACTGGTCATGGCTGTGGGCTCCATTCTTGGTTCTCTCGTCCGAGTGGGGTCATGCGATGATGCCACGAACCTTGAGGTCCGCAATCGTGTCCCAGTCGAACCCCAGACCGGCGAGGATCTGGTCACCGTGCTCATTGAACTCGGGTGCCCGCCGTGGAGCGGCGGGCTGGTCGTCGTACTGTACGGGTGCGGCCGCGAGTCGGAACGGGTTGCCTCCGCCCGTCTCACACTCCTGCACATAGCCATTGGCGACCGACTGGGGGTCCGAGGCCGCCTCCAGCGTGTCCTGCACCACTGCCCACTGGCCGGTGAAGTCGGTGAGCTTCGTTCGCCATTCCTCCAGCGTGTGCTGGCCGAAGGCTTCGTTTAGGATGCCGGCCGCCTCGGAGCCATTGGCCAGGAGCGATGCGTGGTCGGCGAAGCGGGGGTCCGTCGCCAGTTCAGGCCGACCGATGGCATCGCACATCGGGGCCCAGTACTTGCCCGCCTGGAGGCAGGTGAATGCCAAGTAGCGACCATCCTTGGTCTGATAGTTGGCCGAGAGCGGGTTTGCCCTGACCGAGTCCCTCGCCGGCGGCATCCATGGTTTGTCGAGCAGGAGCGACAGGGAGAGCGCCTGCCCCATCGACCACAGCCCCACGCCGAGGAGGGAGACGTCCACGGTGGTGGCCTCCCCCGTGCGTTCCCGATGGAAGAGGGCGCCCATGATCCCACCGGCAATCGTCATGGCGCCGATGGAGTCGCCGAACCCGGGCCCCGGGGGGGCCGGGACGTGACCGTACTCGGTCCGCATCACACCCACCGCGATGCCTGACCGGCACCAGAACGCCAGCGAGTCGTAGGAACCCTTGTCGGCGTCGGGTCCACGCTCCCCCTGTCCGGTCCCACGGACGTAGATGATCCGGGGATTGTGGGCCCGTACGTCCTCGACGTCGATCCTCAGCTTCCTCCTGACGCGGGGAAGCTTGTTGGTGAGAAAGACGTCGCAGGTCTCCGCGAGCTGGTAGAGGATCCCGAGGCCCTCATCCGAGGTCAGGTCCAGCGCGAGGCTCTGCTTTCCCCGGTTGGAGTGCTCGAGGAGGACGTGCACGTCGGTCGGGACGCTCATCACCCCGGTGGACGCCAGCCCTCGCATGGCGTCGCCTCTTTCGACGTGCTCGATCTTGATGACCTCTGCGCCCCAATCGGCCAGAAGGGCCGACGCTGCCGGGACAAAGGTATGCTCGGCCACTTCCAGAATGCGCACGTCCTGCATTACGGCGGTCATGATCTCTCCGATCTCGCGTCGCCCGGCTTGAAATCCCGGTGCCCGCCGAATCGGTGCAGCCTACCGGTTGGCATCTGGGTCCTCGGATGGTGGTCGACAAAAGATCGGAGCAGTGCTCCAGATGTGTCTGCCCCCCTCCCGCCGCCGACGGAGAGGGGGGCGGAAACGGGTGGATGTGGCTACATCGTGAACCTTGTCCCCTTCTCGAGACTGACCGCCCCGGGTTGCCGCGTTGAAGCAGACCGCGGCGGAGTAGGTGTCACCGACGTTGGTGACCGCGGCCGTCCCTCCGGTCACCGTCCCCGTCGCGTCCACCTCGAGAGTGCCCCGACGGCCGCGGCTGCCATGAGCATGCGACGCATACGGGAAACCCCCTTCCCTGAAGGCTCCGGAACCACTCCGGTACCCACGGCACGGTATCTGATATTGACGTCAAGGTCAATAGGTCAACTCGGAGGTGGTCTCCCTTGATAAACCCCAGGTGGCAGGCACAACTCCCGGAAGCCCGACCAGGCCTGGAGTGTGCTGCCCTCGAGTGCTCTGTTAACAGAGCGGCTAACAGGGCGGCCGGGTTACAGGGCGGCCGGCGGTTGCCAGAGGGCGGGCGAGCCAGCCGACGGGACTGGAGTCGAGGTGGAGCTACTCCAGCCCACGGAACATCGAGGTGGGTGCGTACTCCCACCCGCGGGCTCCGACTGGACCATGGTGCGATTCCGCCATCCGGATGTCGTCCGCGAGAGCTTGCGTCCGGAAGTAGTCGATGGAATCGAAATGCGATTCGCTCACAGGGGCTCCGATGCGGGTGCTCGGTGGTTGACTGGCCGGCAATACGGGGATGGGATCGCGCGGGCGCAACAGGAGGCGAGCTCCGTTGGACCCGTACTTCACTCGAAAGGGGTCGCGGCGGCCTTGTCGGCCACGACACGATGTTCGGATACCCTGCCGAACACAGTCGGGTTGGCTGGGCACAGGGACCAACAAACGTCTCATGAAGGTGCGCACCGGCCGGGAGGAGCAGGGCGATATGGGCCAGGAACTCGCGGGAAAGGTCGCGATCATCACGGGGGGTGCGAGCGGGATCGGCGCTGCCACCGCCCAGCTGTTCGTCGACGAGGGTGCCCAGGTCGTTGTGGCCGACGTGGACGTCGAACAGGGAGAGAATCTGGTCGCCGGGCTCGGTGCCGCCGCCGCGTTCAAGTCCACCGACGTGGCGGACACCGACCAGATCCAGGAGCTCGTTGACTTCGCGGTCGCCACGTTCGGCGGTCTTCATGTGATGATGAACAATGCGGGCATCTCCAGCTCCTTCGGCCGCTTCCTGCGGGACGACCTTGCGGACTTCGACCGGGTGATGGCTGTCAACCTGTTCGGGGTGATGGTCGGAACCCAACGGGCCGCTCGGCACATGTCGGAGCACGGAGGCGGATCGATCATCAACACCTCCTCGATCGGTGGCATCACCGGCGGCGGTCCTCCTGTCGTCTACCGCACCTCCAAGGCGGCCGTCATCCAGTTCAGCCGGTCGATCGCCACCGACCTGGCGGAATACGGCGTCCGCGTGAACTGCATCGCCCCGGGCCACATCGAAACGGGGATCACGAACTATGACCTGGGCCCAGTCATCCGGGTTCACCAACCCCTCCAGCGCCAGGGGACCGCCCACGACGTCGCGAATGCCGCTCTGTTCCTGGCCGGTGAGCGATCGGCCCAGATCACAGGGATCGTCGTGCCGGTGGACGGCGGCACGGTGGCCGGACCGCCGATGAGTCAGCTCAAAGTGCTCAGGGCGGGTCTGAAGGCCATCGACGCCGGCTGATCGTCGCCCACCAGGCGTTCGTAGGACGCCACGCCTCCTCGATGAAGCCGAACCACCCGCACCGACGAGCAGGTCGAGACGGCGGGCGCAGAGATCCCGGATCTTCGGCTCCAGCTCGGTCACCCGTCTCGCCATCGAAGCCCGCGAGACAGGGCGGCGATGGATGCTGGGGGTCGGTGGGTCCTCGACGATGAGCACGCCGGGAGGGCTGCCGATGCTTCGGCCTGATCACCTCGAGCATCGTGCTCTGCCCCGAAGTGTACGTCGGGGGATCGAGGAGTCTCACCGCATGGAAGTCGTGTGGTTCGTTGGGTGAGCGGCGCCTCCTCCCGGAGGCGGCGGTACACCGGGTACGGGTCGGCGTTGGTGCCGACGTCGTCATGCCGTAGTAGACGTCGTTCGGGCGGCCCACCTCCACTGCGTCCCTCCTCAAGTTCGTGTCATACTCTGACACCAAGGCTATAGTCGGTGGAGTTGGGACCCACGGAGGTGTGCTGGCCAATGCCCGGTAACGGCCCGCATCGAAGGCTTCGAACTCGTCCGTCGTCGAGTACAGCGAGCCCGGACCGAGTGCCGTCGGCGTCGGGCGTTCGCCGGGTCGAACGGGCGCGTGGTGGAATGCCGTTGGCGCGACCCACGGGAGGCCGCCGACCGCTTGAGGGATGGGAACCATGAAGACGTTGGCTGCGGTGCTCTGGGGTCGGGAGCAGGACTGGCAGATCGAAGAGATCGAACTCGATCCACCGAAGAGCCAGGAGGTCCTGGTCAAATGGGCGGCAGCCGGATTGTGCCACTCCGACGAGCACCTGCGGTCGAGCGACATGGGGGCCGGCGAGCAGCCGAGGCCGGGACTGTTTCCCATGGTGGGAGGTCACGAAGGCGGAGGCGTCGTCCTCGAGGTCGGCCCCGACGTCCGCACCGTGCAGCCCGGCGACCATGTCGCGGCCAGCTTCTTTCCGATCTGCGGCCGCTGCAGGATGTGCATCACCGGCCATTCGAATCTCTGTGATCTGGGCGCCGCCACCTTCTCCCCGGGTCAGATCTCCGATGGCACCGTGCGCTATCACCACGATGGCCAGGATCTCAACGTGATGGCCAAGTTGGGTACCTTCGCCGAGCACGGCGTCACCCACGAGGCGTCGCTGGTGACGGTGGACCCCGACCTCCCCTTGAGTGTCGTGGCCCTCGTGTCGTGCGGGGTGACGACCGGGTGGGGCTCGGCCGTGTACCGGGCTGAGGTCATGCCGGGCGACACCGTTGTCGTGGTCGGTGTCGGAGGGGTCGGCATCAATGCCGTCCAGGGTGCCCGCATGGTCGGCGCGCAGAACATCGTCGCCGTCGACCCGGTGCCGTTCAAGCAGAAGGCCGCCCTCGATTTCGGCGCGACGCACACGGCTGGCTCGATGGAGGAGGCTCTGCCCGTCGTCACCGAGTTGACCCGGGGACAGATGGCTGATGCTGTGATCCTCGTCCCCGGCGTGATGTACGGGGACCTGATGGCCGGCGCCCTATCGCTCACGGGCAAGGGCGGGACGTGTGTGGTGACCGGGGTCGCGCCCCAGTCGCAGACGGACTGCAGCGTCAACCTCTTCGAATTGGCGATGTTCCAGAAGGAGGTCAGAGGGGTCGTCTTCGGAGCCGCCAATCCCCGCTTCGACATCCCCAACCTTTTGGCGCTGTACCGATCGGGCCAGCTCAAGCTGGACGAGCTGATCACCAAGACCTACCGGCTCGAGCAGATCAACCAGGGCTATCAGGACATGCTCGACGGCGTGAACATTCGTGGCGTCATCAGCTTCGAGTGACCGGAGTCGAGCCGAGTAACCGGGAATTGAGCGTGCCTTCAACACGGCCAGGGGGTCAGGCATGTCGGTGAACGTCGACATCGACCCGCTCGATCTGGTCGACCCGGCGCGCTTCGCCCGCAACGGGTACCCGCACCAGGTCTGGACGCGGCTGCGAGCCGAGGCGCCGGTGGCGTACATCGAGCCGCCGGGTCACCCGCCTTTCTGGGCGGTCACCAAGCACGACGACATCATCCACGTCGCTTCGCAGCCCCAGCTGTTCTCGAGTGCGCAGGGGATCACGCTGGACATGGACCTCAGCGGGCTTGCGGTGGTGCCGGAGATGATCGTGTATCTCGATCCTCCCCGACATGGCCCCATGCGGCAGGTGGCCAACAAGAAATTTCTTCGGAGCTCCGTGCGCGCTCGGAGCCAGGAGATCGAGCGGATCGCGGCGGGTATCGTCGACGAGGCATCGACCGGGGGCGACATCGGCGAATGCGATTTCGTCGAGACATTCGCCGCGCCCTTCCCCGTCGCGGTGATCTCCTGGGTCCTCGGTGTGCCGCGGGAGGACTGGAAGCATCATTTTCGCTGGACCAACGAGATCATCGGCAAGGACGATCCGGAGTACCGGCGTCCGGGCGAGAGTCCGGAGCAGACCTCGATGCGTGCCCGCAGTGAGTTGCATCGTTACTTCAAAGCCATGGTCGACCAGCGACGTGCGGATCCGCAGGACGACTTGGTGACCCAGCTGGTTCAGAGCGAGATCGACGGGGTGCCCCTGACCCGCCCACAACTCATCTCGTACTGCGAGCTTCTCGTCGAGGCAGGAAATCAGACCACCCGCGACGCAATTGCCGGCGGTATGCAGGCCTTCTGTGACAACCGGGAGCAGTGGGAGAAATTGCGGGCTCAGCCAGATCTGATGCCCGATGCCGTCGAGGAGATCTTGCGCTGGGTGACCCCGATCAGCTATTTCTCCCGCACCGCCACCGAGGATTGCGAGCTCCACGGGATGGAGGTCCGGGCCGGAGACAAGTTGGCCCTGTACTGGGCATCGGCGAACCGCGACGAGGAGGTGTTCGAGGAGCCGTTCGAGTTCCGCATCGATCGTCCTCCGAGCCAATCCCTGGTGTTCGGGTTTGGCCCCCATCTCTGCATGGGCGCCCACGTCGCCCGCGTCGAGCTTCAGGTGATGTTCAACCTGCTGGTCGCACGTATGGGGTGGTTCGAGCAGTCAGGACCGGTGGAGCGCCTCAATTCATCTGTCAACGGAGCCATCAAGCACCTGCCGCTCCGCTACCGGCTGGCGTAGGCGTATCCGGCTTGGGTCCGACGAAAGGAGCAACGAGTTGGGCGGTTCGAGCATCCACTCCTATGCCGGCCACCTGGATCTGCACGCCGTCCTGCCTGGGTTGTGGCAGTCCCGGTTGTCGAAGGCTGTGGCCGAGCGGGGCCGCCAGGTGGTGACCCTCGACGGCGAGCCGATGTGGGAGGGCAGCGACGCCGTGCTCGGGCGGAGCGGGCCCCCCGGCGGCGCGGTCCAGTTCATCCCACACCTCCCCGAGGCGGAAGATCTTGTGAAGTCATGACGTGTCCAGACGAGTTGTGGGAGGACGTGGATGTCGCCTGATCTGGTGATCCGCGGCGGAACGATCTACGACGGGAGCGGTGAGCCCGGTCGTGTCGCCGATGTAGCGATAACGGGAGGGTTGATCGAACAGATCGGCGAGGGTATGCAGGGCAAGGTCGAGCTGGACGCGTCCGGCTGCGCGGTCGCACCGGGTTTCATCGACCTGCACACACATTACGACGCTCAGATCTTCTGGGATCCGGACCTCAAGCCGTCGTCGTATCACGGAGTCACGACTGTCGTAGCTGGGAACTGCGGTTTTTCGATCGCGCCGTGCCGACCGGAGCATCACGACGTGATCGTCCACACGCTCGAGAACGTGGAGGGCATGGATGCCAACTCGCTGGCGGCGGGTATCGTCTGGGACTTCGAGACGTTCGCGGATTACCTCGAGCTCGTGGGCCGTCGCGGCACGGCACTTAACTTCACTGCGTACATCGGTCACACGGCCTTGCGCCTCTATGTGATGGGGGACGCAGCTTATGAGCGTGCCGCCACCCCAGAGGAGATAGCCCGGATGTGCCGGCTCGTAGACGAGGCGATTGCCATTGGTGCCGCCGGTCTGTCGACGAGCTTTTCGTTTGCGCACCGTGGTGTCGACGGCAAACCGGTTCCGAGCCGGTTTGCCCAGATGGACGAGGTGGAAGCGCTGTTCATGGCGGCGGGGAAGGCGGGCAAGGGGGCCGTTCTCACGACGCCGGGTTGGCAGTGCGAGTACCCGGATGTCTTCACCTGGCAGCCCCGGGTCGGTCTGCCGTTCATGTGCCCGCTGTTCGCCCTGTCGAACGGCAAGCATCTTGAGGTCGTCGAGTTGCACGAGCAGGCGCTGGCACGCGGCGCGAATGTCTGGCCCCAGGTCACACCGCGGCCGTTGACCATGCAGTTCACGTTGGCCGACGCGTACAACCTCAACGTGGGCGAGGTGTTCGCGGAACTCATGAAGGTTGGACGGGATGTCCGCAAGGCGGCATTCCGCGACGCGGAATGGAGGGCCCGGGCGTTCGACGATCTGGAGAACAATGCCACGGGCATGAAACCACGTTGGGAGACCTATGAGGTCTCGGAGTCGGAGCGCTTCCCCGAGTTGCTGGGCCGACGGGTGACCGATATTGCTCGTGAGCGCGATTGCAGCCCCCTCGATGTCATGTGCGAACTGTCACTTGCCGAGGATCTCGGGACACGATTTCGCGCCTACATTGCCAACGAAGATTCGGCAGCGGTGGGACGGCTGCTCAATGAGGAGCACGTCGTGCTGGGCCTGACCGATGCGGGCGCTCACGTCGACCAGCTGTGCGATGCGCCGCTCCCCACTGACCTGCTTGGCCGCTGGGTCCGGGAACGGGAGATCATGCCGCTGGAACGGGCAATCCGGAAACTGGCCGGGGAGCCTGCCGACATCTTCGGGTTCGACAGACGGGGCTACCTCCGCGAGGGCTATTTCGCCGACGTCTGCGTGTTCGACCCGAAGACGGTGGAACCCGGACCCATACGTCGAATGCGCGACTTGCCGGCCGGCGGTGAACGCCTCACCGCCGAGGAGCCGAGGGGAATGCGACACGTGTTGGTCAACGGGGAGTTCATCAGGAGGGACGAATCGCAGTGCCGCCTGGAGGTGCGACCGGGGATGCGACCCGGTCTCACCTGAGGCCAGAGCTCCTCGGTCGGGGCGGCCCAGGCTGGTCAACGTACGCTTCGCAAGAAGGTGCGCAAATCGTTGACGAACAGCTCAGGGTGCTCCATGGCGGGGAAGTGGCCACCACGGTCCATCTCCGCCCAGTGCACAACGTTGTATTGACGCTCGACCCATGGTCGCGGCCAGCGGAGGATTTCCTTTGGATAACGGGCCACGCCCGTCGGGACCTCGATGAACGGGAGCGTCTTGGTGGCCTCGTCGCGGTGTCTGCTTTCCCAGTAGAGACGCGCCGCCGAGGCGCTCGTCTGGGTCACCCAGTACAGCATCACGTTGGTGATGAGCTGATCGCGGGTGTAGCAGTTCTCCGGATGGCCGTCGCAGTCGCTCCAGGCGCGGAACTTCTCGACAATCCAACCGAGCAAGCCGGCCGGCGAGTCATTGAGCGCGACACCGAGCGTCTGGGGTTTGGTGCCTTGCTCTTGCGCGTAGGCTGATTCCTCCTTCGCGAACTGCTGCATCGCGGCCAGATCCGCCTGTTCCTCGTCGGTGAGCGGGCTGTCGTCCATGGGCGGCGAACCGAGGGCCATGTTGAGATGGATGGCCGCGCAGTGCTCCGGGTCGATCCCCCCGATCCTGCTGGTCACCTGAGCCCCCCAATCCCCACCCTGTGCGACGTACCGTGGGTAACCGAGTCGATCCATCAGCTCGATGAACGCGTGGGCGATCCGTTGCTCGTCCCAGCCCGGCGCGCGAGTCGGCTCCGAGAATCCGTAGCCCGGCAGCGATGGCGCGACGACATGGAACGCGTCCCCTGCGTCGCCACCGAACGCTTCCGGATCGGTGAGCCGGGGGATGACGTCGAGGAACTCGATGATGGAGCCCGGCCAGCCGTGGATGATGATGAGCGGCATGGCTTCGTCGTGAGCCGACCGGGCGTGGAGGAAGTGAATCGACTGCTCATCGATGCGGGTTCGGAAGTGGCTGAATTCGTTCAGGCCCGCCTCCTGGGCGCGCCAGTCGTACGTGTCCCGCCAGTACTCGACGAGTTGGCGCAGGTAGTCGACGGTGACCCCGTACTCCCAACCGGTTCCGGCGATCTGGTCGGGAAAGCGGGTCCGTACCAGGCGGTCGTGCAGGTCCTCGAGGACCGGCTCCTCGATCCGGATCCGAAACTGCTCGATCGACTGGCTCATGGCATCCTCATCGGCTTGACGTCGGACGGGTACCGGCACGCCGCGGCCGCCGCTGACCGATCGTCGGCGGTCAGAGGGATGGGATCACATCCTCGCCGGACGCTGCAAGGACCGTACACGGTCATCGTCGAACAGGCAGCTGGCCCGAGGGGTCGTACGGGTACACCGACTGATAGCCGCTCGAACGACAACATGGTCGACCGCCCAGATCGACTCGAACCCGTTCGTTTCAGTAGCCTGAGCCAGGCGGCTCGCCTCGTCTGGCTCGACGAACGACCCGATATTGGCAAAGGCGAGCCCGAACTCTTCATCGGTTCCATGGGTTTACCTCCAGCTTTCCGCATCGTCGGGGCGCGGCCACAGGGTTGGTGATCGGCGCCACCCCTCCCTCGTTGGAGTGTGGACTAGTCGCCCGAGAGTGGTCTCGCGCCCGGCATTCGACGTCGGGTCGCGGGAAGCCGGGTGTTAGCCTTGTGCGATGGCCCGGAAATCGGGGACATGAGCCTTCCGGAGTGCTCCAGCGAGGGCGTGATCGACCGAGAGGCCTGCATGGGTTCGGGGAACTGCATGTTCTGGGCCCCGGGCGTCTTTGATCTCGACGATGAGGGCGTCGCCTTCGTCTGCGGCGACCTGGCGGGCCATGAGGAGCAGGTACGCATGGCCGCCGCCAACTGCCCGACTTCGGCGATCCACGTCGACAGGATCTTTCCGACCTGACGTCGCAACCGTAAGCAAGCCAAGATACCGACCGGTACGGAAGGCTGGGCCAGAATGGAGGCGACGGATGGGCACCTACAACCACACCGGTCAGGTCGTCACCGACCTCGAGCGCTCGAAGCGGTTCTACCAGGAAGTCTTCGGCTTCCGGTTCTGGTACCAGATCACTCCTCCCGACGAGCCGACGGCCAAGCTCAGCTGCCTCCGGGCGCCACTGGGCGTCACCGCCTCCTACCTGACCCTCGATGGGCTCGTTCTCGAGCTGCTCCACTATTCCGCACCGGGGGCGACCTCTCCATTTCGGCCTCGCACGATGAACGAGCCCGGCCTGACCCACTTGTCGATCTCCGTCGATGACGTGAGGGCCGCGGCCGGGCGGGCTGCCGAGTGCGGCGGGCAGATCGTCGAGGAGAGCGACGTCGGTGCCGCGATATTCATACGGGACCCCGACGGACAGCTGATCGAGCTGCTACCCGAGACCTACCGGGATCGCTTGCCACCGAAACCGTAGTACCCGGGGGTAGCAACCGAGGGCCGTGGCTACGCTGGTCCTGGATGGACGTCGCCCGCCGCCGTCCCGGGATCGGCGGCGCACCAACGAGGAGAGATCCAATTGACCCTGACGAGTGAGCCGGCAGTACCGCTGCGGCACTCCGACCGTTTTTTCATCGACGGAGCATGGGTGACCCCCTCGTCCGATGCGACCATCGATGTGATCGACTCGAGCACGGAAGAGGTCTACTTCCGGGTACCCGAGGCACAGCCGACCGATATGGACCGGGCGGTGACGGCCGCCCGTCGGGCTTTCGACGAGGGGCCCTGGCCGGGCATGACCCACACCGAACGGGCTGAGTTCCTCAGGGGCATCGCCGCCGGCCTCCGGGACCGGGCGGAGGACATCGGGCAGATCTGGCCTCGTGAGTCCGGTGCTCTTTACGCTATGGCCCGGCGGGGCGCGGCCGGCATCGCCGGTGTTTTCGACTACTACGCCGGGCTGGCCGATAGCTTCCCCTTCGAAGAGCGGGCGCAACCGACGATGGGGGAGTTCGGTCTGCTCGTGCGGGAGCCGGTAGGCGTGGTGGGTGCGATCATCCCGTGGAATGCACCGATCGGGCTCATCACCTACAAAGTTGCCCCGGCCCTGCTGGCCGGGTGCACGGTGGTCCTCAAGTGCTCACCCGAAGCCCCCGGCGACGCCTACGTGGTGGCCGAGGTGGCCGAGGCCATCGGCCTTCCCGCCGGTGTGCTGAATGTCGTCACCGCCGATCGGGAGGTGTCCGAGCTGCTCGTCCGCGATGACCGCGTCGACAAGATCACCTTCACCGGCTCGACCGCCGCCGGCCGGCGGATCGCGTCGATCTGCGGCGGACGAATTGCCCGCTGCACGCTCGAATTGGGCGGCAAGTCGGCCGCCCTCATCCTGGACGACATGGACCTGACCGAAGCGGCCGCCACCCTGGCCGGCGCCGAGTGCACCCTGGCGGGACAAGTGTGCTCCTCCCTGACCCGGATCGTCGTCACCCGCCGGCGCCACGACGAGCTGGTCGACGCCCTGGCCGCTGCCTTCTCCCAGGTCTCCGTCGGGGACCCATTCGACCCGGCTACTCAGATGGGTCCGCTCGTTTCCAGCCGTCAGCGCGATCGGGTCGAAGGGTACATCGCCAAGGGCACCGAGCTTGGTGCCACACTGGCCACCGGCGGGGGACGGCCCAAGGATCTCGATCGCGGTTACTACGTCGAGCCGACGGTGTTCGCCAATGTCGACAACTCGTCCGTCATCGCCCAGGAGGAGATCTTCGGTCCGGTGCTCACCGTGATCCCGGCCGACGACGAGGATCATGCCGTGGCCACGGCCAATGACACGATCTACGGACTCAACGCATCCGTGTTCACCCACGATGTGGACCGGGCCCGACAGGTGGCCCGCCGGCTGCGCTCCGGCACCGTCGGCCACAATGCCTTCCGCACCGACTTCGGCCTGGCGTTCGGCGGCTTCAAACAGTCGGGCATCGGACGGGAGGGGGGAACCGAGGGACTCTTGCCCTTCCTCGAGACCAAGACCGTCATTCTCGAAGGTGTGCCGGCCGAATACCGCTGAAAACGTGACCACGAACCCCCGGTCATGGTTCGGTGGATGAGAACTGGTCGAAGGTGACATGGATCTGAACCCCTCAGAGGAACAGCAGCAACTGATCGACACGTTCACCGCGTTCTACACCAAGGAGTGCCCGATCGAACGGGTACGCGGCGCCGAGCCGTCCGGTCACGATGCCGACCTGTGGGCACGCCTGCGGGCAATGGGGGCATTGGACATGGCCGTCGACGAACAATCAGGCGGTTGGGGTGGCTCGCTGCTCGATCTGGCTCTGGTGGCCGAGCTCCACGGTCGCCACCTCGGACCCGCCCCGCTGATCGAGGGTCAGGTGGCGGTTCGTTTGCTGGCGCGGGCCGGAGGTAGCGCGGCAACCGAAGCCCTCAGCCGAGCCCTGACAGACGGCCGGTTCACCACGGTGGCGCTCCATCCACCGAGCCACGGTGCGCTGGCCCTTGTTCCTGCCGGAGCGATCGCCGATGAGGTGGTCTTCTTCCAGGGTGACCGGCTGATGTCCCTGGAGATCGCCGATCAGGCCCGCCCGGTCTCGAACCTCGGATCGATGCCCGTCGCCGACATCGCCATCGACGCCTCCGCGGTCGAGTTGCTGTCCGGACCGCGGACGGGACTGCTGTTCGAGCAGGCCCGGGACGAGTGGCTGGCACTCATGGCCAACGCCTTGGTCGGCATCGGGTCCCGGTCGATCGAGCTCGGGGTGGAGTACGCCAAGGAGCGACACGCATTCGGGGTTCCGATCGGATCGTTCCAGGCCGTGGCCCACGGCCTGGCCAACGCGGCGACGGCGGTCGACGGGGGCCAGCTCATCGCCAGGGAGGCGGCATGGGCCGCGGATGAGGACGCGGCGCGTGCCCCCCAGCTGGCCGCTCATTCCTGCGGGTTCTGTTCGGACGCGGCGCGAGAGGCGTCCTATCGAAGTCTGCACTACCACGGCGGATACGGCTTCATGCTCGAGTTCGACATCCAGCTGTACTTCCGCCGAGCCAAAGCCTGGCCGGCGCTGTTCGGCGAGCCGTCAGCCATGTATGCCCGAGGCGCGGCCGGCCGCTTGTCGATGAGCAGAACGGACGGCTGACCATGGACTTTCGCTTGGGCGAGCGCAGCGATGCATTTCGAGACGAGGCCAGGCGGTTTTTGGATGAACATCTCACGACCGACGTGCGGGAGCGTATGCATACGACGGGTGTGCATCACAACTGGGACTTTCACAAGGCCCGGGCCGAGCAAGGACTGCTGGCCCCGGGATGGCCGGAGGAATTCGGCGGACAGGGCCGCGACGCCCTCGAGGTGCTGGCATTTGCCGAAGAGTTCCAAAGCGCCGGGGCGCCCACCTATGGCGTTGGGACCACATTGATGGTGGCCAACATCATCCGTCACGTTGGGACCGAGGAGCAGCAGCGGCTTATCCTTCCCCAGGCCCTGAGTGGAGAGATCATCATCGTCCTCGGGTTCACGGAGCCGGAGTCGGGATCCGATGTGGCCGCGGCACAGACTCGCGCCGTTCGCGACGGCGACCAATGGATCATCAACGGGCAGAAGATGTTCACTACCAATGCCCAAGAGGCCGATTACGTGTTCCTGCTCGCCCGCACGAATCCAGAATTACCCAAGCACAAGGGCCTGACCACCTTCCTCGTGCCGTTGCGGCAGCCGGGGGTCGAGATTCAGCCCGTGTTCACCTTGTCCGGCGAGCGAACAAACCTGACGTTCTACTCCGATGTCCGGGTGGACGACTCATTGAGGATCGGCGAGGTCGATGGAGGCTGGCACGTCATGACTGTGAGCCTTACGTTCGAGCGATCCGGACCTCAGGGAGGCGATTCGCTTCGGCTCCTCCATGCCATGGAACAGTGGGCCATGGCCTCGGTCGATGAGGAAGGGCGTCCGAGATCAGAGGACCCCGCCGTCCAGGCTCGCCTCGGCCGGGCGGCCGCCGAGAACGAGGTGGCGATCCTGCTGGCCCGCCGGTGCGCGTGGATCCAGAACTCGGGCGGCCTTCCGGGCGTCGAGGGGTCCATGGCCAAGCTGTTCGCATCGGAGGCTCTGACGAGGCAGTCGGCTGACTTCGTCGACATGCTCGGCCCCGATGGTGTCCGGGGTGACGCGGACCCCACCGCCATTGCCGGCGGGATCGCCGAGTACGCCCTCCGGTTTGCCATGGGGACGACGATCTACGGGGGAACGAGCGAAGTGCAGCGAAACATCATTGCCCAGCGAGGCCTGGGCCTGCCGCGGCCATCCTGAACGGCTAGCCCGACCGGTCGGCGCCCGGGTCGGCGCGGAGACCTGCGGAGGCCGAACCGCGGCGCCGACGCCGGCTGCCGCTTGCCCCATCGCGGTCTTGCCCCTGGGGTCAGATATACGATATTGACGTCAAGGTCAATAGGAACTACGGTCCAATAGCTTGCGTGGGGAGGCCGCTCAGGTCCTCCATGGCTGTGAGGGTGTTCGGGCAAGAAGGGGAGACCAACCTGTGGACCTGGATGGTCGTTCCGCGGTCGTGACTCGTACAGCCCGACTTCGTCAGCGCCCCGGAGACAACAGTCGTCCGAACACCGAGGGCAAGGCAGTGTTCTTCATCGAGTGGTATCTGTGGTGTTGCTCTTGACTGAGCGCTGAAAGGTTTGGGGGATGCTGCAGTACATATTGGCTGGACTGGCCCTCGGCTCGATTTATGCCATCGCATCAGCCGGGCTGGTCATCACCTTTGTGTCCACCGGCGTCCTCAACTTCGCGTTCGGGTCGATGGCCTATGTGGTCGCCCGCTTCTATTACTGGCTCAACACCGGGCACAGTTGGACCACCACGGATGCGGGGCTCATGTCGCTGCTGGTCATGGCGCCGGCGCTCGGGATCATCCTCTACGCCCTGCTGTTCAGGTTCGTTCGCAACCGTTCCACGCTGGTGAAGTTGGTGGCCACCATCGGCCTCTCCGTGGCACTGCCGCCGCTCGCCGATCTCGTCTTCGGTGTCCAGACGATCACCACGGCCCCAGGTCTGGCGCTCTCGTCCGATCATCCGTATCACTTCCTGGGTGCACCGGTGACCACCGATCAGCTCATCACCTATGGCTTCGTGTTGTTGGTCGTGGTGGCGGGGACGCTCATCCTGAAGTTGACCCGGGTAGGGCTCTACGTGCGGGCGAGTGTCGACTCCGAATCCATGACATCGCTTTCGGGTACCAGTCCGGGGCGGGTGGCGGTAGGCGTCTGGGCCGTCAGCACGATGCTCGCCGGCCTGGCCGGCATTCTGGTCGCACCGACCAACGGCCTGACGACGGCTGGTATGGCCACCTTGATGGCGGCCGCCTTCGCCGCGGTCGTGGCGGCGCGCCTGCGTTCACTGGCCGGCGCGGTGGCGGTCTCCCTGGCCATGGGAGTGGTGACGGACGTCGTCCAGGAGTATCTACCGCCGAACAGTTCCTTCACGGCGGCGATCATCCCGAGCATTCCCTTTGGGTTCATCCTGATCTTCCTCATCATCTACCTGCTGCGGTCAGGCACGGTCGCCGACGAGGCGCAGACCGGCGGTCCACTCGATCAGGCGATCCGACCGGCAAACCAGGATTCGTCCGTCCCCGGCTTGAGCCCTGACTCCTCCACCAGCCGTCCTTCGGCTGTCCTCTCGCTGCTCCCACTGGCCGTGGTCGCCGTGGTGCCGCTGATATTCCATGGCTCGCCCTACTGGTTGGGACTGGTCGCCGCCGGCATGTGTTACGCCATTGCCTTCCTGTCCTTCACCGTCGTGACCGGCGAAGGGGGGATGCTGTGGCTGTCGCAGATCATCTTTGCCGGCGGCGGTGCACTGGCGGCTGCGCAATTCGTGACCGTATGGCACCTGCCGGTACTACTGGCCATCGTGCTCGGTGCGATCGCCATGGCGGCCGTCGGCGCGGTGATCGGTCTCCTTACAATCCGGCTCGGTGATCTCTACGTCGCCTTGGTCACACTGAGCTTCGGGCTTCTCGTCGAGACGCTGGTCTTCACCCTCAGTCGGTTTGCCAACGGTGGCATCGGCATCACCCTGAATCGGCCGGCCTTCGCCGCCGGGAATCTCGCCTTCTCCTATCTGGCGCTCGCAGTGTTCCTGGTCTTTGCCGGTCTCATCCTGAACCTTCGACGGTCGACGAGCGGCCTGGCACTGCGGGCCGTTCGGGACAGCGAGGCCGCCTCTCGAACGCTGGGCGTGAGCGTTGTGCAGGTCAAGGTCATCGTCGGTGCGCTGGGCGCGTTCGTCGCCGCGGTCGGCGGTTCGTTCCTGGCCCTCGATGCCGGTGTCGCCCAACCGCAGTCGTACGAGACCTTCGTCGGACTGGTGTGGCTCGCGGTCGTGGTCACCTTGGGCGTCCGGTCCATCGCCGGTGCTGCCCTCGCCGGACTGTCGTTCGCTCTCCTCCCAGGGGTGTTCCAGACCTATGTGCCCACTCGCTGGGGCTCGGTGCCGGCGATCTTGTTCGGGTTGGGGGCGATCTCGGTCGCCCGGGATCCAGATGGCATCGTCGTCCATACCGGTCGGCAGCTGCGGCAGCTCCTAATGATGGTCTGGCCCGCCGTCCATCGGCCTCCCGTTCCCACCACGGCGCATTCTTCGGTGCAGAAGGTGCGGACATGACGGCGGAGCGACCGGGCCAGGCCGGTGGGGCTCGCCTCGCGTGTAGTGGGGTCTCGGTCCGGTACGGAGGGTTGATGGCGGTCAACGATGTCGAGATCGCCGTCCCCCCGGCTGAGCTCGTGGGCCTGGTGGGGCCAAATGGGGCCGGTAAGAGCACCTTGTTCGGCGTCCTCTCGGGCCTGGTCCGTCCCTTGAGCGGCAGCGTCCTCCTCAACGGTGAGGATGTCACCCAGGCCTCACCCCAATTGCGAGCCGATCGGGGTCTCGCTCGCACATTCCAACACCCCGAGATCTTCGGGGGCCTGACCGTCCGCCAGCATCTGGTGCTCGCCCACCGGACTCGCGTCGCCAAGAGCCGGATATGGTCCGACCTCTTCACCCTGGGAAGCCTCCGACCAACCGACCCGGATGAGACGGCGGCTGTCGATGATCTGATCGACTCGCTGGGCCTGGGCCCGGTGGCCGATCGCTTCGCCCTGGGCCTACCGCTCGGGATGTCTCGGCTTGTCGAACTGGGGCGCGCCCTGGCTACGTCACCAACCGTGCTCCTGCTCGATGAGCCCTCCTCCGGTCTCGACTCGACAGAGACAGGCGAATTCGAGGGGACGCTTCGACGGATCGCCCGCGACCGCGGCATCTCGGTCCTGATCGTCGAGCATGACGTCGAGCTCGTCATGCGCCTGTGTCCCGCCATGTACGTATTGGACTTCGGCGTCCTCATCGCCCACGGAACCCCGGACGAGATCCGCCGGAACCCGCAGGTTCGGGCGGCATACCTCGGCGAAGAGGCATCACCGGGCAGTGATGACGGACGCACGCGTCCGGGACGGACCATAGGCGGCGCCACCGAGGGGGACACCGACGAGGTGCGACCGCCAACACTCATCGTCGAGAATCTCTGCGTCCGCTATGGGCCGGCCGTGGCGGTCTCTGACGCTTCCTTCAGCATCGAACGCGGGCAGGCTCTCGCCCTTCTCGGTCCCAACGGAGCCGGAAAGAGCAGCCTGGCGCGGTCAATCTCCGGTCTTATCCCGGCCGCGGCCGGGAGCGTCGCGTTGAGTGGCCGGGACATCACTGCCGCCACGCCGTACCAGATCCGCCGGGCTGGGGTGATTCATCTGCCCGAGGGTCGGGGAGTGTTCCGGAGGCTCTCGGTGATCGACAACTTGCGGATGGCGACCGCGGTGCTGCACGGTCGACAGGCCCGGCGCGACGCCATCGATCTGGCCTTCGAGCTCTTTCCCGCCCTTGCCGAACGGCGCCGACAGATGGCGGGAGATCTCTCGGGGGGCGAGCAGCAAATGCTCTCGTTGGCGCGGGGGCTCGCCACAGCTCCCACACTCCTAATCGCTGACGAGCTCTCTCTCGGGCTCGCTCCGATACTCGTCGACTCGGTCTTCGAGGGACTCGCTCGAGCCCGGGAGTCGGGCGTGACGGTGCTGATGATCGAGCAGTACGTCCATCGGGCCTTGGCATTCGCCGACCAGTGCGTCGTGCTACAACGTGGCCAGGTTGTGTGGCAAGGCGGGACCGGCACGATGGACGAGGACCTCCTTCGGCACTATCTCGGTGAATCGATGACCGCGGTTCCATGAAGCGATATACCCATTAGAGACCCGCTTACAGAAAGAGGCATCATGCCCCCACACAAGAAGAAGTTCCTCGCAGCTGGACTGTCGTGCACCGTCCTGCTGGTCCTGGCTGGATGCAGCAGCAATAGCACCAGCGCCGGAACGTCGAGCACGACCACGGGAGCCAGCACGGGCGGGGGGAGCTCCAAAACGATCACCGTCGGTGTGCTGACGGATCAGACCGGCCTCGCCTCGTCTGAATTCGCCACGGCTGCCGCCGGCGTCAAGGCAGGTGTCGGGGTGGCCGGCACCGAGGGGTATCACATCAAGTACGTCGTGGGGGACACCAACTCGAGCCCGGCCGGTGCGCTCTCTGCCGCCCAGAAACTGGTGGAGCAGGATCACGTCTTCGCCGTGCTCGGCCTCTCCTCGCTCACGTTCTCGGCCTCGAATTACCTCACCGCCCAGGGCATTCCCGTGGTCGGGGCATCCTTCGACGGGCCCGAGTGGTTGTCTCCCAAGAGCTACAACATGTTCTCGGTCATCGGAAACCTGGACTACACGAAGGTGACGACCACGACCGGCGTCTTCATGAAGAGCAAGGGCGTCACGAACCTCGGGGCCCTCGGGTACTCGATCTCGCCGAGCTCGGCTGCCGCCGCCAGGGCCGCCGGTGTCTCCGCACAGGCGCAAGGTATCCAGGCCGGCTACATCAACGACAGCTTTCCGTTCGGCGGAACGAACGTGGCGCCGGTGGCCCTGGCCATGAAGAGCGCCGGGGTGAACGGGGTCAACCTCAATGTCGATCCGAACACCGCGTTCTCGCTGGTGGCCGCCCTTAAACAGCAGGGTGTCAACCTCAAGGTGGCCCTGCTTCCCACCGGGTACGGCGGTGACCTGATCAACTCGGGACCGGCGGCGATACAGGCCGCTCAGGGTGACTATTTCCTGTCTACCTTCGAGCCGATCGAGATGCACACCGCGGCGACGCAGGCGATTCAGAGTGCGTTCGCTACCTACGCCGGCATCCACAACGATCCGACCTTCGCCCAGTACCTCGGTTACCTTTCGGTGGGTGGCCTCGTCCTGGGACTCCAGAAGGCCGGGGCGAACCCGACACAGAGCTCGGTCATCAATGCCCTCTCCCACATAACCAACTACGACGCCGCCGGTCTGTGGGGCGGCCACCAGACGGTCGACTGGAGTCAGCGTCCGATGGGTGAGACGCAGTGCTACTGGGTCACCAAACTCTCGGGATCGACCTTTCATCTGGTCTCAGGGTCCATTCCGATCTGCGGCACCATCATCCCCGGCAAGAGCGTCTAGCTCGAAACCACGATGAGTCGTATTTGACAGTCGGGCCGGCTAGTCAGTCGTCGGGAAAGAAGGCGACTGACTAGCCCAGGTGCCGAGGAGCGACGGTGATGGACGGGACGCTGGTGCCGGCGTCGTAGCGCAGCACGGTGTCCACCGCGTGGACCAGTTCCTCGACCGCCAGGAGTGATCCGCTCAGGTAGTTGCGGGTCGACCAGATGGGCGCCATCTGTGCGGCCAGCTCGGGGTCCCAGCCGGAAGCGAACTCGGTCATCGAGTGACCCTCTCCTCCGGCGCAGTCGCCCACGGTCACCCGGGTGAAGCCGATGCCGGGGTGTTCGGCGCGCCAGGCGTCGATCAACCGCTCGAGCGCGGCCTTGCTGACGATGTAGGCGCCGAGGCCGGGCCACGGTGGCGTCGATGTGGCGCTGACGGATGACAGATAGGCGGCGACCCCTCCGGAGGCAGCGAGATGGGGAACGGCCGCGGACGTGACCAAAGCCGCCCCCACCACGTTGGTGTCGAGCACCAGCCGCCAGGTGGCGGCGTCGACGTCGACCAGGCGGCCCAGGGGCCCCGTCGCGGTGGCGTAGACCAGGGCGTCGATCCCCCCGAGGGCCCTCGACGCCTCGGCGACGGCGTCCCGGCACGAGGTTTCGTCGGTGACGTCGCACCGGATGGCGACAGCACCGTTCCCGGCTTCCGAGGCTGCCTCGTTGAGCCGGTCGAGCCGGCGGGCGAGGAGGGCGACGTGGTGACCGCGTTCGGCCAGGCCGGTTCCGAGGCACCGGCCCAGTCCGCTGGATGCGCCGACCACCACGGTCCGCAGCTGTTCGTCCGGCGCGCGCATCACAAAGGTGTTATCACGGGCAGGCACTCCCACCCGCGGACGGTCGACGTCCTGGCCTGAACGGCATGGTCCCAGTCGACGTCCCAGGTCGGGAAGCGCCGGAGGACCTCGTCGAGGGCGATCCGGCCTTCGAGCCGCGCCAGGGCCGCGCCCAGGCAGAAGTGGATGCCGTACCCGAAGCTGAGATGGTGGGCGATCCGGCGATGGATGTCGAACCGCTCGCCGTCCGGGAACTTGCGGTCGTCCCGGTTGGCCGACGCGTTGAGCAGGAGCATCACGCTGCCCTCGGGCACGACGGCACCGTGATGCTCGACCTCCTTGGCCACATAGCGGGCCTGCACCGGTGACGGGGCCTCGAAGCGCAGCAGCTCCTCGATGGTGTTGGTGACGAGGCTGCGGTCCTCGGCTATCTCGCGGCGTTGGTCGGGATGGTCGGCGAGCACCTTGCCGGTCCACCCGATGAGCCGGGTGGTCGTCTCGTTCCCGGCCGCGGCCAGCAGGTTGACGTAGTTGAGCACCTCTTCCCGCGCCAGCCGACGGTGCACTCCGTCCGCGTCCTCGAACTCGGCCTGCAGGAGCTCGGTCATCAGGTCGTCGGACGGGTGCTTCGACCGCCAGTCGATGTACTCCTCGAACTCGCTCCCCGGTTCCGCCTGGCTCTCGAAGGTGGCACTGACGTCCGGCATAGAGCTCTCCTGGAGGCGGAGACCGTCATCGATCCGGTCACGAATCGCCTCCTGGTCGCTCTCGGGAATGCCGAGGAGCATGCCGATCGTGCGCATGGGCATCTGTGCCCCCAGATCCTTGATGAAGTCGAACCCGCCCGAGCCGATGAGCGGGTCGAGAGACCGGGCGCAGAAGTCGCGCACCTGGGGCTCGATGGCCGCCACCTTCCGCGGCGTGAACACGCGGGAGAGCAAGCCACGATGGGCATCGTGAGCGGGCGGGTCCTCGAAGATGATCGACCCCGGCGGCATCTCCATTCCGCTCCTGATGATCTCTAGGAGGGTGCCGCGACTCGAGATGTAGGTCCTCCAGTCGATCAGGCATGGCTCGACGTCATCGAACCTGCTCAACGCATAGAAGTCGTACTGCTCGTTGTAGTAGAGGGGCAGCTCGTCCCGGAGTCGTTTCCACACCGGATAGGGATCGGAATCGATCTCGAAGTCGTAGGGGTCGTAGTGGACATCGGGCGACGTCGCCGTCATGGGCTTCCCCCTCGTCGGTGGACCGGTGATCCGGAGAGTTTCGCCATCATACGAATGGAAGTAACATTATACGATTCAAGAATGACGTTCTCATAAAGGTTCGCCAAGGAGACCCTGGATGCGCATCGGCGTGATGATCGGACCCGAACGGGGCCGGTATGCGACCAAAGTCGAGCGCCTGCGAGCCGATGCCCGATGGGCCGAGGAGGCCGGCCTGGCCTCGGTGTGGGTGCCGCAGATCCCCGACGAGTTCGACGCGTTGACGGCGTCGACCCTGGTGGGAGAGGTGACCACCCGGATCGAGGTGGGGACGGCCGTGGTGCCCGTCCAGCCCCGCCACCCGGTGGCCCTGGCCCAGGCGGCACTGTCGGTCCAGGCGGTGCTCGGCGGCCGCCTGAGCCTGGGGCTCGGCGTGTCCCATCACTGGATCGTCAAGGACATGCTGGGACTGGAGTACGACCACCCCGCCCTCACCATGCGCTCCTATCTCGACGTGCTCGACGCGGCCTTCGCGGGCCCGGGCCCGGTCGACGTCGAGAACGAGCTGTTCCGGGTCCACAACCCGCTCGACATCACCGATGTCCGACCGACCCCCGTCCTGATTGCCGCCCTGGGTCCCCGGATGCTCCGCCTGGCCGGGGAACGGACCGACGGGACGATCCTCTGGATGGCCGATGAGCGAGCGATCGCCACCCACATCGTCCCCCACATCAACGGTGCCGCGGCGGCGGCCGGCCGCCCCCGGCCCCGGGTGGTCGCCGGCATCCCGGTGTGCCTGTGCCGCGATGACGAGGTCGATGCCGCCGTCGAACGGACCAACCGGATTCTGGCCGAGGCCGAGGTGTCACCGAACTATCAGCGCCTTCTCGACATGGGTGATGCCCGAAACGTCGGCGACATCCTCGCCGCCGGGAGCCAGTCGACCATCGAAAAGCGGCTCCGGGCCTTCGCCGACGCCGGCGTCACCGACCTCTCGGTCCGGGTGGTCCCGGTCGGAGAGGACCGCGACGCCCTCATTGCTTCCATGCGCCGCACCCGGGACCTCCTCGCCTCCTCCGGCGGTTCGTTCGAGCCGGCCTGACCCATGAAGTCCGACGTCGCGGGCCAACGAACCCGATTCGTGTCCGAGTACCCCGACAGCCTGAGGGAGGAGTAGCCCATGGCCACAGACCTTGTCGATTGCCCGGTGTTCGATGCCGACAACCACCTCTACGAGACCAGGGAAGCGCTCACCAGGCATCTGCCTGACCGCTACCGCGGGGCGATCGAGTACGTCGAGGTGCGGGGCCGCACCAAAATCCTGGTCCGGGGCCAGGTGAGCGAGTACATCCCGAACCCGACGTTCGACGTGGTGGCCAGGCCCGGCGCCCAGGAGGACTACTTCCGCCGGGGAAACCCGAGGGCAAGAGCCGGCGCGAGATCTTCGGCGAGCCCATGCGCAGCCCCCCGGCTTTTCGGGAGCCGGCACCGCGCCTCGAGCTCATGGACGAGCAGGGCATCGACCGGGCCCTGATGTTCCCGACGTTGGCCAGCCTGGTCGAGGAGCGGATGCGCGACGACCCGGACATGATGCACGCCGTCATCCATGCCTTGAACGAGTGGATCTACGAGACCTGGAGGTTCGACTACGAGGGCCGCATCTTCGCCACTCCCGTCATCACCCTGCCCATCGTCGAGCGGGCCATCGAGGAGCTCGAGTGGGTGGTGGAGCGAGGAGGCCGGGTCGTCCTCATCCGTCCGGCCCCGGTCCCCGGTTGCCGCGGCTCGCGCTCGTTCGGCCTGCCCGAATTCGACCCGTTCTGGCAGAAGGTGGTCGAGCACGACGTGCTGATCGCCATGCACTCGTCCGACAGTGGCTACGAGCGGTGCGCCAACGACTGGATGGGCAGCGACTCCGAGATGCTTCCGTTCCAACCCGAGGCCTTCCGCATGCTGCAGGCGTGGCGGCCGATCGAGGACTCGGTCTCCGCCCTTGTCTGCCACGGCGCCCTGTCCCGCTTCCCCCGGCTCAAGGTGGCCGTCATCGAAAACGGCAGCAGCTGGGTGGAGCCGCTCCTCAAGAACCTGGCCGACGTGTACAAGAAGATGCCGCGGGACCTGCTCGAGGACCCGGTGGCCGTGGTGAAGCGCAACGTCTGCATCAGCCCGTTCTGGGAGGAGGACCTGGGCGCGCTGGCCGGCCTGGTGGGCGAGGGCCATGTCCTATTCGGCTCGGACTTCCCGCACCCGGAGGGACTGGCCCATACGGCGAGCTATGTCGATGAGCTGGCCGGCCTGCCCACCGACACCGTGCGCAAGATCATGGGTGGGAACCTGGCCCGGCTCATGCGGGTCGACGACGTCGTGCTTCGATGACCCCGGTCCTCCCGGCGAACACGGTCCCGGGCCTGGCCGAGGCGGCCGGCCGCTTCCGTGACCGCCTGGCCGTCGACGACGGCAACTCGCAGATCACCTATCCCGAGCTGTTGGAGATGTCCCGCCGATTCGGGGCCGCCCTTGTGGCCTCCGGCGTCGAGCCGGGCGACCGGGTGGCGGTCTGGGCCCCGAACTGCGCCCAGTGGGTGGTCACCCTGCTCGGACTGGCGCAGGCCGGCGCGGTCCTCGTCCCCGTCAACACCCGGTTCAAGGGTGGCGAGGCCGCCGATGTCCTGGCCCGCAGCCGGGCTCGGGTTCTCGTCACCGTGGCCGGTTTCCTCGACGCCGACTATGTCGGCATGCTGGAGTCGACCGGGTCCTCCCTCCCCGACCTGCAGACGACGGTCGTGGCCACCGGCGGGGTCCCGCCGGGGACGCTCGGGTGGGACGAGTTCCTGGCCCGTGCCACCGAGGTCGGACGCCGAGAGGTCGAGCGGCGTGGCGTCGCGGTTCGGGGGTCGGACGTGGCCGACATCCTCTTCACGTCGGGAACGACCGGCGCCCCCAAGGGGGTGGTCATGACCCACAGCCGGACCGTACGGGTCGCCACCGACTGGGTCGAGATGACTGGTCTGGGTCCGGACGACCGGTACCTGATGGTCAACCCCTACTTCCACATGTTCGGGCTCAAGGCCGGGATCCTGGCCTGCCTGGCCAGCGGAGCGACGATGTTGCCCGAGGCCGTCTTCGACGTCGACCACGTCCTCGCCCGGGTGGAGGGGGAGCGGGTCACCGTGCTGCCGGGCCCACCGACCCTCTACCAGGCCATGCTCGACCACCCGGGCATCGGCGGCACCGACCTGTCGAGCCTTCGGGTGGCGGTCACCGGTGCCGCCGACATCCCGGTCGAGCTCATCCGCCGCATGCAGACAGAGCTGCCCTTCTCGGTCCTCATCACCGGCTACGGCTTGACCGAAGCGGGCACCGCGACCAGCACGTCGCCCGGTGACGATCCCGAGACCATCGCCACCACCGTGGGGCGGCCCCGTCCCGGCTTCGACGTTCGCCTGGTCGACGACGACGCCCGGGCCGTGCCGGCCGGGCAACCCGGCGAGATCCTCCTCCGGGGCGGCAGCGTCATGTCGCACTACCTCGACGACGCCGAGTCGACCGCCTCGGTCCTCCTCCCGGATGGTTGGCTGCGAACCGGTGATCTCGGGATGATCGACGGGTCGGGACACCTACGGATCGTCGGCCGCACCAAGGACATGTTCATCGTCGGCGGGTTCAACGCCTACCCGGCCGAGATCGAGAACCTGCTCCTCGCCCACCCGGCCGTCCGCCAGGCCGCCGTCATCGGTGTGCCCGACGAACGGCTGGGGGAGGTCGGGATGGCCTTCCTGGTGGCCGACCCGGGGAGCGAACCCTCCGCATCCGACATCATCTCCTGGTCCCGTGACCACATGGCCAACTACAAGGTGCCGCGGCGGGTGGCGTTCGTCGACGAGCTGCCGTTGAACGCCACCGGCAAGGTCCACAAGGACGCACTGCGGGCCCGGGCGGCCGCCGCGCCGGCGGCGCCCCAGTGACCGGCGGCGGGGACGGCGACGGTCCCCTCCGCGGCGTGCGCGTCGTGGAGCTGGGTGTGTGGGTGGCCGCACCGGCTGCCGCCGCCCTCCTCGCCGATTGGGGCGCGGACGTCGTCAAGGTGGAGTCACCGGCCGGTGACCCGATGCGGTACGTGTTCGGCTCGCTCGGCGTCGAGGGGGACCTGCCCAACCCGGCCTTCGCCCTCGACAACCGGGGCAAACGCAGCGTCACCCTCGACCTTCGGCATCCGCCCGAGCGGGACCGCCTCGAGCAGCTCCTGGCCGACGCGGACGTGTTCATCACCAACCTGCGGCCCGATGCCCTCGACCGGCTGGACCTCGCACCGGCTGCGACCGCCGCCCGCCACCCCCGGCTGGTCTACTGCAGTGTGAGCGGGTACGGGCTCGAGGGCGAGGACCGCAATCGCCCGTCCTATGACATCGGGGCCTTCTGGGCCCGCTCCGGGTTGGCCACCCAGATGGCCGACGGCGATGGCAGCCCCCTCAACGCCCGGGGCGGGATCGGCGACCACATCACCGGTCTGGCCGCCCTGGCCGGCCTGCTCGCCGCGGTCATCGACCAACGGGCCACCGGCCGGGGCCGGGTCGTCGAGGTTTCCCTGCTGCGGACCGGTGCCTACATCCTCGGCTGGGACCTCGGGCTGCAGATGGCGCTGGGCAAGGTGACCGCCTCCGAGTCCCGGCACAGCAACCAGGCGCCGTTGATGAACCCGTACCGGGCCGCCGACGGACGCTGGTTCTTCCTCACGGGATTGGAGGCGGAACGTCACCTGCCGGCCGTGTGCCGGGCGCTCGGCCGTCCCGACCTCCTCGACGACCCCCGCTTCGCCACGGCCACCAACATCCGACGGCACCGGACCGAGGTCATCGCCATCCTGGACGAGATCATCTCCCACCGGCCGCTGGCCCAGTGGGCGGCGTGCTTCGATCGCGAGGGGGTGTGGTGGGCGCCGGCCCGGTCGCCGGCCGAAGTCGTCGAAGACCGCCAGCTGGTCGCCAACGACGGCTTCGTCGAGGTCGACGCGGGAGCGACGCGGTTGCGCTCGGTCAACGGGCCGGTCTCCTTCTCCGGGGTCCGCCGCGGCCGGGTGAGCGCCGTTCCGTCGCTCGGCCAGCACACCGACGAGGTGATCGAGCAGCTGGGCGGGGAGCCGACCGACCCGCCGGCCACCCCGCGTTAGTCCCCCGATCGCTCCCGGGACCGGGCCAGCAGGCCCCGGGCGATCACCAGGCGTTGGATCTCGTTGGTGCCCTCGCCGATCACCATGAGCGGTGCATCCCGGTAGAAGCGTTCGACTGCCATCTCGGTCGTATACCCGACGCCGCCGAGGATGCGCATGGCCTCGGTGGCGAGCTCGAGAGCCGTCTCGCTGGAGAAGAGCTTGGCCATACCCGCCTCCACGTCACAGCGCAGACCGGCCGCCTTGCGTTCGGCGGCGTTGCGGGTCAGCAGCCGCGCCGCCTCCAGCCCCGTGGCCATGTCGGCCAGCTTCAGCTGGATGGCCTGGTGCTCACCGATCGGCTTGCCGAACGTCGTGCGCTGCTGGGCGTAGGCCAGTGCCGCGTCGAACGCGGCCCGAGCCACCCCGACGGCCCGGGCGGCGATGTTGATGCGACCGACTTCGAGGACCCCGAGGACCTGGGGGAGGCCCCGACCCGGCTCGCCGACCAGATTGGCGGCGGGGATGCGGTGGTCGTCGTAGGCCATGTCGACCGTTTCGACCCCCTTGTACCCGAGCTTCCCGACGTGCCGGACGACCGAGATGCCCTCGAAGGAGGGTCCCGGCTCCTTCTCCACGATGAACGCGGAGATTCCTTCGTCGGTCCGGGCGGCCAGGGCGACGAGTGAGGCCCGCTCGCCGTTGGTGACCCACGCCTTGGTGCCGGAGATGACGTATTGGTCCCCGTCACGGGTGGCCCGGCAGGAGATGTTGCGGGTGTCGCTCCCGGCGTCGGGCTCCGACAAGGAGAGGGCACCCCGGCGCTCGCCGGTGGCCATCGAAGGCAGCCACCGCTCCCTCTGTGCGTCGTCGCCGTGCTGGAGGAGCAGGGTCGCCGCCATCGTGTGGGTGTTCACGATGCCGGTCAGGCTCATCCACCCGTAGGCCAGCTCCTCGATCACGCCGATGTAGGTGAGGAGGTCGAGGCCCAGGCCGCCGTAGGCGGTCGGGATGGTGATGCCGAAGAGGCCGAGATCACGCATCTGGTCGACGATCTCAGCGGGAAACCGGTCGGCCCGCTCCAGCTCCGCCACCACCGGACCGACCCGCTCGGCCACGAAGGCCCGGACCACGTCGATGATCTGGTCGCGCACGTCCGGGTCGGTGGGCGGGACGTCACGCCGGTCGTCGGCCATTGCGGAACACTATACGCCGATTTGTTGACGTCGATCTCAATATAGAGAACAATGTTTCCGTGAATGCGGCGCCGATGCACGGCGTGCTGGAACAGGCCGCGGTCCGCTTCGCTGACCGCACGGCGGTCCGCTCCGGCGACAGGAGTTGGTCGTTCCGGGACCTCGATCAGCTGAGCAACGCCTTCGCCCGCCACCTCGCCATCCGGGGCGCCGGCCCGGGCGACCGGGTGGCGGTGATGCTTTCGAATCGGGCCGAATTCGTGAGCGTCGTGTACGGGATCAGCAAGCTCGGCGCGGCACCGGTGCTCCTGAGCCCGGCGTGGCGAGCCCTCGAAGTGGCGCACGCGCTCGAGCTGACCGCACCTGGCCACGCCGTGGTCGAGGGCGCCGCCGTGTCGCCGTTGGCCGCCGAGATGGGACCGGAGCTGGTGACCGACCTCGAGGACGGTCTGACGGCGGAAGCCGCCTTCGGCCATAGTCGGTCACCGATCGGACCGCTCGACCTCGACGATGCCAGTGAGGCGGTTCTGGTCTTCAGTTCCGGGACCACCGGTCTTCCCAAGGCCGTCCGGCACACCCACTCCTCGATTCGCTGCGCCACGGCCGACTGGGTCACCGCCCTGGGGCTCGGCCCGGACGATCGGTTCCAGGTGGCCACCCCTCCGTCTCATATCCTCGGACTGTTGAACCTGCTGGCCGCGGCGGCCGCCGGGGCGACCGTCCGGCTCCACCGCCGGTTCGACCTCGACGAGGTGCTCGACCGGATCGCCACCGAGCGAATGACTTTGGAGATGGCGGTGGCCCCCATCGCCCTCGCCATGGCCAACCATCCCGAGCTCGAGAGCTTCGACCTCTCCTCGTTGCGCTACATCATGTGGGGTGCCACCCCCGTCATGCCGAGCGTGGCAGAAATCGTCACCCGGCGGACCGGCGTCCGCTGGCTCGCGGCGTACGGGGCGAGCGAGTTGCCGGTCATCGCGGCCAATCCAGTGGGCGATCCCGCCGGCTGGCGGCTCGACTCCGCCGGACTTCCCCCGCTGGGCGTCGAATTGCGGGTGGCCGATCTCGAAACGGCCGAGGTGCTCGGGCCCGGCCAGACCGGTGAGATCCAGGCCCGGAGTCCGTCGGTCATGGCCGGTTACCTCCCGGAGGAGGCCACCGCCGAGGCCTTTGCCGACGGCTGGTATCGAACCGGCGATGTCGGATGGCTGGAGCCCGAAGGTTGGGTCCACATCACCGACCGGTCGAAGGAGATGATCAAGGTCAGCGGCTTCCAGGTCGCCCCGGCCGAGGTGGAGGGCGTGCTGCTCCGCCACCCGGCGGTGTTGGACTGCGCCGTCTTCGGGGTGGCCGACGAGCAGACCGGTGAGCGACCGGTAGCGGCCGTCGAGCTCGATCCGGCCGTGCCCACCTCCACCGACGAGTTGAAGCAATTGGTGGCGGAGAACCTCGCCACCTACAAGGCCGTCTCCGATGTCGTGGTCGTCGACACCATCCCCCGGTTGCCGTCGGGCAAGGTTCTGCGCCGTACCCTTCAGGAGGCGTGGGTGTCACCCGCCGACGGCGCGGTCGACGGCGCGGTCGATGGCGAGGTCGTGGCCTGATGGACGTTCGCCTCTCCCCGGAACAGCGGGCCCTGCGGGAATCGGTCATCCAGATCGTCGGCCGGTTCGGCCCCCGCTCCGTGCGAGATCTCGACGACGCCGAGCGGCAGGAGAAGTTGGATGCGGCGGTCGAGGCTTCTGGATGGCGGGAGCTCCGGGCTATCACGCAAACGGGCGCTCCACTGGCCTCGGCGGTCGAGGTGGCCATCGTCGCGGAGGAGCTCGGCCGAAGCCTGGCGGACGCCGCCTTCCTCGGCCCGACACTGGCCGCGGAACTGCGCCGCTGCTCCGGCACGACCGCCCGTTCCCACGAAACGGTGGCCCTCACCCCGGATCTGTCCGCGGTCGGTTGTGTGGCGCAAGGCTCCCCCTGGCCGGAGCTGGTGGCGGTCGACGCCGGCGGCGCCGACGCCGCCGTCCTGGTCGCCGCACCGGACGCGTCCCGGGGGGTGACAACGGCCGGGATCGGACCACCCGGCGGTTCCGTGGATCTCACCCGCCCCTCGGCCGCGGTGCCGGCGACCGACCGCCGGACCTGTGCGTCCGAAGGGGGGCCGCTGGCCGAGACGGACCTCATGCGATGGACGGCCCTCGGGCTCGTGATCACCTGTGCCGATCTGGTCGGAGCCATGCGGGGCGCCATCGACCTGGCCACCGACTATGCCATCACCCGTCGCCAGTACGGCGTGGCCGTCGGCTCGTTTCAGGCCGTTCAGCACCTGCTTGCCGACGCGCTGGTGTCGATGGAGGGCTCGAGGAGCGTCACCCGGTATGCGGGATGGGCGGTCGACACCCTGTCACCTGCCGATGCCCTGGCTGCGGCCGGCCTGGCCAAGGCCTACTGCGCCCGGTCCGCCCGGGCGGTCTGCGAGACGGCCATCCAGGTGCACGGGGGGATCGGCAACACCTGGGACTGCCTGGCCCACGTCTATCTCCGTCGTTCGCTGCTTTCGATCGACATCCTCGGTGGGGTCGGTGCCAGCCTGAGCCGGGTCCTCGAGGCCAAGGGGATCGGAGGTGCCGGTGGACTTCGCTGACTCGCCCGAGGAGGAGGAGTTCCGTCTGCGGCTGCGGGGTTGGCTGGAAGACAACAATCCGCGCCTGCCCCCGTCGTCGACGTCGGACGCCTACTGGGCAGGGCAGGCAGCGTGGCACCGGGCGCTGTACGACGCCGGGTTCTTCGGGCTGTCGTGGCCGGCGGAGATCGGTGGGCACGGGCTGCCGAGCGTGTTCGAGGTCATCGTGGACGAAGAGTTGGCGGCTGCGGCCGCGCCGCCCCGGCCCAGTCTGGGCTATCTCGTCCACGGCATCATGCGCCACGGGAACGAAGACGTGAGGCGCCGGTTCCTGCCCGGCATCGTGAGCGGCCGAGACCGCTGGTGTCAGGGGTTCAGCGAGCCCGATGCCGGCTCCGATCTCGCCTCCCTGCGCACCCGAGCCGACCGGGACGGCGACGACTTCGTCCTCACGGGTCGGAAGGTGTGGACGAGCTATTCGGACGAGGCGGACTGGTGCCTGGTCCTCGCCCGCACCGATCCGACCGTGGCCGACCACCGTGGCCTCTCGGCGTTCGCCCTGTCCATGCACCAGGCCGGCGTCGAACAGCGTCCCCTCCGCATGATCAACGGCATCACCCGCGAGTTCGGCGAGGTCTCGATCGACGGCGCCCGGGTTCCCGCCACCGACATGATCGGCGATCCGGGCGACGGTTGGCGACTGGCCATGACCGTCGTCAGTCACGAGCGTGAGCCGGCTGAGCTCGGCTACGTGGCCCGCTACGGCAAGGTGGTCAACGAGTTGGCCGATCGGGTCCGGGCGAGCCCGGACCGGTTCGACCCGGAACAGACCCGCGATCTGGCCTGGGCCATCGTCGAGGCTGAGATGCTGCGACTGCACGTCTGCCGGCGACTGTCGGAGCGTTTGGACGGGATCGCCCCCGGGCCCGAGGGATCGATCGACAAGCTCCTCATGACGTCGGTCGAACAGGCGGTTGGCCACGCGTCCCTGTCGATCGGGGGCGCCGCCCACGACGGTGCTGACGAAACGTGGCTCAAGGTGTACCTCTACAGCCGGGCGCAGAGCGTCATGGGGGGAACGTCCCAGATCCAGCGGAACCTGGTTGCCGGCCGAATCCTAGGATTGCCATCCCCATGACGAACTACGACGTACCCCCCGAAATCCAGATTGCCACCGACGGCCCGGTTCGGGTCATCCGGCTGAACCGTCCGGATCAGTTGAATGCGACGAACCACGCCCTGCACAAAGGGCTCGCCGGACTCTTTCCCCAACTGGATGCGGACGGAGAGGCTCGGGTGGCCGTGCTGACCGGTTCGGGCCGCGCCTTCTCGGCGGGCGGAGACTTCACCTACCTCGACGAACTGGTGAAGGACCCGGTCCTGCGCAAGGAGACGCTCTCCCACGGGCGGCAGCTGGTCACCGGCATGGTCGGCTGCCGCCTGCCGATCATCGCCGCGGTGAACGGACCGGCCGTGGGGCTCGGGTGCAGCCTGGTGGCCCTCTCCGACATCTCGTTCATGGCCGAGAGCGCTCACCTCGCCGACCCGCACGTCCTCATCGGCCTGGTGGCTGCCGACGGGGGGCCGGTGACCTGGCCCCTATTGACCAGCCTTCAGTTGGCGAAGGAATACGCCCTGACCGGTGATCAGATCCCGGCTCGGAGAGCCGCGGAAATCGGCCTGGTGAACCACGTCTGTCCAGACGACTCGGTGATGGAGACGGCCATGGGCTGTGCGCAGCGGATCGCCGCGTTACCCCAGCAGGCCGTGGAGGACACCAAACGCATTCTCAACCTCCACCTGGAGCGAGCGGTGGTGGCGACGATCGATTTTGCCCTGAGCGCCGAGAATCGGTCGTTCGATTCGGCCGAGCTTCGGGCCAACATCGACCGGTTCCTGGCCCGTCGTGACCGATAGTCGGGGAGCCGCCCATGAGTGATCTCAGCTCGAAGGACTTCTTCCGGGATCCCGCCCTCCTGGTCGAGCCCTACGCCTACTTCGACGCCGTCCGGGCGCACTGTCCGGTGTGGCAGGAAGGCCACCATCAGGTGGTGCTCGTCACCGGCTACGACGAGGCGCTCGAGGTCTACAACGACGCCCAGACCTTTTCGTCCTGCACGTCGGTGACCGGTCCGTTCCCCGGGTTCCCGGTCCCGCTCGACGGCGATGACGTGAGTCAGCTGATCGAGGAGCATCGTCATGAGCTCCCCATGAGCGACCAGCTCCCGACGCTCGACCCGCCCGTCCACACCGACCACCGCTCGCTGCTGATGCGGCTGATCACGCCGAAGCGACTCAAGGAGAATGCGGAGTCGATGTGGCAGCTCGCCGACCAGCTCCTCGACTCCTACCTGGCCCCCGGGAAAGGCGAGTTCATCAGCGGGTTCGCCGGCCCGTTCACGTTGCTGGTCATCGCCGACCTCCTCGGCGTGCCGCACGAGGACCGGGAGTCGCTCGCCGACGAGCTCCGGCACGGGCCGCACACCGAAGGCGGCATCGGGAGCATCGGCGACGACGACACGATGGCGCTCACGCCCCTCGAGTATCTGTATCGCCGGTTCACGGGGTACATCGAGGACCGGCGGAGCCAACCGCGTGATGACGTGCTCACCGGGCTGGCCCTGGCGACGTTCGCCGACGGATCGACACCCGACGTCGGCGATGTCGTTCGCGTGGCCGCCAATCTCTTCGCCGCCGGCCAGGAGACCACCGTGCGCCTGCTCAGCTCGGCGCTCAGGCTGATCGCGGAGCAGCCCGATCTCCAGGGGGCGCTGCGCCGCGAGCGTGATCGCATCCCGAACTTCATCGAGGAGACACTGCGGATGGAGAGTCCGATCAAAGGTGACTTCCGGCTCTCGCGGGTCCCGACCACCGTGGGCGATGCGGACCTCCCCGCCGGCACCACGGTCATGGTCCTGAACGGAGCCGCCAACCGCGACCCCCGACACTTCGAGGATCCGGCGAGCTTCGACGTCGCTCGCCCGAACGCTCGGCAACACCTCGCCTTCGGTCGCGGTATCCACACGTGCCCCGGCGCGCCGCTCGCCCGGGCCGAAGCCCGGGTGAGCCTCGAGCGGCTTCTGGACCGGACGACCGACATCGGGGTGGCCGAGCGAGTGCACGGGCCGTCGGGTGCGCGCACCTTCCGGTATCTCCCCAGTTTCATTCTCCGGGGTCTGACCCAGCTCCACTTGGAATTCTCGCCGGTGGAGGACGGGGACCGGTGATCGTCGACATCGACGATCACCGCTGCCGGGGGCACGCGGTCTGCTGTTCGATCTGCCCCGACCTCTTCACCTTGACCGAGGACGGTTACGCCGCGGTGCGATCAACCGAAGTCCCACCCGACGTCGAAGCGGCGGCGCGGTCGGCGCTGCGCCAATGCCCGGAGCGCGCCAACTCCTCCCGCTGACCATCCGCCCGGTCCTCGCCGGCGGGGACCGGGCCGACACCGGAGTCTCTGTCAGAGGGGCTGCCCGGCCGGCAGCGTCCGGGACCGGAGCAACTGCTCACCGACCGACTCCGTCAGCGAGGTGGCTGCCCCGAGCAGCTGGTCGAGGGTCAGGGTTCGCCTCACGAAACGATGGAGCGGGTGCTCGGCGGTGAAGCCCATGCCGGCGAGCACCTGTTGCGCATGTCGGGACACGAGGCGTCCGCTCCTGCCCGCCACGGCCTTGGCCACCGAGGCGCTCAGGCCCGACCCGAGGTCCCAAGCGGCCGCCAGCGATGCCTCGGCGGCCTCGATAGCCACCAGGCTGTCGGAGAGTCGGTGGCGAACAGCCTGAAAGGAGGAGATCGACCTCCCGAACTGGACCCGTTCGATGGCGTGGGCCCGGGCGAGCTCCAGCATGCGGCGAGCTGCTCCGACCAGTGCGTGGGACAGCCCGAGCCGGCCGAAGGCGATCGAACGATTCCACGCGTCGCCCGCCTCCCGGCCGGGCGCCGGGGCCACCTCGACGGTGCCTCGGACAGCGAGCAAGCCGAGCACCGGGTCCATGCCCGTGATCGCCCGAACCTCGAGCTGCGCCGTCCTGATCGTGTGGATCTCGGTCCGGCCGCCCGACCAGGTGCCCACCTGAGCGATCTCTGCCCGGCCGAGCCGCTCCGTGGCCATGCCGGCGACGACGAGCTGGTCGCCGTGCCGCTCCGCCGGGGCATCCCACCGTCCAAGGGGTGGGAGGACGACGGCCGGCGCCGGGTCGTCCGGGTCGAGCGCCCACGCCATGACGGCGTCGAGGGATGGGCCGGCGTTCGACTCGCCTTGGAGCTCGAACAGGATGGAGATCGCCGTCCGGGGCTCGGCGGTCAAGGCCTCGTACCATCCCGTGTCGTCGAGGGCATCCTCGAGGGCGAGGCGGTGGCCGCTCTCCAGTGCGGCCCGGATGCTCCGGGCGAAGAGGTCGCGCTCGAGTTCGTTCATCATCGGTCGTCGCCGAGCCCGAGCAATCTGCGGGCGATGATGTTGCGCTGGATCTCGATGCTGCCCCCGTAGATCGTGGCCGCCCGCGAGTAGAGGTACTCGCTTCTCCATCGGGCACCGGCCGCGTCATCGCCGGTCAGAAGGTCAGGACCCAGGCCGTCGGCGACCAGATCGAACAGCGCCTGCTCGGTGGTCGCCACCATGATCTTGTCGATGGAGGTCTCGGCACCCAGGTGCTCTCCGGACGCAAGTCGGTGCTGGGTGGCACGGGACCGGGCTTCGAACGCAAACAGCTGTAGGTAGACCTCGCCTGCCTCCCTGGCGTTCAGCGAGCCGGACGGGGCCGTGTCGAGCAGGCCCTCGAGTCGCCGGCGCAGGAAGGCTCCCCGGTGCCAGAGGGCGGTGCTCCGCTCGAACGGAAGCAGGTCCATGGCGACCGACCAACCCTGGTCGATCTGGCCGAGTGTCCGTTCGAGCGGCACCGGGACGTCATCGAAGAACACCTCGGAGAACTCGGGCTGGCCGTGCATGGTCTCGATGGGCCGGACCACGATGCCGGGACTCGCCATGTCCACGAAGAGCGCGGTGATCCCGGCCTGTCCGGAGTCGGACGGACCGGTCCGGGTCAGCAGGACGCACCGCTGCGCGTACTGGGCGAGGCTTGTCCATATCTTCTGACCCGTCACTCGCCAACCGTCCGCGGTTCGACGAGCTCGACAGGAGAGGGACGCCAGATTGCTGCCCGTGCCGGGCTCCGAGAACCCCTGGCACCAGGTCTCGTCGCCGCGCAGGAGCCGGGGGACCATGGTGGCGGCGAGCCCCGGCGGGGCATGGTCGATGATGGTCGGGGCCAGCACCTCGATCATGGAATAGATGCCGGGCTCGACCAGGTCACGAGCGGTCAGCGCCTGGCCCAGGTAGGCGCGCAGCAGGGTGGATCCCCCCAACCCGCCGACCCGCTCGGGCCAACCCCACCGCATCCAACCGGCGTCGAAGGTCGCACGTTTGACCCGGGCCAGTTGGTCCATCTGCTCGTCGAGGGTGTCAGCTCCGCTTGGATTCGGCCGCAGGGCGTCCGCCTGGGACGCGAGCCACGCGTCGAGCGACTCGCGGAACTCGTCCAGCTCCATGAAATCCCTCTATCCCGGGTGCGGCTGGGTGGGATCGGGCCGTCGCGGGTCATGGGCGCGACCGGCGTCGCGGGCACCGCTTCGCCGGAGGAAGGTCATCGCCCGACTGGCCAGCCGCCAGCCCCGATCTGTCCGCTGATAGGTGTCGGTGTAGTAGCCGATCCGCATCTCGTGATCGAGCTGATCGACGAAGCAGAGGGGCTGCTGGCCGCGACCGGTGTCTCCATCGAGTTCGAGGTAGGGCGCTCCGGTGAGGAACAGGCCCTTCGGAGCTGCCTTCACCAGCGCGGGAAAGTCGGCGAGACCGTAGACAGTGCCGAACGCGCTGTAGGTGCCATCGGGGGTGAACACGTCGATCACCGCTTCGATGTCATCCTTCGTCATTCCCAGCGCGTAGCGAGCCAGCAGCTGCTCGATCTCGGTGATGTCGTTGACCAGCGGTGATTCCATGCCTCAGTTCTCCTCCCAGCCGTAGATGACGTGGACCGACGGTGTGGTCGGGACGGCCTGGCAGGTGAGGATCCAGCCGTCGGCAACCTCGTCGTCGGTGAGGGCATTGTTCGTGTACATGGTGACGGCGCCCACGGCGAGCTTGGCCATGCAGGTGGCACAGTTGCCGGCCTCACAGGAGAAGGGCGGTGACAGCCCGAGCTGGCGAGCCGTCTGGAGAACCGTGGTCCCGGGGCGATGGTCGGCCACCTCCACATCGCCGTCGAGATCGATGGTCACCTGGGTGGGACCAGCGTCGTCCGGCGGAGGTTGGGGGAGGAGGGTCTCCTCGACGGGGGAGAACCGCTCGATGTGGATTGCCTCGTGGCTCGCGCCGACCTGCAGCAGCGTCTGCTCCGCGAGCGCCATGAAGGGACCGGGGCCGCAGAGGTACAGGTCCGCGTGGTTGCAGTCGGCGGCAAAGTCTCTGATCTCGGCGGCGTCGACGAGTCCGACATCCGCATCGAGATGGTGCACGACGCTGAGGCCATGACGTTCGGTCAAGGACGCCAGTTCCGACTCGAACATCACCGACTGTTCGTGTCGGTTGGCGTAGAAGAGCCGGGCGCGGCCCGGGCTCGACTCCAGAAAAGTCTTCAGGATGGAGAGGATCGGCGTGATCCCGCTGCCGCCGGCGAAGGCAATGATGTCGCCGTCCCGCGCTCGGCGCCCGAACACCCCGGCGGGAAGCGTTGCCTCGATGCGATCACCGGGACCCACCCTGTCGATCATCCAGTTCGAGACGATGCCATTTGGCACCCGCTTGACGGTCACCTGCATGCACGGGTCGATCGCCGGTGAGGACGACATCGAGTAGCACCGCAGATGCGGTTTGCCGTCCACCCAGCACCGAAAGGTGAGGAACTGACCGGGCTCGTAGCCGTATCGGTCCCGCAGGTCGTCCGGGACATCGAGCACGAAGGAACTGGAGTCACGGGTCTCCGGTACCACCTCCCGTACCCTGATCGCGTGAAAGCCATGGTCACGGGCCACCTCGTGATTGAGCCCGGCACCAGGCGAGAGCGCCATAAACGATTATGATAATCTGCTTCTCACCGCCATGGCGCGTTTGGGCCGGTCTGGCACGGACGAGGGAGCTGAGCCCGTCCCGAGGGAGGTGAGGTGCGTGCCCGAGGGAGCAGGGGAGGCGCGCTGGCCCCGTCGGCCGATGCCGGCGGACCTCCTGGATCGGTACGTCTCCGAAGGCTGGTGGGGTCCGGACACCCTCGGATCCATGGTGTCGGAGGGCTTGGCCAAGGCGGCGGACGTGAGGTTCCGGGTGCGCTCGCAGGTGCGTCCGTGGCAGGGGACCTTCGCCGAGGTCGACCGCGCCGCACGATCGCTCGCCACCTCGCTGATGGCACGGGGCGTCGGTGCTGGCGACGTCGTCCTGTTCCAGCTGCCGAATTGGGTGGAGGCCGGCATCACCTTCTGGGCCGCCGCCTATCTCGGGGCCGTCGTCGTCCCCGTCGTGCACTTCTACGGCCCGAAGGAAATGGCCTACATCCTCGACGTGCTCCGACCCGACGTCGTGGTGACGGCGGACCGGTTCGGTCACATCGACTATCTGGCCGTGTATGAGGATCTGCTCGAGCGTTCTCCGACCCGGCTCTGGCTCGTCGCCGGGGAGCTGCGACCGGACCGACTGCCCCGGCCGGCGCGGCCGTTCGACCCTTTCCTCGACGCCCCCGCCCTCCCGGGACCCGTGGCTGCCGACCCCGACGCGCCCGCCATCGTCGCCTTCACCTCCGGGACCACCCGGGACCCCAAGGGAGTCGTCCACAGCCACCGGACGATCGGGTTCGAAACCCGTCAGCTGGACTATCTCTTTCCGCACGGGGGACCCCCGCAGATCACCGGGGCCCCCGTCGGTCACTTCATCGGGATGCTCAACGCCTTCCTGGTGCCCCTACTGCGGCAGCAGTCTGCGCATCTGATCGACGTCTGGGATCCCGGCGAAGTGCTGCACATGATGCTCGAGGAGCAAGTGGGTATGTCCGGAGGTGCCACCTACTTCTTGACGAGTCTGCTGGATCACCCCGAGTTCACGCCGGACCACCTGGCCCTCATGCCCTTCGCCGGCTTGGGCGGATCGGCGGTCCCGGTGGCCGTCATGGAGCGCGCCACCGGTCTCGGAATCACGGTGTTCCGCTCGTACGGCAGCACCGAGCATCCGTCGATCACCGGATGCCTGCTCACCGAGCCCGAGCGGAAGCGCCTCACCACCGACGGCCGCCCACTGCCCGGGGTCGAGGTGCTGCTGTCCGGGGAGGGCGAGATCCTCAGCCGAGGCCCAGACTGCTGCGTCGGCTACACCGATCAGCAACTCACGGAGTGCGTCTTTGACGACCAGGGCTGGTACCACACCGGCGACGTCGGAACGCTCGACGACGAGGGATACCTGACCATCACCGATCGGATCTCCGACATCATCATCCGGGGTGGCGAGAACCTGAGCGCCCAAGAGATCGAGGAAGTCGTTCTGGGCATGGACGCGGTCGCCGAGGTGAGCGTCGTCGGCGCAGCGGACGAACGGTTGGGTGAGCGGGCAGCCGCCATCGTGCGAACGCATACGGGCATGCCTGCCCCCACGCTCGAACAGGTGCGCGCTCACCTCGAGGCGCACGGCCTCGCTCGGCAGAAGTGGCCCGAATCCATCCACCGGGTGCGCGACTTCCCGAGAACGCCGTCCGGCAAGGTGCAGAAGTTCCGGCTCCGACAACTGCTCCGTGATGGGGATCTCGAAACGGTCGGTTAGGCGGCGGGCTCCAGGGCGGCCGGCATGGAAATCACGTTCTCAAAATGCTAACATGTGTTCTGATTATTGTAGACAGCGTTTTCGCTTAGCAGGCTCGGACGCCGCCGACGAGCAGGAGGGTCGGATGTCCCCCACCACCGACAACCTGAGGACACCGGTCGGATGACAGCCGCGGAACCCGCCGCCCGGGACGGCGAGCCCGAGGCCCGTAGCACCGAGCGTACGGCCATTGTCACCGGCGGAGCCTCGGGCATCGGGTTGGCGATCAGCGAACGCCTGGCGTCGGATGGCTTGACCGTGGTCATCTTCGACCGGGACGGGTCCGCCGCCGAAGGGGCGGCGGCCAAGATCGAGGCGGCCGGCGGGACGGCCGCCGGGATGGTCGTGGACGTGACGGATCGGGATCGGATCGAGACCGCGGTCGACGAGGTCCGGTCTCGATACGGGAGGCCGGTCGTGCTGGTCAACAATGCCGGCATCGAGGGCTTCGACCAGTTTCTCAAGATCACCATCGAGAGGTGGAATCAGATCCTCGAGGTCAACCTGACCGGAACCTTCAACTGCTGCCAGGCCGTCGTGCCGGACATGATGGCAGCCGGTTGGGGCCGGATCGTCAACATCTCGTCGTCGAGTGCCCAGGGTGGTCAGCCGTTGATGACCCACTACGTGGCTTCCAAGGCGGCGATCATCGGATTCACCAAGGCACTGGCACTGGAGCTCGGTCCCCTGGGCATCACGGTCAACACCATCCCCCCCGGGTTCATCGACACTCCGATGCTGCGGGCGGCGGAGAGAAGCGGTCGTCTCGCCCCGGGCATCGACTATCACGCCGAGCGCACCCCCGTGCGTCGGGCGGGCCGGCCCGAGGACATCGCGGCCACCTGCTCGTTCCTCGTGCGTGACGAGGCCAGTTACATCACCGGACAGGTCATCGGTGTCAACGGCGGCCGGAACACCTGACGTGGCGAGGATCCAACCGCTGCCGCCGCAGCAGTGGCCCGCGGCGATGCGATCTGCCCTCGCCGCAATGCGGCCGCCGGCGCCTCGCCATCCTCTCGCCTCCCAGGAGGGTCGTCCGAAGGCGCTCAACGCCCTCGGCACCTTGGCGTACCATCCGGCGCTGACCGAGGCATTCAACACGTTCAACGGTCATATCCTCTTCGCCTCGTCGCTCTCCCCGCGGGAACGTGAGCTTGTGGTCCTCAGGGTCGCCTGCCTCCGGCGGTGCGACTACGAGTGGGCACAGCACACCGTGCTGGCGCACGACGCGGGCCTGACCGTCGATGAGATCAAACGGGTGGTCGTCGGGGGAGAGGCCGACGGCTGGTCCGAGCTGGAGCAGGCGCTCCTGCGGGCCGTCGACGAATTGGTCGAAGAAGCCACGCTGTCCGACCAGACGTGGTCGACGCTCACTAGAGCGTTCGACGAGAAGCAGATGTTGGATCTCGTCTTCACCGTGGGCGCCTACGACGCCCTGGCGATGGCGTTCCGGTCCTTCGACGTCGCCATCGACCCCGACCTGGCCGACCATGAGCTTCGCGTTCCCAGAGAGCCCTGAGCTCGGTCCTGTCACATGAGTCCCGGAGGACGACCCAGATGAGCCACTTCACCAAGCCAGCTGAAGGAAGTTGGACCCAGCACTATCCCCACCTCGGAACCGGTCCGGTCTCCTACGAGGACTCGATCTCGCCGGAGCACTATGAGCTCGAGCGAAAGGCGATATTCGCACGCACGTGGCTCAACGTCGGACGGGTGGAGCAGGTACCGCGGACCGGCAGCTACTTCACGAAGGAGATCGACGCGGCGCGGACGTCGGTCATCGTGGTGCGTGGGTCCGATGGCCACGTCCGCGGCTTTCACAACATGTGTCGGCACCGCGGCAACAAGCTGGTCTGGACCGACTACCCGAAGGAGGAGACCAGCGGAACCTGCCGGCAGTTCACCTGCAAGTACCACGGCTGGCGCTACTCGCTGGACGGTGTGCTGACCTTCGTCCAGCAGGAGTCGGAGTTCTTCGAACTGGAGCGGGAGGACTTCGGCCTGGTTCCCGTACAGACCGAGACGTGGGAGGGGTTCATCTTCGTCAACCTCGACCCCGGCAACCAGACACCCCTGAGCGACTATCTCGGAGTGTTCGGCGCCGGACTGGCTGGGTACCCGTTCGACCAGATGACGCAGGTATACAAGTACCGAGCCGATGTGGGCAGCAACTGGAAGCTCTTCATCGATGCGTTCGCCGAGTTCTACCACGCGCCGATCCTGCACGCGAAGCAAGCGGTGGCCGATGAGTCACGCAAGCTGTCGGCCTACGGCTATGAGGCGCTGGCGTACCAGATCGAGGGACCGCACGGAATGGTGTCCTCGTGGGGCGGGATGTCACCCCCGAAGGACCTCGACATGGTCAAACCGATCGAGAGAGTTCTGAGAAGTGGTCTCTTCGGACCCTGGGACCGGCCCGACCTCGGGCTCGAGGCCCTGCCACCGGCGGTCAACCCAGCCCGGCACCCGGCCTGGGGCGTCGATTCATTCGTCTTCTTCCCGAACTTCATGCTTCTCGTCTGGCAGCCCAACTGGTACCTCACGTACCACTATTGGCCGACCTCCTACAACACCCACGTGTTCGAGGGGACCCTCTACTTCGTCCCACCGAAGACCGCCTTCGAGCGGTTGCAACAGGAGCTCGCCGCCGTGACCTTCAAGGAGTACTCCCTGCAGGACGGGAACACCCTGGAGGCGACGCAGTCCATGTTGGAGTCGCGCGCCGTCGGGCAGTTCCCGTTGAACGACCAGGAGATCCTCCTTCGGCACCTGCACGTGACCGCTCGAGGGATGGTCTCGGAGCTCCAACGCTCGGCCCAGATGGACGAGCCCGAGCGAGAGGGGAAGCTGGATGCCCAAGCATCTGCCTGAGGCGTTTTCCGACCTCGAGCCGTTTGCGGCGTGGTCGCTGCCGACCGAGCGCGAGCGGTACACGAAAAGGCTGGCGAGCACCATGGACGAACTGCAGGCCTTCTACGACGCCGCGTTCCCCCGCCTCGGGGACGCGGCCTCGTATCTGGGGCAATTCGACCTGGGCGCACTCCCGGAGGACGCCCGGCACTTGCTCTGGCTCTGCTACTCGCTGGTCAACGTGTCCTTTCCCGTCGAGGTCTGGCGCCAGGCCAGGGTGCCCGACAGCGGCGCCGCCTATCTGGATCTGGTGGTCGAACCGGCCGTTTGAAATCCCGGTCAGGTAGAATCGCCCTCTCGGATCCGCTACATCTGCAACACACAGATGAGATCGGAATTCTCTCCGGACGGCTAGACTGTATCCATGAGCAGCAGCGATGCCGCGGCTGAACCGGTGTCGACCGCGGCTGAACCGGTGTCCACCGAAGACCCGATGAGCTGGCGGGAGCTGGCCGTGGCCCGGGTGGCCGACCCGGCGCGACTCCGGGCGGAGACCCGGGTGCAGAGCTTCCTCGATGCGGCGCTCGAGCTCATGAACAGTGACTCGGGGAAGGAATTCACCGTCCAAGAGGTCGTCGAGCGATCCGGCCAGTCCCTGCGCAGCTTCTATCAGTACTTCGACGGCAAGCACCGGCTGTTGCTGGCCCTCTTCGAGGAATCGGTCCGCTCGACGACCGAGTTGCTCCGCGACAGGGTGGCCGAAGAAGGGACACCGCCCGAGCGCCTGCACCGTTTCGCGGTCGAGTACTACCGGCTCTGTCGCCCGAACCCGAAGGAGCAAACGAACAAGAAGGGCCCTATCCCGCCGGCCATGGTCGATTTCGCCCAACAGCTCCTCACCGAGTACCCCAAGGAGGCCGCGCAGGCCTTCGTGCCGCTGCTCTCATTGTTCGAGGAGCTTCTGGACGAGGCGGCAGAGGCAGGGTTTCTCCGACCCGGACTTGGTCACAGCCACATTGCCGGTGTCGCGCTCCAGGCCATCATGTTCAACACCTTCGCATCGACGATCAGCGGTGCCTCGGTCCGATCGGGCGCCGAGCGGGCGGCGGAGGATCTCTGGGACCTCCTGCTCAACGGTATCGCCGCCGAGAGGACCGCCTGAGCCGCTCAGCTCGAGGCGCGTGCCGGGTCCCGCCGGTAGACCTCACCGCCCTTCATCACGAAGGAAACCCGCTCCAGCACCCCGATTTCATCCAGCGGGTCGCCGGGTACGCCGATGATGTCGGCCAGCTGGTCCGGTTCGAGGCGGCCGCGGTCGGTCACGTCGATCAACTCGGCGGCGACGGTCGTCGCGGCCCGGATGGCCTGGAGTGGTGTCATACCGCGGTCGACCAAGGCCAGGATCTCTTTCGCATTCTGACCGTGGGGAATGGCCGGAGCATCTGTGCCGCAGGCGATGCGAGCGCCCCGCTTGACGGCCTTCCGGATGGTCTCCTTGGCCTTGGGAAAGACCTCCGCCGCTTTGGCCTGGAGCTCCGGCGCGGCGTGAGAGACGTCCATGCCGTCCGCCAGGTAGGTGGTGGGCACCAGGAAGGTCTGGCGTTCGATCATCAGATCGAGCGTTTCGTCGCTCATGAGCGACCCGTGCTCGATGCAGTCGATGCCCGCTTCGATGGCCGCGCGGATCCCGGCGTCGCCGTGCGCGTGGGCGGCCACCTTGAGGCCGGCGCGATGCGCCTCGTCGACGATCGCCCGGAGCTCGTCGTTCGAGTACTGCTGGGCTCCCGCCGGACCGGTGTGCGACATGACCCCACCCGAGGCACAAACCTTGATGAGCAGGGCGCCGTGCTTGATCTGGTACCGGACGGCCTTGCGAACCTCGTCGACGCCGTCGGCGATGCCTTCCTCCACGGTGAGCGGCATGATGTGGGGGGCCAAAGCCTGGAACATGGTGGGATCGAGATGGCCGCCCGTCGGCGTGATGGCGTGGCCGGCCGGGACGACTCGCGGCCCTTCGATCCACCCGAGGTCGATCGCCTTCTTGAGGGCGACGTCGAGGAGAATTCCGCCGGTCTGGACGAACAGCCCCAGATTCCGCACGGTCGTGAAACCCGCTCGAAGAGTGCGCCGGGCGTTGGCCACCGAGCGCAGCGTCCGCACCGCGGGATCGTCCTGAACCGCGTTGAGCGGACTGCGGTGGTTCGGCCCGCCGAGCAGCAGGTTGACCTCCATGTCCATGAGGCCGGGGAGGAGGGTCACGTCACCGAGGTCATAGACCTCGGTCTCGGTGGGGACGGAGGTCGGAGCCACCGCGGCGACACGGCCCTCGACCACCAAGAGGTCGCCGGGCGCCTCGATGGTGCCCCCCTCGACGTCGAGCATGCGGGCGCTCCGCAGCTGGATCGGTGGCGGTGGCGTGCGAGACGGGCCCATGGTGGACTCCCTTCCGACGGCAGCGGACGGTGCGAACTGCCTGGTAAGTGCGGTTTTCGTGGCTGATAGGGCAATTATCGCAGCTCGACGGCCGGGTGTATAATGCCACTCTTGCATTGGAGAGGAACATTCTCGGACCAGGGGGACCGGTGACCGATGTGGACGAGCTCATCCTGATCAGCGTGGACGGCATGCGCCTCCGGACCCCCGACGAGAAGGTCGAGGGCTTCCGGGCCCGGGCGTGCCGGGCCCTGGCCGCCCAACGGGCCTGACATGCCGCGATCCTGGCTGGCTGGGGACCGGTGCAAGACAGGACGCGAGGTCGGCCGATGAGTCCAACCGAGCCGCGACAGATGTCGCTGGTCGCCTTCATGCAGGCCGCGAACACGTCCGTCTATGCCGGCTCCTGGCGGCATCCCGCCACCGAGCACGGCTTTCTCAGCCAGGGGTACTACCAGAAACTGGCCCGCACCCTCGAGGAGGGATGTTTCGACCTGATGTTCTTCGACGACCGCCTCGCCATGCCCGGGATCTACGGCGGCTCGGTGGCGGACGCCGTCCGCCTCGGGGCCCGTCCGGTGAAGCTCGACCTCTCCATCGTGCTGGGGGTGTGCGCGGCGGCGACGAGGTCCATCGGGCTCGGTGCCACCTATTCGACGACTTATTTCGCGCCGTTCCACGTCGCCCGGACGTTTGCCACCCTCGACCACCTCTCCGGTGGTCGGGCGGCCTGGAACGTGGTGACCTCCGTGAACGACGCCGAAGCTCAGAATTTCGGCGTGGAGTACCACTTGGATCACGACGCCCGATACGACCGGGCGGACGAGTTCCTCGAAGCGACCACCGGTCTGTGGGACAGCTGGGACGACGATGCCCTCGTCCTCGACCGGACCACCCCCGTGTTCGCCGACCCCGAGAAGGTCCACGAGCTCAACTACAAGGGGGACTGGTTCCAGGTCCGGGGGCCACTCACCGTCCCCCGGTCACCGCAGGGCCGACCGGTCCTGCTGCAGGCGGGCTCCTCAGGTCGCGGTCGCGAGTTCGCGGCACGCTGGGCCGAGCTCATCTTCACCGGAGATCCGAACATCGACGGCGCCCGCAAGCACTATGCGGATCAGAAGGAGCGGATCGGAGCGTCCGGGCGGGAGCCCGCCACGGTCAAGATGCTCCCCATGGCGTACACGGTGGTAGGCGAATCCCGTGCCCAAGCCGAGGAGCGTGAGCAGGTGTTCCTCAATGATCTGGTCGACCCCACGGCGTCTCTTGCGCTCCTGTCGGAGCTCATGAACTACGACTTCTCGTCCATCCCGCTGGATGCTCCCATCACCGATGAGCTCATCGCCTCCGTGTCGGGGATCCGAGGGCTCGTCCAGAACCTGCGCGAGCACATCGGGGGAACGGTCACGCTTGCGGACCTGGCCGGTCATAGAGCCACACTCCTCCAAGGGCCTCGATTCGTCGGGACGGGAGAGGAAGTGGCCGACCAGATGGAGGAGTGGTTCCATTCCGGCGCCTGCGACGGATTCGTCATCGCGGCCACCCATGTGCCCGGGGCCTACGAGGATGTGGTCCGACTCGTGGTCCCCGAACTGCAGCGGCGGGAGGTATTTCGAGAGCGCTACACCGGGCCCACCTTGCGCGACCACCTGGGCCTTCCCCGTCCGGAATCGGCCGCTACCGCACCCCGCCATGCCTGAACAGCGGCGGGGCCCCCTCGACGGACTGCGGGTCATCGACACCGCCACCCTGGCGGCGGGTCCGATGGCGGCCACCATCCTCGGTGAGTACGGCGCCGAGGTGATCAAGGTGGAGCAGCCCGGGGCCGGCGATCCGCTGAGGACATGGGGCGAGCGCCGCGACGGGATCGGTGTCTTCTGGAAGAGCATGAGCCGCAACAAACGCTGTGTGACCTTGGATCTGAGAAAGCCCGAGGGGCAGGAGCTGATCCAGCGCCTCCTCGACGTGAGCGACGTGCTCATCGTCAATGCCCGGCCGAGCGCGCTGGCCCGCTGGGGCCTCGACTACGAATCGGTCCACCAGGCCCACCAGAAGATCGTCATGCTCCATGTCAGTGGGTACGGGAGGGGGGGACCGGCGAGTGATCGGCCCGGTTTCGGCACCCTGGCCGAGGCCATGAGCGGTTTCGCCCACCTGACCGGCCAGCCGGACGGGCCTCCGACCCTGCCGCCGTTCATGCTGGCGGATGGGGTGGCCGGCCTGGCCGCGGCGTCCGCCGTCATGATGGCGCTGTACCACCGCGACCTGCATGGTGGCGACGGCCAGCTCGTGGACGTGAACCTCATCGAGCCCCTGGCCCGGATCTGCGAAACGGCCACGCTGGCCTTCGATCAGCTCGGGATCGTCCCGGGGCGGGTGGGGAACCGGTTGGACGCCAGCGCGCCGCGCAACACCTACCGGACCGCGGATGGCAAATGGCTAGCCATTTCCAGCGCCTCGCCCAACATCGCCGTCCGCCTCTACCGGGCCATCGACCGCCCCGACCTGGCCGAGAATCCGGAGTACGTCGACCCCGTCCAGCGGCAGGCCCGAGCGTTCGAGGTCGACGAGCTGGTCGAGAAGTGGGTCTGCGGGCGCACGTTGGCCGAGGCCATGGCGGTGTTCCTCCGGGCCGAGGTGGCGGCCGCGCCGGTGTACGACGCTCGCCAGTTGCTCGAGGACGACCACCTGCGCGCCCGGGGAACCTTCGTGCGGGTACCGGATCCCGATTTCGGGTCGGTGACGGTACAGGCGCCCGTGGCCGTTCTGACGGAGACGCCGGGACGAGTCGACCACCTCGGCCCCGCCCTCGGGGCGCACAATGAGCTGGTCTTTGGTGGACTGCTCGGAATCGACACCGACCGCCTGGCCCGGCTCGAGGCCGCGGGCGTGATCTGAGAGCGATCGACCGGAGGCACTGATGCGTGAACCCCGATCCCGGCGCTCCGAGCTGGCGACGCCGGCGAGCAACGGGCACATGTGCGAAAAAGCGGCCCGGGCCGGCGCCGACCTCGTCTTCTTGGACCTTGAGGATGCCTGCGCGCCCTCAGCCAAGGAGTCGGCGCGGGCGATCGCGGTGGATGCGCTCACCGGACTCGACTGGGGCCGGACCCTGCGGGCGGTTCGCGTCAACGGCATCGAAACACCGTGGTGCCACGGCGACATCATCGAGATCGTCTGTGGTGCGCGGGAGGCGCTCGACGTCCTCATCGTCCCCAAGGCGCGGTCGGCGCGGGATGTGTGGTGGGTCGACGTCCTCCTCACCCAGTTGGAGAAGAAGCTCGGGTTGCAGAAGTCGATTGCGCTCGAGGTGTTGATTGAGGAGGCCGAGGGACTCGGGAACGCGTTCGAGATCGCTCGGGCCAGCGACCGGCTGGAGGCCATCATTCTCGGGGCCGGTGACCTCTCTGCGTCACTGGGCGCACGAGTGGACGGGAACTTCGACCCGGTGAGCCCGTATCCCGGCGACTTCTGGCACTTTGCCCGCGTGCAGGTACTGGCCGCCGCCCGGGTGGCCGGCATCGATGCCATCGACACGCCGTACCCCGCCTATCGGGACCTCGAGGGCTACCGATCCTCGGCCGTCCAGGCCAGCCTGCTCGGGTTCGACGGGAAGTGGGCCATCCACCCCGACCAGATCGCCATCGCCAACGAGGTGTTCTCTCCCACACCCGCGGAGATCGACGCGGCACGGGCGGCCGTCGAGGAGTACCGCCGGGCAGAATCCGGAGGAGTCGGGGCCATCAGCCACGACGGTCGGCTGGTGGACGCCGCCCACATGCGACTGGCGGCCAACGTGCTGCACAAGGCCTCACTCGACGGCGAACCCCCGTGACCGGTCGTCATCGGGTTCCGGTCAATCCGGTACTGCACGCCTGACCTGGTCCGGCCCTGGGAGCTCCGGCCGACGGGTGGGCATGTGTCGGTCCACGGCGACGCACCCTTGGAAGTCGACATCCGGTTTTTGGTCCCGCTGGAGCAGATGGCCGCCGTGACACCCGGATACACCGCCAAGCGGGCTGTCGCCGCGATCCCCTTCGTCTGCGCGGCTCGTCTGTGCCGCGCCCCCTGATATCACCACCACCCTCGACCCGCCCTAGATCGTCGCCGGCCTCGGCTGACCCTCCTCCGCCGGGGCGCCCGCGCCCCGCCCACCGGTGGGCCGGCGAGCCGTTGGCCAAAAAGTTGACGTCGACATCGATGTCTATACTGCTAGCGGGCAAGTTTCCGCCGACATGAGCGAGGTGCACCAGTGAGGCCACTGCCCGAACGCGTTCCGGCAACCAGATGGTTGTCGTGGCCCGGTCCCCGTGAGGACCGAGACATCGCTGGCGGTGGCGACCGTACACGCGTGCGTCCCGGCGTCCCCATCCTGCCGCGGGTGTCGACGACGTGGCTGCCGGGCGACGGCGGTGGGGAGGGTGGGCGATGCCGCAGGTGAGAAACGATCCGGCCGCGGGGCCCGCTGAGGTCGAGAAGCCGGTCGGTCCCCGTTCACGGAAGGGCGTCCGAACACGCTCGCGACTCCTCGAGGCGGCCAAGGAGATCTTCGAGGAGAACGGGTTCCTCGAGGCCCGCATTTCTGACATCGCGGAGCGGGCTGGCCTCTCCCACGGATCCTTCTACCACTACTTCGAGTCGAAGGAGGAGATCTTCCGCGAAGTGGCCAAAACCCAGGAGGACACGCTCAGCTCGCACTGCATTGTGGACAGTGGGCTCCTCGACACGTCGACGAATACGACCATGCGGGAGCGTTTGGGAGAGTCCAACCGTCGTTTCCTGGCCGACTACCGACAAGAAGCAGGGATCATGGGTGTCATCGAGCAGGTGTCCCGCTACGACGATCAGGTGAGAGCGGCCCGACTCGCTCAGAGCAAGCTCTATTCAGAGCGGACCGAGGACGCGATCCGACACTTGCAGCGACAGGGCTTGGCCGACCCGGGTCTGGACCCGGTCATTGCCGCTTCTGCGCTCTCGGCGATGGTGAGTCGCTTCGCCGAGATGTGGTTCGTCCAGGACCAGCTTGACTGCGGCTTTGACGAGGGGGTCGAACAACTGACCAGCCTCTGCATGAATGCCCTCCAACTGAAGGACAGGTCGGCGTCGGCACCCCGCGGCCGCTCGACACACCCCGGCAGGCATTGACAATAGTTGTCCATTAGGACAACTATTAGTTGTATGTCAAAGGAATCGACCATTCCGGTGGAGCGCTTCTTCGGGGCGCTCGCCGACCCCACCCGCCGGTGCGTCGTCGAGCTGCTCGGGTCGGGACCGCGGCGGGCCGGCGAGTTGGCGGCCGAGGCGGGCACGAACGCGCCGACCATGAGCCGGCACCTGAGAGTCTTGCTGCAGGCCGGAATCGTCGCCGACCACCGGACCTCCGATGACGCCCGGGCCCGGGTGTTCTCCTTGCGTCCGGAGCCCGTCGCCGCTATCGAGGCCTGGCTGGACCAGGTCAAGGCCCATTGGGACGAGCAGCTCGGGTCCTATCAGCGACACGTGGAGCGGAAGGCCAACCGGTGAGCAACTCCCGCTCGGTGCGTGCCGCGGTCGAAGTGCCCATCGATCCAGTCACCGCGTTCACTGTCTTCACCGAGGAGATCGACTGCTGGTGGGTCCAGGGCCCGATCAACTTCTACGACTCGTCCCGGGCCTACCGTAAGCGGATCGAACCCGGAGTGGATGGCCGGGTTGTCGAGGTCTACGACGACGGCACTGGAGAAGGGCTCGAAATCGCCCGGATCACAGCATGGGAGCCCGGGGTGCGGCTGGCCTGGCGCAGCTCGATCGACGACGTCATGACCGACATCCGTTTCGACAAGAGCGGTGCCGGTACCGTCGTCAGCGTCGAGGCCACCATTCCGGCGCAAGGTGTCGATCGGGGAGGAACATCGTGGGTCAGAGTCACTCCGACCTGGTTCGGGTCGTGGGTCTCGAAGCGGGACGGCGTCCATCATGTGCCGATCCGTCTCTCCCGGCTGGCGGTCGCCATCCACTACCGCGAGCCGGCCAGAGGCGCCCGTTGGTTACGGGATGTCTTCGGCCTCGAGCCGGCGGGGCCGATCCCTGATCACGACCGTGACGACGGACTGCTCTGGATCGAATTCCACGTCGGCAACTCGTCGCTGATCGTGTTGAGGCGCAAGGGCGACACCCGCGCTCCGGCCCCGGCGTCTCCCACGCCTTGGGTCTTCGTCGATGATCTTGACAGTCACTTCGGCCGGACCAGGGCGGGTGGTGCCGAGATCGTCTCCGAGATCCGGCAGCACGGGGTGCGTACCTACGACGTCGACGACCTCGAGGGCCATCGGTGGACCTTCGCTCAGGCCAGCCCGACGATGCGGGGACCCGACTGCGCCTGAGGTGCGGGGAGCGGAGTTTGAGATACTCGGGCGATGCCCGAACCTGTCGTGCCGCCAGCGGGATATCACACCGTGACGCCCCGCTTGGTGGTCAGCGACGCCGCCGGTGAGGTGGCGTTCCTGCGCGCCGTATTCGATGCCACGGGCGACGTCCAGTCCGGCCGTCCCGCGGAGATCCGTATCGGTGATTCGCTGCTCCTGGTGTCGGCGGCCGGCGAGCGTGAGGCCCACCCAGCTTTCCTGTACGTCTACGTGAACGACACCGATGTCGCCTATCAGCGAGCACTCGATGCCGGTGCGCTGAGCCTCGAAGCGCCATTCGATACTCCCTATGGCGATCGGCGCGGGATGGTGTGCGATCCGTTCGGAATCGTGTTCCAGATCGCTCACCGGCTGGCGGATTCCATGTCGCGGTGACCACCGCGCTCGGCTCGAGCCCGCCGTCCCCTCCGCCATCGCCAGGCTAGGTACTCAGGCTCGACTCGCCATCGCATGGATCCGGATGTCGACGTACGGACCAGCAGCTACTTTCATGCCGGTGACGCCAAAGTCGTTCCGGTCGACCCGAGCGCGCGCCGTAACATGGACGGTCCCGTCTCGCTCGGTGATCTCGTCGATGGCCAGGGTGCAGTCCTGCTGCTGCCCGTGAACAGTGAGCGTGCCGAGGACCGTCCAGCCCGACGGCGACTCCGCCGCCCTCTCGCCGCGAAACTCGATTGTTGGAAATCGGGCGACATCAAGGAGCTTCTCGCTCCGGACGTGGTCATCCCGCTTGGCCATTGGGGTCGTGAAGGTGTCAGCGGTCAGGACAGCGCGGACGGACGACCGGGTGATCGGATCGGCGATCGTGATGCTCCCCTCCGCCAGCCGCATGGTTCCGCGAATGGTGAAGAGGCCGAACTTGCGGTCCGAGAAGTGGACAGTTGTCGATTCAGGATGGAGACGGTAGGTGCCTCGGGGCAACATGGCCATCGACGTGAGCGTCTGGTCTTGTGGCCTGTGGGTCGCCTCATCTTCCCGGCGCAGTTCTCCAGCCGACGGGCCTCGATCTCTGGTCGATCTCATGGGTGACTCCTTTCACTGGACCAGCATCTGTAGGACGACAGAGCCTGTCCAAAAGTGACGAAGGAGCCCGTCCCAGCGCGACAAGAGCAGAGTCAACATGAGGTATGAGGCCGGACCGTCGGCGCACTTTCCCGGACCGTGCCTCGTCCACTACGCACTGAAGAGCAACGAAGCAACCCGTCGGAGCTCGGGGTTCCCATCTAGGGCCAGGAGCCGGATCCATTCGCAAACCGTCGCCAACGCCCCGATCGTCCAGGTCAGAACCTCGATGATCCATCCAGTCTGCTCATCCGTAGGGTGGACGGGGGAGAGGAGTCGTACTCGTGACCGCTGACCTAAATCTCGTGCAGGAACTGGCCAGCGCCGACGACTTCCTAGGGGTCGTCGGTGTGGCTCGACCGGACGGCTCGGTTCACGCTTCCCTGGTCAAGGCCGGGGTTCTTCCGGAGCCACTGGATGGCGAACCGAGCGTCGGAATGGTCGTGACCGGCAACGCACGCAAGTTGCACCACCTGCGACGGGTGGGCCGCGCCACTGTCGTCTTCAAGGACGGTTGGCGCTGGGCATCGGTCGAGGGAGCGGTGACCCTTCTCGGACCCGACGATCATCTGGCGAAGGCCGATCTTGACCTTCCTCAGGTGGTGCGGGAGGTCTACAAAGCCGCAGGAGGAACCCACGATGACTGGGACGAGTTCGACCGCATCATGGCCGAGGATCGACGCTGTGCGGTTTTCGTCCGCACCGACGAGATACGTGGCAGCGGCTGAAAAGGTCAGACCAGCACGGAGTCACCGGCCACGTCAACCGTGATGCCGCTGATCCACGAGGAGTGGTCCGAGGCGAGGAGCACCACGGCGTCGGCAACGTCGTAGGGCGTCCCCAGGCGCTGGATCGGATGGGTGAGCCGAAGCTGTTCCTGTATCGCCTCTCGTATTTGCCGCTGATTGCGCTGGGTCAGAATGGTTTCGGGACAAGGCAATTCACCCGGATGTCAAACGGTCCGGCTTGGGCCGCGATGTCCTGGCTGAGCAGTTCAATGCCAGCTTTGGCCGCTGGCGTAGGCCAAGGAGGCTTGTGAGCTGGGGCGGCGCGCGGCGGCGGACGACATGGTGATGACGTTGCCGTGGTGACGTTGTTTCATCCCGGGCCGGAACGCCTGGATGGTCAGGAAGGAGACCGGGACCACCACGACCTCGAGTTTCATCTCCATAACCATGGCAGCCGCCGATTTGGGCGATGTTTCACTGCGCACATCGGTGCTGCTGCTCATGGTGACCTCCGTCTCATGAGACCTCCGTCGATCTGTCGTCCTCCCACGATCGCGCCCGGGGCTCCTGGTCGCGCCCGTGGGAGTCCCTGGTCGACGCATCGGTCTGCAGAGCCGATTTCGACTGGATTTCCTGCCAAGCGAACGGTCGAGGTCCAGGGGACGGTTCGTCCGAAGTCGTTTACGCTTCGCTGACGAATGGTCGCCCCCCACCTGCCGAGTTTCCGGGGCCGGACCAGTGAGTGCCAGGCGCTGGATCGGCTGCTCGAGAATGTGCGTGGCGGGCAGAGCGCGGTCCTGGTCATCCGCGGTCAGGTCGGTGTCGGAAAGACCGCCCTCTTGCGCTACGCCGCCCGTCGGGCCTCCGGGTTCCGGGTCGCCCAGATCGCCGGGGTCGAGGCAGAAATGGAGTTGCCGTTCGCCGGGCTGCACCAGTTGTGCTCGGGGATGCTCGGCCAGCTCGATGCTCTTCCCAAGCCCCAGCAGGATGCTCTGCGGATCGCGCTCGGCCTCTCGTCGGGAGATGCCCCCGACCGGTTCCTGGTGGCGGCGGCAGCACTGAGCCTGCTGTCCGAGGTGGCCGATGAACGTCCGCTGGTGTGCTTCGTGGATGATGCGCAATGGCTTGACGGCGCCTCGGGTCAGGTTCTCGGCTTTGTGGCGCGAAGACTGCTGGCGGAGCAGGTCGCGATGGTGTTCGGGCTGCGGGACCCGAGCCGCGAATGCAACCTCGAAGGCCTGCCCGAGCTGGCGCTCGGAGGCCTGGAAGAGCCGGAGGCGCGCGCCTTGCTGGCGACGGTTGTTCCCGGTCGAATTGATGAGGGCGTCCGAGACCGGATCATCGCGGAAACCCGGGGCAACCCACTGGCACTGCTGGAACTTTCGAGGGGCATGAGCGCGGCGGCGCCGGCGGGTGGATTCGGCATCCCCAAGGCGGGAGATCTGCCTGATCGGATCGAGGAGCACTACCTGGGCCAGGTTGGCGCTCTGCCCGAGACGACGCAACGCCTGATGCTGCTGGCGGCGGCCGAACCCGTCGGAGACGCCTCGCTGCTGTGGCGGGCCGCCCAGGCGCTTGGGATCGGACGAGCCGCCGCGGAGCCGGCTGAGGCAGAGCAGTTGCTGGAGATCGGCGCCCGGGTGAGGTTCCGTCATCCGCTGGTGCGATCGGCGGTCTATCGGGTCGCGTCGGCGGGGGATCGACGAGCCGTTCACGGGGCCCTGGCCGCCGCCACGGACGCCGAGCTCGATCCTGATCGGCGGGCCTGGCATCGTGCGCACGCGGCTCAGGACCCAGACGAGGATGTGGCCTGCGAGCTGCTTCAGTGCGCGAGCGAAGCGGAACGCCGTGGAGGGATCGCGGCCTCCGCCGCATTCTTGGAGCGGGCGATGACGCTCACTCCCGACCCTGGCCAGCGAGCGTTACGAGCGCTCGCCGCGGCATGGGCGAAGTTCGAGGCCGGAGACTTCCCGGCTGCGGAATCGCTGCTGGCGACAGCGGGCGGCGGCCCGCTCGACGAGCTCGGTCAAGCACGGGTAGAACGTATGCGCGCCCAGATCGCCTTTGACCTGCGGCGCGGTAGTGACGCTCCGCCACTCCTCCTGCGCGCGGCACAACGGCTCGAACGCCTCGACCCCGAACTCGCGCGGGAGACCTACCTGGAGGCACTGGTTGCCGCGATCTACGCCGGCCGACTGGCCCCCGACACCGACTCGGTTGACATTGCCCTGGCGGCTCGGTCGGTGTCCCTCGACCCCGAGCCATCGACGGCCAGGCAGCTGCTGCTGCTCGGCCTTGCGACCCGTTTGACCGGGAGCTACGCCATGGCTGTTCCGACCTTGGCCGGCGCGCTCCGCGCCCATCTGGCCGAAGAGCGGCAACTGGATTGGTTGTCGGTGGCCTACAACCTCGCCGCGATGGAGTTGTGGGACGACCAGGCGTGGTTCGAGCTCGCCTCCAGTCAGGCCGACCACGCCCGATCGACCGGGGTGTTGGTCTTGCTTCCCTATGCGCTCGACTATCTGGCGGGGTTTCACATCCAAGCTGGGGAGCTTGCGGCCGCTGCCGGAATTCTGAGTGAGGCCGAGGGTCTCGACCTGGGCATCAGGGCCGAGACCCTGCCGTATACTCCGCTGCGGCTCGCCGCGTGGCGAGGCCAGACCTCGATCGCTTTGGATCTCGTCGAAGTGATGATGCGGGGTGCACTGGCCCGGGGCGAGGGATGCGCGATAACTGCCACCGAGTACTCGACGGCGCTCCTCTACAACGGCATTGGTCAATACGAGCTGGCCCTCGAGTCGGCCCGGAATGCTGCCGCGCCAGATGAGATCGTCACTTCATCATGGGCGTTGTACGAGTTGGTAGAGGCGGCCTCGAGGTGCGGACAGCGGGAGGTTGCGCGTGAGGCGGCCGATCGGCTGTCGGAGCGTGCGAGTGCGAGCGGGACTGAATGGGCAAGGGGAGTTGTGGCGCGCTCGTACGCACTTGTCGAAGACGGCGAGGCGGCCGAGAAGCTCTACCGCCAAGCGATCGAGTGGCTCGGCCATTCCCGGATGACAGCACACCTGGCCCGGGCCCAGCTGATCTACGGGGAGTGGCTACGTCGCGAGAACAGGCGAGTCGACGCGCGCCAACAGCTTCGGGAGGCGCATGAGATGCTCGCCTCGATGGGCGCCAGTGGATTCGCAGACCGGGCTCGTCGCGAGTTGTTGGCCACAGGCGAGAAAGTGCGAAAGCGCCGAGACGACACCCGCGACGAGCTCACCCCTCAGGAACTGAATATCGCACGGCTTGCCCGGGACGGACGGACGAACCCAGAGATCGGCGCGGAGCTGTTCATCAGTGCCCGCACAGTCGAATGGCATCTGCGGAAGGTCTTCACCAAGCTCGGGATCAGTTCACGCCGAGGCCTGCGCGAGGCTCTGCCGAGCCGTGAACGGAAGGGGGCCCCGAGGTAGCGCCTGGCATCTGACCAGGGCAATACCCGGGTTCGATCGCCGGCGCGGGTAGCGCAGACTCGGTTCAAGATCGTCGACCATCAACCACAGGGAGTGGTCTATGCCCGGCTTCACTGTCAACCGCCTCCAGCTCGCGTCATGGACTGTCACCTTCGACAATCCGCCTGTCAACCTGGTCGATCCAGAGATGATCCTGGACCTGCAGGCTCTGGTCGATCAGCTCGAACACGATCCCGTCGTGGCGGTAGTCGTGTTCAAAAGTGCTCATGGCGACCACTTCTTGCGGCCCTATGACATGTCCCGGGTGGCCGACACGCCGACTGCCCCCGGCCCGACCGGGATGCAAGCCTCGATCTAGGCCGCTACCGCCACCCGACAACCGTCACAGTCACACGACAAGAGGAGACAGCGATATGCGAGCTGACATTGCCCCGGGGGGCGTTTTCCCCGACTATGAGCTCACCGATCACACCAAGGTCCGACGGCGACTGAGCGAGCTGCAAGGAAACGATCCGATGATCCTTTTGCTCTCTCGGGGCCATTTCTGCCCGAAGGACCATCAGCAGCACCTCGAGTTGGCGGCGTTCTATCCCAAGATCTCGGTCGGGTACACCCAGATCGTGACCATCTCGACCGACAACATCATCGAGACCCGCGAGTTCCGGGCGTCGGTCGGCGCTGAGTGGACCTTTCTCTCTGACGTGGGGCGCAAGGTGCAGAAGGATCTCGACATCCAGGAGTACACGGACCCCTATCACGATCCGATGGTCCCGCACACCCTCGTGCTCAAGCCTGGACTCGTCATCCACAGCGTCTACAACGGCTACTGGTTCTGGGGCAGGCCATCACCCGACGACCTTCGCCGCGACCTCCGCGAGGCCACACGCGAGATCCGTCCTGACTGGGATCTGAGCACGCCCGGTCTTCGCAAAGCCTGGGACGCCGGTGACCGCTCGCAGTTCTACGCAGACCCCGGCGCCCAGCCCGCATCGGCTCGGTCTCGGCAGAACACGCGCCGCGACCAGGGACTCCCAAGGACCCGATCGACGGCTCCGCGGACAATGCCGTGAAGACGCCACGAGCCTCAGGTGCAGGTCTGCCCCTGCACGACGTCTGAATCAGCACCGGAAGCTCAACACCCGAAAGGCGAGAACAGTGGAATTTCTGGTCGAGTTCGAACTCAATGTTCCGGAGGGCGCACCGCAGTCTGAGGTGCAGGACCGGGAGAACGCCGAGGCCGCCGCGGCGGCCAAGCTGGCCGACGAAGGGCACTTGGTCCGGCTCTGGACCGTCCGGGTCGGACCTGACCAAACCAGGGCCCTCGGGCTGTACCGGGCCGACAGCGAGTCGGAGCTGGATGCTCTTCTACGCGCCTTGCCGCTCTCCGACTGGATGGACGTCATCATCACGGCACTCGGACAGCATCCCAACGACCCGGCGACGGCCCGTGCGACCGGTTGATCGGCCGTCGACGGGTCACGTTCCCCCACACAGCCGCGCCGACCCAGCACGCGACCAACAGGAGTCAGCCATGAGCAATCGGCTTCCCGATCCTCGCCTGACCAGGATCTACCGCTTGGAGGTGACCCTCGGCCCGGCCTGGGATGTCGGCGACACCACCTCGGGTCGACGCCGAATCGTCCCCCTGACCGGCGGGACGTTCGCCGGACCGGAGCTCAGCGGGAAACTGCTCCCCGGCGCCAGTGCCGACTGGCAGATCGTAAGGCCGGACGGCACAGCATTCGGCGACATCCGCTACACACTGCAGACTGACCGCGGCGACCTGCTCTACGTGCAGTCCCGAGGTGTGCGCCACGGTAGCGAAGACGTCCTGGCACGTCTTGGCCGCGGTGAGGACGTAGACGCCGGCGAGTACACCTTCCGCACGTCGACCCAGATCGAATCGGCCGCGGCTGATCTCGATTGGTTGAACAAGGGAATTTTCATCAGCGTCGCCGGCCGTCAGCCGGCAGGCGTCATCTACGAGACGTACCTCGTCGGATGAACCCGGCGTCCGACCACACCCGTCTCTCAGCTTCGTCTGATGCTGACCGACGGGTCGCGATCATCACCGGTGCATCCCGAGGCATCGGCGCAGGACTGGTCGACGCGTTCCGCGGTGTCGGCTACTCGGTCGTAGCCACCTCGCGCTCGATCCGTCCCTCTGATGACGACGACATCCTCACCGTGGAGGGCGACATCACTGATCTCGAGACCGCGCAGAGCGTGGTGGAGCAGTCGGTTGAACGGTTCAGACGGATCGACACGCTGGTCAACAACGCAGGGATCTTCATCGGAAAACCCTTCACGGACTACTCACTCGACGACTTTCTCGCCATCACAGCTCTGAACCTGGGCGGCTTCTTCCATATGACTCAGTCCGTCGTTCGCCAAATGCTCACCCAGGGCAGCGGCCACATCGTCAACATCACCACGAGCCTGGTCGACCATGCGGACAGCCAGAGGCCCGCCGCGCTCACGGCCCTGACCAAAGGGGGATTGGCGGCCGTCACCCGGTCCCTGGCCATCGAGTACGCCGCCCGCGGCGTCCGGGTGAACGCCGTAGCCCCCGGAGTCATCCAGACTCCTGAGTACGCCCCAGCATCGTATGAGGGCATGGCCGAGCTCCACCCCCTTGGCCGGATCGGTGAAGTGGGCGACGTCGTCGACGGGATCCTCTATCTCGAACAGGCCCCGTTCGTCACTGGGGAGATCCTGCACATCGACGGTGGTCAGGCCGCTGGCCACTGAATTACCCGTCCGAGACGAAAGCAGACGCGATCCGGCGAACCCGCTCGGGGTCGGAGATCGCGTCGATCTCGATGATCTTGCCTTCGACGACAGTGAATCCGATCACCGTCATGGGCTGCCCGTCTGAGGTGACGACCATGCCCGCGGCCCCACTCACCAGGGCGGGGTGCAAATGGACGATCGGGCGTGTGAGCCAGCTTCGTAGCCCACGTTGTGCCTGCCGGCTGACCGCTACCGCGCCGCGGATCTCCCGGGAAGCCTCCGCGCGCTGCCCCCCGGCGTCGATGCGCAGCACCACCTCGGGGTCGAGTACGGCGACAAGGCCGTCGAAATCGCCGTCACGCGCAGCCGCAAAGAAGGCGTCGACCACGCCGCGTTGACGTACGAGATCCTGGTCCAGAGGCGGCGGTTCGGCGCCCTTCACGCGACGTCGGGCCCGGCTGGCCAGTTGCCTGGCCGCCGCCGGGCTGCGACCCACCATGAGGGCGATCTCCTCGAAGGGAAGGTCGAACATGTCGTGGAGGACGAACGCCAGTCTCTCGGCCGGGGTCAATGTGTCGAGCACGACGAGCAGAGCCAGGCCGACTGACTCCGCCATCAATGCCTCTTGCTCTGGTTGTAGTTCCGACCCGGAGCCTATGACGGGATCGGGGACATGCACGCCCAGTGACTCTTCACGCCGGACGTTGCGCGAGCGGAGCAGGTTCAGGCACACCCGGGCGACGACCGTGGTCAACCACCCGCCGAGGTTCTCGATCTCGCTCGTTTCGGATCGGCTGAGACGCATCCAGGTGTCCTGGACCGCGTCGTCGGCTTCGGTGACCGACCCGAGCATGCGGTAGGCCACCGCGTGGAGATGGATCCTGTGTTCCTCGAACCGGTCAGCCAACCACTCACGTTCGTCCATCGGTGACATCCTCGCTCTGCCAGGTGTCCCATACGTGACCCCCCAAACCGGATCGATGTGACAGCCGGGTCGCTCGGGTGTCGACGCCGGCGAACCGGACCAGGAATGTGCCGGCCATGACCTGCGGTTCTCGTGCAGCTGTCACATTCTCGTGTCGCCAGGGGTCATAGATGTGACCCCCAGTGCGTCGAGCATGGAACCGATCGAGAGGAGGCCGACGTATGGCCACGTATCTTCCCCCCGTCGAGAGGCCGCAGGGCCTCTTTCTGAAGATGGTGTATTTCTTCAGCCGCCGGCAGTTCGGCAGAGTGATGACGCCGCTGGCGGTGTTCTCCGCCCGGATGCCAGTCCCATTTCTGTCGTTCTACGGCAAGGTCTCAAGACTGGACAAGAGGCTCCAGCTTCCGTCGGAGCTCGCCGTGCTGATCCGTGAGCGGGTGGCGAGTATCAACACCTGTCTGTTTTGCATGGATGCTGCCCGGTGGTCCGCCATGAAGGAGTCAACCGACAACGCGGTCCGCCTCGATGCGCTGTCGGAGTACAAAACGAGCCCGCTGTTCACCGAGGCCGAGCGAGCCGCGCTCGACTACGTGACAGAGCTGACACGGGAGAAGATGGTCGTCCCCGATACGTTTGCGCGGCTCCATCGCTACTACGACGAGCGACAGGTCTGCGACATCGTATGGCTTGTTGCCAGCGAGCATCTCTACAATATGAGCAACATCGGACTGAACATCGGTTCGGATGGACTCTGTGAACTGAAGCCGACAGAGGCGTCCTTAGACGCGGCAACCGACCGTGCCCGCTCCACGTCGAGTGCTGCTGAGCACCGGGCCGGCTGATCTTCGGCGACCGGCGGGCGCCTCACCGTGTCGATTCGCTCGGCGGGACGCCTTGACGGTGTCGATTCGCCGACGGCCGCTCCTCCATCCCGCCTCGCCCGGCGCGACGGTTACATCGCGCGGCTGGCCATCGGATAGCGCGCTCGTCTTCGTCCACTCCGGATCGGCCGGGCGGTGGTCCGGTTAACGTCGAGGCGGTGTCCCTCTACCGAGGACTGACCCACCAGCTCGGGCGGGTCGGCGTGAGTGAGGAGTCAGGGGGGTGGTCGCCCTCGGCGAGGTACGCCTTTTGAAGGACTCAGCCCAACCAAGGCACCGCCCACCCATGACTCCGGGGTGCCTCGAGAGAGGAGCAGACCATGCCTGCAAGAGGAAGTGCCGAGTGGAAAGGTGACGTACCGACCGGTACCGGCACCTTCACGGCCGGCGACACCATCAGCGGGGGGTACACCTACAAGTCCCGATTCGAAGACGGTCCGGGATCCAACCCCGAGCAGCTCATCGCCGCGGCCCACGCGTCCTGCTTTTCCATGGCCCTGGCCAACCTCCTCGCCCAAGCTGGCAGTCCTCCCGAGTCGGTGCGGACTGACGCAACCGTCACATTGCGGTTGGTGGACGGAACCCCGACCATCACCAAAATCGCTCTGATCACCGTCGGTACCGTGCCTGGGATCGGCAAGGAAGCCTTTCTGGAGCACGCCATGGCGGCCAAGGCCGGGTGTCCGGTGAGCAGGGCGCTCGCCGCAGTACCAGAGATCACCCTCGAAGCATCCCTGGCGTCGTGACCGAGGCCTTCATACTCGGCGGCGTGCGGACCCCGTTCGGGCGCTACGCCGGATCGTTGTCACCTATCCGCACAGACGATCTGCTCGGGCAGACCATGGTGGCCGCATGCGAGCACGTGGGTGTCTCGTTGGAGCGGATCGAGGACATCACCGCCGGCTGCGTCAATACTGCTCACGAAGGCATGGGCGACATCGCCCGGTGGGGTGCCCTGGCGGCCGGGTTCCCAGACTCCGTACCGGCGGTGACGGTAAATCGATTCTGCGCTTCCTCGCTCACCGGGGCTATCAACATCGCTCACGCCATCCGCAGCGACGAGCTCGAGGTCGGGCTGGCGGGCGGAGTTGAATCGATGTCCCGCTCCGGCTGGGCTCAGATGAAAGGAGATGCGCCCTTCATGCCCCGAGGGCCCGTCCTCCTCCTCGACACCATGTGGGCGGGTGCCGGCGGACCACCTAATCCGGTGCTCCTGGCGCGCGACGCCTACGTCGAGATGATCAGAACGGCGCAGAACGTGGCCGACCGCTACAAGCTGACACGCGAGGAGATCGACGCCTTCGCCCTCCGATCCCACCTGCATGCGGCGGCGGCTCGTGACTCCGGCCGATTGGCGCTCGAGATCCACCCCGTCGAGATTCCTGCCACGCGACGGCAGCCGGCTCGGACGTTCGAGCACGACGAGGGCATCCGGGGCGATACCACCGCGGAGCTACTGGCCCAGCTTCCCGCCCAGCCCAACACGACGCAGATGACGGCGGGGAATTCGTCGGCGCTCACCGACGGCGCCAGCGCGGTCGTGTTGGCCAGCGAGGCCGCGGCCCAGGAGCTCGGCGTTGCTCCCTTGGCCAGAGTGGTGGCATCCGCCACCCATGCTCTCGATCCCCAGTTCATGGGTATCGCGCCAGCCTTCGCAATGGCCCAGGCCCTGCGACGGGCCCGGCTTTCCCCGGCCGACATCGACATATGGGAGGTTCACGAAGCCTTCGCCGCCCAGGCGCTTGGCGTCCTGCGCGAGCTTCCGCACCAGCTGGACGGGTTTGAGGTCCCTGACGACCGGTTGAACCCGAATGGGGGCGCCGTCGCGATCGGCCATCCCTTCGGGGCGTCGGGGACCCGATACGTCCTCACCTTGGCCACCGAACTCCGCCAACGTCAGGCCCGGTTCGGGGTGCTGGGCGTATGCGTTGGATCAGGCCAAGGTGTCGCTCTCGTGATCGAGAACCCGTGAAGCGGACAGCTCCGAACTGCACGCAGTCCCTCGGTAGAGGCTTCTTCACAGTCGGAGTGATGGACCAGCGAGATCTCGGCAACGAGCCGATGGAATTGGGTTCGGAAAGCACCGTCCCGCGAAGTCGGTGGATGAGGCCATAGTCTCCCTCACCCGCGCGTCTTCCCGACGGTCCCGCGACGGCGTCGTGGTCAGCGCCACGGCGGCACAGGCGGAGAGGGGGGAGTCCGATGGGTCAGGCAATCGGAGAGAGCATCCCCTTCGCTCTCGGGGTGGCGATCAACCCTGTTCCGATCATTGCCATCATCCTGATGCTGCTGTCCCACAAGGCCGGCACCGAAGGCGCATGAGGCCGATCTCGTACGAGTGACGCCGGGCTGTTCGAACCGTGCCGATGGGCCATCATGGACCGGTGTCAGGATCGCGTCCCGCCGGCCTGGTGTTGACCCCTGGGGCCAGTGCCGGCCGGGATCAGTCCGGGCTGGTGGCGGTGGATGACGCAGTCACGCAGGTCGGCCTGGTCGTCGAGCGAGTCGAATTCCCGGGCCAGGCCGCCGGAAGGCGCCGACCCGACCCACCGGAGGTGTGCGTCCAGACAGTCCGCACGGCCGCCACGGGGTTGGCCCAGCGACTCGGAGTTCCGACCAGCCGAGTGGCCGTGGGCGGCCGTTCGATGGGCGGCCGGATGTGCTCCATGGCGGTGGCCGAAGGCCTCGACGTGGCCGGCCTCGTCCTGATCAGCTATCCGCTCCATCCACCCGGCCGGCCTGACCGGCTCCGGACCGCACATTTTCCCGACGTGCACGTGCCGAGCCTCTTCGTGTCCGGTCGGAGGGACGCCTTTGGTACCCCGGGCGAGTTGGAGCAGGAGACGGCGACCATTCCGGAAGCGGTCACCCTGGTCTTCGTGGACGGGGACCACTCCCTTCGGAAGCGGGACGTCGAAGTTGGTGACATCGTCGCTTCCTGGCTGACCGGCTTGGCCTGACCAATACAAGGTGTCCCGGTGTGGTGACGAGCGACCGGGCGGTTCCGCTCACCCTTCTTCGGCCGTCCGGGGTTCAGGATCGTGCGGCCGCGATGACCGTCTCCCCGTATTCCTGAATGGCTTCGACGGCCCGCGTCAGCGAGTCGCCCGGCACACTGACATGAGCCCACGTGACGCCCATGGTGGCCAACTTGTGCAGACCGGAGAGATGTGCTTCTGGACTGAATGCCTTCGTGCCGGGCATGCCCGCGTCCGGGGTTGTGAAGGCGACATCGATCGCGGCACGGTCCCGCCCGGCCTCGTCGACGAACCCCCAGAGCTCGTCGAGCATCGCGCCCAGATCCTCGACCGTCTCGAGCGGTGGAGTCTTGGTGGTCTTTGACATGGCCCGTGGCGCCGGAAAGGGCGTCCATCCGTCCCCGTAGCGGGCTACCCGTCGACGCGACTGCCGACTGTTCCCGCCGATCCACAGGGGCGGCATCGGCTGGGGCCGGGGATTCGCGTCGAGTCCGTGAGCCGCGATCCCGACTCCCTCATAGTTGAAGTCGTGGTCCGACCAGACACCGCGGATCACTTCGACAGCCTGGTCGAACAGCGCGTTTCGCTGCTCGAAGTCCACCCCGAGCGCCTTGTACTCACCCCGGAGGTAGCCGGTCGCGACGGCCAGAGTGAATCGGCCCTCCGACAGCACGTCGAGCGTGGCCACCATCTTGGCGACGATCAACGGGTGTCGATACGGCAGCACCACGATGTTCGGGATGAAACGGATGCGTTCGGTGACGGCTGCGCAGAACGACAGTGCCACGAAGGGGTCCAACGCGTCGTGACCGCCACTGTGGAGCCATCGGGCCGTGGGGGCTGGATGGTCAGTGAATCCCATTCCGTCGAAGCCGCTCTCTTCGGCCGCCTGGGAGAACTCCCTGAGCGCTTCCCTCTTCAACAAGTCGGGATCGTAGGGATGGGCGATGAGGGGGTAGGTCAAGGAGAAGCGCACGGCGGAACGCTACCCCGGGCCCCGCCGCCCTGGTCCCAGCTCGCTTCCGACATGTGCTCCGGCCGGACTGGTGTGGATCGTCGCTGCGGTGAGTCGCGGCATCCGGGCGAGGAGGTGGCTCTCGGCGTGATGGGCGAGCTCATGCGCCTCGCCGACGCTGAGGTGGGCGTCGACGACCGCGTCCACCTCGGCCCGGAGGGTGTGTCCGATCCAACGGATGTGCAGCTGGCGGACGGCGTCGATCCCAGTGACGCTGGTGACGGCGGCGGTGGCCTGGTCCACGAGAGCCGGGTCGACGGCATCCATGAGCCGGGCGCCGACCCGACGGACGGCCGAACGGAGCACCCCGACGATGGCGACGGCGATGACCAGCCCGGCGACCGGGTCGGCCCAGGCCCAGCCCAGCGCCACGCCGCCGGCACCGATGAGCACGGCCAGGCTGGTGAACCCGTCGGTGCGGGCGTGCAGTCCGTCGGCCACCAGCGCATCGCTACCGATGCGCCGACCGACCCGAATCCGGTAACGGGCCACCACCTCGTTGCCGAGGAATCCGACCAGGGCCGCGAGCGCGACGGCCCACAGGTGGCTGACGACCTGGGGGTGGACGAGCCGGTCGATCGCCTCGAAGCCCGCCACGATGCAGGACAGGGCGATCATGCCGACGACGAAGAGCCCGGCGAGGTCCTCCGCGCGCCCGTAGCCGTAGGTGTAGCGCCTGGTGGCCGGACGGCTGGCGAGAGAAAACGCGAGCAACAGGGGCAGCGCTGTGAGGGCGTCGGCGAGGTTGTGCAAGGTGTCGCCCAGCAACGCCACCGAGCCGGAGAGGACGACGACGCTGCCTTGGAGCACAGCCGTGCCCCCGAGAAGGGCGAGGCTCCACAACACCGATCGCCGTCCGTCGGCGCCAGCCTCGAGTTCGCTGTCCACCTGGTCGATCGGATCGTGGGAGTGCGTACCGAACGCACTCGCGACGCCGTGGCGAACCCGCGACCAAGCCGACCGGGGATGCCCATACCCGTGGACCAAACCGTGGTGCCATCCGGTCGAACTGCCGGTGTCCATCAGACCACCGTAGCGCCGAACCTAAGTCATGTGCGAAGCTGCGAAGATATCGCACTTACGGATACTGTGCAGCACGTGAGCCCACCGCGACACCGGGCGAAGAGCGCTGGCCATCCGGAAGCGCCCACTGCCGAGCAAGTGCAAGTCGCCGTGCTGTCCTTTGCCATGCTGGCCGATCCGACTCGGGTCCAGATCCTCTGGGCGCTGCGCGACGACGAGCACGACGTGGGGAGCCTGGCTGCGCTCGCCGGGTGTCGGCCCACGGTGGCCAGTCAGCACCTCTCGAAGCTCCGCTTGGCCGGACTGGTCGAGGCTCGCCGCGAGGGTCGCCGGATGGTCTATCGATTGCGAGGCAGTCATGTGCGCTCGCTGCTCAGTGAGGCGTTGTTCCACGCCGACCACCAGGTGCGCGGCGAGCCCACCCACGACTGAGGCCCGGACCTTTCGGTGATGGGATCGCCCGAGCCACCTGAGCTGTTCGACACGGCCGCGTCGGAACGGGGAACGTCAGCGGGCCGGTGGCGGACCGCTCTTCGGGGTGTCGGTCCCGAACTGATCTCGGCCGCGTCGGACAACGATCCCACCAATGTGGGCACTGCGGCACTCGTTGGCGCTCAGACGGGGTATCGCTTGTCGTGGGTGGCCTTGCTGGTGGCGCCGCTTCTGGGGGTGGTGCAGGCCATCGCCGCGCAACTCGGGGCGGTCACCCGTAGTGACCTCCAGTCGGTCACTGTCCAACGCTACGGCCGACGGGTGGCCGTCCTGCTGTTGGTGACGGTGGTGGTCGTCAACGTCGTCACCATCGCCGCCGACCTGCAGGCCGGCGCGGCCGGACTCGGGCTCCTGGTCGGGGTCGACCAGCGTTGGCTGGTCGTTCCCTTCGGGCTTGCCGTCGGAACCCTGCTCGTGCTGGGTCGCTACGGCCAGGTGGTCGGTGTCGTCCGCTATCTCCTCGTAGGGTTTTTGGCCTTCGGTCTGGCCGCTCTGCTCGCCCACCCGCATTGGCCGAGCCTGCTCAGGGGGAGCCTCGTCCCGAGCCTCTCGCTGCACGGCGAGGAACTGTCGGGGGCGCTGGCCCTGGTCGGCACCACCCTCACGGCTTACGTCTACATGTGGGAGACCGTGGCTCGGGGTGTCGAGGAGCGGGTCCTCCCGCCGGGCGGTCTGCGACGCATCAAGGCGGGGGCGGTTGTCGGCGCGGGCTTCACCGCTCTGGTGCTCTGGTTCATGGTCGTCGCCTCGGCGGCCACTCTCGGACGTACCCGGCAGCCCGTCACCTCGGCGGCCGATGCCGCTCGCGCCCTTCGGCCGCTGGCGGGATCGGCGGCGGCCGATCTCTTCGCCCTCGGCCTGGTGGCCTCGGCGTTGGTGGCCCTGCCGATCCTGCTGGCCACGACGGCCTACGTGGTGGGCGCACACTTCGGTTGGCGACGCGGGCTCTCCGAAGGGATCGGCGCTGCCCCCGGCTTCTATGCCGCCATCGCCGTGTCACTCGGTCTGGCCCTGGCCGTGACGCTCGCCCACCTGTCGGTCATCACCATGCTGGTGGTGGCCAGCGTGGCGGGAGGCCTGGGTACCCCGCTCGGCTTGGTGTTGCTCGTCCTGCTCGCCCGCGACGTCAGCACCATGGGCTCGGGTCGCATCTCGCGCCGGTTGGCCGCTGCCGGCTGGGCGGTGGCGTCGGTGATTGGTGGGCTCGGGATCCTCTTCGTCGGGGCATTGACCGGCTGGTTCTGATCGCAGACCCTGCTCGAACGAACGCGTCGTTCCACCGCGGCGGAGAGCGCGGCGTTGTCTGACCGCGACCCGACCGCCTACTTTCGGGGGCGACGGTCGAGCGGACGAAGGGAGGTGGGACTATGGAGACAGAACCTCATAAACCCCAACCTCCACAGCCGTGCCCCGGCGTCCTCTTCCCTACTGCCTGATTTTGTGAGGTAGCACCGTGACGCAGCGTTCACCGACGTAACGGCGTCGGGTCCTCGGTTTGTCTCGCCGCCCGGCCGCGCTCCAGGCGCCACCTGAGGCGGTCCGCGGCCGCCCGCCCAAGGGAGCCGCTCCTCACTACACCATCGGTCGCGATGCAAGCGGCATGACCCGCGAGCGAGGTTGCCATTGGGTGCCTTCGACCTGGTCACGGCCCCGTCTTCGGCCGCGTCGCCCGATAGGTTGACGAGGTGGCGATCATCGTGGGCCTCCTCGTGGCCGCATCGTTCGGCAGCGGCGATTTTCTCGGCGGCCTGGCCTCGCGGGAGGCGAACACCATCACCGTCCTCGCCACCGCACAGCTCGTCGCCCTGATGGGTGCGACGATCGTCGCCCTCGTGGCTGGAGGGCCGCTCACGGGCTCGGTCGTCCTGTTGGGCATCGGCGCCGGCACGCTCAACGTGGTCGCCCTCGGCTGCCTGTACCAGGGTTTGGCCATCGGCCAGATCGGAGAGGTGGCTCCGGTGGCCGCGGTGGTGAGCGCGGTGATCCCGGTTTGTTGGGGACTGGCCATCGGCGAGCGCCCGCCGGCCCTGGCGTTGGTCGGTGGGGCACTGGCCGTGGTGGCGGCCGCACTGATCACCCTCGAGCGGGACGAGCAGCTCGGGATGAGGATGGGTCGTGCCGTGCTCCTGGCGTTGTCGGCGGGGGTGGGGTTCGGCACGTCGTTCATCCTGTTTGCGGACGCTTCGCATCACAGCGGGTTCTGGCCTGTCCTGACGGCCCGGGTGGCCGCCGTGGTCGGGGTGGGTATCGTCGTCGTCGCATCGCGGGCACCGAGGTCCCTGCCGACCCGGCCTCGCGTCCGGGCCATCGGCGCCGGGTTCCTGGACGTCCTGGCCACATCCCTGCTGCTGGTGGCGGTCCGACTCGGGCTCGTGGCGGTGGTCGCACCGGTGGCGGCGTTGGCCCCGGCGTTCACCGTGCTCGGCGCCTGGTGGTACCTGCGGGAGAAGGCATCGTGGATACAGGTCGGCGGCCTCGCACTGGCTCTGACCGGTCTGGTCCTCATCGCCACCTCGTGACCGGAGCCAACCAGTCGTCGCCTGGCCGAGAACGTCGTCGCCCCGTTGACCAAAGCCGGTTGACGGACAGCTGAGCTCGAGGAGGTCCTCCCAACTTCCTGGGCTACTGCCGATCCCTCGCCCCGCTCTCCTCTTGACGCTCCCCCGGGGGGAGGGTCGACACTGTCCGGGTGAGCAACCGACCGACCACCCCGACCAGATCAGCCGGCCGTGAGGGATTCGCCCTCTTCGGGACGCCGATCGGGCGGTGCGGCATCGCCTGGGGAGGATCGGGCGTACGCGGCACCCAGCTTCCTGAACGCACGGCGTCACGTACCCGTGCCCGGATTTCCGGCCGCGTCCCGCTCGGCGGCGAGCGGACCCCTCCGGTGGACGTCCGCCGGCTGATCAAGATGGTCCTCGCCTCCCTGGACGGGGAATTGGTCGACCTGACGGGAGCCAGGCTGGACATGGACGGCATAGCCCCGTTCCACCGGGCGGTCTACGAGGCCACCCGGACCATCCCGACCGGGACCACGCTCACCTACGGCCAGGTGGCGGCAATGGCCGGTGCGCCCCGGGCCGCCCGCGCCGTCGGTCATGCTCTCGGGCGCAACCCCTTCCCCCTGATCGTGCCCTGCCATCGGGTCCTCGGAGCCGTCGGGATCGGGGGCTTCACGGCGGACGGCGGGATCACCACGAAGCGCCGGCTGCTGGCCCTCGAAGGAGTGACCGTCCAACCGTAAGACGAGGCTCGGGGAAGGGATGACCTCACCTGATGGGCAGGATTTTCTAATCTGCTCGGAATGAACGTGCCGACCAGGGACGATGTGCGGTCATGGCTCACGACCAAGGGTGCGGTACGGGTACCCGAGATCACGGCGGCCTTCTGGATCATCAAATTCCTGTCCACAGCCATGGGCGAGTCCACCTCGGACTTCCTGGTGCACGCCATCGCACCGGCACTGGCGGTGGTGATCGGATTCACCGGGTTTGCCATCGCCTTGGTCCTCCAGTTCCGCATGGCCCGCTACATGGCGTGGACCTACTGGTTCGCCGTCGTGATGGTGGGGATCTTCGGCACCATGGCTGCGGACGTCCTGCATGTCGGCCTCGGCGTGCCCTACACCGCCTCGACCCTCCTCTATGCGGTGGCCCTCACCGCGGTCTTCGTCGCATGGCAACGCACCGAACGGACCCTGTCGATCCACAGCGTCAACACACCGCGGCGGGAGGCCTTCTACTGGGCCACCGTCGTGGCCACGTTTGCCATGGGCACGGCGCTGGGCGACTTCACCGCCACCACCCTCCACCTCGGCTACTTCGCGTCGGCCGCGCTCTTCGCCGGCATCATTGCCATCCCGGCGCTGGGCTACCGCTTCCTCCGGTGGAACCCAGTGTTCTCCTTCTGGTTCGCCTATGTGATCACCCGTCCCCTCGGCGCCTCGGTCGCCGACGGCCTCGGCAAGCCCAAGGACCTCAGCGGACTCGGACTCGGCAACGGATTCGTGTCGCTGGCGTTCGGCGCGCTCATCGTCGCCATGGTCTCCTACCTGGCTGTCACCAAGGCCGACGTCCAACCGGCGCCCGTCCTCGACACCCCGCAGCCTTGACCTACGGGCGGGGCCGGGCCCGCCGATCCAGCTCGGCGCCGACGTGGCGCGCCTCGGGCGGAATGGGGCCGGGGTGGCCGCGCCCGTCGTCCCCGGGGGCGAACAGGTCATGGACGGCCAGCGCCGCGGTGGCGAGTCGCGACGGGTCTGCCGCCCGGTGGGGCCAAAGCTCACGGTGGTCCTGGAGGAACGCGGCCGCCGACACGCACGCCTCGCCTCGGGTGACGGCAGCATCGGAATCGAAGGAGAAGTGCCATCGCTCCACCCGCTTGGAGACCGCCTCCTGCCCGGGACCCGGATCGACACCGGTGGCGGCAAAGACCCGGCAATCGTAGGTGCGGCACGCCGCTGGGCGGTGCTCATAGATCGAGCACCGGTCGTCCACCAGCATCGGGCAGTGCCCGTGGTCGTCGTAGCCGAGCACCAGGGTGCCTGCCGGCAGGCGGGGGGCCGCGAACAACAGGTTCGGGGGTATGTGGGCCAGCGCGTCGCGCTCGTCGGATCCGACGGGCACGAACTGGCGCGACCGGCAACAGGCGGTGCAACCGTTGCAGGGCACGTCCGGTCCGCCCTGGCCGCCGAGGGCCCGGCCGATCTCCCCGAGCCACGACGCGAAGTCGCCGGCATCCAACGGCTCCTGCTCGCCGGTGCCTGCTTCCGTCACCGCGGCGACGCTACCGTGCCCCGTCCCCATTCGATTGACAGGGTTGGGTGACTCGCTGAGACTGTGGCCGAGTGGAAGATCGGGGGACCGAGGATGACAACGAAGATGTACCAGCTGCCGGTGGACAAGACCGGATGGCAGACGGCTGACGGATCCGGAACGGCCCAGTTCACCTGGAACTACGACAATGGTCGGGACAAGTTGCTCAATCTCTATGAGAAGGGCAAGAAGAAACAGTGGAACGCCAACGAGCGAATCGACTGGTCCCATGACCCTGATCCGGAGAACCCACTGCAGATGCCCGATGAGCTCGTCCCCATCTTCGGCTCGCCGATGTGGGACAAGCTCACCGCAGAGGAACGCGGGAACGTTCGGCGCAACATGGTGGCCTGGCAGTTCAGCCAGTTCCTCCACGGCGAGCAGGGAGCGCTGATCTGCACGGCGAAGATCGTGCAGACGGTCCCCGACATCGACTCCAAGTACTACGCGGCCACCCAGGTCATCGACGAGGCGCGCCACGTCGAGACCTACTCTCGGTACCTCGACAAGATCGAGCTGGCCTACCCCATCAACGGGAACCTCCAGTCGTTGCTCGACGACGTACTCAGTGATTCTCGCTGGGACATGACGTATCTCGGGATGCAGGTCCTGATCGAGGGCCTGGCTCTGGCGGCATTCGGCCTCATACGCAACACCACTGGCGACCCGTTGGGAAAGGCCGTCAACGCCTACGTGATGCAGGACGAAGCACGTCATGTCATGTTCGGACGCCTGGCCCTGCGTGACTACTACCCGCAGCTGACCCAAGCGGAGCGAAACGACCGCGAGGAGTTCTGCGCAGATGCCTGCTACCGCATGCGCGATCGCTTCCTGGCCAACGAACTGTGGGAGCGCCTCGGCTACGACACCGAAGCCTGCATCCGGTATGTCGACGAGAGCGAGAGCCAGAAGGTATTTCGGAGCCTGCTGTTCACCAGGATCGTGCCGACACTGAAGGACATCGGCCTCTGGGGAGCCACGATGCGGCAGACCTTTGCCGACATGGGCGTCATCGGCTACGAGTCGACCGACCTCGATGAGGTGATGGCCGAAGACGAATCGGTCGCCGAGCAGATCGATGCCCACCGCCGCCACGTCGACCAGGCGATCGCGGCCGGGCTCACCGCCGAAGCCTGACGCACCGACGGTGTCCGCCTCTTCCGATGACACCGTCGGTGGGACCGCCTCAGGTGGCACCGCGTCCGAGGCATCGGATGGCCCCGCGCCTGCTCCGGCGTTCGAGCAGGCCATCGGCGACCTGATGGGCAGGGAATTCGAGGAGTCGCCGGTGTGGGCCTCGCTGCTCGGCCAGGACGGCTATGACCATCGTCTGGACGACTGCTCGGCGGCCGGGTTCGAGCGACGCGCGGCGGATGACCGCGCCTGGCTCCAACGGTTCGATGCATTCGACCCCACCCATCTGAGCTTTGACCAGTCCATCGACCGCGACCTGGTCGTCTCTCATCTCGGGCAACGGGTGGCGCTGGCCGAGTGGGAGGGATGGCGCCGGTCACCCGAGGCGTACCTCGAGACCGGTATCACCGAGCTGTTCCTGTTGGCCCTGCGTACCGAAGACGAGTTCACCGAGGCGGCAGTGGCGCGCCTGCGCTCGGTCGGCTCGGTGCTCGAGGAGGCCGAGCGCAACCTCGACGCCTCTCGGGCCAGCGCACTCGTCGTGGAGCGCGGCCTGGCCCAGTGTGTGGCCAACATCGGGTTCGCCCGCGACGAGGTCGTCGGGCTGGCCCGCCTACCAGCCAACCAACAGCGCCTGCGGGAGGCCGGGGAGGCCGGCGCCCTCGCCTACGAGCGCTTTTCCGTGTTCCTCCGCGGACTGCTTCCGCGCTGCTCGGGCACGTACGTGTTCGGCGAGGATCGCTACCGTTCCGTCCTGAACGGCGGCGAGCTGCTCGACCTCGACGTCGCCTCGTTGCGCCGGCTCGGCTGGGACGAGTACCACCGGGTCGCGGACCTGATGAGTGGTCTGGCCTCGGCCGTCTCGGGCGGGGCCGACGACTGGCCAACCGCCGTGCGACGTCTGCAGCGGGCCCACGCTGCGACCATCGACGGGATGCGGTCGGAGTACGAGTCCATGTGCGAGCGGGCGCGCCGGTTCATGACCGAGCAGGACCTCGTGTCCAATCCCGCCGACGAGCGGTGCGAGGTGATCCCGGCGCCGGCGGCGGTGAGGGCCACCCTGGCGGTGGCCAGCTACATGTCGCCCCCCATGTTCAAGCCCTCCAGAGTCGGCCACTTCTTCGTGCCGTACCCGGTGGACCCCGGCGACGCCGAAGAGGTCAGGGGACTGCTCGAGAGCAACGCCACCTACTCGGTGGCCACCACGGCGGTACACGAGGCCTACCCCGGCCATCACTGGCACCTGATGACCATGAAGGCGGCCAGGCCCATCCGCCGGCTGTTCACCTCGACCTACTTCATCGAGGGATGGGCTCTCTACGTCGAGGCCGTGATGCGGGAGGCCGGGTTCTTCTCGCCCGAGGAGGAATTGGGTCAGCTCGAGGCCCGGCTGTTCCGGGCGGCTCGCATTGTCGTCGACACCTCGCTCCACACCGGCGAGATGACCGTCGAGGAGGCGGTCACCTTCATGCACGAGCGGGCGCTGCTTCCGCTGCCGACGGCTCGGTCGGAGGTGGCCCGCTACTGCTCCTGGCCCACCCAGGCGTCGGCCTACCTCACCGGAGCGGTGGCCATCGAGCGGGCTCGGGACGACTGGGTGGCCGGCGGGGGCACCCTCCGGGGTTTCCACGATGCGCTGGCCGGCAGCGGTGCCATGCCGGTCCCGCTGGCTGTCCGGGCCGCACGCCGGTCCGCCCGGGCGGGTGTGCCACGCTGAGCGGCTGACCTGCCCCCGGCGGGGCGCGAGGATGATGCGGTGACCGGCACAACGACGACCGGAGGTCTGCCATGAGCGACGGCGGAGCGATCTGCAACCACCTCGACCAGGTGCAGGAGGTCTCACCTTCGGCCGAGGGGTGCGAGGACTGCCTGCGCCTCGGTGGCACCTGGGTCCATCTACGGCTGTGCATGGTCTGCGGCCACGTGGGGTGTTGTGACAACTCGCCGGGCCGCCACGCCACGGCCCACTTCGCGGTTCAGCACCATCCGCTCGTCCAGTCGTTCGAGCCGGGCGAGGACTGGTGGTGGTGCTACGTGGACGAGCTGGCTTTCGAGGTCGAAGGAGCGCCGAGCTTCGAACACCCCTGATCCGGACGGTCCGGGCTGCCGTCGGCGCGGCCTCGCGGTGGCCTAGGGTCGCGCCAGCCATGGCAACCAGCCGTTCGATCGATGGCACCCGCGAGGACCGCAGGTTCCGATGGGCGGTGGCCGCAGCGCTCGTCGCCACGCTGGTGATTCCCGGTTGCTCCCTGCTGGCGACCCCGAACCCGCCATCGGTGCGCGACGCATCGTTGGCCCCGTCGGGCTCGGTCGGCTACGTGGCGTGCCCGAGTGCGGTCACGCCCGTCGAGCTCGGAACCGGAACGCCTGAGGCGGCCATCCCTCTGTCGCTCCCGCGGCCGCCGTCCCTCGGCAACTTCGCCATAGCTGCGTCGCCGGACGGCCGGATGGCCTACATGGCGGTCACGGTGGGCGCGACCGCCGCCCCGCCGGCGTCGGCGACCGCTTCCACCGCGCCCTCGTCCACCGCGCCTTCATCGAGCGCGACCTCGTCCACGACCCCGGGCCGGGCTGGCCGGAGCGAGGTCGTGCCCATCGATCTGGCCGGTCAGCGGGCCGGACGGCCCATCGTCCTCCCCGCCCTGGGCGGCACCCACGCCATCGTCGTGCTGCCCGGGGGTCGGACCGTCCTCGCCGGCGACGGCACGGCGATCGTGCCCGTCGACACCGCCTCCCGTCGGGTCGGGGTCCCAATCGCCCTCGGTGCCGGCCACACCGTCTACGGGATGGCCCTGGCACCCGACGGTAGGACGCTCTACACCCTCGTCCCCGGAGGCGTGTTCGCCGTGAACACCGCCGGTGGCTCGGCCGGGCCGGAGATCCCGACCGGCCTCGCCATCTCGTCGGTCTACTCGCCCCATGGCATCGCGGTCAGCGCCGACGGTGCCACCGTTTACGTGGTCGGCCAGGGCGGCACCGACTTCGGCGGTCGGGTGCTCCCCATCGTCACCGCGAGCCGGGCCACCCTGCCGCCCGCCGGGTTCGACCGGTATGGGATCGCCGATCCCGCCGCACTCACCGTGACGGCCGATGCCTCCTCGCTGCTGGTGGTGGACAACGCCAACAACTGGGTCAACCCGGTTCCCGTCGCCAGCATCAGCGATCCACCCCCGCCGGTCCGCCTGCCGCAACGATCCGGCTCGGCCGCCTCGGGGACGCAGCACCCGACCGACATCGTGCTCGGCCCGGGCGGAACCAAAGCCTTCATCGTGGACGGGTTCACCTCGGTGATCCCCTACCGACCCGCCACCCAGACGTTCGGCCGACCCTTCACGGTGTGTTCCGGTGCCTCCTCGATGGCGGTGGCCCCCGCCCCGTGAGCTTCGGACGGCCCGGGACGGGCCACCCATCGCGGGGAGCCGGCCCTGAGTCGCCCAGGGCGATCGGGCTCAGCAGCTCGAGTCCTTCACGTCGAGTCCTTCGCCTCGATACCCGAGGTCCGAACTGCGGCCGTCGACTCCGCCGAGTGGTAGGTGACCGGGGGGAGCCCGGCCGCACCGAGGAGCTCGTCGAGTGAGACGGGGATGGCCGCGGTCAGGTTCCAGAGCCTCGGGATGGCCTCGGGACAGGCGTTGATCCCCCAGTAGAGGACCCCGCGGTAGCTCATGATGGTGATGTTGAGGCCCATGCCGTCCATGACGGGCCCGAGGGGGAAGCCGGCTTCGAGCTCGGCGCCGCCCAGATACAACGGGAAGTCGGGTCCGGGGACGTTGGAGATGACCAGGTTGGCGATGGGTCGGTGGCGGTCGGCCAGCCGCATGCGCGAGTAGAAGCGGGCGGCGTTGACGAAGAAGTTCGGGGTCGAGTGCTCGGCCCAGTTCTGCAGGAGATCTGAGCCCAGCGCGTTGTGCTCCTCCTTTGCCCCCTTCGTCCCCTCGTGGATGGCCGTCAGGCGATCGAGGGGGCGGTGGAGGTCGACGGGGAGCTGCACGAACATCGACGACACCCGGTTCGAGCCCTTGGAGGAACCTTCGTCGGGCCCGACCGAAACCGGCACCACCGCCACCAGGGGCCGGTCGGGGAGCTCGTCCCCCTCGAGCAGGAACGAGCGGAGCGCGCCCGTGCCGATGGCCAGGACGACGTCGTTCACCGTCGTACCGGTGGCGTTCTTCAGACGTTTGACGTCCTCGAGGCCCACGGCGGTGAGGGCGACCGATCGGCGCCTGGTGAGGGCCGTGTTGAACGACACCCGCGGGGCCGAGAGGGGGAGGGCGGCCCGGGCGCGGGCCGAGCCGTGGCCCGAGCCGAGCCGTATCCGGCGGACATTGAGAACGCGGTAGCCGGTCCGGATGACATCTCCGGTGATCTCGATCGGTCGCATGGACCGGGCCACCATGGCCTGGGCCATGAGCTCGAATCCGGACGGGATCCGTTCGCCGTCGGTCCCGGCCCCTGGGCCGGCGCCGTCGTCGGAAGCCGCGGGCCGGGCCGCGCCGGTGGATGCGGTGGCGTCCGCCGGCGGGCGCCCCCCGCCCGGCTCGAGGTCGAAGAGCACCGAGAGGAGTTCGGCACCGGAGACCCCGTCCACCGTCGAGTGGTGCATCTTGGCGATGAAACCGATGTGATCGTGCGCCAGGCCCTCGACGAACCACATCTCCCACAGCGGCCTGGACCGGTCGAGCTGGTGCCCGGCGATGTCGCCGGCCAGGTCGGCCAGCTCGCGGAGACCGCCGGGGCGGGGTACGGCGGCCAGGCGGACGTGGTAGTCGATGTCGAAGTCGGGATCTGCGATCCACACCGGATGGCCGAGCCGGAAGGGCACTTCGAGCAGGCGCCGGCGGAAGATCGGCGCACAGGGCAGTCGCTCGGCGATCAGCCCCTTCATCCGTGGGAACGAGTAGCCACCCGGGACCGTGGCGGGATCGAACACCATGGTCATGGCCACATGCATGTGGAGGGTCGGCGTCTCGAGGTAGAGAAAGCTGGCGTCGAGGCCGCTGAGACGTTCCATGCGCGTTCCCTTCCTCCCCAGGACCACCCAGATGCCCGTCGGCTTCACTTCCCCCGCCCGACCGTGTTGTATGGAGGGGTGGCCTGGGTGTTTCTCGCAGTCAGCATGGTCTTCGCGATCCTTGCGGTCAACGCCCTGTACCCGGTGCGGCGCGAGCCGCTGACCGTCGTCAGCTTCACCTTCGGCTGGATCCCGAGCGAGCTACCGCTGCACGTCGGCGCCCTGCAGGTCCTGACCGTGCTGTTCTTCGCCCTCCAGGGTGGGTTCGCCTCGTGGCCCGGCTGGGTGGCGCTGGCCGTCGCCGTCGCCTGCGGGGCGGGGTGGATCCGGCTCGCGGTCGATGCCCACCGCGCCGGCCGCCTGGTCGGCGAGGCCCTGGCCGGGGCGGCCGGGGGGCCGGTCGCCGTGGCCGGCTTCGACCCCCGCCCCGCTTGGAACCGGTGGTGGCGACTCGTGGTCGCCGTACCGTTCCGGCTCCGGGGGATCCGCCGGATCCGGAACGTCGACTACTGGGGGGACGGGAACTACCGCCACAAGCTCGACATCCTGACCCGTCGGCTGGTGCCGGCGGAGCGCGCCCCGGTCCTGGTCTCCATCCACGGCGGGGCGTGGGTGATGGGGGACAAGCGCCAACAGGGGATCCCGCTGATGCACGAGCTCGTGCAGCGAGGCTGGGTGTGCGTGGCCGTCAATTACCGGCTGAGCCCGCGGGCCACCTGGCCGGCCCACGTCGTCGACTGCAAACGGGCCATCGCCTGGGTGCGCCAGCACATCGCCGACTACGGGGGGGACCCGGCGTTCATCGCCGTCACCGGCGGTTCGGCCGGTGGGCACCTGTCCTCCCTGGTCGCGCTCACGCCCAACGAGCCCGAATGGCAGCCGGGCTTCGAGGACCTCGACACCTCGGTCGTTGCCTGCCTGCCCTTTTACGGTGTCTACGACCTGACCGTCGACCCGGCCCGGTCCGGAGCCTACGGACCGGGCCTGTTGGAGCTGCTCGAGCGCCGGGTGATGAAGGTCCGCCGGGCGGACCAGCCGGCCCTGTTCGAGCAGGCCTCGCCGGACCGCCGGGTCACACCGTCCGCCCCGCCCATGTTCGTCTTCCACGGCGCCAACGACACCCTCGTGCCACCCCCGGTGGGCCGCTACTTCGCCGAGCAGCTCCGCCGGACGTCGGCGTCGCCGGTGGCCTACCTGGAGCTGCCGCGGGCCCAGCACGCCTTCGACGTGATGGCCTCCATCCGGTCTCGCCACACCACCATGGGCGCGGTGCAGTTCCTCGAAGGCATCCGGGCCCGGGTCCCCCCTGACCGGACGAAGCCGCCAGTGACCTCGACCTTTGTCCGCAACGCGGCCCCGGGTGCTAGACACGCAGGCAAGTTTCTGACGTAGAGTCACATATTCGATCGGGCCCGAGTCGGATCGCCGGTCGTGCCTGCCAGTCTCAAAGCGCTAGATCAAGGGGGAGCCTTGAGTCCATCATCGAAGACGCGCGTGGCCGCCGTGGGCATGGTCGTGGTGCTGGCCACGGCGGCAGCCGCGTGTAGCTCGACCAACTCGACGGCCTCGACGTCGGGGGGCTCGGGCGGGTCGAAGATACCGGCCAGTGCCAACAGTGACCACACCGGCATCACCGCCACCTCGGTCCACGTGGCCAACGTGAACTGGGCGACCATCTTCAAGGGCGCCGGCATCGGGGCGGAGGCCTATGCCGATTACGTGAACTCCACGGGCGGGGTGAACGGGCGCAAGATCGTGGTCGACACCGGTGACGACGGCGACACCGGTGCCACCAACAAGCAGCTGACCCAGAACGCCATCACCAACGACTTCGCCCTCGTCGGCAGCTTCTCGCTCCAGGACAACTTCGGGGGGAGCCTGTTGGCGAAGAACCCGGGCATGCCGAACGTGTCGGTCACCCTGGACTCGACCACCAACAAGCTTCCCAACACCTTCAGCCCGGTTCCCCTCAACGACGGATGGGAGGAAGGCCCGCTGCAGTACTTCAGGCACCGGTTCCCGCACGCCCTCAACGCGGGCACGCTGGTCGGCGACATGCCATCGGCCGAGGCGGCTTGGGCCGGTGAGAAGTACGTCCTCGAGAAGGTCGGCTACAAGGTCATCTACGACCCCACGTACGCCGTGACCCAGACCGACTTCACCGAGAACGTCATCGCCATGAAGAACGCCGGCGTCAACATCCTCTTCGTCGACCAGCTGCCGGTGGAGTACGCCCCCTCCCTGCTGAAGGCGCTCAACCAGCAGAATTTCCATCCGGTGGTGGTGCTCGGCGCCGCCACCTACAGCAACGACCTGGTGCCGAACTCGGGTGGCGCGGCCAATGTCGACGGATCCTTCCTCGACCAGAACTACTCGCTCTACCTCGGCACTGATGCCAGCGTGATCCCCGCGGTCGGGACCTTCCTCAAGTGGGTCAACACCGCGTCTCCCGGCTTCAAGGCGGACCTGTTCACCATGTACGGGTGGATCTCGGCCCAGCTGTTCGCCCAAGCGCTGCAGAACGCCGGGTCCGACCCGACCCGGGGCTCCCTGCTGCAGGCCCTGTCCAAGATCACCTCGTTCGACGCCGGCCACATGATCGCGGCCACCAATCCGGCGGCCAAGACGGTCGGCAACTGCTACCTGATCGGCGAGGTGGCCAACGGCCAGTTCCAGCGTCTCGACACACCAACGACGAGCAACAACGGCTACCGCTGTGACTACGGCTACGTGGCGCCGCCGGGAGCCTGACCGGGCCCCGTCCGGAGGGTTGTCCTGTGGCCCGTCGGGGACGAGGATGATGCGGTGAGCAGCTTTCTCCAGTACACGGTGTTCGGGATCATGCTCGGCGCCGGCTACGCCATCGCCGCCACCGGGCTGGTCGTCACCTACACCACGTCGGGGGTCTTCAACTTCGCCCAGGGTGCCGTCGGGATGATCGCCGCTTTCTGCTACTGGGATCTGGTCTCCGCCCACCACGTGCCGGTGCTGGTGGCCTTGGTGATCATCCTGGGGTTCGGGGCATCCATCTCGGGCGCCGTGGTCGAGCGGGTGCTCATGCGGCGGCTGCACGGCGCCTCGCCGGAGCGCCCGATCATGGTCACCCTCGGGCTGATGGTCATCCTTACCGGCACGGCCGTGATCGTGTGGGACCCCACCCTCAATTACTCGGTGAACAACATGGTCTCGGGCCAGTTCCGGCTCTTTGGCATCAACATCCAGTACCAGGAGGTGCTGATCATCGGGGTGGCCCTGGCGGTGGCCGCCGCCCTCCGGGCGCTCTTCTACTCGACCCGCACCGGCTACGCCCTCCGCGCCGTGGTCGACGACCCCGAGCTGCTGGCCATGTCGGGCGCGTCGCCCAACCGGATGAGCCAGTACGGATGGATCCTCGGCTTCGTCATGGCCGCCCTCGCCGGCGTCCTGCTGGCCCCGACCCAGACCACCGGGCTCAACGTCGAGGCCATGACCCTGTTGGTGGTGAACGGCTACGCCGCCGCCATCGTGGGCCGCCTCAAGAACATCCCGGCGACCTTCGCCGCCGCCATATGCATCGGCCTGGCCGAGAACTACGTCATCATCTACGCGCTGCCCCATCTCCCGCAGAGCTTGGTCCCGGACGTGACTCTGGCCCTGCCGATGGTGTTCCTGTTCATCGCCCTGGTCACGGTACCGTCGGTCCGGCTGCGGGCCGTCGGCCGGCTCACCACGGTCCGGGCGCCGCGGGTGGCCGGGGCGGGGGAATCACTGGTGGCCGGGCTGGTGTTCGTGGCGGCGGCGGTGGCCTTCGCGGTGGCCTTCGACAACACCGCCTTCAAGGGGACGACCATCCTGACCCTCGGCGGCGTGGTGATGACGCTGGGCATTGTCGGCCTCTCGCTGGTGCTCGTCACCGGCTATTCGGGCCAGGTCTCGCTGTGCCAGTTCTCCTTCATGGGCATCGGGGCGTTCGTGATGGGCAAGGTGGCCGGCGGGGGCTCGCTGCTCGGACTGGTGGCGGCCACCCTCATCTGTGCCGCGGTCGGGGCGCTCGTGGCCCTGCCCACCATCCGGTTGCGCGACCTCTACCTGGCCCTGGCCACGTTCGCGTTCGCCGATGCCGTGGCCAACGGCTTCTTCACCGATTCCCACATCTTCGGCGAAGGGGGAGGGCTCAACGTGGGACGAATCGTCCTGCCGGGCCTGTCGTTCGGCAGTGACAGCGCCGAGTTCCTCATGGTCACCGTGTTCTTCGTGCTCAGTGCCTGGATGGTGCTGGCCATCCGGCGCAGCATGTTCGGCCGTCGGCTGATCGCGCTCAACGACTCGCCGGCCGCCTATGCCACCGTCGGCCTCAACATCGGCGTCACCAAGGTGGCTGTGTTCGCCATCGCCGCCGGCATGGCCGGCCTGGCCGGCGCTCTCTACGGCACCGTGCAGCAAACGGTCGGCACATCGGACTTCGACTTCTTCGCCGGCATCATCTTCGTCCTGTTCGTGACCATTTGGAGCATCCGCACCGTCTCGGGGGCATTCCTCGCCGCGCTGACCTTTGTGGTCCTCAACCAGTGGTCGCCCCACTCGCTCGGAATTTTCGCCGGGGCCGGGATCATCCTGATCGGCCGGGCCGCCAACGGCATCCTCGGCATCGAGGCGCTGCACGTCCACCTGCCGTGGGTCAAGCAGGCGTCGGCCGGTGCGCCCGGGCCGGTCGCCGAGCCCCTGGTTCCCCCGATGGTGGGAGGCGAGACCCGTGCCGCCGGATGAGGCCCCCGCGGCCGGTGGCTCAGTCCTGACCGTCTCGCAGGTCGCCGTCCGCTTCGGCGGCGTCGCCGCCCTCAACGAAGCGAGCCTCTCGGTACGGTCCGGGACGGTCACCGGGCTGATCGGTCCGAACGGTGCCGGCAAGACGACCCTGTTCAACGTGATCAGCGGGCTGCAGGCCCCCGAACGGGGCTCGGTGCACCTGTTCGACACCGACATCACCGGCATGAAGCCCCATCTCCGGGCGCGCCTCGGGTTGGCCCGCACCTTTCAGCGCCTCGAGCTGTTCGGGACGCTCACCGCCGGGGAGAACGTCCAGGTGGGGCTCGAGTCGACCACCAAATGGTGGGAGCGGGACCGCCTGCGACGCCTGGTCCCGGGACGGCGCCCGACGCCCGATCCGGGCTCGGTCGGCCGAGAGGACGGGTCACCTGGCGCCGATGCGCCGGCCGCCGAACGCTGTGACCGGCTGCTCGCCGGGGTGGGGTTGGCCGGGCTCGCCCACCGCCAGTCGGCCGCCATGTCGACCGGGTTGGCCCGGATGGTCGAACTGGCCCGCGCCCTCGCCATCGGTCCGAAGCTCCTCCTGCTCGACGAGCCGGGCTCCGGTCTCGACGATTCGGAGTCCGCCGCGCTCGGCGACCTGCTGTCCGAGCTGGCTGCCCGCGGAATGGCCGTGCTGCTCGTCGAGCACGACATGGAGCTCGTGATGCGGGTGTGCGACCACGTCTACGTTCTCGATTTCGGGGACATCATCGCTGCCGGACCACCCGACGCCATCCGGACCAACCCGCTGGTGCAAGCCGCCTACCTGGGGGAGGCCAAGGCGGACCCCGGAACGGCGAGCTCGCCCGAACCGGTGGCCGGACCGTGACAGACTTGGCCGCTGCACCGGCCCCGCCCCCCGGCGTCGCCCATCAGCTGCCGCCGGGCGTCACCGTCAACGGGGTGCGCGCCGCCTACGGGCGCATCGAGGTCCTGCACGGTGTCGACCTCGTGGTCCCGCCGGGCAGCGTCTTCGCCCTGCTCGGCCCCAACGGCGCCGGGAAATCGACGCTGCTGAAGGTCATCGCCGGCCGCATCCGTCCGACGGCCGGTGAGGTGCGCATCGGAGACCGCCCGGTGGGCAAGACGCCACCCGAGAAACTGGCCCGGGCGGGGCTCTGCGCCATACCCGAGGGCCGGGGCATCTTCCCCAACCTCACGGTGCGCGAGAACCTGCGCATCTGGACCTACAGCGGCGGCGAGAACCCCGGCACCGTCGAGGAGCGCACGTTCGCCACCTTTCCCCGTCTGAAGGACCGGCGCCGGCAGATGGCCGGGACCCTGTCCGGCGGTGAGCAGCAGATGTTGGCCATCTCCCGGGCGCTGGTGACCGGGCCCGAGGTCCTGCTGATGGACGAGCTCTCCATGGGCCTGGCCCCGTTGATCGTTGGGGAGCTCTACGATCTGGTCGGGGTCCTCGCCCAGCAGGGGATCACCGTGCTGCTGGTCGAGCAGTTCGTGACGACCGCCCTCACCGTCGCCACTCACGCCGCCATCATGGTCCACGGTCGCATCCAGCAGGAGGGAACACCCCAGGAGATGTCCGAGGCTGCCCTGAACGTCTACCTGGCCTGAGACGAGCCGAGCCGGACGACCGACCTCCCCGACGGGGCCTTGTCCCGGTCCCGGGTCGAACGGTCAGCCCTCGTCCGGGAGCACGACCTCGACCGAGGGGTCGTCGGTCACCGCCGTCGCCATCGACCGCACGCTCCCGGCGTCGCGCAGGTCGCCCTCGGCCGCCAGCAGGGCGGCGATACGGTCGGCCGAGTCGGTCACCTCGAGCGTCGCCACCGGCGAGCGCATCGAGCGCTTCGCCTCCGTCTTGGCCCTGCGGATGGCGCTCAGGACCTCGCTCGCCACCTCGAGCACCGGACCGGTCGCCGCATCTCCGGCCCCCACGCCGAACTCCTCGCTCGAGGGCCACCGGGCGCTGTGAATCGACCCCGCCCGCCACCACGACCACACCTCCTCGGTGACGAAGGGGAGGAAGGGGGCCAGCAGTCGTAGCAGGACGGACAAGGCCAGCGCCAGCGCGGCCTGGGCCGACGCCGGGCCGGGGTCGCGCCCGTCCCCGTAGGCGCGCACCTTGACCAGCTCGAGGTAGTCGTCACAGAACGACCAGAAGAAGACCTCGGTGCGCTCGAGTGCCCGGGCGTAGTCGTATTCCTCGAACGCCGCGGTGGCCTCGTCGACCACCTGGGCGAGGCGGGCCAGCATGGCCCGGTCGAGGGGGGCGGTGACCGCCGCGGGGCTCGGATCCTGGCCCGTGTCGTCGGGACCGGCCATCCGGCCCAGCGTGAACCGCGAGGCATTGAGCACCTTGATGGCCAGGCGCCGCCCCACCCGCATCTGGCTCTCGTCCACTGCGGTGTCGGTTCCGGGGCGCCCGGAAGCGGCCCAGTAGCGAACGGCGTCGGCGCCGTGCTGTTCGAGCAGTGGTAACGGGGTGACCACGTTGCCTCTCGACTTGGACATCTTCTTGTGGTCCGGGTCGAGCACCCAGCCCGAGATGGCCGCGTCCGACCACGGCAGCGTTCCGTGCTCGAGCTCCGATCGGACGATGGTGGAGAACAGCCAGGTGCGGATGATGTCGTGGGCCTGGGGCCGCAGGTCCATGGGGAACACCGTGGCGAAGAGTTCGGGCTCCTCTTGCCAGCCGCCGGCGATCTGCGGGGTCAGGGAGGAGGTGGCCCAGGTGTCCATCACGTCGGGGTCCCCGACGAACCCGCCGGGCTGACCGCGCTGGTCCTCGGTGTAACCGTCGGGCACGTCGGTCGAAGGGTCGACCGGGAGGACGTCCTCGCCGGCGAAGATCGCGCGCTCGAACACGGTCTCGCCGGACTCGTCGACCGGGTACCACACCGGGAAGGGGACACCGAAGAACCGCTGCCGGCTGATGTTCCAGTCCGCGTTGAGCCCCTCCACCCAGGCCCGGTAGCGGTGGGCCATGTAGGGCGGGTGCCACCGGAGCTCCTCCCCCCGGGCCAACAGCCGTCCGCGCAGGGGCAGCGTCTCGATGAACCACTGTCGCGAGGACACGATCTCGAGCGGGCGCTCACCCTTCTCGTAGAACCGGACAGGGTGGGTGATGGGCTCGGGGTCCCCGATGAGGGCCCCGGAACGGGCCAGGGCCTCGACGATGCGCGACTGGGCCGCATTCACCGGGAGGCCGACCAGCGGCCGGTAATTTTCGGCCGCCTCACCTGCGGACTCGGACTCCCAACCCGGTTCGCCCCAGGGGACCGGCAGGAGACGTCCGTCCCGTCCGACGATGGCCCGGGTGGGCAGCGACAGCTCGCGCCACCAGACCACGTCGGTGGTGTCGCCGAAGGTGCAGATCATGGCGATCCCCGACCCCTTCTCCGGGTCGGCCAACGGATGGGCCACGACCGGCACCCGCACGCCGAACAGCGGCGTGCGGACCTCGGTACCGAACAGGGGGCGGTAACGGTCGTCGTCCGGATGGGCCACGAGCGCCACGCAGGCAGGAAGCAGCTCGGGCCGGGTCGTCTCGATGTCGACCGCACCCGGTCCGTCGGCTTTCGGGAACCGCAACCGGTGATAGGCCCCGGGGCGGTCCCGGTCCTCGAGCTCGGCCTGGGACACCGCGGTGCGGAAGTCCACGTCCCACAGCGTGGGCGCGGTCCGTTGCACCACCTGCCCGCGCCGCGCGAGGTGGAGGAATCCCCGTTGGGATACCCGCTGGGCCCGGTCCGAGACGGTGGCGTAGGAGAGCGACCAGTCCACCGACAGCCCGAGGGTGCGCCACAGCTGCTCGAAGACCTGCTCGTCCTCGGCGGTGAGCTGGTGGCACAGGGCCACGAAGTTGGGCCGCGAGATGGCGACTGGTTCCTTTCCCGGCTTCTCCGGGGGCACGAAGCCGGGCTCGAAGGGCAAGGTCGGCTCGCAGCGCACGCCGAAGTAGTTCTGCACCCGGCGCTCGGTGGCCAGTCCGTTGTCATCCCATCCCATGGGGTAGAACACCGCACGCCCGCGCATCCGATGGAAGCGCGCCACCGTGTCGGTATGGGTGAAGGAGAAGACATGGCCGATGTGCAACGACCCCGACACGGTGGGGGGCGGGGTGTCGATGGCGTACACCGCCGACCGGTCGGCCGACCGGTCGAAGCGATAGGTGCCGTCCGCCTCCCAGCGCGCCGACCACGTGGCCTCGAGCCCCTCCAGCGCCGGTTTGTCCGGGACCCCGGATCCCGACCGGGCTCCGGGGTCCATCCGGGTGGCCGTGCCGGTCGTGTCTGTGCTCATGATCGGGTTACCGTACCCTGCGTGCTCCGGCTCCATGACACCGCCACGGGCGATGTGGCTCCGCTGCGATTGCGGGCACCGGGCCAGGTGTCGATGTACGTGTGCGGGCCGACGGTGTACGACGCGCCCCACATCGGCCACGGCCGGTTCTCGTTGGTGTTCGACGTCCTGCGGCGCTACCTGATCTTCTCCGGCCTCCGGGTCACCTACGTGTCCAACGTCACCGACATCGAGGACAAGATCATCGAACGGGCGGCCGAGCGGGGCATCGACCCCTCGGAGCTGAGCACCACCTACGAGTCGGCGTGGTGGGAGGCCATGGACGCGCTGGGTGTGATGCGGCCCGACGAGACCCCGCACGCCACCGCCTATGTCGACCGGATGATCGAGCTCGTCTCCGAGCTCGTCGGTCGGGGGGTCGCCTACCAGACGGCCGACGGCGTATACCTCTCGGTGTCCGACGTACCCGGATACGGGTTGCTGGCCCGCCAACCCCTCGAGTCGTTGCGCGCCGGCGCCCGGGTCGAGGCCGACCCGGAGAAGCGCTCACCGCTGGACTTCGCCTTGTGGAAATCGGCCAAAGATGGCGAGCCCACCTGGGACTCGCCCTGGGGCCCGGGCCGTCCTGGCTGGCACACCGAGTGTGTGGTCATGTCGCTCGATCTGCTGGGCGAGGATTTCGACCTGCACGGAGGGGCGATCGACCTCATCTTCCCGCACCACGAGAACGAGCGGGCCCAGGCCGTCGTCCTCGGACGCCGGTTTGCCCGGCACTGGGTGCACAACGGCTGGGTCACCGTCCAGGGCGAGAAGATGTCCAAGTCGCTGGGCAACTTCACCTCGCTCGAGGACCTGCTCTCGCGCAGCGATCCCCGCTCGTACCGCCTGCTGGTGCTGCGCTCGCACTACCGGTCGCCCATCGAGGTCACCCCGGACATCGTGCGGGACGCCGAGTCCGGCCTGGCCCGGCTGGACGAGTTGGCCCGGCGGTTCGGGCTGTCGGACCCGCTGGCGAACGGACCGGTGATCGCGCCGCCAGAGGGCGAAGGTGACGCCGACTTGGAGGCGATGGCCCAGTTCCGGCGCCACATGGATGACGACCTTGACACCCCCGGGGCGTTGGCTGTCGTGTTCGATCTCGTCCGCCAGGCCAACAGCGCGGCCGACGCCGGCAATGCGCCGGCGGCGGCGCGCTCGGCGCACACGGCCGCGACGCTGTGTGGTGTGCTCGGCCTGTCGCTCCGTTCCGGGCCGCCCGTCCCGGTTGATGGCGCGACCGCCGAGCTGATTCAGCGACGGGACGCGGCGCGGGCACAGCGTGACTGGTCGACTGCCGATGCACTGCGCGATGAGCTGGTGGCCGCCGGCTGGCTGGTCGAGGACGGCCCCGACGGGACCCGGGTTCGGCCGCGATGACCACCGCATGGCAGATGGACGCAGGGTTACAAACGGATCGACGGTCACGGAGAAAAGTTGACTCTTCGGAGCAGGCTGCTAGCGTTTCGCGGACAGGCAATCCGTCCCGATTCCGTCGTTGGTGCCGTCCGTCTTGGGGCGGTGCGGACGCGGTCGCCGGAGGCGGAGAGCGTGTGCAGACGTGTGTGAAGGAAAGGGGAATGCCACCGTGGCTTCCGGAACAGTCAAGTGGTTCAACGCCGAAAAGGGCTTCGGTTTCATCTCACAACCGGATGGTGGCGCCGATGTCTTCGTGCACCACACGGCCATCCAGATGAACGGCTTCCGCTCCCTCGAGGAGGGACAGGCGGTCGAGTTCGATCTCCAGGAAGGGCCGAAGGGCCTGCAGGCGGTCGACGTGCGCCTGGCCCAGCCCGCCTAGGCTCCGCCGCTTGCGGGCGTTCGCCCCGCAGGCGCTGTCCCGGTCTGCCGAACGGTCCGATCCGGCTCGGTCCTCCGCGCGTCCGCGCCGCCGCTCGCCGATCCGCCGACACGACCACTGCTCCGGCGCTCGGTCGCTCGTCGGCGGGGTCAACACCGGGCTGATGGCCTGGATCCGATGCCTGAGGTGATGAAGGCACTGGCCTGGGCATTTCCGACCTTCGCCCTCGGGTTGGGCGGTGGTGGTACGGCGCGCCCGCCGGGATGAGGTTACTATAGAGTAACTACGAGACGGGCCCGGGCCGTGGGGACCGGGCGAGGTCGGTCGTACCGCCACCGTCCTTGCGTGAGCAGGCCCGGTCCGGGCCGGAACGGAGCAGAGGATGTCCGACTTCTCCCTCGACCTCAACGAAGACCAACTGCAGCTCCAGAAGTGGGTGCACGACTTCGCCGAGAAGGTGATCCGGCCGGCCGGACACGAATGGGACGAACGCGAAGAGACGCCCTGGCCCATCATCGAAGAGGCCGCCCGGGTGGGCATCTACTCCTTCGACTTCATCTCCCAGGCGTTCTTCGACGAGAGCGGTCTGCTCATGCCCATCGCCAGCGAGGAGATGGCCTGGGGCGACGCCGGCATCGCCCTGGCCATCTTCGGCAGCACCCTGGGACTCGCCGGGATCGCCAGCAACGGCACACAGGAGCAGCTCATCGAATGGGGGCCGCAGTGCTTCGGGACGCCCGACCATATCCAGATGGCCGCCTTCGCCGTATCCGAGGCGGATGCCGGCTCGGACGTCTCCTCACTCCGCACGCGTGCCGTCTACGACGAGGCCAAGGACGAGTGGGTGCTCAACGGGACGAAGACATGGATCACCAACGGCGGCATCGCTGACATTCACGTGGTGGTGGCCTCGGTCGATCCCGAGCTCGGCTCGCGGGGCCAGGCCAGCTTCATCGTCCCCCCGAAGACCCCCGGGCTGTCCCAGGGGCAGAAGTTCAAGAAGATGGGGATCCGGGCCTCGCATACCGCTGAAGTAGTCCTCGACGACGTACGGGTTCCGGGCCACCTCCTGCTCGGGGGCAAGGAGAAACTCGACGAGCGTCTGGCCCGGGCACGCGAAGGCAAGCGCTCGACCAGCCAGGCGGCGATGAAGACCTTCGAGGCCTCCCGGCCCGCGGTCGGTGCCCAGGCGCTCGGCATCGCCCGGGCCGCCTACGAATACTCCCTCGACTACGCCAAGGAGCGACGTGCCTTCGGCCGGGCCATCATCGAGAACCAGGCCATCGCGTTCAAGCTCGCCGACATGAAGACCCGCATCGATGCCTCCCGCCTGCTCATCTGGCGGGCGTCGTGGATGGGGCGCACCGGTAAGGAGTTCACCTCCGGCGAGGGGTCGATGTCGAAGCTGTATGCCGGCGAGACGGCGGTGCACGTAACCGAGGAGGCGATCCAGATCATGGGTGGTTATGGCTACATCCGCGAGCATCCGGTCGAGCGGTGGCACCGCGACTCGAAGATATACACCATCTTCGAGGGCACCTCCGAGATCCAACGGCTGATCATCAGCCGGGCCATCTCCGGTATCCACATCAACTGACGCGAGCGCTCCTCACGTGTTGGTGCTCACCCTGTGCACCGGCAACGCGGCGCGGTCGGTGATGGCCGGGGCGATGCTCCGATCCGCCGGCATCGATGTCGTGACCGCCGGCACCCACGTGGTCGACGGCCAGCCCATGAGCCGGCGCACCCGCGACGCGCTGACCGCGTTGGGGTTCGGCGTCGATCATCACCGGAGCCGCCAGGTGACCGAGGAGGCGGTCCGCTCGGCCGGCTTGGTCCTGGCCATGGCCGGGGAGCACGTCGCCTACGTGCGGCGCGAGTTCCCCGAGGCGGCCCCGAGGACCGCCTCGATCAAGCGCCTGTGCCGCGACCTACCCGCCGGCCCCGAGCCGTTGGCCGAACGGATCAGCGCACTCGGGCTGGCTCGCCTGACCCTCGAGCCGTGGGAGGACGTGGAGGACCCGGCCGGTGGTGAGGACGACGTCTATCTGGCCTGCGCCAAGGAGCTGGCCGAGCTCTGCGCCGATCTGGTGGTCCGGCTCCGCTGAGACCGGCTCGTCCCGGGCGTCAGGCCGTCTGGCGCCGGGCCAGCTGGGGGTAGCGCATCGAGATGTCGGCGCACGCCGCGCAGACCTCTTCGGGGACCACCCCGGCCCGCATGAGGAAGCCGAAGACGGTGCACCCGAGGCATATGGCGAACACCGACTCGAGGAAGGCGGCCACGGCCACGGTCGCCACCACCGCCCAGGTGGCCGTGGACAGTCCGAACCCGTACCACAGCACGAGAGCGGTGGAGGACAAGGTGGCCCCCATGGCCTGGGCGAAGCGCTTGGGCGGCCCGGCGACCGGCTTCGGCCGGCGCAGGCGCGGGGCCACCAACCGGGTGGCGATCAGACCGAGCGGGCTCAGCCTCGGCCCGGTGAGTACCCGGGCCCAGAACCCGTAGGCCAGCGGGATGAGGATGAGGGGCTGGCGGAACGCCAGGGCCATCACCGACAGGAGCAGGACACCGGCGGCCACCGTGCGGGCGGCATGCTCGTCGACCGGATTGGGGAAGCTGAACACCCATATAGTTTACCGGGTCGATCGGGTTTTCGGCCCCGGTCCGAGGTGGGGGACCACTAGTGGTCAGGCCGCCGTGACTGCACCCTGTACCAGGTCGAGCCCGGCCAGACCGGGGAGCCGGTCGATCCGGCGGTCGATACGTTCGGCCATGGCTCGGCCGTCGTCGTCCCCGAAGAGGTAGTGGCGGAGGAAGGCGACTTCGCCGTCGGGGACGACGCCGCTCCCGACCGGTGCCCAGAACCGGCCCAGTGCCCACCGGGTGAGTCGTTGCGCCGCCCGGCTGTCGGCCAGGCGCCTCTTGGCTTGGGCCGCATAGAAGTCGATGTGACGGCCCTCCTGCTTCATGATGCGCCGGAGCAGTTCGGAGAGGGTGGGGTGACCGGCCAGCTTCGCCAGCCGCGAATACCCCGCCTGAGTGGTCCATTCGTTGATCGCGCCCCACGTCATGTGCACCGCGGTGAGGTGGGGCGTGAGTGCCGACCCGATCTGAAACGTGAGCGGCCGCCAGGCGTCCCGCTTGGGCAAGCGCTGTCGCAGCGCGGCGATCCTCCCGGTGCCCGCCGACTCGTCATGCGCCTGCAGGATCTCGGCGATGGCCTCCCCGTGCCAGAACTCCTCGTAGTTCCAGAGGGTGAGGAACGACGTCACCTCCGGGTCACGATGGGCCCGGGTCACCAGCACGTCGCGGAGGTAGCAGACCGTGTGGTTCTCGACGTCGTGCATGTAGCGGAGGCAGCGCAATGCGTCCGGTGACAGGGGTCGGTCCCGGAAGGCGTCGAAGTCGACGTCGGCGATGTCCAGCTTGGCCGAGAGCTTCCGGTAGGTGCCGGCGTCGAGGCTCATGTCATCTGTTCGTCGCCGGCCGGGCATCGGGATGACGCCACGCTCCTGAGCTGGGGGGCACCCCGGCCGTCATCCGGCCGGCACGTCGGCTACGGATACTCTTCCGTGATGGCTGACGCGCGCCAGGCGAGCGATGCCAACCTGGTCGTGGCGGTCGGGCGTTGGCGCCAGCAGGCCCTGGCCGAGATCTACCGGCGGCACGGTGGCGCGGTCTACGGGCTGGCCCGCAGAATCCTGCGCAGCGATCCTCCGGCCGAGGAGATCACCCAGGAGGTGTTCCTCGACTTGTGGAACCGACCCGAGAAATTCGATGCCCAACGCGGGACGCTCCGGTCCTACCTGCTGGCGCGCACCCACGGCAAGTCGGTCGATTTCGTTCGCTCGGAAGTAGCGCGTCGCCAGCGCGAGGAGCGGACGTCGCGCCAGACGGCCACCGCCGGGTATGACATCGACCACGAGGTGTGGGACATAGCCGTCGCCGATCAGGTGCAGGAGGCCCTCGGCGCCCTGCCCGACGAGCTCCGGCACCCCATCCAGCTCGCCTACTTCGGCGGTCACACCTATCAGGAGGTGGCCAGGATCCTGAACGAGCCCGAAGGCACCGTGAAGAGCCGGATCAGGTCGGGGCTCCGTCGCCTGCGCACCAACTTGGCCGATCGGGGCATCGAGCCGGCGGGAGCGGAGCAGTGAGCGAGGACATGCCCGGCCCTGACCATCGGGAGATCGAGGAGCTGCTCGGCGCGTACGCCCTGGACGCGGTCGATCCCGACACCGCGGCCCAGATCGAGCTCCACCTCGAGACGTGTGTACGTTGTTCGACCGAGGTGGCCCATCACCACGAGGTCGCCGGGTTGCTGGCCAACTCCGGTGGGGAGTCCCCGCCCGAGGTGTGGGACGGCATCGCCGCCCGGCTCGAGGGGTCGGTCCCGCCGTCGTGGGAGCGGCTGGCCGCCCGCCTCGAGACAGGAGGCGACCGTTCCGTCGAGGAGGTCTATCCCGACGTACCCGCCAGCCCGGGCGGGGGCCCGGACGGACCGGGTGCCGGGGTCGAAGGAGGAGCCGGCAGTGGCCGCCGGCGCCCCTGGGTGACGGCCGGCGCCGTCACACTGGCGGTGGCCGCTGCGGTGGTGGCCGTCGTGTTCGGTGTGCGGGTCAACCACCTCGACCACCAGGTGAACGCGCTCACGTCGCCCGCCGGGCTCAAAGCGGCGGAACAGGCCGCCATCGAGGCGCCCTCCAGCCGGGAGGTCGAGCTCACCGCGCCGCCGGGCACCGGCCCCCCGGCCAGCGTGATGATCGTGCTCACCGCTTCGGGCACCGGGTTCGTTCAGGCGAACCGGCTGCCAGCCCTCCCGGCCGACCGGACCTATCAACTCTGGGGTGTGGTTGGCGGGAGGACCATCTCCCTCGGTCTGCTCGGATCAGACCCCAGCGTCGTACCGTTCAGCGTGGCCGGCGACCAGCCGATCCACGCCTTTGCCATCACCGACGAGCAGGGCGGTGGCGTGGTGCAGAGCTCGCAGCCGGCGGTGGTGGCGGGACAGGTGCAGGCCTGAGAGGACCAAAAGCGGAGCCCACGCCGATGGGCCTCGAATGGCACGGACCGGGATCAGATGGGGTGGACCTGGCGGAGACCGGCCCAGGCGAAGTCGGCCAAGCGGGTGGCCAGCAGACCGGCTTCCTCTTCGAGACTGGGAGCGTCGGCGCCGGTGTCGGCACCCCGGGCGTCCGCGACGACGGCCCGTTGGCGCCGGGCGTCGAGCCAGTGACGGGTGGCTCCTTCGGCCACACCAACCACGGCGTGGGCCAACAACAGCCGGTGCTCGGGGTCGAGCCCGGCGGAGATGAGCGGGTCGATGGCCTCGGCGATGGTCTCCTCGACCCGGCGCAGCGCGGCACCGAATTCGGGGTCGTCGGGTGCATCCCTCCCGTAAAGCAGTCGGAAGGCGGGTTCGTTGCCCACCATGAGCTCGAAGTAGGCGGCGAACCCGAGCTCGACCTGGCGCCGGGGGCCCTCGGCGTTGGCGGTGGCCTTCACGATACGCGTGACCAGCTCGCGGGAGAACACGTCCATCAGCTCGAGGTACAGCGCCCGCTTGGACTCGAAATGTTGGTAGACCAGCGGCTTGGTCACCCCGGCGGCCTCGGCGATGTCGTCCATAGTGGTGGCGGCGTAGCCGTGCTCGGCGAACAGCGACAGCGCCACGTCGAAGAGCTGGCGGCGGCGGGCGTCCGCGGTGAGCCGCCTCCCGCCTTGGGCCTCGGCCCGCCGGGGCGCCGGGGAGGCACCGCGCTCGGCGGTGACCGGGTTCATGCATGCATGGTACCGGCGGCCGGAATGTAGGACCGGCAAGCGGCCGAAGCGGCCGGGTCCCCGGCCCGCCCGTCCAGAGGCGGCGGCAATCACAGCTCGGGCAGGACCGATGCGATGCGCGCAGGCAAGTCCCGGAGGGAGAACTGGGCTCCGGCCACGTGCAGGTTGTGGTCGAGCAGGGACGGGTCGGGGGCGTCCAACCACGACCCGAGCCGGGCGGCCTGGCCGAGCGTGAACCATTCGAACCCGAAGGCGGCCAGTTCCCGGCCGACCGGGTAGGGCCCGATGGCCAGGGGGCGCCGGTACACCGCCGACTCGATGGCCGGGTTGCCGAACCCCTCCCACGTCGAGGGCAGGGTCACCACGTCGCAGGTGCGGTAGGCGTCGCCGACGGTGAAGGCGGGCTCACCGTCCGGGGGCCCGAGGACGACCGGGCACTCGGCCTGCGTCAGCAGGCCCTCGAGCTCGGGTCCGTAACCGTCCTCAGCGTCGCCGAGCAGCCAATAGGTCGCACCGAGCTCGGCGGCCAGGCGGAGGCCGCCACCGACGTTCTTGCGGGGCACGGCCCGGGTCGGTTGCAGGACCAACCTGGCGTCCGGTCCGACGTCGAGTGCCGCCCGGACCCGCGGCGGCTCGATGGTTGCCGGGAGGGTCGCGCCCACGGCGAAGGCGTTGTAGACGGTGGTGGCGGCGATGCCCCTCGCCGCCAGCTGGCGCCGGCTCAAGTCGTTGATGGTCACCTGGGCCCAGCGGCGGTCGACCGGCGGCGGTCGGTGATGGATGAACCGCGCCCGCTGCCAGGGGAGGTCGTGGTGGTGGAGGACCGCGGGCCGGCCGGCTAAGACGTCCGCCACCAGCGAGGCGGCGCCCGGGTTGCGCGGCAGCGAGCACAGGTTCTCGACCACCACCAGGTCGGCATCGTCCAGGGCGGCGACCAGCTCGGCCCGGGTGGGTGCGACGGCCGCGTCCAAGGCGAGCCCGGGCAGCAGCCGGTCGACCGGTCCGGCCCCGGCCACCGTGACCGTCGAGAACCCCAGCGAGGCCAGGGCACCCTGCCATTTGGCCGCTTCGATGGCGACCCCGTCGGTGCCGCCGAGGCGGAACGAGAGCATGACGGCGGTCGGGATGGCGTCACCGTAGCGGCGCGGACCGGGGTGGTGGTGGCCTCAGGTGCCCGAACGGACAGGCCACCGGCCTGCGGGCTACCGTCGTCCGGTGCCAGAAGACCCAACGCCGGTTACTCCGACGGGATCGTCGGGCTCGGAGCTCCTGGTCGAGCAGGATGGTCCCGTCCTCGCGCTGACCATCAACCGGCCGGAACGTCGCAACGCCATGACGTGGGAGATCATCCGGGGCCTGCGGGACCATGTGGCCCGAGCCCGATCGGACTCCTCGGTCCGGGTGGTGGTGCTGACCGGCGCGGGCGACCAGGCTTTCTGCGCCGGGGCGGACCTGTCGGGCATGGTGCCCTCCGATACCGGCGGAACGGGCGACCAGTTCGCCGACCACCATCGGGCCCGAGGCTGGCTGGCCGAGCTGTTCGAGGACCTCTGGCACCTGGGCAAGCCCACCATGGCGCGTGTGCAGGGTTGGGCCATGGCCGGCGGATTCGGCCTGGCGCTGGCCTGTGACCTGGTCATCGCCTCGGACCGCGCCCGATTCGGGGCACCCGAGCTCAACGTGGGCCTCTGGCCGTACATGGTGACCGTTCCCCTGCTGCGCTCCATGCCGGCCAAGAAAGCCCTCGAGCTGATGTTGACCAGCCGGGTGGTGGAGGCCGAGGAAGCCGAGCGCATCGGGTTCGTCACCCGGGTGGTGCCCCACGAACGGCTCGATGCCGAGGTGGCGGCGACGGCGGCCGTCCTGGCCTCCAAACCGCCGGGTGTTATGAGGATGGGTCGCGAATCGTTCTACGCTGTGTTGGACTCGGCGTCGACTGAGGCCTTGCCCTACCTGCACGCGATGCTGACCGTCACCAGCCAGACCGCCGAGGCGGCAGAGGGCATCGCCGCCTTCGCCGAGAAGCGAGCGCCTTCCTGGCAGTCACCTCCCTCCGACCCCACCTGAGCCCGAGGAGTCCCGAACCGACATGGCGAAACGAGCACTCATCACCGGCATCACTGGCCAAGACGGCTCCTACCTGACCGAGTTCCTGCTGGGGCGCGGCTACGAAGTCTGCGGCATGGTGCGCCGCTCGAGCACGCTCAACTTCGAGCGGATCGCCCACATCCAGGACCGGGTGACCTTGGTGGCCGGCGACCTCCTCGACGAGGTCTCGATGATCAACATCTTGCGCGACCAACGACCTCACGAGGTCTACAACCTGGCCGCCCAGTCCTTCGTGCAGACCTCGTGGAGCCAGCCGGTGCTGACCGGCGAGACCACCGCCCTCGGGGTGACCAGGGTTCTCGACGCCATCCGGATCGTCGACCCGGAGATCCGGTTTTACCAGGCCAGCTCGTCCGAGATGTTCGGGAAGGTCCTCGAGGTCCCCCAGCGGGAGCTGACGCCGTTCTATCCCCGGAGCCCCTACGGCGTGGCCAAGGTGTACGGCCACTGGATCACTGTCAACTACCGCGAGAGCTACGGGCTCCATGCCTCGTCGGGCATCCTCTTCAACCACGAGTCCCCGCGCCGCGGTCTGGAATTCGTCACCCGGAAGGTGACCCACGGGGTGGCCCGCATCAAGGCCGGCATCGACCAGCGCCTGGCCCTCGGGAACCTCGACGCCCAACGCGACTGGGGCTATGCCGCCGACTACGTGCGTGCCATGTGGATGATGCTCCAGCAGGACCGCCCGGATGACTACGTGGTGGCCACCGGTGAGACCCATTCGGTCAAGGAGCTGGTCGAGCTGGCCTTCGCGGCCGCCGACCTCGACTGGGAGAAGCACGTGGTCATCGACGAGCGCTTCTTGCGCCCCGCCGAGGTGGACCTGCTGGTGGGCAACGCGACCAAGGCGGAGAAGTCACTCGGTTGGTTCCGCGAGGTCGAGTTCCCCGACCTGGTCCAGATGATGGTGGAGGCCGACCTGGCGCTGGTGAAGAGCCAGCTGGCTTAGGCGCGGGCGATGGTCGGTCCGGCGACGGTCCACGCCGACCCGCTCGGCCTGCTGGTGGCGTTCGGCGCCGGGATGCTGTCCTTCCTCTCGCCCTGCGTGCTGCCCCTGGTGCCGGCCTACCTGTCGATGGTCTCGGGGCTGTCGGCTGCGGAGCTCGCCGAGCTCCGCCCGGCTCCGGTGCCGGTGGCGGTACCCGCCGGAGTCGGGTCCGGGACGGGCACGTCCACGCCATCACCCCACACCGTGGTTCCGCCCGACGACCGTCCGGATGCCGACGCGGTCCGGCGCCAGCGCGCCAGGCTGCTGCGGGGCATCATCGCCTTCATCGCCGGCTTCACCCTCATCTTCACCATCCTCGGTGCTTCGGCGTCGGCCATCGGTCGGCTGTTCCTCACCCACCAGCGCTTCCTCGAGACCGTCTCGGGCGTGCTCATCGTGGTCTTCGGTGCGGTGCTGATGGCCATGGCGGCCGGTCTCGCCCTGCCACCGTTGCTGTCGGGCGAGCGCCGGCTGAAGGTGCGTCCCTCGGCCCTCGGCGCCTGGGCCCCGCCGGTGATGGGCATGGCGTTCGCCTTCGCCTGGACTCCGTGCATCGGCCCGGTGCTCGGCAGTGTCCTCGCCCTGGCCGCCGGGACCGGAGGGACGGCGGTCGGAGGGGTGGCCCTCCTGCTGGCCTACTCGCTCGGGATCGGCGTGCCGTTCCTCGTGAGCGGTCTGGCCTTCGGCCGGCTGACCGATGCCTTGGCCCGCGTGCGCACCTGGCTGCGGCTCGTCGATCTGGCCGGCGGCGCGGTGCTCGTGGCCTTCGGGCTGCTGCTCCTGACCGGTCATGTGGGCGTGGTATCGGGCTACATCGCCGACTGGCTCCGCGACCTGCACTTGAGCCGCCTCTCGACCAGCTGAGCGGCCGCCCGGTGCCGAGCACCGGACGGGGTGGCCCCGTCTGGCTCCGGCGGTGCCACCCTCCTACCATGGGGGGACGGCCATGGCCCCTGCAGCTCCCCCCTCCAGCGCGCTGACCCTTCACGACGCCGTGGCGTTGTCGGGGCGGTTCCCCCTCCTCGCCGGCCTGGACCTCGAGGTCGCCAGGGGCGAGACCGTGCTCATCGAGGGGCCCAACGGCGCCGGGAAGACCAGCCTGCTACGGGTGTGCGCCGGCCTGGTACCGGTGGCGTCGGGCCGGGTGACCGTGTTCGGGCTCGATCCGGTGCACCGGCGCAACCAGGTGCGGAGGCGGCTCGGCCTGCTCTCGCACACCTCCCATCTCTACGACGACCTCACGGTGCAGGAGAACGTGACGTTCGCGGTGCGGGCGGCGGGCGGCGACCCCGCCCGGGTGGAGGGCGCTTGTGACCGGTTGGGGCTGCGCGGCCGGCTGCTGCGGACCACCGCCACCAAGTTGTCCGCCGGCCAGCGCCGACGGGTGGCGCTGGCCGTCCTCATCGCCCGCTGGCCCGACCTCTGGCTCCTTGACGAACCCCATGCCGGACTGGATGCATCCGCTCGCGGCACGCTCGACCAGCTGGTCGTCGAGGCCGCCGCGGCCGGCACCACCGTGGTCATTGCATCCCACGAGACCGGGTCGGTCCGACCACTAGCCACGCGCGTGGTGACCATGGCCGGCGGCCGGGTGACCGGTGAATCGGCGGCTCCCGGGGCCGGGGCGGACGTCTCCGACGGCGGGAAGGCGGGTCCGGTGCCCGTCGGCGAGTCGATGTCCCATGTGGCGTGACGCCCTCCTGGTGGCCGGCAAGGACCTCCGCATCGAGGCCCGCTCGCGGGTGGCCCTGTCCCAGGTGGCGCCGTTCGGCATCGTGGCTCTGGTGATGTTCGCCTTCGCCCTCGGACCCGATCGCGCCCTGATGGCCCGCGGCGCCCCGGGGTTGTTCTGGGTGGCCGTGCTGTTCTGCACGGTCTTGGCCGTGCAACGCAGCGTGTCGGTCGAGGCGGCCGACGGGGCTCGCGATGGCCTACGGCTCTCGGGAATGGATCCGGCCGGCCTGTTCCTCGGCAAGGCGCTGGCGTTGGGCGCGGTGCTGGTGGTGCTCGAGGTGGTACTGGGCGTCGGCGTCGTGCTGCTGTACGGGGCCCGGGTCGACCACCTCTGGCTGCTCGTGGCCTCGGCCGGGCTGGGGACCATCGGGCTGGCCGCCACCGGGACGCTGTATGGGGCACTGTCCGCCGGGCTGCGGGTGCGGGAGACGCTGCTTCCCTTCCTGCTGCTGCCCATCGCCGCCCCGGTGCTGCTGGCCGGGACGCGTCTCTGGCAGGCGGCCATGGTCGGCGGTATCCCGTCCGACGGGACTCAGTGGCTCCGCTTGTTACTGGTCTTCGACGCCGTGTACGTGGCACTCGGTGTCGTGGTCTTCGGGCCGATCCACGAGTCGGCATGAGTCCCGCAGGCGTCGGAACCACCGCGGCCGGCCTCGTCCGCAGCCGATCGTCCGGGCGCGTCGCCGACCGGGACGGCGGCCCGCTGCTGCCGTCGGCGCAGGCCAAGCGCACCGAGCGCATCATCGGCATCGGCGCCGTGGTGGCCGTCGTCGGCACGGTCTGGCTCGGCCTGTGGGTGACGCCGCCGGACCAGACCCAGGGGGACCTGGTGCGGCTGGTGTACCTCCATCCCGGCGTCGCCTGGGTGGCCCTCTACCTCGCCTTCGGGCTGGCCGCGGTGGCCAGCCTCCTGTACCTGTGGCCCCGCACCCGGTCCCTGTTCTGGGACCGCCTGGCCGCGGCCGCGGTCGAGGTCGGGGTGGTCTTCAACATCTGCACGCTCATCTCGGGGTCCATCTGGGGCAAGCCGACGTGGGGTGTCTGGTGGGTGTGGGACGCCAGGTTGACCAGCACGGCCGTCCTGGCCGTGCTGTTCCTCGGTTACCTGGCCCTGCGCCGGGTCCCGTCCGAGCCGGAGGTGCGCGCCAAGCGGAGCGCGTTCGTCGCCCTCTTCGCCGCCGTTGACGTGCCCATCGTCCACTTCTCGGTGCTCTGGTGGAAGACGCTCCATCAGGGGGCGACGGTGCTCAACCCCGACCTGTCGCCCACCATCCACGGTTCGATGGCCTGGACGCTGCTGCTCAGCTTCATCGCGCTGAGCCTCGTCTTCGCCTGGATGCTCCTCGTCCGCTATCGCATCGGCGTGCTCGAGGACCGGCTGGGTCGCGGGGAGCTCGAGTCGGCGTTGGCCGAGCGGCGGGCGGAAGGGGTCGTCGCGGACGAGGACGAGGCGGCCTGATGCGGTACGTGGTGGTGGGCTACGCCGTGGTGCTCGGGATCCTGTTCTTCTACGCCGTCCAGTTGGCGTGGCGTCGGCGCCGGCTCACCCGGGCCGCGCTCCGGATCGAGGCGAGCTCACCCGAGCCCGGGCGCTCCCCGGGGGACGCCGGTCCGGCTGCCGACCGGTGACGACTGCCCCTCCCGTCCCCCCGGCGGCGAAAGGCGGGGGCGCTCCGGCGAACGCATCGGGAGAACCGCCGGTCGCACCTCCGCCGCCCGGACACCGTCACCGGCTCCGCTACCTGTTGGTGGGGCTGGTGCTGGTGGGGTCGCTCGGCTTCTTGTTGGCCAAGGGCCTCGGGACGTCACTCAACTTCTACCTCCCGGCCGATCAGGCGGTCCGTCAGGCGGCCAGCCTCGGCGGGAGGACCTTCAACCTCGAGGGGGTGGTCGCGCCGGGGTCCATCCACTCGACGCCCACCGGGGTCGACTTCGTCGTCACGGCCGGGGCGACCGCCGTCCCGGTCCACAACACGGGCAGCCCGCCCGAGCTCTTCCAACCGTCCATCCCGGTCATCGCCGTCGGCCATTTCAACGGGTCGACGTTCGTCTCGAACCAGATCCTGGTCAAGCACACCTCCGACTACATCGCCGCCCACCCGGGCCGGGTCACCGCCACGAACGGCACGAAACGATGAGCGCCCGCTCGACGCCCGGCTGTTCCCACGGTCGCCTCGGGTGAACGGGACCTTCGGCCACACCGGCGTCCTCCTCGGGTTCGTCGCCGCGCTCACCGGCATCGCGGTGATCGCCGTCGGGCTGGCCCGAGGCCGCGCCGGTTCCACACGGAGTGGCCAGGTGTACGCCCCCCTGATCCTCCTCGGTGGGTTGATCTCGGTGGTGGCCATGGAGCACGCCCTCATCACCCACGACTTCTCGCTTACCTTCGTAGCCGACAACAACAGCACCTACACCCCGCTGCTCTACACGCTCACCGGCATGTGGTCGGCGTTGGCCGGATCGATCCTGCTGTGGGCGGTGATCCTGGCCGGGTACGCCACCGCCATGGTCTGGCGGTTCCGTCACCGCGCCGCCGACCCTCTGGTGGCCTGGGCCACCCTGGTCGTGTACGTCGTGGCCGCCTTCTTCTTCGGGCTCATGCTCGGCCCGGCCGACCCCTTCCGACACGTGGTCGGCGCCGTCCCGACCAGTGGCCTCGGACCGAACGTCCTGCTGCAGGACAACCCGCTCAACGCCTTGCACCCACCCCTCCTCTACCTCGGCATGGTCGGGTTCACCCTCCCGTTCGCCTTTGCCATCGCCTCCCTCGTGACCGGGCGGGTCGACGAGGACTGGCAGGGCGAGACCCGGCGCTGGACCCTGTTCGCCTGGGCGTTCCTGACAGCCGGCATCCTGCTCGGGGCGTGGTGGTCGTACCAGGTCCTCGGTTGGGGCGGGTTCTGGGCCTGGGACCCGGTCGAGAACGCCGCCCTCCTGCCCTGGCTGGTCGGCACGGCCTACCTGCACTCGGTGATGGTCCAGCAGCGCCGCGGGCTGCTCCGGGTCTGGAACTTGTCGTTGGTCATCGCCACGTTCAGCCTGACCATTCTCGGGACCTTCTTCACCCGGTCCGGGGTGTTCCAGTCGGTCCACTCCTTCACCGCCTCGTCCATCGGCCCGCTGCTCCTGGCCTTCTTCGGCCTGGTCCTGGTCATCGGGGTCGGCCTCATCGCCTGGCGCGGCGACCGCCTGCATTCGGGTGGGGGGATCGACTCGCCGCTCAGCCGGGAGGGCGCCTTCCTGGCCAACAACCTGTTGTTCGTGGGCTTCACCTTCGTCGTCCTCCTCGGCACCGTCTTCCCGTTGTTCTACGAGGCTCTCCACGGCGGTGACCAGGTCGCGGTGGGTGCCCCCTACTTCAACCGGATGTTCATCCCGGTCGGCCTCGGGCTCCTGTTCCTGATGGCGGTGGCGCCGGCGCTGCCGTGGCGGATGACCTCGCTCGGCACCATGCGGGCCAGGCTGGCCGTGCCGGCGACGGTCGGGGTGGGGGTCGTGGTGGTCTGCGTCGTGGCCGGCGTCCGCGGCGTCGAGCCGCTACTGGCCTTCGGCCTCGGGGGATTTGCCGCCGCCACCGCCGCCCGCGCCCTCGTGCTGTCGGTCCGCGGCGCCTGGCGCTCTTCCCGGGCCTCGGGTGCGGGGCGGGCACGGGCGGTGCTGTCGGGCTGGCGCGGTCTGGTCGGCCGGGCCAACGGAGGCATGGTCGTCCACATCGGCGTCGTGCTCGTCGCCATCGGTCTGTCGGCCGCGGCCGGGTTCCGCCATGACGGGCTGGTGTCGCTGCACCGCGGCCAGACCGCCACGGTCGCCGGCCACCGGGTCGAGTTCGTGCGGACCCGGTCACTGGCTTCCCCGTCCCACTCGGAGCTGCAGGCGGTGCTGCGGGTCGACGGCGGGGGCGAATTCACCCCGGCCATCAGCCGATTCGGCACCGGTACCCAGCCCGTCGGCACCCCGGCCATCGACTCGAGCTGGCGGCAGGACGTCTACCTGACCATTGCCGCCATCCCCGGCACGGGAACCGAGTGGCAGTTCCGGGTGGTGGTCCAACCGCTGGTGGCCTGGTTGTGGACCGGTGGCGCCCTGATCGTCATCGGCTCGATCCTCTCGGCTGTGCCGGGGCGGAGGCGGCGCCCGACCGACCCGGTGTCGGCCCCGGTCGTGGAGGCACCCGCCGTGGAGGCGAGCGGCGCCCGGGAAGCCGATCCTGGGCGGCTTCCCGCGGAGGACCCGCTCCCGGTCGGGGCCGGGGACCGGCCGTGAAGGCGCCGGCCCGGCGGGGCCCCGATGCTCCGCCGGTGCGCCATACGGCCCGCTGGGTTTCGGTCGGCGTGCTGGTGGTGGCAGCCGGGCTGGTGGCAGTGCTCGCTACCCGGCCCCCGGCCACCGCCACCGAGGTCTACAGCCCGCTGGTCGGGAAGCCGGTGCCGGCGGTGACCGGGGCCACGCTCGACGGGGCGCGCTACTCGCTGGCGTCGCCACCGGGCCGCTACACGGTGGTGAACTTCTTCGCCAGCTGGTGCGGTCCCTGCATGCAGGAGGGCCCTGAACTGGTCAAGTTCCAGTACGAGCATCAGAAGTCTGGTGACGCCTCCATGCTGAGCGTGGTGTTCGACGACAGCGAGAGCTCGGCCCGGTCCTACCAGGCCACCCTCGGGGCGACCTGGCCGACCCTCTCCGACCGGGGAAGCCGGCTGGCTGTGGCCTTCGGCGTCCGGGCGCCGCCGTCCACCTTCGTGGTCGCGCCCGACGGGAGAGTGGTCGCCTATCTGGTGGCGCCGGTCACCGCGGCCGATCTCGACCACATCGTGGCTCGCGCCGAGGCGTCCGGGGCGTGAGGCGACGACGCTTCCCCCTCTGGACGCTGCTGGCCGTGGCGCTGGTGGCGGCGCTGGTGGTCGGCAGCGGCGTGCTGTCGTCCTCACCGCCGACCTTGGCCCAGCGCGCCTACGCCATCGAATCGGTGCTCCGCTGCCCGAGCTGCGAGGACCTGTCGGTGGCCGACTCCACCGCCCAGACCGCGGTGGCCGTCCGGACCACGGTCAGGCAACTGCTGGCGCAGGGGCGGACCGATCAGCAGGTCGAGTCCTATCTCGTGGCCCGCTACGGCTCGACCATCGTCCTCGACCCGCCGGCCCACGGCTGGTCGTTGCTGGTCTGGCTCCTACCCCTGGTGGGCGGAGGCGCGGCGGTGGCCGCCCTCGGGACGTTCCTCTTCCGGCGCCGGTCCGGGCCGTTGCCCGACGCCGACGTTCCCCGCCCGGCATACCGGCCCGGACGCGGACAGCTCGAGGAGCGGCGGGACTTCCTCGTCCGAGCACTGGCCGACGCCGATGCCGAGCACCTCGCCGGTGACCTCGGCGACGAGGACTACCTGACCCTGCGCCAGCGCGACCTGCGCCTCCTCCGCCGCGTCGAGGCAGAGCTCGGAGGCGTCGGAGCAGAGCTCGCGGGTGCACCGCCACCCGCCCGGGCCGGGGTACCCGCCGCCGCCCTGTCGGCCGGGGCCACGGAAGTGGCCGGTGTCGACCGACCAGCGGTGGCCGGCGAACCCGACTCGGTGCCCAAAGCACCCGATTTCGGGGGCTCTGACCTCGGGGGGCCCGACCTCGGGGGCTCCGACCTCGGGGTCGACCCGGCTCCGGCCGCCCGCGCGGCCGCCCCGACCGCCGGACGAACCACCCGGAGCCGGCGCAGCCGATGGTTGCTCCGGGGGGCGGCGGCTTCGTTCGCGGCCGCCCTCATCGTGGCGGTGTCGTTGTTCGCCTCCAATCGGTTGCCGGGCCAGACCGCCACGGGCAGCGTGAGCGCGACCCAGTCGCAGCTGCTCGCGCAGACCCTCGACGAGGCGGCGACTCTCGAGAACCAGGGCCAGCTGGGCCGGGCGGCGCAGCTCTACCAGTCGGTCCTCGGCGGCCACCCGGGCAACGAAGTGGCGCTGGCCCAGCTCGGCTGGCTCGAGTACCAGACCGGCCGGTCGGGTAACAGCGCGTCCCTGATGGACGACGGCCAGGCCAAGCTCGGGCGGGCGGTCCGGCTCGACCCCGGTGACTATGCCGCCCGCCTCTACCTGGGGACCGTCCTGTTGCAGCGGGACGCCAACCCCGGCGGTGCGGTCGGGCAGTTCCAACGGTTCCTGGCCGACGATCCTCCCACCGCCTTGGTGCAGCAGGCCGCGCCCGAGCTGCGCCTGGCCTACCAGCAGGCGGGGGTGCCCGTCCCGTCGCAGCTGGCGGGCTGACGGCGCCCGCAGTCAGGGGACGACGACCGCCTTCCCGCTGATACTGCGGTCGATGAGGCCCGACATCACGTCGGCCGCCTCCTGGAGCGGGTAGGTGGCGGGTCGAGTCGGGTGCAGCCGGCCGTCGCCGACCAGGTCCATGAGGTCACCGATGAGCTCGCGGTTGCCGGCGGGATCCTTGAAGGTCCACCCGCCCCAGTCCACGCCCACCACCGTGCGGTTGTTGAGCAGCACCTGGTTGAGGGGGACCGAGGCGATGGTTCCGGTGGCGAAGCCGATCACGCAGAACCGACCGAGATGCCGGAGGGAGCGGAGGGCAGGCTCGCTGTGGCGCCCACCCACCGGGTCGACCACCAGGTCCACCCCGCCCCCTGAGAGCTCCCGGGCCCGGGCCTTCAGATCCTCTTCCTCGTAGGAGATGGTCGCCTCGGCGCCCATGCTCAACGCGGCCTCGAGCTTGTCGCGGTCGGAGGCGGCAGCGATGACGCGCCCACCGAGCGCGGTGGCGATGTCGACCGCGGCCAGCCCCACGCCACCACCTGCTCCGAGGACGAGCACCCACTCGCCGGCATCGAGGCGGGTGCGTCGGGTGAGGGTGAACAGCATGGTGCAGTAGCTCTGGATGAGCGCGGCCGCCTGCCCGAAGTCGATGGTGGCGGGCATGGAGACGAGGGTGAGTGCCGGGACCAGCACCTGCTCGGCGAAGGCTCCGAACCCGGTGAAGGCCATCACCCGGTCACCGACCCCGACGCCGTCGACGCCCGGCCCGACCGCGGCGACCCGGCCGGCGATCTCACTACCCGGCACGAAGGGGGTGGCCGGCTTCAGCTGGTACTTCCCCTGGCAGATGAGGCCGTCGACGAAGTTCACCCCGGCCGCCTTCACGTCGACCACCACCTGGCCCTCACCGGGGACCGGCGCGTCCCGCTCTTCGAGCACCAGCGTCGCGAGCGGTCCGAGCTCCGGGCAGACGAGGGCGCGCACGGCCCGAACCGTATCCTGCGCCGGCACTCCTCCCGCGCTTCGTCGACCGGTCCTCGGCCGACGAAGCCGGCGGGGGCTCACCCGTTGCGCAATGCCCGCAGGCCTTCGACCACGGGGCCGAAGGCCGACTCGAAGGCGTCCACGTCGGTCTCGGTCGAGGGCCAACCGACCGACAGGCGCAGGGAACGCTCCCCGTCCACCCCCATGGCTTCGAGCACCGGTGAGGGCTCGAGCGCCTCCGACGAGCACGATGAGCCCGAGTGGACGGCGATTCCCGACTGGTCCAGCCCGAGCAGCACCGGCTCGGCCTCGACTCCGTCGACCCCCAGGCAGACGATGTGGGGGACCCGGTCGACGGGATCGCCGAAGACCCGCACCCCGTCCACCGCGGTGGCCGACTCGGTCAGCCGGTCGGTCAGTGACCGGGCCACCGCCGCTTCGGCCTGTAGCGAGCCGGCCGAGGACAGGGCGGCGGCGGCGGCCCCGAACCCGACGGCCGCCAGGACGTTCTCGAACCCGGCCCGTCGGGCGCGTTCCTGCTCCCCACCGACCAGCAAGGGGTCGATGCGGAGCCCTCGCCGCAGGATCAGCGCCCCGGAACCGGCGGGGCCGCCGAGCTTGTGGGCGGAGACCGACACCAGGTCGGCACCGGTCTCGGCCAGGTCGATGGGCAGGTGACCGGCGGCCGCGGCCGCATCCACGTGAACCAGGGTGTGGCGGGAACGGCACAGCTCGACCACATCGGAGACGGGCTGAACCGTGCCCACTTCGTGATTGGCCCACTGACAGTGGACCAGCACGGGGTCGGTCCCGTGGACGGACCGGCAGCGCCCGAAGGCATCCTCGACGTCGCCCAGCCGACCGAACGAGTCGACCTCGATGGGGACCAGCGGGCCCGACCGGGCCGAGGCCTCGCGCACCGCCGAGTGCTCGACGTCGGCACAGAGAATCGGCCCCCGCCCCGGCGAGCTGACGCCCCACACCGCGGCGTTGACCGCCTCGGTGCCGCCCGAGGTGAACACCACCTGGCGGGGCCGGACGCCGAACAATCCGGCCACCTGGTCACGCGCCGCCTCCAGCGCGGCGCGGACCATCCGTCCCTCGGTGTGCACCCGGCCGGGGTCGGCGGCCACTCCGTCGTGCTCCCAACCGGCGATGGCGGCTCGGGCTTCGGGGCGAATCGGTGTGGTCGAGGCGTGGTCGAGGTAATGACGGGCCACGGTCCCGCTCGCCGTTCAGACCACGGCGGCGCAGGCGTCGTCACCGCGGGCACGCGACGACGACAGGACCACCGGGACCGTACCGCCCGGATCCTCGCCGCACAGCCCGGCGAGCAGTCCCTTGACCATGCCCCGGTCGACGGCGCACAGCACCGGGTACTGCGATGCGGCATCGCCGAACGGACAGTTGTCGGCCACCACCGCGGTGGAATTGCCGTGGTCTTCGGCATGGGCGTCGAACCCGTGCGCGGTCAAGGTGTCGGCAATGGCGTGCATGGCCGTCCGGAGCGAACGCTGACCCTCACCGGCCGACATCTGACCGGCCAGGGTGCGGCCGTACTCCTCACCGACGCGCTCGGCCATGCCTTCGGCGGCGGCCGGTCCGAGCAGTTGCATTGCCTCCTGCAACAGCAGCACCAAGAGGTCGTCGCGCCGGGTGAGCAGGTCGAGGGTGGGGTCGTTGCCGACGGCCCGGAACCGCTTGGAGGGCCGTCCGGCACCGTGCCCGACGGGCCGCTCCATGGTCACCTCGAGGTAGCCCCCGGTGGCCAACCGCTCGAGGTGGTGGCGGGCCACATTGGGGTGGAGGGAGAACCGGGCGGCCACCTCGGACGCGGTGGTGCCGGGATTCGAGCGGACGAAGAGGTAGATCTCGCGCCGGGTGGGATCCCCGAACGCGGAGGTCACCGCGGTGACGGCGGCGGAGAAGTGGCTGTCGGACAACTCAGGGTCGGTCCGGCCGGCCGACTCGGCCGAGCGGGTCCGTTGTGCATCGGCGACGGCGATGGGGCTGTCCGGCTCCGGTGACACATCCCCTAGTCTACCGTTCGGCGGGCTATTTCCCCTAGGAGCAGCTGGATGTCCATCGACGAGTCCCAGGTCGCAGAGACCGTAGCCGCGGTCGTCGACCCCGAATTGCGTCGTCCGCTCGGGGAACTGGGCATGGTCGGGGGCGTGCGGGTCAGGCGCCGGAGGGTGGAGGTCGAGCTGGCCCTGCCGGTCGCCCACTACCCCCAGGTCGACGAGCTGGTCGATCGGGTCCGACGGGCGGTGGGGGCCGAGCACGGCGTCGGCGAGGTGGCGGTCGAGCCGGTCGTGATGGACGAACAGTCGCGGGCCCGGCTCCGTTCGCTGCTCCGGGGGGACCCGGTCGAAGGCGGGAGTGAGCCTGTCTCGCCCGGCCACGGCCACACCCACGGGGGAGCGCTGGGCCACGAGGAGGGCCGTCCGAACCGGTTCATGCACCCCCGGTCGAAGACCCGCGTGCTCGGGATCGCGTCGGGCAAGGGTGGCGTGGGCAAATCGTCGGTCACCGTGAACCTGGCGGTGGCGCTCGCCCGGCTGGGTCTCGACGTCGGGATCCTCGACGCCGACGTGTACGGGTTCTCGGTACCGGCCATGCTCGGGGTGACCGCCGATCCGCTGATCATCGGCGACCTCGTGGTGCCACCCACCGCCAACGGTGTTCGCTGCCTGTCGATGGGCTACTTCGTCCCCGACGAGACGCCGGTGATCTGGCGCGGGCCGATGTTGCACAAGGCGCTCGAGCAGTTTCTGGTCGACGCCTACTGGGGGGAGCCCGACTACCTCCTGGTGGACATGCCGCCCGGCACCGGGGACGTCACGCTGTCTCTCGGCCAGTACCTCACGAAGACCGAGATGTATGTGGTCACCACTCCCCAGTCGGCGGCGGGACGCGTGGCCCAGCGATCGGCCTACGCGGCCCGGAAGCTCAAGCTGGCCGTGCGCGGGGTCGTCGAGAACATGAGCTGGTTCACCGCCGACGACGGGACGCGCTACGAGCTGTTCGGGGCGGGTGGCGGTCAGCGCCTGGCCGGCGAGCTCGGGGTGCCCCTGCTGGCCCAGGTGCCGTTGGTGCCCCATCTCCGCCAGGGGGGCGACCAGGGGATCCCGGTGACGGTGGCCGAACCCGACAGCGAGGTGGCCGGGGTCTTCCACGGTCTGGCCGCGTCCATCATCGAGCTCGGACCGGCCCGCGTCTACCGCCAGGAGCTCACCCTGCGCTGAGCACGGCCCACCGTCGGACCGGCGAGCCCCGGCTCTGGTCAGGTCGTGAGCGGCGGCGGTCGGTCCCAGCCCTGTCGGGTCGGCGGCATCCCGCTCTGGCCCGAGGCGTCGGGCACCACGCCGAGCACCTGGTGGATGGCCAGGCCACCGTCGTCGAAGCCGTTGGCCGACGCGGCCATGTACAGCCGCCAGATGTCGGCCCGGGGCCGGCCTACCAGGGCCACGGCCTCGTCCCAGTGCTCCTCCAGGTTTGCCACCCAATGATGCAGCGTGCGCGAGTAGTGCTCCCGGAGCGACTCCACGTCGCGCACTTCGAACCCGGTCCGCTGCATGGCCCCGACGACCTCGGCCACATCGAGCAGCTCGCCGTCCGGGAAGACATAGCGGCCTACGAACGACCGAGGACCGAGGACCGAACCGCCCGGTTTCGAGATGGCGTGGTTGAGGAGCCTGCCCCGGGGCACGAGCAGGCTGCGCAACGTCTGGAAGTACTGGGTCATGCGGGCCGAACCCACGTGCTCGAACATGCCGATCGACGAGATGGCGTCGTAGCGCTCTCCCTGCAGCTCGCGGTAGTCCTGGAGCCGGATCTCGACCCGGTCCCCGAGCCCCGCCTCGGCTACCCGCCGGCCGGCCTCGTCCGCCTGCTCTCGACTCAGGGTGATACCGACCACACGTGCACCGTGCCGCTCGGCCGCGTGCATGGCCATCGAGCCCCAGCCGCACCCGACGTCGAGGAGCCGTGCCGGACGCCGATCGAGCCCGAGCTTCCGGCAGATGAGCTCGTACTTGGCCGACTGGGCCTCCTCGAGGGTGGTGTCGTCGGTCACGAACCGGGCGCACGAATAGGTCATGCTCGGTCCGAGGACCAGCCGGTAGAACTGGTTGCCGACGTCGTAGTGGTGGCTGACCACCGCGGCGTCGCGAGACGGCGAATGGAGCCGGCCGGCCGGGCGGCACTCCTCGGGCGGGGGAGGGATCGGCGGCCCGAGCACCCCGAGCTGTCGTGCCGCGGCGACCACCGTCGGCAGAGCGCGCCAGCCGAGCCGGCGCAGATCGCGACTCGAGGCGTCGTGGAGGACCCGCAGCAGGGCGAACAGGTCCCCCTCGACCGTGAGGTCACCCGAGACGAACGCCCGGGCCACGCCCAGCTCACCGGGCGCCCACAGGATGCGCCGGACGGCGTCGGCCGACCGGATCGACAGGGTTCCGATCCCATCCTCCGGCCCGAGCGCGCTGCCGTCCCAGAAGGCGAAGCGGACCGGGACCTCGTCCCGGATCAAGGCCCGCAGGAGCGGGGCGAGGCCGTGCGCCACACTGCCGGGTGCCGCCTGGTCCGTCCCGGCCGGGCGTCGGTCGGCTTCGGTCAGCCGGGCAGGCGCCGTGTTCGCCGCGTTTGCAACGGTCGGCCTCCCGGTGTGAGTCGTGGCGGTGGCGGGCTGGCTCGGCGTCCGGGTGACCATGGCTACCTCCTCGACCGGGCAAACGCCCCGGCCGCCACGATCCTATGGGAGCTGCGGGGACGTGGCGTCCCCGGGTGTTTGCTACGGTGCCGACGGTGAGTCGTTCCCTGGTGCTGCTCTGCAGTGACGGGTCCGACCTGTCGGTACGGGCGCTGGCCGCCGGGGTGGCGCTGCTCGGCCGCGATGCCGGTTTCTCCGTGGTGACGGTGGCCGAGACGCCGGACCCGATGCTCCTGGACGGAAGTGGGTTCGCCGGGGGTGTCGTCTCCCCGGAGGAGTGGGATCGCGAAACGGACGCAGCTGTCGAGTCAGCGCGATCCATGGTGACGGACACCATCGCCGCGCTGGGTCTCGACGGCGCCGACCGGCAGGTCATCAGCGGCGAGCCCGGTCCCGCGATCTGCAGGCTGGCTTCGGAGCTGTCGGCCGCGGCCATCGTCATCGGCTCCCGGGGCCGTGGGGGTCTGAAGCGAGCCCTGCTCGGTTCGGTCTCCGACCATGTGGTGCGCCATGCTCCCTGCCCCGTGCTGGTGACCGGGGAGACCGCCGCGGTCACCCCGAGCTGACGACCGCGCCCCACGAAGTCACCGCCATTTGGGCCTGATCAACGGGGATCAGAAGCGCGCGGAGGTGCCCACTCCGGCCGGCAGCTTGTCGGGGTCCCAGCCGAGCAGCGCCACGGCCCGGGTGAACGCGAAGCGGTCGGTCATCCCCGCTACGTACGCCACCGCGGCGCGGATGGCAGCCGGTTCGCCCCCGGTGAGCGCCGAGTTCCCACCGGTCCCGTCGGGGATCAGATTGGGCCGGTCGGAGAAGTACTCGACCAGCGCCCGGAGCACGGCCACCACTGCCCGGCCCTGCGTCACGGAATTGGGCCGCAGATAGATGTGTTCGTAGTTGCTGGCGCGGAAGGCAGCCAGGGCTTCGGCCTCGTCGTCGGCCATGGCGATCCGACCGGTGGCGAGCACGGTCGTCACCAGCGCGTCGATGAAGGTGCCGAGCTGGTGCCCTCGGCGGTCGCCGCACCGCTCGCGCACCAGCGCGGGCAGCGCGTCGGTGGTGACGATGCCGCTCCGGACCGCATCCTCGAAGTCGTGGCAGACGTAGGCGATGCGGTCGGCCCAGCTCACCACTTCGCCCTCGGGTGTGGCGGGAGCCGGTCTCGACCAGGAGTGGTTGCGGATGCCGTCGAGGGTCTCCCGACAGAGGTTGAGCGGTGCCAGCGACACGTCCGCGCCCCAGGGGGCGTGGTCGAATCCGCCGTCGAGATAGGGGGAGAGCGCGTCCTCGCTGGCGTGACCGCCGGGCCCGTGCCCGCAATCGTGCCCGAGGGCGATGGCCTCGGTGAGGGCCACGTTGAGCCCGCAGGCCCGGGCCACGCCCGTTGCCACTTGGGCCACCTCCAGCGCATGGGTGAGCCGGGTGCGCTGGTGGTCGTCGGGGAAGACGAAGACCTGGGTCTTGCCGGCCAGTCGCCGGAACGAGGTGTCGTGCAGGATCCGGTCGCGGTCGCGCTCGAAACAGGTGCGCCAGGGGTCGGGTTCCTCGGGCACCTCCCTGTGTCCGGCGCCCGTGGCCAGGGTCGCCCCGGGCCACAACCGCTCACGCTCGAGTTGCTCGCGGGCGGGGCGGTCGAGCCGGGCGGTGGACCGGCCCACCCCACGGCGGGCGTCGCTGTCGACATGGGCGAAGCGGATGCCCGAGCCGGGGTGGCCGTCCATGGTGGACGCCCACCGGCGATTCCGCTCGTTCGCCCGCTCGTCGTGGGGGGCGCCGATGGCGTCGGGCCCGGCGTCGCCCCCCGCGGCTCGGCGGCCGCCCCCATCGTTCATTCCGCTACCCCGAACCGTTTCGTCACCGGTTACAAGTGTGCCCCATGCCTGTGACAGCCGGCCGGTGGCAGGGTGGGGACCTTGTAGGGTCGGTGGCAGCCGGCAGGCCTGCCGGAGCCCGCGGAGAGGAGCGTGCCACGTGGACGTGCGTATCGGGATCGTGCAATCGATGAAGGAGCTCGACATCGAGTTGCCCGACGATGCTGACCGCGACAAGGTCCTGGCCGACATCGAGTCGGCCCTGGCCGAGGACGGGACGATCCTGTGGCTGACCGACCGCAAGGGTCGTCAGGTCGGCGTGCCGGTGGGCAAGGTGGCCTATGTCGAGGTCGACCCGCCGGTCTCGGACCGCAGGGTCGGCTTCGGGATCTCCTGACCCTGGCCCGGCCGTCCCGACCGGCACCGGCCCTTCGGGGCCGTCCCGCTGGGCTGACGGGCCCGCCTTGCCCATGAAGCCGCTCCTCGACCTCAAGCTCCTGTTCGTCACCGGCAAGGGGGGCGTCGGCAAGACCACGGTGGCTTCCGCCCTGGCCCTGTTCGCCTCGGCGCACGGCAAGCGGGTGCTCATCTGCGAGGTCGACGCCAAAGGGGACGTGGCCGGCTTCTACGAAGCGCCACCGACCGGCTTCAGCGAGACCGAGATCCTCCCCGGTCTGTTCGCCATGACCATGGACACCGAGGCCTCGTTGCGCGAGTACCTCAAGTTGCAGCTGCGCATCCCGGTGGTCGGGCGAATCGGCCCCTTGGCCAAGGCGTTCGACTTCGTGGCCACCGCCGCACCCGGGGTGCGCGAGATCCTCACCGTCGGGAAGCTCGCCTACGAGGTCCGCGAGCGGCACTACGACCTGGTGGTGGTGGACGCGCCGGCGTCGGGTCACATCATCGGGCAGCTGGCCGCGCCGCAGGCCATCAACAGCCTGGTCAAGGTGGGGCTCATCCGGTCGCAGACCGACTGGATGCTCGAGATCCTCTCCGACCCTCGTTCCACCGGGCTGGTCGCGGTGTGCACGCCCGAGGAGATGCCGGTCAACGAGACCATCGAGCTGGCCGCGCGGGTCAAGGCGGAGACGACGGTGCGGCTCGCCGCCGTGGTCGTGAACCGGGTCCTCCCCGAGCTCTTCGGGCGGCAGGAGGAAGCGGTGTTCGACGCCCTGGCCCGGGACGCGCCGCGGGCGGAGTTGGACCGCCTGGTCGGTGAGGAGGCCGAGCCCGTGCTGGCCGCGGCCCGACTGGCCGTGACCATGCGGCGCACCCGCGCCACCCATCTCGACCGCCTCCGGGACAACATCGATCCGGCCGTGCCCTTCCTCTATCTCCCGTACCTCTTCACCCGATCGCACGGGCTGCGGACCACCCGCCAGGTGGCCGCGTCGCTCGGCGAGGAGCTGGGCTACTGATGGGCGCGGCACGGTCCCGCCGGGCGCCCGCCGGGTCGAAGCCGTCGTCGGCCGGGAGCGGGTCGATCGACGGACTGCTCGCCACCAAGGAGATCGTCATCGCCTGCGGTCCCGGAGGTGTGGGCAAGACCACCACGGCCGCGGCCGCCGCCCTGATGGCCGCGCTGCGCCACGGGAGCAAGGTTCTCGTCCTCACCGTCGACCCGGCCAAGCGCCTGGCCGATGCCCTCGGCCTCGACGGGATCGGCAACGCCGAGCACCGTGTCCCCGACGGCGCCTTCGCCGCGGCCGGCCTGAAGCCACGAGGCGAGCTCTGGGCGGCCATGCTCGACACCAAGGAATCGTGGGACGAGCTCATCCGCCGGCAGGCGCCCGATGCCCGGACCCGGGAGGAGATCCTGGCCAACCCGCTGTACCAGAACATCTCGGGTCGGTTCGTCCAGAGCCACGACTACATCGCCATGGAGCGGCTCTACGAGATCCATTCCGAAGGCGACTACGACCTCATCGTCGTGGACACGCCCCCGACCCGGAATGCGCTCGACTTCCTCGACGCTCCCCAGCGCATGGCCGACTTCTTCTCCTCCAGGCTGCTGCGATGGCTCATCGTGCCGTACCGGTCGCGGCTCGTGAATGTGGCCACCAAACCCTTCTACCAGATCGCCGACCGCATTCTCGGGACCGAGTTCCTCGCCGACATTTCCGAGTTCTTCGTGCTCTTCCAGTCGATGTACGACGGGTTCGTGGCGCGGGCCGAGTCGGTCGAGCGCCTGCTGTCGGACCGGCGGACCACCTTTGCCGTGGTGTCGACACTCGAGGCGGTCCCGCTGCGAGAAGCGGAATTCTTCGCCGAGCAGCTCACCGCGCGCCGGCTGCATCTGGGGGCCATCGTGCTCAACAAGGTGCTGCCCGACTACCTGCGGGGGACAACCGGGACGGCCGTGGCGGACTCGATGCGCGATCGCGCCAGCCAGCTGGCCGAGGGGCTGTCGCCCGTCCTGGCCGGCGTCGATGCGGCCCTGGCCGACCGCGACCAGATCGCCCGGGTGCTCACCGAGGTGGCCGACAGCTACCTGAACTTCCAGGTGGTGGCCCTTCGGGAGATGGAGGAGCGGGCCATGCTGTCGGTGGTCCCCGACGTGTTGGCCACCGTGCCCTTTTTCGACACCGACATCTACGACCTGGCCGGGCTGGTTCGGTTGGGCGAGCAGATCTGGGAATAGCGGGCCCGAGGGCATCACCGGGGCCGGACCTCGACGCCGTGGCCTCGGTGGCGGGTGGCTTACGATGAAGTCGTGACCGACATCGTCGACCCCGCCCTGGACAACTACGCCGCCGAGCACACCACGGCCCCGCCCCCGTACCTCGAGGACCTGGCCGAGGACCTCCGGGCCACGCTGGAGTTCCCCAACATGATGGTCGGCCGGCTCGAGGGCAGGTTCCTCGAGTTGCTGACCTTCGCGCTCGGCGCACGCCATGTGCTGGAGGTCGGCACCTTCGGCGGGTACTCGGCGCTCTCCATGGCGCCCGGGCTGGCCCCCGGCGGCCGGATCACCACGCTCGAGATCTCCCCGGCCCACGCCGAGTTCGCCCGCCGGCATATCGCGGCCAGCCCCTACGCCGAGCAGATCGATGTGGTGGTCGGCCCGGCCATCGACAGCATCGCCACCCTGGACGGCCCCTTCGACCTGGTGTTCATCGACGCCGACAAGGCCAGCTATCCCGCCTACTTCGAGGCGGCGCTGCCCAAGCTGGCACCGAGAGGCCTCATCGCCGCCGACAACACCCTCTGGAGCGGCCGCATCCTCGACGGCGACGACACCACCGAGGACACCGTCGCCCTCCGCCGGTTCAACGACGCCCTCGCCACCGACCCGCGGGTGGTGGCCGTGCAGACGACCGTCCGTGACGGTGTGACCCTCATCCGGCGGGCGGGCTAGGAGCGGATCGGCCGGGTGCTCGACTACCACCTTCACCTATGGCCCCACTCCGAGCGCGACGTGGAGGCGACCGTCGCCCAGGTGGAGCACTACTGCGAGCGCGCGGCCGCGGCCGGTGTCGTGGAGGTGGCAGTGACCGAGCACCTGTTCCGCTTCACCCAGGCCACCGACCTGCTCGGCCGGTTCTGGGAGGACCAGCCCGGCGCGCGGCTGCACGCGGGCATGGCCGCCTACTGGGACCACCATGCGCAGTCGGACCTCGACACCTATGTCGAGGTGGTCCTGGCCGCGAAGGCCGAGGGGCTGCCGGTCGTCCTCGGGCTGGAGGTCGACTTCTACCCGGGCCGCATGGACGAGGTGGCCGGACTCCTCGCCGGCTATCCCTTCGACGTCCTCCTCGGCTCGGTCCACTGGCTCGGCGCTTGGCGCTTCGACGTCCTCGAGGAGCCGGCGATCCTGGACGAGTGGGAGGTGCGCGACATCGACGCAGTGTGGGACGAGTACACCCGGGCCATGGAGGAGCTGGCCGCGTCGGGGACGTGCGACGTGTTCGCCCATCCCGACCTCATCAAGGTGGCCGGGCGCCTCCCGACGGTGTCCGGTGAGTTCTACGACCGGATCACCGAGGCGGCAGTGGGCTCCGGCATGGCCGCCGAGCTCTCGTCGGCCGGTTGGCGGAAACCGGTGGCCGAGGAGTACCCCGCGCCACCACTCCTCAAGCGCATGGTGGAGGCGGGCGTGCCGCTCACCACCGCGTCCGACGCCCACCGGCTGCCCGACGTGGCCGACCGGGCGAACGACCTCCGGCGGCTGCTGGTGGCAGCCGGGGTGGGCCAGCTGCGTGCATTCCGCCACCGCCGCGGCTACGACGTGGTCGTCGCCCCCGTCGGAACATGACCGTGGCCAGCCCGGCCGAGCTGGCCTTCGAACGCACCAATCTCGACGACCGGCAGCTGAGTCACCTGCAGCGGCTGCTCGGCACCTGGGGGATCCTCGCCGACCTCTCCTTCTCCGACCTCGTGCTCCTCGCCCCGATGGCCACACCCGGGTCCCCGGGACCGAGTGACGCGACCGACCTGGTCATTCTGGGCCAGATGCGCCCGTCGAACAGCGCCACGGTCGTCCAGGACGACCTGGTGGGGCAGACGGTGGCATCGGCTGACTGGCCCCTCGCCCTCGGCACGCTCGAGTCGGGCCACGAGAGTCGCGGCGAGGTCCTCCTCGAACCGGGTGACGAGCCGGTGGGCCTCCACTGCATCCCGGTCCGCTTCGGTGACGCGACCGTCGCCGTCCTGGCCCGTCTCAACGCGGAGACCGGCCGTCGACCGGGCCACCTGGAACGCACCTACCGGGGCCTGTTCGAGCGGTTCGTGACCATGGTCACCGAGTCGACGTTCCCCTTCCCGAGCGAGGAGGTGGCCACCGAGGAGGCGCCGCGAGTCGGGGACGGCGTGGTCCTGGTCGACGAGGAGGGACGCGTCCAGTACGCCTCGCCCAACGCCACCAACGCGCTCCACCGGATGGGCATGTACGCCCAGACGGAGGGCCGGCGCCTCACCGATCTCGGGATCGAGGAGTCCGCCATCGAGTGGGCCCTGGCCTCGGCGCTCCCGGTGGTGGAGGAGGTGGAGCGGAGACCCGACGTGACCGTGCTGCTCCACTGCATCCCGCTGCTCGCCAACGACGAGGTGACGGGCTGCCTGGTCCTGCTGCGCGACGTGACCGACGTGCGCCGGTTGGATCGCCTGCTGCTGTCCAAGGATGCGGCCATCCGCGAGGTGCACCACCGGGTGAAGAACAACCTGCAGACCATCTCGGCGTTGTTGCGCCTGCAGGGGCGCCGGCTTCCACCCGGCAGTGGCAGGGTGGCGCTGTTCGAGGCGGAGCGGCGGGTCCGCTCGATCGCCATCGTGCACGAGATCCTCTCCCGCGAGCCGAGCGACCAGGTGCCCTTCGACGAGATCGTGACGGCGTTGATCCGGATGGCCGAGGATTCGGTGCTGCTCGCCCGGGAGCTGACCTTCGAGGTGGTCGGCCACCTCGGCGAGGTGCCCGCCGATGTGGCCACCCCCCTCGCCGTGGTGCTGGCGGAGCTGTTGCAGAACGCGGTGGAGCACGCCTTTCCCGACTCGGCGCCGTGCGACGACACGACGGGGCCGGAGCGGCCCCCGGAGCCAGCTGCCCCGGGCGCACGCCTGCCGCCCGGACACGTCCGGGTCCATCTGGTGAAGGACGTGAGCAGCCTGGTCCTCGAGGTCGTCGACGACGGCGTGGGGCTCCCGCCCGGCTTCGACATCGAGGCCAGCGAGAGCCTCGGCCTCTCGATCGTGCGGGATCTGGTGCGCAGCCAGTTGGGTGGCACCATCTCCATGCGGCCGCGTACCGACGGGGGGATGGGCACCGTGGTCTCGATCGAGGTTCCCTGCCGCGAGGCCGCGCCGCTCGGTCTGTAGCCGATCGGCCGGGTCCCGCGCACCGGGCCCCGGGCGGGGCGAGGGGTTGCGTGGGGCTTGGCTACGAAGCCCGGCGCCGCGCCGCCAGCCAGGCCCGGCGGAGCTTGCGGCGCTCCTCCTCGGAGGTGCCGCCCCAGACGCCGGACTCCTGGTTGGTGGCCAGGGCGAAGTCGAGGCATGGCTCCTGGACCTCGCACCCCCGGCAGACCCGCTTGGCCGCCTCGATCTGGTCGACGGCCGGCCCGGTCGTGCCGATGGGGAAGAAGAGGTCCGGTTCGGTGCTGCGACAGGAGGCAAATTGCCGCCAGTCACCATCGTCCCACTCGACCGTCCGGTTCCACATAAGGGCCACGATGTCAGTTCCTCCCGATCCCCTCAGCGGTTTGTGATCGCTTTCACATAGGTCGGCGTACCAGCACGACCGGCCATTCAGGGTTGCCCAATTAGAGTAATCAGCGCCCGGTCCGGTTGCAAGCAGTACCGGGTCGAATTCACCTGCTCTGACCTGCAATCACGACCCGAGACGCGCTCTCGGTGGAGGTGGCCGCCCTTGGCCCCAGTTGGGGTGTACGCCCACCGCGGGAGCCCCGATCCGGCCACCGGTACGGGCGAGAACACGTTGCTGGCCTTCGAGCGGGCCGGCCGCCTCGGCGCCGACGGCGTGGAGCTCGACGTGCGGCTGACCGCCGACGGGGCCATGGCCGTGTGCCACGACGCGGTGGTGGTCGGGGTGGGCCCGATCGCAGAGGCGCAGTCCGCCGAGCTCCCCGGCCACGTGCCCCTCCTCCCGGCGGCCCTCGATGCCTGTCGGGGCATGACGGTCAACATCGAGATCAAGAACCTCCCGGGCGAACCGGCCTTCGACCCCGGGGAGCGTCTGGCCCACCGGGTGGCCGAGCTGGTCGGGGAGGCCGGCCGGGGCCCGTCGGTGATCGTGTCGTCCTTCTGGCCGGGGACCCTCCAGGCGCTCGAGGAGTACCCCGACGTGCCGACCGGTTTCCTCGTGACCGGCTGGCCCGACCCGGAGGCGTGCGTTGCCGCCGCGGCCGGCTTGGGCTGCCGGGCGGTGCACCCCCACCTGACCATGCTGTCGACCAGGTTGGTGCACGAGGCGCACGCCGCCGGTCTGGCCGTCGCCACCTGGACCGCGAACGACCGGGCGGCGCTCCTGGCGGCAAAATCGGCGGGCGTGGACATGGTGATCACCGATGACGTGAGCCTGGCGCGGTCCGTCGTCGGCGGCACCCGGCCGGGTGAACCGGAGATGGGCGACGGTTCGCGGTCCGGGCCGTTCTGACCAGGGATCACGGGCCGATTGGTCGGAGGGGGCGGTTTTCAACAACAATGCACGGCCATGAACGTCGTCGTCTGTGTGAAGCAGATCCCCGATCCAGCCGCCCCCCCGGCCCTCGATCCGGAGACAAAGAACCTCGTCCGTGAGGGAAAGCTGATTCTCGACGATTCCGACTCCTACGGCGTCGAGATGGCGCTCCAGCTGGCCGATGCGGCCGGAGGCGGTGATGTCACCCTGGTGTCGATGGCGCCGAACGGCGAGACCTCCGGCTTGCGCACGGCGCTGGCCATGGGAGCGGCCAAGGCCATCCTGGTGAGCGACGACTCCCTGGCCGGGTCCGACGCCCTCGGCACGGCCAAGGTGCTGGCTGCCGCCATCAAGCGGGCCGAGCCGGACCTCGTCCTGGCCGCCACCGAGTCGACCGACGGCTACACCGGGACCACCCCGGTGCAGGTGGCCGAGCTCCTCGGCCTGCCGTCGGTCACCTTCGCCAAGAAGGTGGAGATAGACGGATCCTCGGTCAAGGTGGAACGCCAGACCGAGGCCGGCTACGACGAGGTCGAGAGCCCGCTCCCCGCGCTGGTCACCGTGACCGCCGGCGTGGTGGAGCCGCGGTACCCGTCGTTCAAGGGCATCATGGCGGCCAAGTCCAAGCCGGTCGAGACGCTGACCGTCGCCGATCTCGGCATCGATGCCGGTGAGGTGGGCTCGGCCGGAGCTCGCCAGGAGATCACCGAAGTGGCCGAGGCCGAGGCCCGTTCGGGCGGCGAGATCGTGGTCGACGAGGGTGATGGTCACCTCCGGGTGATCGAGTTCCTCGAGCAGCTGAAGGTCATCTAGGGATCCGGTAGGGAGAGCAAGCGCACATGTCTGTCGACAAGATCTGGGTCCTCACCGAAATCAGCGACGGGGCCCCCATCACCACCTCCCTCGAGCTCATCAGCCATGCCCGTTCCCTGGGCGGGACGGTCGAGGCTGTGGCCTGGGGCGAGGACACCGCGTCGGTGGCGCCGACCCTGGGCGAGTACGGGGTGAGCACCGTCCACGACGTCGGCGATCTGGCCGGGTCCCTGCCCGGGGCGCCGGTGGCCGCGGCGATCGCGGCCGCAGTCAATGCGGGTGACGGTCCCGATGTGGTCCTCTTCCCCGCCACCTACGACGGCCGGGACGTCGCCGGCCGGCTCTCGGCGAAACTCGACCGGCCGGTGCTCACCAACGTGATCGACCTCGTCGAGAAGGACGGCGGGCTGTTGAGCCAGCACGCCGTGTTCGGCGGCAGCTACGTCCTGTCGGCCCGATTCACCGGCGAGGGGCCCCAGCTCTTCGTGGTCCGGGCCAAGTCGTTCCCGGCCGAGCCGTCGGGTGGTGCGGCCGCCGCCGTCGTGGCCGCGCCGGGTGCCGAGACCGGCGCCACCAATGCCGCCCGGATCCTGGCGCGGCACGTGGAGGAACGGACCGGCCCGAAGCTCGACGAGGCGGACGTCGTCGTCTCCGGCGGTCGGGGGCTCGGCGAGAAGGAGCAGTACGCCCTCATCGAGGAGCTGGCCACGCTTCTCCACGGGGCAGCCGGTGCCAGTCGGGCCATCGTCGACGCCGGCTGGGTGCCCTACTCGCACCAGGTGGGCCAGACCGGCAAGACGGTGAAGCCCACGGTCTATCTGGCCTGCGGGATCTCCGGCGCCACCCAGCACCTGGTGGGGATGAAGAACTCGAAGAACATCGTGGCCATCAACAAGGACCAGGACGCCCCGATCTTCTCGGTGGCGGATCTCGGGATCGTCGGCGACGTCCACAAGGTGGTCCCGAAGCTGATCGAGGCACTCAAGGCGCGCGGCTGACCGCAGGAGGCCGGTCGGGGGGCCTGCGGCCAGGGGCCGGGCCACGCTCCAGCGTTCTCGGTCCACGCAGTACCAGCCGATAGTGTCCGGGCAGGTGTCGCGTCGCTCGCGCGCCCCGACCGTCCCGTCCGACCCAGCGCCACGTGCTCTTCCCGACCATCGACTTCGCCATCTTCTTCGCCGTGGTGTACACGGTGCAGTGGATCCTCAATCCCTATCCCGGGCCATGGAAGGCGTTCATGGTCATGGCCAGCTACTTCTTCTACGCCTGGTGGGACTGGCGCTTCATCTTCCTGCTGGCCGCGTCCACCGCCATCGCCCAAGTGGGTGGGATGGTCATCCACCGGTCGGTCGGGGGCGGCCGCCGAACCGCGCTCTGGGCCACGTTGGCCGGGCTCATCGGGCTGCTGGCGTGGTTCAAGTACTACGGGTTCTTCGGCGTAAACCTGGACAATCTCTTCCATTCGTTGGGCGTCGGCCGCCCCGTGCCGCTGCTGGCCATCACCCTTCCGGTCGGTATCTCCTTCTTCACGTTCATGGCCATCAGCTATGTGGTCGACATCTACCGCGGTGTCCTCAAGCCGGCCCGGGCCATCGACACCGCGGTGTACCTCTCGTTCTTCCCCCATCTGGTGGCCGGCCCCATCGTCCGGGGGACCGAGCTGCTGCCCCAGATCCGGCGGCGGCGTGACGAGCGACACGTCAACTACGTCGAGGCCTGCTGGCTGATCAGCGCCGGACTGGCCAAGAAGGTGGTCCTCTCGTCCTACCTCTCCACCTACGTGGTCGATCCGGTCTTCGCCGACCCGCGGCAGCACTCGGCCCTCGAGGTCCTGGCCGCCGTCTACGGCTACGCCGTCCAGATCTACGCCGATTTCAGCGGCTACACCGACATCGCCATCGGCATCGCCCTGCTGCTCGGGTTCCAGTTCCCGCAGAACTTCAACCGGCCCTACGCCGCCCTCTCTCTGCAGGACTTCTGGCGGCGTTGGCATATAACGCTGTCATTCTGGCTGCGCGACTACCTCTATATCCCGCTCGGCGGCAACCAGGGCAGCGAATGGCGGATCTCGTTCAACATCCTCGTGACCATGCTCATCGGCGGGCTCTGGCACGGGGCGGCGTGGACCTTCGTGGCCTGGGGCCTCTACCACGGCATCGGCCAGATCATCGGGCGTCAGCGCCGTCGCGCCCGGGCGGCCCGCGGGCAGTCCCTCGAACCGGCCGGGCGCGGTCGGGTGGCACTGGCCAGATTCGCCACCTTCCAATTCGTATGCTTCGGTTGGCTGCTGTTCCGGGCCAACAACCTGGAGACGGTGCGGGAGATGCTCAGCCGGCTGTTCGTCGGCTGGGGGCCGTCCCCCCTCGTCACCCCGCTGGCCGTGTGCGCCATTGCGGCCGGGATCGGCAGCCAGTACCTGCCCGACGACTGGTTGCAACGGGTCAAGGTGCTGTTCGCCGCCCGTCGGCCGCTGGTGCAGGGGGGCATACTGGGCCTGGTGCTTCTGGTCATCACCACCCTGGGGCCCCAAGGGGTGGCACCCTTCATCTACTACCGGTTCTGATCATGGTTCCGACTTCGCCATCCCCCGACGCCGGCGCGGCCAGGTCGCCCACCCTGGCCAAGGCCCCGCCCGCACACGGCGCGGCGGGCGAAGCGGGAACCGATGTGGCCGACGATGCCGCCGAGGCCGGCGGGGCGGACGCGGTCCCCGGGGCCGACCCGGCCACGCGCCGCTGGCCCCAGGCAGCTCCCCCCGACGGCATCCCCCGGAGCCGGATGCTGTTCATCGGCGTGATCTGCTTTGCCGTGTGGCTGCTGCTCGACGCACCGAGCCTGCAGCGCTCCGCCGTCACCTCACCCCTCGGGACCCGGCGGACGGTCTCCCTCGACGTGGTCGGACCGATCGCCGCGCTCAGCCGCGGCCTCGGTCTCTCCCATCTGGTGAGCTGGGCCGACGAGGCTCTGGGCCGCACCCCGGGCGGCGGCCCGGCCCTGGCCAAGCGACTCCATCCGGCGCTGCCGCTGGCGGGGGTGGGACACACCGCCCACGGCCCGCGGCCGACCGGGCCGCCGGGGACCCCCACCTCGACCATCCCCGCGCTCGATCAGCATCCGACCGCGGCCAACCCCCTGCGGGTGCTGGTGATGGGCGACTCCATCGGGATCGACCTCGGCCAGCCGCTGGTCGCCGACCTGTCGGCCACCGGCGTGGCCACGGCCACCCTCGACGGTCGGATCGACACCGGCCTGTCGCGGCCGGACTATTTCAACTGGCCGGCCGAGCTCGGCGTGGATCTGGCCAACGACCGACCCCGGCTGGTGGTGGTGATGATGGGCGCCAACGACCCCCAGTCGCTCGTGGGCGCCAATGGCGAGGGGACGACCGCCTATGGCGCCCCCGGGTGGAGCGCCGGCTACGGGCAACGGGTGAGCGGCCTCATCGGCGAGGCCAATGCCGCCGGCGCCCACGTGCTGTGGGTGGGCATGCCCCCCATGGCGCGGTCCGACCTCAACGCCGGCATGCAGGTGCTCAACTCTGTGGTCGAGGCCCAGGTGGGCACCGACCCGGCCGGCGCCACCTTCCTGGCGTCCTCTGCCGTGCTCGGTGACGCCCAAGGGAACTACACCGCGTACCTCCCCAACAGCTCCGGCGCCGAGGTGAACATCCGGACCCCCGACGGGACCCACCTGTCACCCGACGGAGGGGAGCGCCTTTCGCAGGCGGTCCTGACTGCCATGCGCTCGCAGCTCCACATCGACCTCCCGGGTTGAGCGGCGCGGCGGGGCTGCTCCCGCCGGCGCCGGCGCCTCGGCGTCAGACCAACGGCCACGGGTAGGGCGGCCGGTCCCCGAGCGGCTCGGGGAAGACACCGACATCGACGAACCGCTCGACGCGTTTGGTGATGGCGGCGCGCTCGGCGCCGGGGAGGAGCCCGTCGACCTCCGACGGGAGCTCGGCCGTCAGCCGGGTCAGGTCGGCGAGGATGGACGGAGGCACCGTCTCGTCGGCGAAGTCCCAGATGACCGTGCGCAGCTTGGGCTGGCGGTGGAAGCACAGCCCGTGATCGATGGCCCAGAGTCGCCCGTCGGGCCCCTCGAGCACGTGACCGCTCTTGCGGTCGGCGTTGTTGGCCACGACATCGAACGCGCAGACTCTCCGGAGCGCCTCCTCGTGGCCGCCGGCGTCGAGCAGCGTGAAGTAGTGCTGCTCGTAGTCGACGTCCACGAACAACTGAAGGGATCCGGGCCCGAACGGGCCGTCGCTCCGAACGACGGTGGGAGGGACGAGTCCCCACCCGAGCGCCTCGGAGACCAGGTAGGCCACCGCCTCACGGCGGTAGAGGCCGTCGGGAAAGTCCCACAGCGACCGTTCACCGCGGGCCGGCTTGTACACGGCATGCAGCGGCTCGGGCCCGCCGGCCTCGAGCGTCACCAGAAAGGTGAGGTTCGAGCTCCAGGGCAGCCGGCCGGCCACCGACAGCCCGCACGTCCGGAGCAGCTCGGTGACCGAGTCGAGTCCGGGGCCGGCGTCGGGCCTCCAACCCCTCACACGGCCGGCGGGCGGTGGCCGTTGGTCCGCGGGCACTCATGCCCCGAAGGGTCGAGCGGCGAGCCGCACAGTGGACAGGGCGGCCGGCCCGATTCGACCAGCCTGGTGGCCTGGATGGCGAAGCCGGCGGCCTGTTCGCGGGAGATGGAGAGGCGGGCGATGGCCCCGGTCTCGTCCTCGGGCACCAGCTCCTCGATGACCAGAATGATCCGGTCGTCGCTCTCGTCATAGGACACCCCGATGGTCCCGACCACCCAGGCCGGCTCGGCCGGCTCCTCCAGGTCGGCGTCGTCGGGCAGGTGGCCGGGCCGAGGCCGGTCCCTCACGATGCGCGCCATGTAGTCGGCCATCACCGCCACCTGCTGCTTCTCCATCTTGAGGGTCAGCAGCACCGGCCCCTGGCGGCACTGCAGGAGGAAGAGCCGGTCACCGACCGGCCCCACCGTGCCGATGGTGATCCGCTCGGGCTCGGAGAGGTCGTAGCCCTCGCTCATGACGGCACCAGCTGGGCGAGCGACGCGGTGGAATTGACGGTGAGGACGTGGGCGGTGTTGCCGTAGACCAGCGCGGTGACCGAGCACGGGGAAACTGTGAGCCGCTGGAACAGGTCCAGATGGGTTCCCGCCGCCGAGGCGACCGCCGCCTTGATCGGGTCGGCATGCGACACGGCCACGATGGTCTCACCCGGGTGACGCCGGGCCAGCCGCGTGAGGGTCGACACCATGCGGGCCTGCATCTGGAGGAACGACTCGCCACCCGGGAAGCGGAAGCCGCTCGGCCAGCGCTGGACCTCCTGCCATTCGGGCTTCCTCGCCAGCGCACCCAGCCGGGACCCAGTCCACGAGCCGAAGTCGCATTCGATCAGGCCGCGTTCGGAGCGCACCCGCAGCCCGAGCCGCCGGGCGATGGGACGCGCCGTCTCGGTGGTCCGCTCGAGCGGTGAGGCGTAGACGGCTGTGGGCCACCCCGGGCCCGACCCACCGGCCTCGGCGATGCGGCCGGCCACCGCCTCGGCCTGGGCCTCGCCCTCGGGGGAGAGGTGCAGCCCGGCCGTCCGGCCCGGCAGGATCTTGCCCGTGGTCGGGGTGAGCCCGTGCCGAACCAGCAGGACGATGGTCGGTCGCTCGGGCTTCCTTCGGCTGGCCACGCCCGTTCACCGTACTCTGTCGCCATCCCGGCCCGACCGGGTGTGATAGGCCGACGGACGGACGCGAGCGGGGCGCGCCGAGGGCGGCCCGCTCGCTCGCCGGCCTCGCGTACCGGTGGTCAGGTGGTGGCCGGCAGCCGGCCGGGCATCGCCACCGCCGTTTCGGGCCATCGCCGCCGGCTGACCCGAGCCAACCGATGGAGCAGGGCGATGGCCCCCGGGTCGTCGTCCCCCGGCCTGGTCTCGACCGCGCCGTCGGCGATCATGGCATCGAGGAGCTCACGACCCTGGTCGGTGCGCACGATGGTGAGCGTCCAGTCGTTGAAGGCCCCGATGCCGCCGGTCGAGATGTCGGCGTGCTCGGCCGCGAAGTCCGGGCACGTGGTGCAGCCTTCCCGGGTCCAGGCGTGCGCCTCCTTGAGGGGTATCTCGTGGTACGCGCCGTCTCTCGTCCACACCTGGAAGACACCCTTGATGTTCATCTTCTCGATATCGGCCCGGGCGATCCCGTAGCGCGCCTCGAACAACTCGGGGAAGATGGCGTCGTCGAAGGTCTTGGAACACATGAGACCGATGGTGAGGGAGAGCCGGCGGGCGATCTTGCCCGCCTTGCGGGCCTTCATAACGGGGGCGGCGGATGCCTGGCACCCCATCCCGACCAGGGCGATGCGCTCGGCCCCGCTCTCGATGGCGAGCGGGTAGGCCAGGGGGTTGGCCGAATAGGTGTAGCGGGACCCCGCGGTGGCCAGGACCTCCGCCCGGGTGGTGGCGACCGCCGGTACCGCCTTCCAGGTCGAGCCGTCCCCTTCGAGGGCCGAGACCAGGGCGGCGTCGATGACATCGTGATCGAGGGCCCAGATGAGCAGTGCGGAGACCAGCCCGCCGTCCTGGCCGAGTTTCAGGACCTCGGGATCGGTGGCGCGCACCAGGAGGACGTCGGAGGCCACCCCGATGTCCTCGGCCGGAGTGCGCTCCCGTCCGAAGAGATGGGTGTCGATCTCGGTCTCCCAGGTCCGGAACCGTGGGCAGGCCCGGGTGCACATGGTGCAGCCCTTGACCCCGTGGGTGCAGCTCTCCGGCCCGCCCTCGGCGTCGATGTGGAACGGCTTGTAGCGCCCGCCGGTGTCGTCGTAGGAGAGGACGTCGTAGGGGCAGGCCACGATGCACGCCGCGCACCCGGTGCACAGGCCCGAGGTGACCACCTCGGTGAACAGCTCGGCCCAATGAGGCTTTTCGGGAGGCATGGCCTCACCCTAGCGAGGGCTTCGCTGGGCGGCGGACCGGCTGGCTACCCTCGAGTGGTGCCCGAGCTGCCCGAGATCGAGAGTTACCGCGCCGCGGCCCAGGCCGCGTTGGGACGCCCGATCATCTCGGTGACCTCCCCGGACGCCTGGTTCCTCAAAGGGGGAGTCACCGGCAAGGACCTCGAGCGGGCCCTCCTCGGCCGAACATTCGTCTCGGCCCGGCGGATCGGGAAGCTCCTCCTCCTCGACGTCGACCGCGGGCCGACCCTCGGGATCCGCTTCGGGATGACGGGGTCCCTGATCGTGGATGGCGTCGCCGCCATCGAGCGTCTGCGCTACTCGTCGGCGCGCCCCGATCCCGCCTACGACCGTTGGTCGGCCGGGTTCGCGGACGGCGGGTCTCTGGTGGTCCGCGACCCCAGGCGGCTCGGTGGCGTGACGCTCGATCCTGACGTGTCGCGTCTCGGGCCCGACGCCGCGACCATCACCCTTCCTGAGCTGGGGGCGGCACTAGAGGGATCGACCACCGCGCTCAAGGCCCGCCTGCTCGACCAGTCGAGGGTCGCCGGCATCGGCAACCTCATCGCCGACGAGGTGCTGTGGCGCGCCGGGCTTTCCCCGGAGCGTCCGGCCGGCTCCCTGACGGCCGCCGAAGCGCGCCGGCTTCACCGGCACCTGGTCTCGACGCTCCACCGGCTCATGGAGCGGGGAGGTTCCCACCTCGGGGACCTGGTCGACGAGCGCCATCCGGGAGGACGCTGCCCCCGGGACGGCGCCGCCCTCACCCGCTCGGTGGTCGGCGGTCGGACCACCTGGTGGTGCCCGCGCCATCAACGCTGAGCGCCTCCCCGGCCCGGACAGTCAGCTAGCCAACTCGGCCAGGACCTTGTCGGCGTGGCCGTCGGCCCGCACCTGGTACCAGGGTCGGATGACCTTGCCGTCCGCACCGATCAGGAAGGTCGACCGGATGACCCCGACTGTCTTCTTGCCGTAGAGGGTCTTCTCGCCCCAGGCCCCGTAGGCCTCCCCGACCTTGTGGTCGGCGTCGGTCAGCAACGGGAACTTGAGGCCGTACTTGGACCGGAAGACCCGGTGCTTCTCGGCGTTGTCGGCCGAGATCCCGAGGACGGGCACCTTGGCCCGCGTGAAGGCCCGCAGGTTGTCGTTGAACTGGCAGGCCTCCTTGGTGCAGCCCGGGGTGTCGTCCTTCGGGTAGAAGTACACCACCACCCGCTGCCCGGCGAAGTCCTTCAGGGAGACCTTCTTTCCGTCCTGGTCCGGGAGGGTGAACCGGGGGGCCTTGTCACCGGGGGTCAGCTTTCCCATGCTCGGCATCCTTTCTCGGGGCACCTCGGCGCGACGGTGCGAAGCGCCCACGATGGCACACCCGGCCGGCCCGCGGTGGGGGAGCGTGCCCCGCCGACCTGCGTTGACCTGGTGGTCGCTCTGTTTCGGGGTACACTTGGAGCCGTGGCCGGGAGGACTCCCGCCACCGGGGTCTTCCTCATCCTGTTCTCCGGGCTCGGACACAGCCTGGACGATGGCCCGAGGCGGGCCCGCACCGTCCGCGGATTTCCCGGGCGACGACGGCCGGCCGGCCGTCATCGAGAACAGACGAGAGAGAGCAACAGATCCCATGACCACCGCCATCGATCCGTCGGGCCGCGTCGTCGGCCCCGATGAGATCGCCCTGTCCGAGCACGGCGACCCGAGCACCTTCGCCTCCTTGGGGGTCGACCCCGCCCTGGTCGAGGCCCTCGGCCGCCAGTCGATCACCAATCCCTTCGCCATCCAGGCCATGACCGTGGCCGATGGCCTCGCCGGACTCGACGTGTGCGGCAAGGCCAAGACCGGCTCGGGCAAGACCCTGGCCTTCGGCATCCCCCTCCTGCAGCGCACCATGGCGGCCCGGTCCACCCAGCCCGGACGTCCCCGGGCCCTCGTGCTGGTTCCCACCCGTGAGCTCGCCGTCCAGGTGAGCGAGGTACTCCAACCCCTGGCCCGGGCGGTCGGGCTCCACATCGCAGCCGTCTACGGCGGCGCCGACATCGAGCGGCAGATCAAGAAGTTGCGACGGGGGGTGGACGTGGTCATCGCCACACCGGGCCGGCTGATCGATCTCGGCGACCGGGGGGAGGTTTCGGTGGCTGACATCGAGACCCTGGTGCTGGACGAGGCCGACCGCATGGCCGACATGGGGTTCATGCCCCAGGTCGAGTGGGTGTTGCGCCGACTGGAACGGCCCCACCAGACCTTGCTCTTCTCGGCCACACTCGACGGGGCGGTCGACCGGCTGGTGAGCCGGTACATGGCTGATCCGGTGATGCACGAGGTGGCCTCACGTCGGACCACGGTCGAAGCCATGGAGCACCGCTTCCTCGAGGTGCACCAGATGGACCGGGTCAAGGTGTGCGCGGCCATCTGCCGCCACACGGACAAGACGTTGGTGTTCGTGCGGACCAAGCGGGGTGCCGACCGGCTGGTCGAGCAGCTGCGCAAGGAGGGGGTCAAAGCCGGCGCCATCCACGGCGACCTCCGCCAGGCCTACCGTGAGCGCACCTTGCGCGACTTCGCCGACGGGAAGCTGCCGGTCCTGGTGGCCACCGACGTCGCCGCCCGGGGCCTGGACATCGACCTGGTCGACGTGGTCATCCACTTCGACCCCCCTGAGGACCACAAGGCGTACCTGCACCGGTCGGGCCGCACGGCCCGGGCCGGTGAGGCCGGACTGGTGGTCAGCCTGGTCCAGTGGAACCAGGTCCTCGAAGTCGAGCGCATCCAGACCCGCATCGGGCTCAAATCGCCCATCGTCGAGATCTTCTCGAACGACCCACGACTCGCCGATCTGGCCGCCTGGCAGCCCGTCGAGGACTGAGGGCCCGACTGGATCACTCCGATCCGCCGCCGGTCCCGGTCGCCGGCCGAATAGGGGAGGCAGAATTGGTACACAGCAACGGCGTGCACCCGCTCACGGTCGATGCCGGCAGCGAAGGTGTCGAGCGGATCCTGGTGGTGACGGCCCACCCCGACGACGTGGATTTCGGGGTGGCCGGATCGGTGGCGGTCTGGACCGATGCCGGCGTCGAGGTGGCCTACTGCATCGTCACCGACGGCGATGCCGGCGGCTCGGACCGGTCGGTGACCCGCGCCGACATGGCCACCATCCGCCGTCAGGAGCAATCCGAGGCGGCCCGGTTGGTCGGGGTCGACGATGTGACCTTCCTCGGCTTTCCTGATGGTCGGCTGGTGCCCGACCTCGACCTGCGCCGGGCCGTCACGGGCGTGATCCGGCGGTTCCGGCCCGATCGGGTGGTAGCCCAGTCCCCGGACCGGAATTGGGACCGGATCTACGCCAGCCACCCGGACCACCTGGCGGCCGGCGAGGCGGCCACCTGCGCCGTCTACCCGGACGCCCGCAACCCTTTCGCCTTCCCGGAGCTCCTCGACGAGGGCCTCGAGCCCCACACCGTGCCGGAGCTCTGGATCATGGCCACCGAGCAGGCCGACCGTGCGGTGGACGCCACCGCCCAGTACGACCGCAAGCTGGCCGCCCTGCGGTCGCACCGGAGCCAGGTGGGCGAGGGAGCGGAGCTCGACGGGTTGCTCCGGACCTGGATGTCGGGCACGGCACTGGCCGCCGGCCTGCCCGACGGGAGGCTGGCCGAGGCCTTCCGGGTGGTGGCCACCACGTGAGCTCGGCCGGAACCGACGCGGCCGGTCGCCGCCCGGGCGGTGCCGATGGGCCGCGGCTCTGGTTCGTGCTCCAGCACGTCGACCACGAAGGCCCGGGGCTCATCGCCGACGCTCTCACCGCGGCCGGGTGGGGAGTGCAGGTGGTGCGGCCCGACCACGGCCAGCCGTTGCCCGATGCCGGCTCGCTCGCCGGCCTGGTCGTGCTGGGCGGGCCCATGGGAGTCCACGACACGGCCACCCATCCGTGGCTGGAGGACGAGCGTGTCCTCATCGGCGAGGCGGCCCGGACCGGTCGCCCGGTGCTCGGGGTGTGCCTCGGCGCCCAGCAGCTGGCCGCGTCCCTCGGCGCGGCGGTGACCACCGGCGCCGCGCCCGAGATCGGGCTGGGACATGTGGAGCTCACCCCGGCCGGTCGGACAGACCGGGTCCTCGGCCCCGAGTACGGCGGCCTGGCCGACCCGAGGGTCCCCTGCCTGCACTGGCACCAGGACACCTTCGCCCTGCCCGACGGAGCGGCGCACCTGGCGGCCACCGCCCGTTACCCGCACCAGGCCTTCCGCTGGGGGTCACGCGCCTACGGCCTGCAGTTCCACATCGAGGTCGACCCGGCTCTGGCCGCGGCCTGGCTGCCCAAACTGCCCGACGGGGTGGGACTCGAAGGGGCCGGGCTGGCCGCGGTCGAGAGCGCGGGGCGGCGCGTGCTCCGCCGCTTCGTGGCCGCCTCGGGGGCGGACGAACCGGCTGACTCGATGGCCCGGACCGGATCCGCCCGCTGATGCCGCCCGCCGGCACCCTGGTGGTGGGCGAACGGGCGAGCGATGGACCGCCCCCGGTCAAGCCCAGGCTTCGCGGCGTCCTCCATGAGGTGGCCTTCTTCGTCTCCCTGGTGTCGGGCGCCGCGCTGGTGGCGGCCGCGCCGACCGCCGGATCGGCCGCGGCGGTCTCCGTCTACGCCCTGTCGATCTCGCTGCTCTTCGGGGTGAGCGCCCTGTTCCACCGCCGCACCTGGGGCCCGGTCGCCCGGCGCCGCATGCGACGCGCCGACCACTCGACCATCTTCGTCGCCATCGCCGGTTCGTACACGGCCGTGGCCGGCATCGCGCTCGGCGGCTGGGCGCGGATCACCGTGCTCTGCATCGTGTGGGGTGGGACGGCGGCCGGCATCATCCTGCGCCAGGTCTGGCTGGATGCACCCAAGTGGGTGATCGCCCTGCCGTACGTGATCGTGGGGTGGGCCGCCCTGGCCGTGCTGCCCCAGCTCCTCCACGCGCTCGGGGCGGTCGGCTTCAGCCTGCTCCTGGCCGGGGGCCTGTGCTACTCGGCGGGCGCATTGGTCTACGCCCGCAAGCGACCGGACCCCCGGCCCGCGGTGTTCGGGTACCACGAGGTGTTCCACCTCTGCACCGTGGTGGGAGCGATCCTCCAGTACGTGGCCATCGCCTGGTTCGTGCTCCCCCTGGCTGGCTAGCCCGAGGAATCGGGTCGGAATCCGGGCCGGACCCGCACCCGACTGTCAGCCGGCCATCTGGCGCAGCATGTAGGGCAAGATACCGCCATGGCGGTAGTACTCGGCCTCCATCGGCGTGTCGATGCGCAGCCGGGCCTCGAATTCCACCACCCGGTCCCCGTCGGTGGCCCGCACGGCCACCGTCTTCGGTGTGGTGCTGTCGTTGAGGGGCGCGAGCCCGCTGAGGCCGAACACCTCGTGCCCGGTCAGGCCGAGCGAGGCCGCGCTCTCACCGTCGGCATACTGGAGCGGCAGGACGCCCATCCCGATGAGGTTGGATCGGTGGATCCGCTCGAAGCTCTCGGCGATGACCGCCCGTATGCCCAGCAGGGCCGTTCCCTTGGCTGCCCAGTCGCGTGAGGAACCGGACCCGTATTCCTTGCCGGCCAGGACCACCAGTGGCACCGCCTCGTCGGCGTACCGGAGGGCGGCGTCGAAGATGGTGGTCTGGTCGCCGTCGGGAAGGTGCACCGTGAAGCCCCCTTCGGTGCCCGGCGCCAGCTGGTTGCGCAGCCGCACGTTGGCGAACGTGCCCCGCACCATCACCTCGTGGTTGCCGCGCCGGGTCCCGTAGGAGTTGAAATCGGCCGGGCCCACCCCGTGATCGTGCAGGTACTGCCCGGCTGGCGTGGCTGCACCGATGCTGCCCGCCGGCGAGATGTGATCGGTGGTCACGCTGTCACCCAACTTGGCCAGCACCCTGGCCCCTTCGATGTCGGTCACCGGTGCCGGCTCCTTGGCCAAGCCTTCGAGGAACGGCGGCCGCAGGACATACGTCGACTGCGGGTCCCATTCGAAGGTGTCACCGGTTGGGGCCCGCACCGATCGCCATCGCTCGTCGCCGTCGAAGACCGCCCCGTAGCGCTGCCTGAACATCTCCGAGTCGAGCGAGGTACGGATGGCCTCGGTCACCTCGTCTCCGGTGGGCCAGAGGTCGGCGAGATGGACAGGCCGGCCGTCGGCGCCGGTGCCGAGGGGTTCGGTGGTGAGGTCGATGTCCATGGTGCCGGCCAGGGCGTAGGCCACCACCAACGGGGGTGAGGCGAGATAGTTGAGGCGCACGTCGGGATGGATGCGACCCTCGAAATTGCGGTTGCCGGACAGAACCGACGCCACCGAGAGGTCCGCCTCGCGCACCGCCTCGGACACCGTACCGAGCAGCGGTCCCGAGTTGCCGATGCAGGTCGTGCAGCCGAATCCCACCAGGTCGAATCCGATGGCTGCCAGCGGAGCGGTCAGCCCGGCCCGGTCGAGGTAGTCCATCACCACCCGGGATCCGGGGGCGAGTGACGTCTTCACCCAGGGTGGCGGCCGCAGGCCCCGCTCCACGGCCCGGGCGGCGAGCAGCCCGGCGGCCACCATGACCTGGGGATTCGAGGTGTTGGTGCAGCTGGTGATGGCGGCCACCACGACGGCACCGTCCTTGACGGTGGTGGTCTCGCCATCCGCCGCCGACGCCTGGCGGGCGACCGGCTCTCGCCCGAGAGCGGCCCGGTACGACTCCCGAGCGCCCGACAGGGCTACCAGGTCCTGGGGCCGGGCGGGCCCGGCGATGCTCGGCACCACCGTGGCCAGGTCGAGCTCGATCGTCTCGGTGAACACCGGCTCCGCACTGTCGTCGCGGCGGAACATCCCCTGTTCCTTGGCATAGGCCTCGACCAGGTCCACGTGCTCATGATCCCGCCCAGTGAAGCGCAGGTACTCGAGCGTGAGCTCGTCGATGGGGAAGATGGCACAGGTGGCGCCGTACTCGGGCGACATATTGCCGATGGTGGCGCGGTTGGCCAAGGGTACGGCAGCCACCCCGGGTCCGTAGAACTCGACGAACTTTCCCACCACCCCGTGCTGGCGGAGTAGGTGGGCGATGGTGAGCACCAGGTCGGTGGCGGTGGTGCCGGGGGGCTGCTCGCCGGTCAGCCGGAATCCGACGACGGGCGGGATCAGCATGGAGAGCGGCTGACCCAGCATGGCCGCCTCGGCCTCGATGCCGCCGACGCCCCAGCCCAGCACCCCGAGTCCGTTGACCATGGTCGTATGGGAGTCGGTGCCGACGAGCGTGTCGCAATAGGCCCGGCCGTCGTCGGTGGCGAAGACCACCCGAGACAGGTACTCGAGGTTGACCTGATGGCAGATGCCCGTCCCGGGCGGCACCACCCGGAATCCGTCGAAGGCCTCCTGGGCCCAGCGGAGGAGTTGGTACCGCTCCATGTTGCGCCGGTACTCGATCTCGACGTTCTCGTCGTACGCACTGGGGCGGCCCGACACCTCGGCGATCACCGAGTGGTCGATTACCAGCTCGACGGGTACCAGAGGGTTGACCCTGCCCGGATCACCGCTCAACCCCGCCAGCGCATCGCGCATGGCGGCGAGGTCCACCACGCCGGGCACGCCGGTGAAGTCCTGCATGAGGACCCGTTCGGGCGTGAGTGCGATCTCCGTGGCTTCCTCGTGGTCGAGGCCGCGCTGTGCCGGATGCTCGGCCCATCCGGCCACCGCCCCGATGTCGGCCGGGCGCACGGTCACCCCGTCCTCGTGACGGAGGAGGTTCTCGAGTACCACCTTCATCGAATAGGGGAGGCGGGCGACGTCGAAGCGGTCGGCGAGGGCCATGATGCGGTAGATCTCGTAACTGCGGTCGCCCACGGTAAGGGTGGCGCGGGCCCCGAAGGAGTCGGCGGTGGCCGGGGAAGATGATGGTGCCATGCGCCCATTCTGCTCCCCCGTGAAGGTGGCGGCCACCGCCGCCCACCGTCTCAGATGCGGGTGCGGTAGCGCCGGACGGCCAGGGGTATGAGCACGATGAGCAGACCCACCGCCCACAACAGCGACTGGACGACCCATTTGGCGGTCGGGCCCCCCAACATGAGGGCGCGGCACGCGCTGATGGTCACGCTCACCGGCTGGTAGGTGGCAAATCCCTGCAGCCAACCCGGCATCTGGGACACCGGCACGAAGGCGGAGGAGGCGAAGACCAGGGGGAAGAGCAGTGGGAAGGACACGACCTGGGCGACCTCGCTGTTGGGAACCGACAGCCCGATGACCGCGAACCCCCACGAGAGGGCGTAGGCGAACAGCAGGATCACCAGGATGCCGGCCAGGTAGGGAACCACGCCGGTGGTGGGCCGGAATCCCACGATGAAGCCCACGACGGTGATGATGATGACGGTGAGGATGTTGCGGGCCAGGTCGGCGGACGTGCGCCCGGTCAGTACCGCCGATCGAGCCATGGGCAGGGCCCGGAACCGCTCGATGATCCCCTTTTGCAGGTCCTCGGCCAGACCGATGCTGGTCTGCACCGACCCGAAGGCAACGGTCTGCACGAAGATCCCGGGCATCAGGTAGTTCACGTACGTGGTCCCCGGAGTCTTGATGGACCCGCCGAAGACGTACACGAACAGGAGCACGAACATGATCGGCTGGACGGTCGAGAAGAACAGGGCCTCGGGGATGCGGGTGTAGCTGAGGATGTTCCGCTTGGTGATGGTCCACGTGTCGGATACGGCCCAGCGCAGGCGGGCGCCAATGTTGGTCGGGTGGCCGGCTCCCGACACGGTGGGGGCCGCGATCGCGGTGGTCATGACGGCCCTCCCGTCCCCGCCGACGCGGTCGCCGCCGCCCCCTGACCGCGATGCCAGCCATCCCGAGAATCGTCCACCTCCGACCCCGGCGGTTCCTCCTCTTCCGTCCGGCGACCGGTGAGGGCCAGGAACACGTCATCGAGGCTCGGCTCGCGCAGCGCGAACGTCCCCGGGGTGATCCCCGCCTGGTCCAGCGAGCGGAGACTGGCCATCGCCGCCTCGGGTCCGCTGTCGACGGTCATCTCGACGACCGTGCCGTTGACCGAAGGCGTATGGGACCCGATGGCGTCGAGGAGCCCGGCGGTACGGCGAGCGTCCTCGATCGAGTTGAGCCCCACAGCGAGGACGGTGGCTCCGAGTTCGCCCTTCAACTCCGTCGGCGTGCCCTCGGCAATGACCCGGCCGTGGTCGAGGACGACCAAGGTGTCGGCGAGTCGGTCGGCCTCCTCGAGGTACTGGGTGGTGAGCAGCACCGTGGTCCCCCCGCCCACCAGTTGCTCGATGACCTCCCACAGATCGTTGCGGCTCTGGGGGTCGAGCCCGGTGGTCGGCTCGTCGAGGAAGAGCACGCTCGGGCGCGCCACCAGGGCGGCGGCCAGGTCGAGGCGCCGTCGCATCCCACCCGAATAGGTCTTGAGGGTCCGGTCCCCGGCGTCGTCGAGGTCGAACTGACGCAGCAGGTCCTTGGCGCGGGCACTGACGGTGGACCGGGGCAAGTGGTTGAGCCGGCCAACCATCTGCAGGTTCTCGCGTCCGGTCAGGTTCTCGTCGACGGCGGCGTACTGACCGGCCAAGCCGATGAGGCTGCGCACCAGGCCCGCCTCCTTCGACACATCGTGCCCGAGCACCCGGGCCGAACCGCCGTCCGCTTGGAGGATGGTCGTCAGGATGCGAACGGCAGTCGTCTTGCCCGAGCCGTTGGGGCCGAGCAGGCCGAAGACGGTGCCCTCGGCCACGCTGAAGCTCACTCCGTCGAGGGCCCGTACCTTGTGCTTGCCGGCGAAGGTCTTCTGGAGGGTGTCGGCCTCGATCGAGGACTCCATGGATCGATCATCCTGTCTGGTCGGTCGGTGGCGTCGTGCCGCCCCCGGAGCGAAACGGCGGACCCGGGTGGAGGACGACCCGGTGCGTCGAGTTTATGTGGGCCCGCCTCGGGTCCCGACCGGGGGTAGTGGTGAGTTCGAATCCACCGGGCCCTCAGCCCGCTTAGCCTCGAAGCCCCTGCCTGCTGACGACGTGGGCCCACTCCGCGTAGGAGAACGCTTCCGCCTTGTCATCGAATCCGACAATGTCAACGATCCGGCCGTCGCGAACGCTGAGTACCTGAAACCGAAGGGCCGTTCCGCCACGTTCGCGTGCCCCCTCGGTGTCTTGCACGCTCAGGCTCACCAGTGATCGGTCACCGAACACGTCAATATCGAACACGCGGCCTCGGACGCCCGCCTCTTGGGCTCTCTGGTACCAGCTCAGCACCTGGCTGCGGTTCTTGCAGGTCGGATTGCGAGCGCCGGGGGCTCCCCACGTCACGTCCGGGTCCAGCAGGTCGAAGAAGGCCGACACGTCTTCGGCCACCGACGCTTTCGGGACCTGCTCGGCCAGCTCGTCCATGGTCCGGTGCACCGCCGGCAGCCTACGCTCGCAGGTTGGCGTCTACCTCCAGGCTGAACCACTGCCCGATCCTGCCGGCGACGGCGGCACTGCCGCCGCCGGCTGACGCTTGGTAGCCTCAACGGGATGCAACCGGGCGACCAGGCGCCAGACTTCGAACTGCCCGACGAGGACGGCACGCCGCGCCGGCTGAGCCAGTTGGCGGCCAACGGCCCGGTCGTGTTGTTCTTCTACCCGGCCGCCATGACGCCGGGCTGCACCGCCGAGAGCTGTCATTTTCGCGACCTGAAGTCGGAGTTCGAAGCGGTGGGTGCGCAGCGGGTCGGCATCAGCGCCGACGAGGTGGAGAAGCAGAAGCGCTTCTCTGACAAGCACTCGTTCGACTATCCCCTGCTGTCCGACCCCGATGGGGCGGTGGCCACCCAGTTCGGCGTGCGGCGGCGTTTCACCGCGCTCTCGCCCACCAGGCGGACCACCTTCGTGATCAGCCCGGACCTCAAGGTCATCGACATGATCAAGAGCGAGGTCCGGATGAGCGTGCACGCCGACCGGGCCCTGGCCTCGCTGAAGCAGCAATCCGGCTCCTAGCCCGGCCGGCCGGAGGCCGCGCCCGTGCACCACCGTCCCTGACCGGGCGCTGCTCCGATGCGAAGCTGTCCCCATGGACCCATGGACCCATGGACCCATGGAGCGGCCCGCATGAGCCCCGTCCCGGGTAGCGCCCGAATCGAGCACGTGGCCCAGGCCGTCGCCGAGCGGGTGGTCAGTCTGGTGATGGAGGCCATCGACATGGATGCGCTACTCGATCGCATCGACGTGGACGCGGTGGTCAACCGGGTCGATGTCGACCGGCTAATCGATCGAGTCGATGTCGAGAAGATCGTCGAGCGGGTCGACGTCAAGAAGATCGTCGAGCGGATCGACATCGATGCGGTGATGGAGCAGACCGAGCTCGGGTCGATCATCGCCCGTTCCACCACGGGCGTGGCCTCGGAGGTGCTCGACCTCGTTCGGGCCCAGGCGGTGGGTCTCGACGACTTCGTGGCCCGGTGGGTCAACCGGATCCTCCGGCGGCGGGCCGAGGACCTGCCGCTCGGCCCACCCGCCCTGGTCCGGCCCCCCGCGCCCGCTCCCGGTCCCATCCCCCCGGCCGAGGATCGATGATGGCAACCACGGTGGCCATCAAGCCGGTCGAGGGGAGGCAGGGCCAGTACGCCGGTGCGGTCACCCGCCTGGTGGCGTTCGCGGCCGACGTCGGGGCGTCGTGGGGCCTGTTCACCCTCGGAGCCGCGGCGCTCGCCTTCTCGGTGCAGCTGGTGACCGGGCACAAGTTCTCGCTCAGCGACTACCAGATCCCCTCGCTGATCGTGGCCGTGGTCTGGGAATTCGTGTACTTCACCTATCAGTGGTCACTCAGCGGGAAGACCATCGGGATGGCCGTGCTCGGCATCCGGGTGGTCAGTTCCGACGGCGTGTCGATCGGGTTTCGGCAGGCCGCCCAGCGCACGCTGACCCTCCCGCTGAGCTTCCTGCTCCTCGGCCTGGGATTCCTCGGCATCCTCACCAACCGCCACCGCCGCGCCCTTCACGACCGCCTGGCCGGGACGGCTGTGGTCTACTCGTGGGACGCCCGGGCGGCCCGGCTGCGCTGGCTGGCCAAGCAGGACGCCGCCGACCCGGCCTGACGAGGTCCGGAGGGGCCCCATGTCCGAGTTCTTCCCCTGGGGGCACCGGTCGATGGCACCGGGTGCGGTCCACCTGCCCGGTTGGCTGGACCGGGACCGTCAGCGCACTCTCGTGGCCTCGTGCCGCCGGTGGGGCCGGGCGGCCGGCGGCTTCCGTTCCCCGCGCACGCGTGGCGGCACCATGTCGGTGCAGATCACCTGCCTCGGATGGCACTGGTATCCCTACCGCTACTCGAAGTCGGTGGAGGACAGGGACGGTCGGTCGGTGGCCCCGTTCCCGCCCTGGCTCGGGAACCTGGCCCGCGAGGCGGTCGTGGCCGCCGCGGACCTCGACGATTCGCTGGCCGCGGGGCTGCCATTTCCGGCGAGGGAGCCCGCCTACCGACCTGACGTGGCCCTCATCAACTGGTACGGGGCGGGAGCACGCATGGGCATGCACGCCGACCGGGAGGAGCCAAGCCCGGCTCCGGTGGTCTCCCTCAGCTTGGGTGACAGCTGCCTGTTCCGGTTCGGAACGCCGGCCGGACGGGGGCGCCCGTGGACCGACGTCCTGCTCGAATCAGGAGACCTCTTCGTCTTCGGAGGCTCCTCGAGGCGCGCCTACCACGGCGTGCGCAAGGTGCTTCCCGGGACGGCGCCGCCCGGCATCGGGGTCGAACTCGGCCGGTTCAACGTCACCGTGCGGGAGACCGGGCTGACCGAGGCGGGCTGACCCGTTCGGGCCGGGTTCAGCGGTCCAGCCCGAGGTCTCGGCCCAGGTCGGCCACGGTCTGGTCGAACAGGGCCGACGGTTCGAGCACCGTGTTCCGCCAGTGGCCGAAGACCTCGAGGCTGATGATCCCGATGAGGGTGGCCCACGTCTGGAGGGCCCGAGCCACGGTGGCCGTCGGAAGGCCCGGCAGCAGCTCCTCGGCCACCGGTCGGATGCTGGCCGCGAGCGTGTCGGGCCGCTCCGGCACCGGGGGCTGGCGCAGCCGGCCGTGGCGTTGGGCGGCCACCACCGGACTCACCACCGCGGCCGCCAGCCGGGCGTAGGGGACCACCGTGGCCTGGGGCGCCTGATAGCCGGGCACCGGGGACCCGAAGACCAGTCCCCATTCGTGGGGATGGTCGAGGGCCCAGGCCCGCATCGACCGGGGTACGGCCGACCACCTGCCCGCCAGGTCGTCGTGGTGTTCGGCCGCGGCGTCGGCCGCTTCTTCGGCACAGTCGGCCAGTGACTCGTAGGCATCGAGGATGAGAGCACTGAGGAGGTCGTCGCGGCTCGAGAAGTACCGGTAGAGCGCCGAGGGAGCCATCTCGAGCTGGCGGGCGACCGACCGCAGTGAGAGGGCGCCGGCTCCGTCCCGGGCCAGGTGAGCGCGGGCGACGTCGAGGATCTCCCGGGTCAGTTCCTGGCGGACCCGGTCCCGGGCCGAGCGGGGGGCGGACATGGGGCCAGTTTGGCTGTTCCGAGCGGAGAACACAAGTACTTGACAAGAACACTGTTCTCGATCATGATCAGTAGTCAAGCGACGAGAGGAGAACCCCCATGGCAGAGGCCCCGCACTACAAGCGTCCAGACTGGTTCACCCGCAGCATCATGAACCCCTTCCTCAACGGACTCATGCGGCTCGGAATCAGCGTCCGCGGTTCACGGGTTCTCGAGCATCGTGGCCGGCGGTCCGGCCAACCCCACCACACGCCGGTCAACCTGCTCGGCCTGGACTCGGAGCAGTACCTGGTGGCCGCCCGGGGGGAGACCGAGTGGGTGCGCAATGTCCGGGCCGCCGACGGGCGACTGGTGCTGATCCTCGGGCGGCGCCGCGAGGAGCGCACCGCGGTCGAGATCCCGCCCGCTGAGCGACTACCCGTCCTGCGTGCCTATCTACGCAAATGGAGCTTCGAGGTCGGGATGTTCTTCGAGGGCGTCGGCCCCGATTCGTCGGAGGAGGAGTTCGCCGCCATCGCCGAACGCCACCCGGTGTTCGTCCTCCGGTGATCGGGCGGCGGCCGGACGGAGGCGGGCTCCGAGGTGAACGGCGCGGTCATTGTGGTCGCCGGAACAACTTCGGGCCTAGAGTCCCAACTCATGGCCCGTCTTGACGTTCCCGAAGGGGACGGTGGTGACGCCGTACAGGTCTGGTCACTCCGACCCGAGATGGGTGCCGCGGTCAACCGGCTGGTGGACGCGGCCTACAACAAGAGCATCCTGGCCCCCCGGGTGCGAGAGGCGGCCCGCATGCGGATCGCGCAGCTCAACGACTGCACGGTGTGCCTGGCCTTCCGGGCGGACAGCGTCAGGGCCCAAGGGGTCAACGAGGAGTTCTACGGCCACGTCGGCAGCCACGACGACGGATGGGACTTCAGCGGCCAGGAGCGGCTGGCCATGGAGTACGCCGAGCGTTTCGCGCTCGACCATCTGAGCATCGATGACGCCTTTTTCGATCGCCTGCGCGAGTCGTTCTCTGATCCCGAGATCCTCGATCTGACGATCTGTCTGTCTGCGTTCCTCGGGCTGGGACGTACGCTCCGTGTGCTCGGTATCACGGAGACCTCGCTGACCGACGTCGGCCGTCGATGATGGATATCGGCTGTCGATGATCAAGGAACTGGACGGTCTGCCTTCGGGTGTCATCGGCTTCGAGGCCAGCGGCAAGCTGAAGGCCGAGGACTATCGCGACGTCGTGCTCCCCGCGCTCGAGCGGGCGGCCAACAATGGGGAGGTCCGGTTCTTGATCGAGATGACGTCCTTTGACGGCATGTCGGGCGGGGCGCTGTGGGAAGACCTCAGGGTGGGTATCGAGCACTTTCGGGCGTGGAAGCGCATCGCATTGGTGACCGACATCGAATGGGTGAGCCATGTCACCGGCCTCTTCGGCTGGATGACCCCGGGCGAAGTGAAGGTGTTCTCGCGTGCCGGGCGCGACGAGGCGATCGCCTGGGTCGCCGGCTAGATCAGGTGGCCGTCACATAGGCCGGGGGCGGGATCGTCCCCGGCCCGGTGGTGAGGCAGCCCTCGGCGAGCGTCGGATCGAGGGCCGCGGCCAGGGTCGGAGGCGTGAGGAACGCCGGTGGACTGGTCAGGTCGACGCAGTCGAGCAGGTCGTCCGCCAGGAGGTCGCGGAAGGTGAGCGCCGGGAGGTTCCACTTCGTCTCGATCAGCTTCAGGACCGACGTGTGGTCATGGACGACGTGGGACACGTAGTCAGGCCGGGCATAGGGCGACACCACGCCGGCCGGAACCCGGAAACCGTACCGGTTGAACGACCCGGGGTGGTCGGTGGGTGCGAGCACCGGGGCCACGCTGTCGGGCTTGACCGCCTTCGGCGGTGGGACGTGGTCGTAGTAGCCGCCGCTCTCGTCGTAACACCACACCAGCAGAGTGTCCTTCCACTGCGGCGATGCCATCACCGCGTTGACCACCTGGGCCAGGAACTGGTCGCCGAACTGCACGTCTTGGGGGTTTTCCTCGGACTGCTTGCCGAAATCCGGATCGACCAGGCTGAACGCGGGAAGTGTTCCCGCTGCCGCGTCGGTGAAGAAATTGCTGATGTTGACCAGGTTGGCACCCACGCCGGGAACGCTGCTGAGATAGGTCCAGATCAGCAGCGACGGGAGTGACGAGTAGTAGTTCCGCCACGAGATGCCGTGGGCGATGAGGGCCTCGAAGATGGTGCCGTTGGGCGGCTTGTCGTTGTTGAGCGTGTCGTCGATGAGGCCGAGCGATGTACCGCCCATCAGGTAGCGCCGGTTCGGGTAGGTCTGGGCCATCACCGAGCAGAAGTAGCGATCGCAGACGGGGAAGGTGGCCGCGAGCGAGTTGGTGAACGGCATGACCGAGGGCGGGACGAAGCCCATCGACACCGGGCCACTCTGGCTCTTGACGAAGCCGTCGTTCTTTCCTCCGTGGAACGAGACGTGGGCCGCCTCCCACGTGTTGAACGGCTGGTGGGGCTCCTGGCACGGATTCGGCATGGGGAAGGCATGGACCTCGGCGTGCTTGAAGGGCGGTGGGTCGACCGAGCTGTTCGGCCAAGGGTTGGATGCCGTGGGATTGCCGCTGCCGTCGATGGTGAACCCGTCGCCTCGGCCCTGCATCATTCCGAGGACGTTGTCGTAGGAGTGGTTCTCCATCATCACGCACACGATGTTCTTGACCTGCGGCAGCTGATCGGTGCCCGGGGGGGCGCTCGGGTTGGGGAGCGTTCCCGGACCGGGCTTCTTCATCCTCGTCATCGATCGGCCCGCAGCCTCGGCGGTCCCCGGGAGCAGCCCGATGGCCGCGCCGGCCAAAGCGCCGCCGAGGACGGCTCGCCGAGATACGAGCGGGGATCTTGTCGCGTCCTCTCTCACTGTCGCCTCCTACCCGGTGAAGATGTGCTTGTCGAATGTAGTGGTGACCGTCTGCGCCTCGCCGAGGCGCGGCAGCCCGAACAGGTCCTCCAATGAGGCCAATGACGAGTAGTGGTTGTAGGGCGTCTTGGTGACCACGAGGCTTCCTGGGATGTTGGGCGAAAGCAGGACGGCCCCCACCACGCCACCGCCGGGACCACCATTCCCGTTGCCACCGGGGTTCGCCGCCGGCCCCGGGGTCTCCCCGCAGCACGCCGTGGCGTCGAGCGTCGGGGTTTCGGCCTCGTCGAAGGTGATCTCCAGCAGGCCGTCCTGCTTGAACGCGGGTGACGAGGTGATGAGCGGCACCCACGCCTTGAGCCACTTGTCGGTGTCAGCCACGGCCGACCCGCCGCCCTGCCCGGCTCCGGTGGTGTTCGTGCAGGGATAGTCGTGGCCGTCGTCACAGAGGTTGGGGGTGATGAAGCTGAAGTTCGGGGTGGTGGCCACGGACTGGAGGTCGGTCGCCAGACCGGTCACCCCCGCCGGCGTTCCCGTGGGCATGGAGCCGTTGGTGGCCCCGAGCGGCACGACGTTGTGGCTGCACTCGGCCGTGTTGTCGATGATCGAGTGGAAGTACATGAACGGGTTGTGCCGGGTGGTGTACCCGTCGGCCGCTTCCGCCCCGGTGGTCGGGTCGGGGCCGCCCAACGCCGGATGGCTGCAGGTGACACTCCCGTCGCGGGTCGTGTCGTTGCCCATGTCCTCCTGGTAGCCCTTCCAGCTGAGTCCGTCGCTGTCCAGCTGGTTGGCCAACGTGGTCACGGCCGAGGGGAACACACACCCGGCACCTTGCTGAATGCCGTTGACCTGGCCGTCAGCAGGAGGGAAGTTGGCATACCCCGAACCGAGGCAGTCGAGCTGGTTGTCCACGTTGGGGGGCTGCCCGGAGATGAATCCGGCGTAGTTGTCATTGGAGAAATGGCCGATGCCGTAGTAGTTCTTGAGGAGTGCCCCCTGGCTTGGCAGGGTGGTGGCCAGATACGGATCGGTGGCGGGAGAACCGAACGTGGCGGCGTAGCCGTTGTTCTCGAGCATGATCACGAAGACGTGGCGGATCAGCGGAAGCTTCGATTTCACCGAGAGCGTCAGCGTCTGATCGGTAGTGTTGACCTGACTGGTGGTGTTGGTCGCCTGCAGACCGATGGTGTAGGTCCCACCCAGTGGCGTCGGGTCGGAGAGGGTGCCGGTTCCGTTCCCGTTGTCGTGGAACGACACACCGGGAGGTAGTGGCGAGGTAACTGACAGGGCTGCGGTCGGATTGGCCTTGGTCTTGACGGTGAAGTTGAGCGGCTTTCCCTGTTTCGCCTTGGCCGCGCTGCTGCTCGAGAAGACGGGCGCGGAGGGTCCCTTGGCGCCCCATGCCGACGGCGCCAGCGGGACGACTAATGCCCCTGCGGCCGCGACCACTCCGACGATTGCAGCCTTGCCGGCTGCATTCCATTTGCCCATGAACTCCCCCTCATCACCTGTCGAGCTGCATCGGCGCTCGTTTGTGGTCGCACAGCTCGGTCGACGTCCGGCACCTGGGGTGGCGAACGTTTGTAGCCAGCGAGTCTCGTGCCGCCCGGACGTATTGTCAATCGCGCTGCCAGTGGAGGGCGTGCCGTTGACCCGCTTCGTCTCGGCTACCCAGGCCGGGGCTGAGGCGCCCCGAAGGTTGCGTACGCCGCGAGCCTGAACTCAGACGGTTCGACCGGCAAAATTGAGGAGCCTGGTCTGCTCGTCAGCCTCGGGAGACGGTTCGATCCTCGGGCCGAAGCCTCCGGGACGACGGATGGCCTCATCGATGGGCGTCAGGAACTCGACAGCCTTGGCCACCGATTCGGGGTCGAGCGACTCGTCCTGCCCGGTGGCTCGGGCCAGGTCCCAGGTATGGATCAGCGTGTCTGTGCAGAGCAGTCTTCCCACCAGGCTTTCGAACGGCTGCTCACCGAACATGCCGGCGATCGTCCTCGTGGCCTGGGCCGGATCGGCCAGTGCCGACCGAACGGCCTGGGTGGCGGCGGCCCACGAAGCGCCGAGGTCTTCTCCCTGCTCGGCCACTTCGGGCTCGGACTGGTCGAGCGAGGCGAGCACCCTCCGGTGGGTGTTGACCACATGGATAACGACATCCTCGGCCGTCCAGTCGAGGCAAGGAGATGGAGCGGTCCAGCTCTGTGGCGGCACACCCCCGACATGACAGGAGAATTGGTCGCCCACGACGCCATAACGCTCAGAAACCTCGGACATGAAGCGAGCCTATCCGGGCGTGCCCATCCCGCAGGAGCTGGGACCATACGGTCACTCGTTGGAACCCTTGTCTACCAAGCCGGCACATGCTCGTCCTCCCTCCCGCGCCTCGGGGATCACGGCCCCCGTCGGCGGGCCATATCCCCTTACCTGGAAGACGGGTAAGGAGACCAAGTTCAGCTCGAAGTCGGCCTCCTTCCCATCCCCATCTCGGTGCCCGGCTCCACTCGTCGAGTTCGACTTCGTCGGTACGGTCGTGAACGTCTTCGGGCCTTGGACCAAGCAGTTCCTCGGTGAGACGGTGGCATTCGATGACTGTCTGAGGAGCGGATTCGAAACGGTCGGGCTGGTCACAGGCACGCTGTTCACCATCGGCTGAAGTCCGGGAGCGCCGGCGAGACCGGACAGGAGCCTCGGGCTCCGACGCACCTTCCACCACTTGTGAGCCGCCTGTGAGACGTCATGGCGACCCCTCGATGGATCGTGTCGTCGGTACGCTGGACCACGTGACTCGGGCGACGGACGCAACGGAGCAGTCCGACGAGGCCGGGCGTGGGTCGCCCGCCCCTCGGTCCACCGTCAGAAGTCCTCGACGGAACGACCGGCGGCGCCAGGCCGGCCGCCGTCATTGTTGACACGCCCGATCGGCACCCGGCCGGCCCGAGGCCGATGGCGAGTGGTTGTTCTGGCCGTCCTACTGCTCGGACTGATGACCCTGGGACTGGTGCTGGCCGGGCTCCCGGCGCGGGTGCACCGGTGGGCCACCTCCGTGATCCATTTCGGCTCGGCACGAAGCGGTGCCTCTCCTCTGGACCAGGGCGTATTCGCCTCTGGCGCGTGCGTGGCCTACCCGCCCACCCTGGGAGAGAACCGCAAGACAGTGTTCCTCGACGCCGGGCATGGTGGGATCGATCCGGGGGCGGTGGGGACCACCACGTCGGGACGGCAGGTCGACGAGTCGACCGTCAATCTGGCTATCGAGGTCGACACGGCGTCCCTCTTGCGGGCGCGCGGCTTCCGGGTGGTGGTGTCGCGGACCCAGGACACGACCGTCGCCCACCTGGTCCAGGCTGACACCTCCGGTGGTGTTCTCTCGCTTGAGGGGGCGCACGACGACGTGGTGGCGAGGGACATGTGCGCCAATCTGGCTGGGGCCGACGCGCTGATCGGTATCTACATGGATGCGAGCACAAGCTCGCAGAATGCAGGCAGCGTCACGGTTTACGACGCGGCACGGCCCTTCGCTCATTCCAACGCCCGGTTGGCCGGGTTGCTGCAGACCAGCGTCCTGACCGCCATGAATGCCGACGGTTGGCAGATCCCAGATGACGGAGCTGTACCCGACGCTGGTTACGGCTCGTCGGTCGGTGACCCCTCGGCCGGCGGCCTCGCGGCAGAGGCCGCGACGTACGACCACCTGTTGCTCATCGGCCCAGCCGACGCGGGGTTCTTCTCGAGCCCGAGTGCTATGCCGGGCGCAGTCATCGAGCCGCTCTATCTGACCGATCCCTTCGAGGCGTCGATCGCGACCAACCCCGGCGACCAGGAGGTAGTGGCGCAAGGGATCGCGAGTGCGGTACGGCAATTCCTGCTGACCTCCCCGGCTTCCTGATGCCCTCCCCGGCGTCACGACTTCCAGCGGGCAAGCTGTAAGCGTGTCCGAGACCTCTACCACCCGTCACGTCGTCGTTCTGGCACCGATGCCCCTCGAGATGAACGCCATCGTGACCGCTTTCGGACTGCGTCCTACCAGCGACGTGGCCGACCCGCCCTGGGCGGGCCGAGTAGGTGACTCGAGCGTGACCGCCATCCATATTGGTATGGGACCGCCATTGACCCGAGCGGCGACCTCCCGTCTGTTCGACGAGACTGCGCCGGGCTACGTCGCCGTCGACCATGTGATGATCGCAGGAATCTGCGGAGGCCTCGACCCTGATCTCGATGTCGGCACACTGATCAATCCCGAGTTGATCATCGAGTACGCGACCGGCGCCACGTACCGGCATGCCCCGCCCGGAGAGGTACCGGTGGCCGGCAAGCTCATGACCACCGAGCAGGCGACCCTCGACAGCGAGCAGAGCCGACAGTTCTTCGAGGACGGGTGCCTCGGGGTGGACATGGAGTCCTCGGCGTTGGCCGAGGTATGCGAGTCCCATGGCTGTCCCTGGTCGGTCTATCGCTGCATAGGCGACCGGTACTTCGACGGTCTGCTCGACCCGAGGATCGTCGCATTGACCAACCCCGATGGCTCTGGCGACACGGCTGCGATTGGACGGCTAGTCGCCGCCGAGCCCGAGTTGGCCGCGAATCTCGAGCGCCTGAGCAACGACACTGCGATGGCCGCCCGCTTGGCGGCTGAGGCCGCGGTTCGAGCCTGCAGGGCCTTAGATGAACCTACAGTGTCTGATCGGTAGCGCCGGCGCCCCTATTGCCGGTCCACCTACCCGACATGCTCGGAGCATCCCATGTACGACAGCCCTGATGACCTGGTACTCGATCTGCTCGAGTGGGTAGGTCCCGGTTCGCGTCCTTACTCCGAGGTGATCGATGCGTGGCGGACCTCGTGCCCGCGCTTTCCGGTGTGGGGAGACGCCATTGACCGAGGCTTCGTCGACCGTCATCATCTGCCAGGGCAAGGCCGACACGTTTCGGTGTCCGAGGCCGGGGCCCGACACCTGCAGCAGAATCGCTCTCGGGCCGGTGGTCGGTGGGTCGTGGGGGATAGGGATCAATAGGCAGTCCGTTGCTCGGTGGCGGCGATGGTGCGGCGATGGCGCGGCAATGGTGCAGCGAGGCCCAGCGTCGGCCCTCTTGAAGGGGGAAATTCGCGGGCCGAATTCCCCGGTCCCTGCGCGGGTCCCATGGGGAGCGGGCTCAGTTCGAGCCGGGCAGGGTGGGCCGCGTCACATCGCGGCCATCGGGTACGTTCCCGGGGCGCGGTCCTGGGCGAACCGGCGGAGCATGGCGTCCACCGCGTAGGAGGCGAGCAGCCGCCCGTCCTGGCTGAAGACCTGCCCCTCTCCGTGGCAGAGTCCCCGACCCGACCAGGTCGCCCGATTGGCGTAGAGGATCCACTGGTCGAGTGGTGCGTCGTCGTGGAATGCGATGGCGAGCGAGATGGGCGCGGTCGAGAGGTTGACGTGTGCATCGGCCTCGCCCACCCCCGGGTGAGGCCGCATTGCGGCGGCGATCGTCCAGTGGGTGGTGGCTTGGGTCAGCAACGCCCGGCGCAGGTGGAGCTCGGTGGGATCATCCCGGAAACGGAGCCACGCATACAGCTCGGGAGGGCCGATTCGGTCCGGATCGGGCGAGTAGGCGCCGTCGACGACGCGCACCGCCCGCCCGATCACCCTCATCTCGTACGGTTCTGAGTCCTCGGGTCCCGCGACCTCCGGCATGGACACGGTGTGCCGAATCACCTCATCGGAATCCGACGCCATGAGCACCAACGCCGGGCTCACCGGCGTGCCGCCCTGCTCGCCCCGCACCGACAGGGTCGAAAAGGTGCGTCCCAACCGGAGCGGCTCGACCCGCAGCTCGATCGGTTCATCGAAGGTGGCCGCCTTGGGGAAGGTGGTGAAGGCCGACGCCAGCCGCTGTTCGGGGACCGTCTTGGCCGCCGCCACCAGCGCCTGCGCCAAGAGCTGGCCCCCCTCCACCACATTGCGGGTCCGCTCGTGGTATCCGGGTGCCGCGAACCGGTCAGGTTCGCTGGGCGCTGGATCGATCAGTCGGAGGAGATCGTCCTCGTCCCCCCAGGCGGGGAAGGGCACGGTCGAGGTGGTCGAGTCTCCATCCCAGCCCGTTTCGATCTCGACGCGAACGTCCTCGTGGTAGACGCCGAGGTAGCCCTTGATACCCACGACTTCGGGGAACGGGTTCCGATAGGTCCAGAACACGTTCGTATCGTCAGGCTTGCCCTGGCCAAGAGACCAATAGTCGGCTTCGCCCTTGAACGGGCAGATGGTGTGATGGTCGTTGCTGTCGAGACGCTCCAACCGGACGTCGCCTTCGGGTAGGTACAGCCGCTCGACGTGATCGGTCTCGATGAGCCGCAGCGCCTCGGTGCTCTCGGCCAGCAGAAGCTCCCCGTGCCACACTCGAGCGGTGCCCTGCACGGCGACCAGGTCGATGCGGTAGTCCGGGTACCGATGCCACGCAGACTCGACGACTGCCATCGCTCTCCTCCCCGGCTCGGACTGCGGCATAAATTTAGGCGACTCCGGCGCCCACCGGCATCGAGAACGCTCGCACCGTGCGGCACCGGAACCGCCGCGCGGCGGCCGGCGGGGGGCACGGAGAGGGCCACCCGAGGCGCGGGGCCGGGCGCGGCAGGGGGGGAGGGGCTAAAGGGCGGCGCGGCCTCGACCCGAGGGGCGGGGGGACGCCGCGGCGGAGGGAGGGCTTAAACGTCTAGCGATTCGCTGGCGGCGACCATTCTTGCGTTAGGGCTCGTCGTGATCCGCCCATTCGGCAATGTGCGATTTGATCCTCCTCTTCGAGATTTCCAATCTCTTGATCAAGTCGCCACTCAATCGTCGATCCAGTTCGTCCCCATCCGAACATCCTGGCGACACGAGTGAAGAGCTCCTTCTTGGCGACAGTAACTCCGTCATTTGTGGACAAGTACAGCGCGGCTCGGATTTCGTCGCGGGCAATGCATTCAATGTCAGGGTGTGTCTCCGAATCATTCCCGACCGGAACGCGCACATTGATAGTCGTATCTCCTCTCGGAAACACAAATGACTTT
>DASZIO010000058.1:0-36328 GCA_035949055.1 Acidimicrobiales bacterium
ATTTGCACGGTTCTTCAACCCCTCTACGTGAGAGTCCTCCTGCCTGTGTGATGAGCGCATGAGGTCCGCCGATGGACATGGGTACTCCTGATGGCGAGATATGCACCACCGGGCGTCGGTCCGAGCCATACCCCACTCGACCCTCCTCCCCATGAGCAACGTCGGCTCCGGCGCCGGCGAGGTCCCTGATGCCCCCCACAGCGGCGCCTCGGTCAGCTTCGAAGATGCCCACTGGTCGGGACTGGTCGGAGCCACCCGACATGCCTTACGCCCCGCCCGCCTGCTCGGGTCGAAAGCAGCCGGCGGCCCAGACCGGCCGCCGGCTAGCGCAGCGCCAGTTGGCCCGGGACGATGGGGGCGGGCAGCGCGCTGTCGCCCATCAGGTACCGGTCGGCGGCGGCGGCGGCCGACCGGCCTTCGGCGATGGCCCAGACGATGAGGCTCTGGCCTCGGGTCATGTCGCCGCACACGAACACCCCGTCGACATTCGTCGACCACCACCGGTCCGCCGCCACGTTGCCCCGAGCATCGAGCTCGATGCCCAGTTCGGCCACGACGCCACGAGGCTCGGCACCGAGGAAGCCCATAGCCAACAACACCAGCTCGCAAGGCAGTTCGAACTCCGATCCCGTCACCGGGCGGAACTCGGGCAGGCCACCGAGCCCCTGGGCCATCTCGACCTCTTCACCCCGGAGAGCCCGGACCTGACCGGCCGCGTCACCCAGGAATTCGGCGGTGGTCACCGAGAAGACCCGCTCGCCACCTTCTTCGTGTGCCCCCGAGGTGCGCAGGATGAGTGGCCAGGTGGGCCAGGGGTTGTCGCCGGCCCGCTCGGCGGGCGGCTCCGGCATGATCTCGAGCTGGTGGACGCTGAGGGCGCGCTGGCGGTGGGCCGTGCCGAGGCAGTCGGCCCCGGTGTCCCCGCCCCCGATGATCACCACATGCTTTCCCGCGGCCGATACGGGTGATTCCCGCAGCGCCCCTTCCTGCACCAGGTTGGACGGTTTGAGGTAGTCCATGGCCAGATGGACGCCCGAGAGCTCCCGGCCTGGGACGGGCAGGTCCCGCGGCAGGGTGGCACCCCCGGCCAGCAGCAGGCAGTCGAACTCGTCCACCAGGGCCTGCGCCGGCACGACGGCGGCATCCGGGGCCAGTGAGCCGCGGGTTTCGGGGGCGCACTCCCCCACGCTCACCCCGCAGCGGAACTCGACCCCTTCGGCCCGGAGCTGCTCCAGGCGACGGTCGAGCACCGCTTTCTCCATCTTGAACTCCGGAATCCCGTAACGCAGCAGACCGCCCGGCCGCTCGGCCCGCTCGAACACCGCCACCTGGTGTCCGGCCCGGACCAGCTGCTGGGCGGCGGCCAGGCCGGCCGGGCCCGACCCCACCACCGCCACCCGCTTGCCGGTGCGGACGGCCGGGGGGACCGTGTCCACCCACCCTTCGGCCCAGGCGCGCTCGATGATCTCGTACTCGATGCGCTCGATGGTGACCGGGTCGTCGTTGATCCCCAGCACACACGAGCCCTCGCAGGGGGCCGGACACAGCCGCCCGGTGAACTCGGGGAAGTTGTTGGTGGCGTGCAGCCGCTCGCTCGCCTCCGACCAGTCGTCGCGGTAGACCAGGTCGTTCCACTCCGGGATGAGGTTGCCCAGTGGACATCCCTCGTGGCAGAAGGGGATTCCGCAGTCCATGCACCGCGCCCCCTGGTGCCTGGCCGACTCGCTCGGGAACGGTTCGTAGACCTCCCGCCAGTCGCGCAGGCGCACCGGGACCGGGCGGCGGGCGGGGAGGGCACGGCGGTGCTTGAGGAACCCGGTGATGTCACCCATGGGCCGCCTCCATGACCGCCTCCTCGACCGAGCGGCCTTCGGCCACGGCCCGCTCGGTGGCCGCGAGCACCCGGCGGTAATCCTGGGGCATGACCATGACGAACTGCTCGGAGCAGCTGATCCAGTCGGAGAGGATGCGCTCGGCCACCTCCGAACCGGTCTCGTCCCGGTGCATGGTGATGCGGTCCCGTAGCCACACCCGGTCCTCGGCCGACAGCGGTTCGAGATCGACGTCCTCGGGGTTGTACAGCCCGGCGAGGAGACCTCGTGGGTCGTACACGAAGGCCGTCCCCCCTGACATCCCGGCGGCGAAGTTGCGGCCGCACGGCCCGAGCACCACCACCCGACCGCCGGTCATGTACTCGCAGCCGTGGTCGCCCACCCCTTCGACCACCGCGACCGACCCCGAGTTGCGCACGCAGAAGCGCTCCCCCACCTGGCCGCGGAGGAAGACTTCGCCCCCGGTGGCACCGTAGAGGACCACATTTCCGGCCAGGATGTTCTCCTCGGCGGCGAAGGGCGAGCCCAACGGCGGTCGGACCACGATCCGCCCGCCCGACAACCCCTTGCCCAGGTAGTCGTTGGCGTCGCCGAACAGGCGCATGGTCACCCCGTTCGGGACGAAGGCGCCGAAGCTCTGGCCGGCCGAGCCGTGGAACGTGAGGTCGATCGTCCCCTCGGGCAATCCTGCTCCCCCGTGGCGGCGGGTGATCTCGTAGCCGAGCAAGGTGCCGACCGTGCGGTCCACGTTGGTGATGGGCAGCTCGATGGCCACCCGGGCCCCGTGGTCGATGGCCGGGCGGCACTGTTCCAGGAAGGTGTGGTCGAGGGCGCGCTCGAGGCCGTGGTCCTGGTCGTTGACGCAATACCGCACCGCGCCCTCGGGCAGCTCCGGCGGCACCAGGATCGGGGTCAGGTCGAGGCCGCGGGCCTTCCAGTGGTCCACCGCTTGGGCCGTGTCGATCAGGTCGACCCGGCCGATGGCCTCCTCGAGGGACCGCAAGCCGAGGCTGGCCAGGTGCTCGCGCACCTCCTCGGCGATGTACTCGAAGAACGTCTCGACGAACTCGGGGGTTCCCGAGAACCGGGCCCGGAGCTCGGGCTTCTGGGTGGCGATCCCGACCGGGCAGGTGTCGAGGTGACACACCCGCATCATGATGCAGCCCGACACGACCAGCGGCGCGGTGGCGAACCCGAACTCCTCGGCGCCGAGCAGCGCCCCGATGACCACGTCGCGGCCGGTCTTCATCTGGCCGTCGACCTGCACGACGATGCGGTCGCGCAGGTCGTTGGCCAACAGCGTCTGCTGGGTCTCGGCCAGGCCCAGCTCCCAGGGGACGCCGGCATGCTTCTGCGACGTGAGGGGGGTCGCGCCCGTCCCACCGTCGTGCCCCGAGATCAGCACCACGTCAGAATGGGCCTTCGCCACCCCGGCGGCCACCGTGCCCACCCCCACCTCGGCTACCAGCTTCACGTGCACCCGCGCCTTCGGGTTGGCCGACTTGAGGTCGTGGATGAGCTGGGCGATGTCCTCGATGGAGTAGATGTCGTGATGGGGTGGGGGCGAGATGAGGCCGACTCCCGGCGTCGAGTATCGGGTCTTGGCGATCTCCGGCGTGATCTTGTACCCGGGGAGCTGGCCGCCTTCACCGGGCTTGGCCCCCTGGGCGATCTTGATCTGGAGGTCGTCCGAGTTGACCAGGTATTCGGAGGTCACCCCGAACCGGCCTGACGCGACCTGCTTGATGCGGCTCCGCCGTAGGTCGCCGTTGGGATCGGGGGTGAACCGATCGGGATCCTCCCCACCCTCACCGGTGTTGGACCGGCCGCCCAGGCGGTTCATGGCGATGGCCAGCGTCTCGTGCGCTTCGGCCGAGATGGACCCGTAGGACATGGCCCCGGTCGAGAACCGGGCCAGAATGGCCGAGGCCGGCTCGACCTCTTCGAGGGGCACCGGCGGCCCGGCACTGGTGCGTAGGCGCATGAGCCCGCGCAGGGTGGCGAGTTCAGCCGACTGGTCGTCCACCGCTTTGGTGTATTCCTTGAACACCTCGTAGCGCCTGGCCCGGGTGGCGTGCTGCAACTTGAAGACGGTCCGGGGGTTGAAGAGGTGGATCTCCCCTTCGCGCCGCCACTGGTACTCGCCACCCACCTCACGCTCGCGGTGGGCGAGCTCGGTGAGCCGGTCCAGATGTGACATCCGGTGCCGGGCGGCCACCTCCTCGGCCAACACGTCGAGCCCCACGCCACCGATGCGGGACACGGTGCCGGTGAAGTACTCGTCGATCACCCCCTGGGAAAGGCCGACCGCCTCGAACACCTGCGCGCCTGTGTAGGAGGCCACGGTCGAGATGCCCATCTTCGACATCACCTTGATGATCCCCTTGGATGCCCCTTTGATGTAGTTGCGCTGGGCCTGCCGCGGCGTGACCCCGGTGAGGTAGCCCGACGCGATCATGTCGTCGATGGTCTCGAAGGCCAGGTAGGGATTGATGGCCGCGGCGCCGTACCCCTTGAGCAAGGCCATGTGGTGCACCTCGCGAGCGTCGCCTGACTCCACCACCAAGCCGACCCGGGTACGGGTCTTGTTCCGCACCAGATGGTGGTGGACGGCCGACACCAGCAGCAGCGACGGGATCGGGGCCAGCTCCGGCGTCGAGTTGCGATCGGAGAGGACGATGACGTCAGCACCCTCGGCGATGGCTGCGCCCACCCGGGCCCGCACCTCCTCGATGCCGGCCCGGAGAGCCTCGCCCCCGCCGGCCACCTCGAACAGGCCGTCGATGGCGAAGGCGCGGAACCCGGGCGTGCTGCCGTCCTCGTTGACGTAGAGCAGCTTGGCCAGATCGTCGTTGTCGATGACCGGCATGGGCAGCACGATCTGCCGGCACGATTCGGCCGTCGGCTCGAGCACGTTGGCCTCGGGACCGAGCGTGGAGAGCAGGGAGGTCACCAGCTCCTCGCGGATGGCGTCGAGCGGCGGATTGGTGACCTGGGCGAACAGCTGGGTGAAGTAGTCGTACAGCAACCGGGGACGATCCGACAGCACCGCGACGGGGGTGTCGGTCCCCATCGACCCGACGGGGTCGATGGCGGTACGGGCCAGGGGGCCGAGGATGACCCGCAGCTCCTCGTCGGTATAGCCGAACAGGCGTTGGCGCCCGATCACCGATGCGTGCTGAGGAGTGAGCATGGTGCGGGGCGGGAGATCCTCCAGGTCGATCTGGCCGGCGTCCAGCCACTCGCCGTAGGGGTGCTCTGCGGCCAGGGCGTCTTTGATCTCGTCGTCGTCGACGATGCGCCCGGCCGCCGTGTCCACCAGGAACATGCGACCGGGCTGGAGACGGCCCTTGCGCACCACCTGCTCGGGCGGTACGTCGATCACCCCGACCTCGCTGGCCAGCACCACGAGGTCGTCCTCGGTGACCCAATAGCGGGCCGGGCGCAGGCCGTTGCGATCGAGCACGGCGCCGATCACGGTGCCGTCGGTGAAGGCCACCGCCGCCGGGCCGTCCCAGGGCTCCATCAGCGAGGCGTGGAACCGGTAGAAGGCGCGCCGTGCCGGATCCATGGTCCGATGGTTCTCCCAGGCTTCGGGGATCATCATGAGCACCGCATGGTGGACGGGCCGTCCACCGAGGTGGAGCAGCTCGAGCACCTCGTCGAAGGACGCCGAGTCGCTGGCCCCGGGGGTGATGACCGGGAAGGCCCGCTCGAGTCCGGGGATCAGGTCGGTCCGGCAGAGCGCCTCTCGGGCCCGCATCCAGTTGCGGTTGCCGGCCAGGGTGTTGATCTCGCCGTTGTGGGCCAGGTAGCGGTAGGGATGGGCCAACGGCCATGAGGGGAAGGTGTTGGTGGAGAAGCGGGAATGGACGAGAGCCAGACCGCTGGTCAACCGCTCGTCGGACAGGTCCGGGAAGAACTCGGCCAGCTGGTGCGAGGTGAGCATTCCCTTGTACACGACGGTCCGGGCAGAGAGCGAGACCGGATAGCACCCCTCGATCTCGCGTTCGGCGCGCTTGCGGAGCACAAAGGCCAGGCGATCGAGGGCAAGTGCCGGATCGTCGCCGGTCAGCGGCAAGCCGGGCGCCGGGGCCACGAACAGCTGGCCCATCGAGGGCATGGCCGCCCCGGAGATGGATCCGATCGACCGGGCATCGATGGGGACGTCTCGCCAGCCCAGGACGGTGAGCCCTTCCTCCCCGGCCAGCTTGGCCAGGGCGGTGCGGGCGGAGTCCGCCCGTTCGGCCTCGTTCGGCAGGAAGATGATGCCCGTGGCATAGCCCCCGCGGGGTGGGAGGTCGAAGCCGACCACCTGGGCATAGAAGTCGTGGGGTACCTGGAGGAGGATCCCGGCGCCGTCACCACTGTCCTCCTCGCTCCCGGTGGCGCCCCGGTGGGCCAGGTGCTCGAGGGCGTCCATGGCTTGTCGCACCAGCCCGTGCGTCGGTCGGCCCTTCAGGTCCGCCACCAGGGCCACCCCGCAGGCGTCGTGCTCGAAGCGCGGGTCGTAGACCCCCGAGGTTGGGGGAACCGGCCGACGCCGGGGACGGGATGCCGGCACGGGGCTTGGCGTCTGACCGTCGCTACGGGTTCCAGGTGCTGCCATGGGTCGCTCCAACGAGGGAAGGGGATATGCCCGCCCGGGACGCCGTTGGCCCATGCGTGGTCCGCCAAATTCTACACCGCGCCACGTGGGGAATCGCTCTGCCCCGCCTGGCTGCCTCCGTCGGGGCGGACCCTACCATTGGGCCATGGGATCGAACGCCGGCGCAGACGTCCTGGTCGTCGGGGGGGGCGTGATCGGGTTGTCGATCGCCTGGGAGGCGGCGTCGGCCGGCATGTCCGTCTCGGTGGTCGACCCCCGGCCGGGGCGGGGCGCGACTTGGGCGGCGGCCGGCATGCTCGCGCCTGTCGGCGAGGCGAACTTCGGTGAGGAGGCGCTCACCCTCCTCAACATCGAGGCCGCCCTGAGCTGGCCCGGGTTCGCCGAGGCCCTGGAGGCGGCATCGGGCCGGTCGGTCGCGTACGTGGCCGGAGGCACCCTGCTGGTGGCGGTCGACCCGTCGGACCGGGCGGCGACCGACGACCTCCTCGAGTACCGGGCCCAGCTCGGGCTCACCGCCCAGCGGCTGTCCTCGAAGGAGTGTCGGGAGCTCGAACCACTGCTCTCACCCGGCATCCACGGCGGGGCGGACCTCGTCGGTGACCACCAGGTCGACAACCGCCGTCTCGTCGATGCTCTCCTCTCCGCCTGCCGCGCCACCGGGGTCGAGCTGATCGCGGACGAGGTCGCCGAGGTCGAGGTCGGGGCCGGGCGTGTCCTCGGCGTAACCCTGTATCAGGGGAATCGCCGCCCGGCCGGGACGGTGGTCGTGGCCGCCGGGTGCCGTTCGGGCCGCATCGGTGGGATCCCCGCGCCCATGCTCCCGCCCGTCCGGCCGGTGAAGGGACTCACCCTGCGCCTGCTCGCCCCGGTCGGTGCGGCTGCACTCCACCGGACGGTCCGCGGCCTGGTGCACGGTCGGAACTGCTACCTGGTGCCACGGGCCGACCGCACCATGGTCGTCGGCGCCACGGTCGAAGAGCGCGGCTTCGACCTTGCGGTCCTGGCCGGCCCGGTCAGCGACCTGCTGGACGACGCCCGCCGTCTGGTTCCGTCCCTCGAGGACTACGAGCTGGCCGAGACCGCCACCGGACTGCGGCCCGGCTCTCCCGACAACGCGCCGGTCGTAGGCCGGACCGGGCTGGACGGCCTCCTGGTGGCCACCGGCCACTACCGGAACGGCATCCTGCTCGCCCCCATCACTGCGGCAGAGGTGGTCCGCTTGCTGCGCTCCGCCGATCCCGGCGGGCACGAGGGACCGTTCGCCGCCTTCGGCCCGGACCGGTTCTCTTCGGCCGCCCAACGCGCCGCGGCGACCACATCGACAGGAGCCGACCACTGACGGGGATCCAGGTCAACGGCGCTCCCTGGGAGGGGCCGCCCGGGGCGACCGTCGACCAGCTGGTCGCGGTGTGGTGCGTCTCGCCGCGAGGCGTGGCCGTGGCCCTCAACGGAGAGGTGGTCCCGAGAAGCCGATGGGAGCTGACCCGGCTGTCGCCGGGAGACCGGGTCGAGATCGTGACCGCCGCCGCCGGCGGCTGACTGCGCCGCCGGAACGGCTCGGGCCCGAAGGTACCGTGGGGTGGATGGACGGACTCCGTAGCCCCGCATCGACGGTCACCGGCGTCGAGGCGCGGACTGGCCCGGCCACGGCCGAGGACGAGCTGGTCATCGCGGGGCGGAGCCTCGCATCCAGGCTGATCCTCGGCACCGGCGGCATGGCCAGTCCCGAGTCGCTGCGGGGGGCGCTGGTGGACTCGGGGACCGCCATGGCCACCGTGGCCGTACGGCGGGTCGACCCGACCACCCGCCATTCGCTGGTGGATCTCCTCCGCGGGCTGCGCATCGAGATCCTGCCCAACACGGCCGGGTGCTTCACCGCGTCCGACGCCGTCCTCACGGCCAAGCTGGCCCGCGAGGCATTCGAGACGGAGTGGGTGAAGCTCGAGGTGATCGCCGACGACCGCACCCTGCTGCCCGACCCGGTCGAGCTGCTGGCCGCCGCCGAGGAGCTCGTCGGCGACGGCTTCACCGTGCTGCCCTACTGCGGCGACGACCCGGTCACCGCCCGGCGGCTCGAACAGCTCGGGTGCTCGGCGGTCATGCCCCTCGGCGCCCCCATCGGCAGCGGGCTGGGCATCCGGAACCCCCACAACATCGCCCTCATCGCCGAGCAGGCCCGGGTACCGGTCGTGCTCGACGCCGGCATCGGTACGGCCTCGGATGCCTGCGCCGCCATGGAGCTCGGGTGCGACGCCGTCATGGTGGCCTCGGCCATCACCCGCTCCCGACAGCCCCGGCTGATGGCCCGGGCCATGCGCGACGCGGTGGCGGCCGGGCGGGCGGCCCGCTTGGCCGGTCGTATCACCCGGCGCTACCACGCCGAAGCGTCGAGTCCGTTCGAGGGGATGATCGGTCGGTGACGGTGGCCGGCCCGCCGGTGGCCCTCACCATCGCCGGATCCGACTCGGGGTCGGGAGCGGGCATCCAGGCCGACATCAAGTCCATGGCTGCCCTTGGGGTGTTCGCCACCGCGGCCGTGACCGCAGTCACCGCCCAGAACACCACGGCGGTCACCCGCGTCGACCACCTACCGGTCGAGATGGTCGAAGCCCAGATCGACGCGGTGCTCGACGACCTCGACGTCCTGGCCACCAAGACCGGGATGCTGGGCACCGCGGCCTGCGTCACGGCCGTCGGGCAGCGGGCGGCGGGAGGCGGGCTGCCACGGCTGGTGGTCGACCCGGTCATGGTGGCCTCGACCGGGCGGGTCCTGTTGGCCGACGAGGGCATCGGGGCCTACCGGCGGGATCTCCTCCCCCACGCGCTGGTGGCCACGCCCAACCTGTGGGAGGCGGCGCTGCTCGCCGGCATGGCCCCGTCCACCGGGCACGACGTGGACGCCATGACCGAGATGGCCCGCCGCATCCACAAGCTCGGGCCGGCCTGGGTCCTGGTCAAGGGAGGACACCTCCCCGGCGTCGAGGCCGGCCGCGCCAAGGCCCCCGACGTGGTGACCGACATCCTCTTCGACGGCCACGAGGTGACCCGTCTGACCCGCCCCCACGTAGACACGGCGAACACCCACGGGACCGGTTGCTCGCTGTCGGCCGCCATCGCCGCCCACCTCGCCCGCGGCGAGGACGTCCCCTCCTCGGTCACGGCGGCCCGGGATTTCGTGCACACCGCCCTCCTCGGGGGGGCCCGCTGGCACCTGGGCCGCGGCCACGGGCCCCTGGACCACTTCGGTTGGTCGGCGCAACTGGACCGCGAGCGCCGCGGTTGAGGGCGGCGAAGGCCGCGGCTACGGGCCGCGAACGCCGCGGCTACGGGCCGCGAACGCGACTGTGGTCGGTCCGGCATGCAAAGTGGCCGGGTCCCTGAAGACCCGGCCACTTCCCCCCTTATCCCTCAGGATCCTTCCGCCCTTGCCGCTGGATCTGCGCCCCTCCACTTGGCGAGCTAGGGAGGCTCGCCAATACTGATGGCATTGTGAATGATCGGCTGCGGAAAGTAAACATCAGATGAACTGGGTGTCTCACCCTCAGTAGTGACACCGACGCTGTGCGTGATCACGTCCCGAGCCTCACTGCGGTCGCCGGGCCGCGTCACGTCGGTCACCAGGTCCATTGGGTTCGGAACCACGCGCCCGCGCCGCGCTCGGGGGCCGGTCCTAGCATGTGGCTCGTATGGTCACGACGTCACAGGATCAGGGCCCGACCGCCCCGGCCGGGGCGGACCAGCTCACGCCGGCCGGCCGTGGCGTCCAACCCGCGTCGGTCCGGGGCCCGGCCCTCATCGTGCTCGGGATCGCGGTGTGCATCGTCGTCGCCGGGGTGGTGGCCTCCGCCCTCGGCTCGGGAAACGGCCCGACCACCTCACTGCGGTCCATCACCCTCCCCGGTGGCACCGTGGTACCACTGACACCGGCTTCCGTGGCCATGAAGCGCATTGTGGACTCCAGCGAGCCACCGGCCGACATCATCGGCAACATGGCGGTGCCGTCCGGCAATACCGTCACCCACGTCACCAACACCGACCAGGGTCAGGCCCAATTCGACCGGACCGTCGCGTTCACAACGCAGCTGTCATCGGGCCAGGTAGTCGATCTCTACCGCGCCCTCCTGCCCCGGCTCGGCTGGCGGGTCCTCTATGCGGGACCGGGCACCGGCCGTTTCGGTGGTCAGGGGACGGAGGTCCTCGCCAAGCTGGGCAGCGGTGACGGCTTCTACTGGGAGGTGGGCGCGGTGGTATCGGACACCACGTCAGCCGGCGTCACCCCGTTCTCCATCGAGCTGTTCGAGCTGCCCGACGCCAGCTGAACGCCGGGCGCGGCCGGAGAAGGCCGGCCCGTGGCGGATGAGCACCGATCGGGGGCTTCGGCCGGCACCGCGGGATCAGCGGACCGCCGGAGCATCCAGGCCCAGACGAACAGGTTGACGGGATAGAGCAGGTAGCCGACTCGGGTGGCCGGGGCCAGCAGGATTGCGATCGTCATGACCCACCCGGTGAGCGAGGCCACCTCGCCGGCGTTGGACGGTGGCCGGCGCCTCAGGTACCAGAGGAGCACCACCGCGCCGACCAACCCGACGACCACCACGTAGGCCCGGTGGGCCCCGGGCGCCAGGGCCACGAGGATGTGGCCGGGCAGGGCGCTGGCCGCCGGTGAGGAGACCCCGGCCAGGCCGAGCGGGTAGCGGACGACGTTGTCGACGAAGGCGGCGGGGTTGCGAAGGGCAAGGGGGAGCACCACCGGGCCGCACACGGCCACCACTCCCAGCACGTAGCGGCCGACCGCGCCGCGCCGGGAGCGGTCACGTGCCGCGAAGAGGGCCAGCACCACCAGCGGCCACGCGGTGAACTTGAGGGACGAGGCCGCCCCGAGGGCCAGGCCGGCGAGAACCGGCCGGCGGCGCTGAAGCGCCACCAGTCCGGCCAGCATGAGAGCGACCACCGGCAGGTCGTCCCCCCCGGTGGCTAGGGGAAGGGCGGCGGTCGGCAGGACGGTGAGGACCTGGAGGGCACGCACCCGGGCATCGGTCCGGGGTCGGAGCCGGCTGAGGGCGACCAGGCCGACCACTGCGGTGAATACGAGAAACTGGATGCGCGCATCGGTCAGCCGCGCTTCGCCGTTCGCATCGCTCGCCACCCCGAAGATGACCATTCCGGGCAGGTAGGGGTAGTAGAGCTCGTAGGCGGGCTCGGAGGCCTGGTGGGCGATGACGACGTGTCCGTTGCGATCGATCACCCGATAGGGATCGTGACCGTCGGCGGCGCGCGCCCCGGCCTGTTCGACGACGACCACCTCCGGCTGCACGTGCAGCGCCGGGTTGCCCTGCGAGCGCCAGACCACTTCGAGGGTGAGGGGGACGACCGTGGCCCCGAACAGGACGATGAGGAAGGCGACGACCCGGGCCGTCCGGCGCACCGTGCGGGGACGTCGGGTGGGTGGGCTCCGGGTGGCCGCCGGGCGGCCTGCGCCCGCGGCCACCAGGGCCATGATGACGGCCGCCGCAGCATAGGGGCCGACGGCGAGCTGTCCCCACTGCCGGTACAGGGGGATGCGGACGAGGAGCCCGGTTGCCCCGGCGAACAACGCCGAGCCGCCGTAGAGGAGCGCGTCCCTCCCTTCGGGCGTAAGCCCACTGACCTGCCCGATTCCTCGGCGGGCGATGGCCCGAACGCCCTGCCAGAACGGGCCCTCCGGCGGCGACCGGTCACCTCGGTGCACCGAATCGGACACAACGTTCGAGGGTACCACCGGGACTCCGAGCCTCCCGGGGCGTCGCCCCGTCAACCGGTGGTGTCCAGCGAGCCCGCGCCCGAGCCCCCGGCGAACAGTCCACGGTAGAAGTCGAGCTCGGCGGTGAGGGCGGCCTCGACGTTCTCCGCCCGGCGGAAGCCGTGGGCCTCGCCCTCGAACAGGACCAGCCGACACGGCACCGAATGCGCGGCCAGCTCCGCCGCGAACCGCTCGGACTGGTCCGCCGGCACCACCGGGTCGTCGGTGCCCTGCAGCAGGAGCACCCGGCCAGAGACCCGGTCCGGATGGTGGATCGGCGACCGGTCCCGGTAGGTCGCGGCCGCGGCCGGCCACGGTCCGACCAGCGAGTCGACGTAGCGTGACTCGAAGTCGTGGGTGTCGGCCGCGAGGGCCTCGAGATCGGTCACGCCGTACCACGAGGCGGCGCCGGCGAAGCAATCCGCCCGGACCAACGCTCCGAGCGCGGTCAGCCCGCCGGCGCTGGTGCCCCGGATGGCCATGCGGCTCCCGTCCACCAACCCGGCCCGCCCGAGCGCCAGCGCGTACTGCACACAGTCCTCGACATCTGCCTCCCCCCACAGCCCGCGCAGGCGTTGCCGGTAGGCCCGGCCGTGCCCGCTGCTGCCCCGGTAGTCGACGGCGGCGACCGCCAACCCGCGGCTGGTGAAGAACTGGATGATGGGGTCGAAGCCCGGCTCGGCCGACCCGGTCGGCCCGCCGTGGCAGAAGACCACCAGCGGCGGCGGCCCGGGCTGGTCGCCGGCCGGCACCCTGGCGTTGGTGGGGGCGAACAACAGGCCGGGGACCGGGCCGGTCGGGGTCGTGGCCGCAAAGGCCTGGCCGACCGAGGTATCCGCCGTTGACGCCGCCGGGTCGGGCCCGGCCGAGATCCGCCTGGTCGCCGGCCCCCCCTCCAGCCCGAGCTCGAAGACCCCATTGGCCTCGGTCGCACTCGACCCCAGGACGTAGACGGTTCCGGCGCCGCCCGGCTTGGCGGCTACGCCCGACAAGCTCACGCACGGCTGCTCGACGACCTCCGCCCGCCAGGGACCATCCGCGGGCCCGTCGGGGGGCCGGAGCCGGACCAACCGGTCGCGGCCCTCGGAGCGAGCCCGGCAGACCAGCGAGCCGTCGGCGAGCTCGGTCATGGTCGCCTGACCGAGGACCCAGTCAGGCGCGTGGAACTCTGCCTCGAGGTCGGTGAGCGGCGTCGGGAGCGACCCCGGGATGTCCGGGTCCAGCCGGTACGGCAGCCACCATCCGGTCCGGTCGTCCACGTACAGCAGGCTGCCGTCGGCACACCAGCGGGGCTGGCCCACCGAGACGCCGCCGCCTCCGGCCACCAGTCGGGGGTCGACCACGGCGAAGGTCGTCTCGGTCTCCTCGACCGTGGCCAACCAGAGTCCCGAGCTGTCCCAGGGCATCGAGGGATGGTCCCAGCTGACCCAGGCCAGAAGCCGACCGTCCGGGGACGGGCGCGGCGCCACGACGAAATCGGCCCCGCCGGCCAGGTCCACCACCCGCTCCGAGCCGTCGACGGCCACGGCCGCCAGGCGATGACGGACGTCCCCGTCCGCGAGATGGTGCTCCACGACGCAGACGAGCCACCGTCCCGAGGCGCTCACCCGTCCATCGGCGTACCGGCTGGCGGGCTCCGCCGCTCTTCCCCGTGGGGTGAGCCGCACCGGGTCGACCGCGCCGTCTGCCCGTCCCATGGGCACCCGGTACCATTGCTGGCTCTCCTGTTCGACGTAGAACAGGTCGTCCCGGTGGACGGTAGCCGCGGCCCCGCCGTACTCGTGCACCCGGGTGCGTACGCTTACCTCGACGGGCGAGACATCCTCCCGGGGCCGGCCGGCCCGGACCCGCACCACCACCTGCCGTCCCCCCTCGGTGGGCCGGCTCTCCAACCAGTACGCGGCGTCACCCTCGGCCTGCAGCCCGCCGCGGCTGACCTTGCCGGCGGCCACCGAGGCGGCCGACCACGGGGACGGCCACCAGCCCGGGTACAGCGCGGAGCCGACGGGGCCCGACGCTCTCGCTCCCGTTTCGCGTCGGGCCCCCATGGACTCGGTACGGTACCCCGCCATGAGCACCCGCCTCACGGCCAGCGCCGGTCCGCCCGATCGTTTCACCGCTTTCGTGGTCGAAGACCGGGGCGGCACCGTCGACACCGGCGTGCGGACGCTCGACCTCACCGAGCTCTCGCCCGGGGACGTCGTCGTGGGAGTCGAGTGGTCGGCGGTCAACTACAAGGACGCCATGACGACCCGGCCCGGCAACCGGGTGGCCCGCATGTCGCCACTGGTGCCCGGGGTCGACCTGGTCGGCACGGTGCTGTCCTCCGAGAACCCGTCGGTGCCCGTCGGCCTCGAGGTCATCGTGCACGGGCACGACCTCGGCGTGGCCCATAGCGGCGGGTTCTCCGAAGTGGCGCGGGTGCCGGCCGACTGGCTCGTCCCACTGCCTGCCGGTCTCAGCCCCCGGCGGGCGGCCATCATCGGCACCGCCGGGTTCACCGCCGCGCTCTCGCTGCGGCGGCTCGAGGAGCACGGCCTCCGTCGGGACGATGGGCCGGTGCTGGTGACCGGGGCCTCCGGTGGGGTGGGGAGCATGGCGGTGTCGCTCCTGGCCGGACGGGGCTATGAGGTGGTGGCCAGCACCGGGAAGATCTCCGAGCGGTCGTACCTCACCACGCTGGGGGCGGCCGAGGTCATCGACCGCCACGACCTGGACGGCGCGACGGGGCGCACCCTCGGCCCCGAGCGGTGGGCGGGTGCGGTGGACTGTGTGGGTGGTCCGACCCTGGCCGCCGTCCTCCGCACCCTGCGCTACGGGGCAGCCGTGGCCGCCAGCGGCCTCACCGGTGGCAACACCCTGGAGACCACCGTCTACCCCTTCATCGTGCGCGACGTGTCCCTGCTCGGTGTGGACACGGTCCGCACACCGGCCGCTGTACGTCGTGCGGTGTGGGAGGGGCTGGCCACCTCGTGGTCACCTGGGCTCCTCGATGGAATGGTCGACGACGAGCTGGGGCTCGACCACCTGGCCGCCGCCCTCGACCGGATCCTGGCCGGCCAGGTCCGGGGCCGGGTGCTGGTCCGACCCGGACCTTCAGCCTGAGGCGGGCGCCGTCGACTGGCTTCCCGGACTGCCCGCCACGAACACCGGCGACACGACCATCGTGCCACCCCCGCACGGGGCCAGCGCCGCCACGACCAGCAGATGGTCGGTGGCGTCCGGCGGGGTGACGGCGAGAGACGTCGAGGTCGGGCAGCTGGTCTCGCCACCGGCCGGCACGTCGGAGTAGCCGATGTTGAAGTAGGCCGACTGTCCGGAGGCGAGCGTCACGGTGATCGGCTCCATGGCAGTGAAGGGGTAGCTCCCCTTGCGTTGCACGTTGGTCGGATAGGGGGAGCCCCCCGGACCGAGGAGCTGCAGCCCGGGGTAACCGGTGAGGACACAGGTCGCGGCTGAGATGCTTTTCAGCCCCACCGTCACCTCGACCGTCCCCGCCGCGCCGCTACTTCCGGTCACGCTGCCAGACAGGCCGGTGGTCGGGCAACGACCCGGGCCCGGTGGCACCGTCGACGCGGCCGGGGCCGTCGAGCTCGTCGCCGGCCTCGACGTGGTCGTGGAGTTGGCGCCGGGCGGAGAGGTCCGGACGGTCGTGGCGGTCGACGATCCCGACGAGCAGGCGGCCACCAGCCCACCGCCGAGGACCAGTACGGCGGCCAACCCGGGCGCCCGCCTGGTCACCGGCACCCTCGGTCCGGGTTGGACCGGGTCAGGAGGAGAAGTCCTCGGGCCGGATCGAGTCGAGGAACGTCCGGAACTCACCGACCAGCTCGTCGGGGTTCGAGCCGTCATCGTCGTCGTCCTCGTCGCTCTCTTCGTCGTCGACGGCCAGCATGATCCCTTCGCTGTCCATGAGGTCGTCGGCGACGAACAAGGGCGCCCCGGCGCGCACGGCCACCGCCACCGCGTCGGACGGCCGGGACGACACCGGGTTCTCCTGGCCTCCGTGCCGGAGGACGATCTCGGCGAAGTAGGTCGCCGTTTTCAGCTCGGTGATCACCACCCGCACCACCTCGGCCCCCAACGCATCCAGAAGGTCGCGGATCAGGTCGTGGGTCATCGGCCTCGGGGTGTCCATGCCCTGGAGGGCGAAGGCGATGGCCGTGGCTTCGGGAGCGCCGATGAAGATGGGAAGCGTGCGGCCGAGGCCTTCCGACTCCTGCAGCAGCAGGACAGGTGTGTTCGACTGCAGGTCAACTCGAACGGCCCGTAGTCGGACTTCGACCATGGGCCCAAACTACTCGCCGTCGGGGCGCAGTGCGATCACGCGGTGCGGCGACAGCCGCCCGCCGGCCCCCATGCACCCGAGCTCACCTCACCCATCGAGCAGGTCTCCGAGGGCGTTGCGCAGCAGCGAGCTTCGGAGCTGCTGCCCCAAGACCGCCAGCTCATCGGCGGTCTCGTGGGCGCGCGCCCGGGCCTCAGGGTTCCGCTGCCTCACCAGTGGCAGCACGATCTGCTCCACGAATCCCGCCTCGCGGTCGGCCGCGTTCTTGTACAGACGGAGGTGGCGGGGCTCGATGCCGAACCGGGCGAACTGGGCCGCCAACTGGGCCACTGCCAGGGCATCCTCGCCGAAGCTCTCGATCCCGGCCACATTGGTCGAGGCCAGCAAGCCGAATTCCTCGAGCTCGCGTACGACGCCGACCTCCAGGCCGCAGGCCGAGGAGAGCTCGTCGACCGAGAGGTTCGGCCCGGCCCGGCCGGCCGGCGCCGGTCCGGCCGACTTCGGCGCGCGGCGCGGTGGCTCGGAGGCGTCGGCGTCGGCCGGACGGGTCCCGGCGGGCTCCGGAGCGCCCGAGGAGGGTGGGGCTGCCTTCCCACGAGACGGGACGGACTCCGCGCCGCCCGACGAACGCGATCGCCGCGCCGCGGAAGCCACCGCCGCGCCCGCCGCGCCACCCGACGCGGCATGAGGATCGGTACCACCGGCAGCTCTCGTCGACCGATGGTCGGCCGCGGGTCCCTGAGCCGGTTCGGCCGCGGTTTGCCGGTGCGTAACCGACGAACCGGGTCCGGTGGCCGCTCCGGCCGGCGATGGACCACCGGCCGCGGTCGATGTCGTCGGTGTGCCGACCACCGCCGAACCGAGTGAGGACTCGATGCCAGGGAGCGTCGAGCGCGTCGCGCCCTCCGACGCGCTGCGTTGCCCGACGAGCACCGACCGGGCCGACTCGTCCCCCGCGGTCGCGTGGTTCTGACCGTCGGGCAGTACGTCATCCGTCGCCACCGCTCCGGCCGCCGGTTGGCGCGAAGGTGCGGACTGCGATCCGACCGGATCGTCGTCCAACCGATCCTTGATCACCTTCAGCGGAAGGAAGTGCTCGCGTTGCTGGCGGAGCACCCATCGCAGCCGCTCCACATCCTGCTCGTAGAACTTGCGGTAGCCCGAGGGGGTGCGCTCCGGGTTCACCAGGCCTTGGCTCTCCAGGAACCTGATCTTCGAGATGGTGACATCGGGAAACTCCTGGCGGAGCAGGGTGAGGACATCGCCGATGGACATGTAGGACCGGGCGCTCATCCGGCCTCCCGGCCATGAACGAGCAGCTCCCTGCGGACCCTCATTCGCCGCTGGCCACCAGGTACAGGAGCTTGAACTTCCCGATCTGGACCTCGTCGCCGCTCGAGAGGCGAACCTCCTCGATCCGTTCGCGGTTCACGTAGGTCCCGTTCAGAGAGCCGACATCCCGGACCGTCGTGACCTGGCCGCTCGTCATGAATTCGGCGTGCCGGCGGGAGACGGTGACATCGTCGAGGAAGATGTCGCTCTCGGGATGCCGCCCGGCCTGGGTGATCGGGGCTTCCAGCGTGAATCGGGCGCCGACGTCGGTGCCCCGCTTCACCACCAGCAGACCCACACCCCGCGGGAGCTCGAGCAGACCGATCGAGGCCTCGTCGTCGAGCCCGTCTCCCAAGTCGTCGACCGGGGTGGTCGAGACCGAGGTGTCGGGCACCGAGGTCACGAGCGCGGCGCCGCACGAGGAGCAGAAGTTAACCCCCGCCGGATTGCGACGGCCGCAGATAGGGCAGAACACGCCCAACACGGTAGCCGCTCCCACCCCGCCGCTCTCCAGGCCCCAGAGCCCGTCGATGGCGGTCAATTGTCGATGAGCTGGCGGTAGCCGTTCGAGTCGAGGAGGGCCTCCATCTCGGTGGGGTCGGCTGCGATGAGCTCACAGATCCACCCTTCGCCGTACGGATCGCCGTTCAGCAATTCCGGGGTGTCCGTCAACGCCGTATTGACGGCTACGACTTCCCCCGCGACCGGGGCGTAGATCTCCGACACCGACTTGGTGGACTCGACCTCGCCCAGCAACCCCCCCGCCTCCACCGGCGCGCCCTGTCCCGGGAGGTCGATGAAGACGATGTCCCCCAGAGCATCCTGCGCGTAGTCGGTGATGCCCACCCGGACACGGTCGCCAACCGTGCGAGCCCATTCGTGATCGGTCGAGTAGCGCAGATCCTCGGGCACGTCCATGGGTGCGGACGATACCTGACCGCCGTCCCCCACGCCCGAGGCTCAGCGGACGAGTTGTTCGAGCCGCACCGCATATTCCTGGGCCCGGGCCAAAGCCTCGCCCTCGTTCGGACCCTCCGCCCAGACGTGCGTCAGCGGCTCTTCGGGGTCGGGCAGCACGAGCGCCCAGCCATCCGTTTCAATGATCTTCACGCCGTCCACCAGGACGAGGTCACGGCCTTGGGATCGCTCCACCAGCGTCCGCATGACCATCCCCTTCTGGTCCCACGGGGTGTGAACCCCCTGGTGGGCGATGTGCACGGCCGGCAGCTCCCCCACCAGCTCGGACAGCTTGCGGCCGGTCGGTGCGAGCAGGGCCACCAAATTGACCAGGGTGGCCGCCGCGTCGTAGGCGGGCAGGAAGTGGGGAAAGATGAACCCGCCCGATTGGCTGGCCGCCATGGTGATCCGCTGGGAACGCGCCACTTCCATGAGGTCGGAGGTGGACAGCTTCGTCCACACGATGACGGCCCCGGCCCGACGGCAGATCTCCTCCGCAGCCTGGCTGGCCGCCACCGGAAGCGCCACTCTTGCGCCGGGATGGACCGCCGTCACCAGGGTCAGCAGGAGCAGCAAGGCCTCGTCGTCCGTGAGCGGGTGTCCGAGGTCATCCACGATGGTGAGATGCTCACCGCCAGGATCGAGCACGGCACCGAGGTGCGCGCCGGATGCTCGCACCAGTTCGCCCACCCGGGCCGCACCGGCCTGACGGTCGAAGGTCAGGACAGAGGCCGTGTTGGCGTAGGGGTTCACCGCGAGGACCTCAGCCTCGAGTTTGGCCAACAGGTTGGGCATGACAAAGCTGGTCGTCCCGAACGAGTAGTCCAGAACGAGCTTGAGTCCTGCCTCACGCGCCTTGGAAAGATCGACCGACTCGATCAGTGCGGCCGTGTAGTACTCGAGGGCCCGCGGCGGGAATCCGATGTCGCCGATCTCGCGGGCGAGCACCCGGCGGAAGTCCTCGCGGTGGTAGAGCCGCTCGATCCTTCGCTGGGTGGCCTCATCCACGTCGAGCCCCTCCTTGTCGAAGAAGCGCAGAACCACCGACTGGGGATCGTCGGGAGCAAGACGGACACTGATGCCGGCCAAAGAGGACGACGTCGTGATCTGGAACCTGGTGACCGGCACGGTGGCGGCCTCCAGGTCGTCGACGTTGATGCCGGCGGCGTTGCAGCCGACCATGATCGCCCGTTTGAGGACGCGGGCTGCCCGGCTGGTGTCCCGGGAGGCTGTGACCGTCGCCCCCTTCTCGAAGGTCGAGGCCCAGGCCAGCGAGAGGCGAACAGCCAGCTCGGGGCTGATGTCGACGTTGGCCAAGCCCTGTACGCCGTCCCGGCCGAACAGCGACCGGGCGCCTCTCGACTCCCAGACGATCGACGAGTTGACAATGGCCCCGGCCTCGACGGTTTTGAAGGGATAGACCTTGACCCCGGCCTTGAGCTCCGCGTGGGCGCCGACGAAGCACTCGTCCCCGAGGACCACCCCCTCTTCGCACCGCACCCCTTGACGGAGGTCCGATCCCCGGCCGAGCACGCTGCCGTCGATGCGCACTCCCGATCCGAGATAGGTGTTGTCGTGCACGACGGAGCGTTGCAGCGCGGCGTTGTCCCCGATCCGGACGTTTCGCCCCAGAGTGCAGTACTCGCCGAGCCGGGCTCCGGAGCCGACGATGCAGTTGTCACCGATGAGGGCCGGCCCGACCAGTTCGACGCTCGGGTCGATCTCGGCTCCCTTTCCCAACCACACCCCGGGGCGGAGTTGGAAGCCGTTGACGTCCACCCGCACCCGCTCATCGAGAATGTCCTGGTGTGATTTGACATAGGCCTCCAGGGTGCCAACGTCTTCCCAGTAGCCGTCGGCCACGTACCCGTAGAGCTCCTTGCCCGCCTCCAGGGCCTCGGGAAAGGAATCGCCGGAGAAGTCGACCGGCTGGTCGTCGGCGATGAAGTCGAAGATCTCGGGCTCGAGAACGTAAATCCCGGTGTTGATGGTGTCGCTGAACACCTGGCCCCAGGTGGGCTTCTCGAGGAACCGCTCGATCGAGCCGTCCTCGCGGGTTATGACGATGCCGAACTCCAAGGGATTGTCGACCGCCTTGAGGGCCAAGGTGGCCAGACCGCCTCGCTTGTCGTGGAACTGGACCACCTGGGTGAGATCGATGTCGGTGAGCACATCGCCGGAGATGACCAGGAACCGCTCGTCGAGCTCGTCGCGCGCGTTCCGCACCGACCCGGCCGTGCCCAGGGGCGTGGATTCAGTGGCGTACACCATGCGCACGCCGAACTCCGAGCCGTCCCCGAAGTAGGTGCGGATGGCGTTGGCCATAAAGGCCACCGTGACCACGATGTCCTCGTACCCGTGCCGGCGCAGCAGGTTGATCACATGCTCCATCATCGGGATGTTGGCCATGGGCAGCATGGGCTTCGGCTGGTTCGAGGTCAACGGGCGCAGCCTCGTACCTTCGCCACCGGCCATGATGACGGCTTTCACGGCACCGTCCCCTCCGTGCGGGCCCGTCGTCCCCGGGCCAGTGCACTGCGGGCCACCGGGATGTACGACCCCGCTGCCACCCAGGCCAGGATCAGCCCGATGATGCCGGACACCCAGGCGAAGACATGGAACGGGACCTGCCAGGCCGCGTTGCCGTTGCTGAGCAGGAAGGCCGGATAGGCGAACATGAGGGCGAACGTCCCGGCCTTGCCGACCCACAGGACGTCGATGCGGCTGGCGCCGAGCGACGCCAACAGCAGCACCGCCACCGAGACGACCGCCTCGCGCGCCAGGGTGGCAACTCCGAACCACACCGGCACGGCGCCGTGCACGGTGATGGCGATGACGGCAGTCACCACCAGCACCCGGTCGGCGACAGGGTCGAGCACCTTCCCGACCGTCGAGACCTGGTGGTAGCGGCGGGCTACGAACCCGTCCACCCAGTCTGTGGCGCCCAGCACGCCGAGCAGCACCGCGGCGGCGCTCTGCCGGCCCGCACCGAACAACAGCCAGAGGAACAGCGGGATGCAGGCCAACCGCACCACGGTGATTCCGTTGGGTACGGTGAGCACCCGTCCCAAGCCCTCCTGAGCCGGCGTCTCGGCTGACGGAGCCTGCTCGATCGAGTCCCCCATCGCCATCTCGCCGGCACCCTTCACAGAACCGAGTCTACGAGGCAGGGTCGGACCGAGCCGAACCTCCGAGAACGCCGCCCGTCGGCCACCGAGGCGGCCACCGCTTCATGACCGCCACCGTTTCGCGCCGTCTCGTGGACCCGAGCAGGCCACACTGGGGGGATGGGCAAGGTGAGCCGGGTCGACCGGGCCATCGGCGTCGGGTTGGTCGCCTTGCTGCTGGTGCTGCTGGGCCTGGCCATCGTCCACCGGTCGGGCCCGTCCCGCGCCGCCACCCCGGTCGCCGCTTCCACCCCGTCCAGGGCCGCGCCCGCCATCACTGCACCCACCGCCACCTCGAGGTCGGCGGGCGGGGCCTCGCCGTCCACGCCCGTCACATCCTCGCCGCCCACCTCCTCGCCATCGGCAACGTCGGCATCTTCGACTCCCTCGCCCCCGATCGCCGGGCCGGTCTCGGCCGTCGGCGATTCGATCTTGTTGGACGTCGAGCCCTACCTCCAGTCCGACCTGCCCGGGATCAGGGTCGACGGCCTGGTCAGCCGGCAGTTCGAGACCGGTGTCTCGGTGGTCCAGGCGGAGCGGGCGGCCGGGACGCTGGGTCGGGTGCTGGTGGTCGAGCTCGGCACCAACGGAACAGTTACCGCCGACGGCTTCGACGCCATGATGCAGGCCGCTTCCGGCGTGTCCCGGGTGGTCTTCGTGAACGTCGACGTGCCCCGGTCGTGGGAGGCCCCGGACAACGCGGTGCTGGCCGCCGGTGTCGCCCGCTATCCGGGCACGGCGGTATTGGCCGACTGGTACACCCTTTCTTCTGGTCATCCGGAGTGGTTCACCGCCGACCAGGTGCACCTTCAACCCGCGGGTGCCCAGGCCCTGGCCAACCTGGTCACCCAGTACGCCTGAAGCCTCCACCCCGCGCATCCGGCGGGTTCGGCGGGGGTTTCGGCACCGAATTCGGCCCGGGTAGCGCTCGGTCGACTCTGTGGGGCCTCCGCCGTCTCCGGCGCCGCCGCGGGCGGCTCACGCCGGCACCGGTGGTGGTTCATTCGATCGCCGTCCACCACTTGTCCAACCACGGGACCCGAACGACCATGTGCTACGCAGTGCGGATGGTTCGATTCGCGCCCTTTGCCGGCCTCCGCTACGACCCTTCCCGGGTCGACCTCTCCATGGTCATCGCCCCGCCGTACGACGTCATCCCACCGGACGAGCGGGCCCGGCTGGCCGCCCGTCACAGCGCCAACTCGGTGCGCGTCGAGCTGCCCGAGCCGGACCACCGGGCCGGCCTCGACCGTTACGCCAATGCCGCCCGCCAGCTCGAACAATGGCAAGAGGAAGAGGTCCTCCGCCGCGACCCGGCACCCGCCTTCTACGCCTACCGGATGACCGCCCCGGACGGACATGCCACCAACGGGGTCATCGGGGCGCTCGGCGTCGACGATGTCAGCGCGTCCGACATCCTGCCTCACGAGCAGACCCTGCCCAAGGCCAAGAGTGACCGGCTCGACCTGTTGAAGGCCACGCGGGCCAATTTGTCTCCCATCTGGGGCCTCTCGATGAGCGACGGGCTCAGCCGCACCTTCCTACGCGATGGCCCCCCCGATGCCGAGGCGGTCGACGACGACGGGGTCCTTCACCAGCTCTGGGTGATCGACGACCGGGCCGCCATCGGGGTGATACAGCAGGCGGCGGAGTCGTCCCCGATCGTCGTGGCCGATGGCCACCATCGCTACGAGACGGCCCGCACCTACCTCCGCCAGTGTTCGATGTCCCCGGCCGCGGGATCTACCGCGGAGTCGATCATGGCTCTGGTGGTCGAACTCGCCGAGGACCAATTGGCGGTGGGCCCGATCCACCGCGGTCTTTCCCGACTGCCGGATGGCCTCGATCTGCTGGACGCCTTTTCCTCGTGGTTCGACGTGACCCGGGCCGGTGACTTCGACGAGCGCACAGTCGGTGCCCTCGGCGAGAGCCAGTCCCTGGCCCTCCTGATGCCTTCGGGAGCATGGCTGCTGTCGCCCAAGGACGGAACACCGGAAGCGGCGGGGGCCGACCTCGACTCGTCGATGGTGGCACTGGTCATCGCCGAACTTCCCGATCATGAGCTCGAGTTCTTCAACAGTTGGCGGGACGGGATGCGGGCGGTGGCCGCCGATCAGGCCCAGGCAGTCGTGCTCCTCCGTCCGGTCTCGGTCGAGCAGATCCAGCGGTGGGCGCGGGACCGCCGCCAGATGCCCCCGAAGAGCACGTACTTCTACCCAAAGCCCCGGACCGGCATGGTCTTTCGGGACCTCGACGCGCCGGCCTGAACCTCAGTCGTCGTCGGGGGCCCGGATCGGATCCGGGTCGGGACCTGCCCGCCGTCGGCGTAGTGCCTTGGTCCCCGAGGTCACAGCCGTTACGCTGCCCTGTCGGTCGGGCGAGGGGCCGGTGGGCGGAAGTCGGTCGAGGAGGGCAGGTGACACCCAGGAGGACTGCGGCAGCCGTCCTGGCCTTCGTGGTCGTGGCCGGAGGCGGATGTGCAGCACGATCATCCAGCCCGACCGGGGCACACCGGCCCGTGATCCGGCCGGACCCGACCACGTCCGTGCCGCCGACCAGCACGAGCCTGGCGCCATCGGCCACGCCTACCACCGTCCCGGCACCGGTCGCGCCCCCGCCGGGCTGGACGGCGGCCCTCACCTCGTTGCCGCCGGGAGGCGGCTTCACGTCGCTGTCCTGCATCTCGGACACGTTCTGCGTGGCCGCCGGAGGCGGCACCGACGACGCCGGCGGGCCGACCACCACCGGAGCCGGGGTCACCGTTTCGTGGGACGGAGCCTCATGGTCAGAGCCCTCGTTGTACTACCCCGCCCCGGGCACCGGGGCGGTCACCGCCCCGGTGCTGCCCTCCATCTCGTGTACGGCTGGCCCATCGTGCGCCATCGTCGACGGCTCGGACCACTTCAGCCGGGGGGACGGCACCAACTGGTCAGCTCCGGTTCCCATGACCACCGCTCCCGAGTTGCCGGCCAACCCGGCCGACCCTGGCCCTGGCCATCCCGGATCACGGTCGTCATCGGTATCCTGCCCCAGCGCCACCTTCTGCGCCGTCGTCGACAACACCGGTCACACCACCGCCATGCGGGGTGGGAGCTGGCTCGCCCCCCAGGCGTTCGCCCAAGGGGGTCCCGGCCCGGTCTCCCTCTACCAGGCCGGTCGCGTGGGCATGGCCTGTCTCAGCAACTCGTTCTGCACCGCCGTGGTCGGAGCCGCCGTGCTCGACTGGGACGGCACCACCTGGTCCGAGGAGCCGACCCCCTGGACCGTCATGCCCCCGGCCGGCCCGACGGCCATGGCCTGCCCGAGCACCCACCTCTGTGCCATCGTGGCGGGCTCGAACCTCTGGGTCCGCAACGGGCAGGGTTGGACCTCGGGTGGGACCATCGACCCCGGCGGCGCTCTGAACGCCATCTCCTGCCCGACCGCCTCGTTCTGCCTGGCCACCGACACCACGGGGAAGGCGCTCACCTGGAACGGGTCGAGTTGGTCGTCGCCCCGGCAGGTCGTCCCACCGGCGATCCAGTACCCCGACCGAGGCACGTTCCTCTCGTGCCCGTCCGCTTCGTTCTGCATGGTCATGAACGGTGACGGCGACTACGCCACCTACGCGGCCCCGGGGACAGCGGGCTAGGTCATCTGCGTCAGACCTCGATCCCGGCCATCCCGGCCAGGGCGGTGACCGTCCGCCAGTTGCGGGTGGTGGCGAGGCCACCCAAACGGCGCTCAAGGTAGGTGTTGTTGAGCTTGGTGCGCCCATAGCCGCCGGGGCAGTGCAGGTAGGCCTCGCGGTCGACGACCATGACCCGGTCGTCCCCGGACCGATCGTGGCCGGCATTCAAGGCGTCCGCCGCCTGCGGGTCGGGCTCGTCGGCCAGGAAGGTCACGTGCAATGTCTTCGGGTCCACGCCGCGCCGGACAAAGGGGTTGAGCTCCAGCACGGCCTCGAGCTCAGCCTTGGTCCGCACGAGGACCGGCACCGACCATCCGAGGTCCGAGGTCATCTGCTCCGCGATGGCCAAGCCCACCGATCGTGGGGAGCCGCGACCCGACAGCACGACGTTGCCACTCTGAACGTAGGTGGCCACGTCGGCGAAGCCTGCCGCAGCCACCAGCGCGCGCAGTTGGTCCATGGCCAGCCGGTTTCGGCCGCTGACATTGACACTCCGCAGCATGGCCACATAGGTGGGCATTGCCTAATCCCGAGGGCCGTAGCGCTCGCGCCGCGTCGTCCGGTCGGAAGACCGGCCTAGATCACCGTCCAGGTTGACCCCGAGCGCAACAGCGCCTCGAGGTCCCCGGGACCACGCTTGGCGGTGGCATCGGCGATCTGCCGGGACATCTCGGCGCCGTACTCCCGGCGCTCGACATCGCGGAACACGCCGATGGGTGTCGGCTCGTAGGGCCCGCGGGAGAGCCTGCTCAGCTGGAAGGCGAGGCCGGGGTTGTCCCGATGCTCGTCGTGGACCAGCAAGGCCGGCTCCCCGACGTCGGCCACCTCGACCACCTCCACGGATCCGTCACTGTGCAGCACGACCCCGTGCTCGCCCTCGGCCCCGAACCGGATCGGCTCGCCGTGGACCAGCGGGATGAGCATGGCAGACCGCTGATCCTTGCCGGTGATCTGTTCGAAGGCACCGTCATTGAACACGTTGCAGTTCTGATAGATCTCGACGAACGAGGCCCCGCCATGCTCGTGTGCCCGTCTGAAGGTCTCCATCATGTGCTTGCGGTCCATATCGTGGGTGCGGGCCACAAACGAGGCTTCGGCGCCGAGGGCCAGGCTGAGCGGGTTGAAGGGTTGCTCGAGCGAGCCGAATGGTGTCGATTTCGTCACCTTGGCCACCTCGGAGGTGGGTGAATACTGACCCTTGGTCAGACCGTAGATCTGGTTGTTGAACAAGAGAATGGTGAGGTTGACGTTGCGGCGCAGGGCATGGATCAGGTGGTTGCCCCCGATCGAGAGGGCGTCCCCGTCGCCGGTCACCACCCACACGTCCAGATCGGGTCGCGTCGTGGCCAGCCCCGTGGCGATGGCCGGCGCCCGTCCGTGGATGGAGTGCATGCCGTAGGTGTTCATGTAGTAGGGGAACCGGGCGGCACATCCGATGCCGGAGAGGAACACCGTCTGCTCACGGCGCACGCCGAGCTCCGGCATCAGCATCTGGACGGCAGCCAGGATCGAGTAGTCGCCGCACCCCGGGCACCAGCGCACCTCTTGGTCGGAGGACCAGTCCTTCCTGGAGGTCACCGGCACTGACGCGGCTTCCGCCTCGAGACGGACGACGTCGGTCATCAGTCGGACACCTTCTCCCGTGACCCCTGCTCCCGGGACGGGTGTCCCACCCGGCCATTGCCGCCGGTGCCAGCCGTTCCGTCCGCCTCAACGGCCGATGCGGTCCCCTCGATCTGTTGAAGCATGGCGGTCTCCAACGCCGCGGCCCGGAACGGTACTCCCTGAACCTGGGTGAACGAAATCGCGTCGACCAGGTACTCGGCCCGGAGCAGCCGACTCAGCTGACCCAGGTTGACCTCGGGAACGAGTACCTTGCGATAGCGGCCGAGCACCTCCCCCAGATCGGCGGGGAACGGGTTGAGGTGGACCAGATGGGCGTGGGCCACCCGATAGCCACGGGCCCGGACCCGCCTCACTCCGGCGGCGATGGCGCCATAGGTGGACCCCCACCCGACCACGAGGAGCTCGGCACCCTCCTCGTCATCCACATCGGTGGGTGGGATGTCGGCGGCGATCCCGGCCACCTTGGCCGCGCGTAGGCGGGTCATCCGCTCGTGATTGGGGCCGTCGTAGGCCACATTGCCCGCGCCATCGGACTTCTCGAGACCGCCGATCCGGTGCTCGAGGCCGGCCACCCCGGGCGGGGCCCAGGGTCGGGCCAGGGTCTCGGGGTCACGGACGTAGGGCCAGAAGATCCCGTCGCCATCGGGATCGGTGTGGTTGGGCTCCGTGGCGAAGTCGGGGTCGATGACCGGGAGCTCGGCCAGGTCGGGCAGCCGCCACGGTTCGGTCCCGTTGGCCAGATACCCATCGGAGAGCAACATCACCGGAGTCCGGTACTTGACCGCCAGGCGCACCGCCTCCAGCGTGGCCTCGAAGCAGTGTGCAGGCGTCTTGGCCGCCACGATGGGCAACGGCGCCTCGCCGTGACGACCGTACATGGCGTGCAGCAGGTCGGCCTGCTCGGTCTTCGTCGGCAGACCGGTGGAGGGCCCGCCGCGCTGTATGTCGATGATCAACAGGGGGAGCTCGAGGCTGATGGCGAGGCCCATCGTCTCCGACTTCAGGTCGATACCCGGTCCGGACGTGGTGGTCACACCCAACCCGCCCCCGAACGCCGCCCCGAGGGCGGCGCCGATGCCGGAGATCTCGTCCTCCGCCTGGAATGTTCGGACACCGAACTGCTTGTGTTTGGAGAGTTCGTGCAAGATGTCCGAAGCAGGCGTGATGGGGTAGGTGCCGAGGAAGAGCTGTAGACCGCTACGGGTGGCGGCCACGATGAGGCCCCAGGCCGTCGCGGTGTTGCCCGTGATGTTGACGTACTCCCCGGGCTCCAGTGCCGCCGGCCGTACCTCGTAGGACGATTCGAACAGCTCGGCGGTCTCCCCGAAGTGGTAGCCGGCCTTGAAGGCCCGCAAGTTGGCCTCCATGACGAGGGGCCGGCCCGCGTACTTCTGCTGGATCCAATCGGCGGTGGCCTCGATGGGCCGGGTGTAGAGCCAACTGATCAGCCCCAGCGCGAAGAAGTTCTTCGACCGTTCTGCGTCACGAGGCTTGACACCGGCCTCCTTGGACACCTCGGTGGTGATCGAGGTCATCGGGACCTCGTAGACGGTGTAGGCCGCCAGCGTTCCGTCGCCCAGTGGGTTCGTGTCGTAGCCGGCCTTCTTGAGGTTGCGCTCGTCGAAGGCGTCGACGTTCACGATGACGGTTGCCCCCTTGGGCAGACCCGAGAGGTTGGCGCTGAGCGCCGCGGGGTTCATGGCCACCAACACGTTCGGCGAGTCGCCGGGTGTCAGGATGTCGTGGTCCGAGATGTGCACCTGGAAGGCGGATACCCCGGCCAGCGTCCCAGCCGGGGCACGGATCTCGGCCGGGAAGTCGGGGAAGGTGGCCAAATCGTTCCCGAGCAGGGCCGACATATTTGTGAACCGGTCCCCGGCGAGCTGCATCCCGTCCCCGGAGTCGCCCGCGAACCGGATCACCACGCGGTCCAGCACTTGGGGAGACTTCGGATCGGTGGTGGTGTCGGACACCATGCTCCTCTTCGTACTGGCGTGTGGCACGTTCAGCGGCGCCGACACCAGTCTACTGTCGGCCCCCTGCACCGTAGCGAAGCCCGCGGCTCAGCTGGGGTCATCCCCGCCGCTGGGACTGCTCGGGTCGGGGGACGGCGCGCCCCTCAGGCGTCAGGCGATGGTCACCGACTCGTCCAGGTAGACGTCCTGGACGGCTCAGGCGTCAGTCACCGACTCGTCCAGGTAGACGTCCTGGATGGCTCAGGCGTCAGGCGATGGTCACCGACTCGTCCAGGTAAACGTCCTGGATGGCATGGATGAGGGACGAACCCTCCTCGATGGGCCGCTGGAACGCCTTGCGCCCGACGATCAGGCCGGCCCCTCCCGCCCGCTTGTTGATCACTGCGGTGCGGACCGCCTGGGTCAGGTCGTCGGCGCCCTTCGACTCACCGCCGGAATTGATGAGCGGGATCCGCCCGGCGTAGCAGTTCACTACCTGCCAACGGGTGAGATCGATCGGGTGGTCCGAGGTGAGCTGGCTGTAGACCAAGGGGTCGGTCTTGCCGAACTTGAGGGCGTTGTACCCGCCGTTGTTCTCGGGTTGCTTCTGCTTGATGATGTCCGCCTCGATGGTCACCCCGAGATGGTTGGCCTGCCCGGTGAGATCGGCCGCCAAATGGTAGTCCGTGTCACCCTGCTTGAAGGCCGAATTGCGCAGGTAACACCAGAGCACGGTGAACATGCCGAGGCGGTGCGCCTCGCTGAACGCCCTCGACACCTCCCCGATCTGCCGGTCGGCGCCCTCGGAGCCGTAGTAGACGGTGGCACCCACCCCGACGGCCCCGAGGTCGGCCGCCTGGCCGACGCTGGCGAACATCACCTGGTCGTACGTATTCGGATAATTGAGGAAGTCGTTGTGATTGAGCTTCACGATGAAGGGGATGCGGTGCACGTAGCGGCGAGACACGATGCCGAGTCCGCCGAGGGTGGTGGCGATGGCGTTGCAGTCGCCGGCGATGGCCAGATCACACAGACGCGCCGGGTCGAAGTAGGCCGGGAACTTGGAGAAGCTGGCCGCCGCGGAATGCTCGATGCCCTGGTCGACGGGGAGGATGGAGAGGTAGCCGGTTCCGCCCAGGCGGCCGGTGTGGTACAAGGATGCGAGGTTGCGCAGCACGGTCGACGACCGGTCCGAGTCGAGGAAGACCCGCTCGAACTGATCAGGCCCGGGGAGCGTGAGGTGATCGGCCGGAAACGCCTTGGCCACATGGTTCAGGAGCGAGTCGGACTCGTCACCGAGCAGTCGTTCGATGTTCATGAGAGAAATCCTAACGGGGGTCCCGCGGCTGGTTGGCCGAACGTCGCCGCCGGGCGGGAGGGCCCAGTGACTCGAGCCGCTCGTCCACGTCGTAGGCATGTGGGTCGGCGTCGCTCACCCGAAGGAACAGCTCTCGGGACTTGGCCAGGTCACCCGAGCGCTCCATGAGGTCGGCGAGCACGTACCACTGCCGGACGTGGCGCTCCGCCGGATTGCGCACCCGGCGCCCCGCCCCGGCCTCCAGCAGCACCGCCACCGCGCCGGCCAGGTCGCCCCGGTCGGCGCGGGTGCCGGCGAGTACCAACCGGCCCTCGGAGAGGACCTCCGGGTCAGGTGACCCCTGCCGCAGCTCGGAGAAGAGCGCCTCGACCCGCTTCGGCCGGCCAAGGGCACGTTGGCAGTCCATGCGCACCGGGTGTTGGTCGACCGAACCGGTGAGCGCGCCGTAGGCCTCGAGGTTGACCAGAGCGGCCCGCCACCACCCCTGGTGGTACTGGCTCAGGCCGGCCAGCTCACGGGCCGACGGGGCGTTCGGGAGGGCGTCGACCACCGTCTTCAGGATGCGAGAGGCGTCCCGATACCGCTCGCGTTCGTAGGCTCCGAGGCCCGCGGCCATCCGTTCGGTGATCCGGTCACGCACGTGGCCCCAGTCGGGCCCGGCCGCCGAGGCCAGCTCGGCGACCACCTCGGGCGGCAGCCCGTCCACCGGTCGCTCCTTGCTTCGGCGTCCGGGTCCGGGCGTGGGCCTCGGCGTCTTGGACCGGGCCGAGGGACCCGCGGTGGTCGGCCGATCAGTCCGTTCCCAACGCTCGGGGACGAAATCATCGTCACGGGTCCGGGTCCGCCGGCGTCCTTCTGCCGTATCGGGGCCAGGGTCGCCACGGGTACCGTCGCCGGCCCGTACCGCGCTTGCCCCGCGCCGAGCGACGCTCCCCCAGCCCTTGCCGACCACCGGACCACTGCCCCGAGGCGGGTGGCCCGGGCCGGCCCGGCCACCAGAGCGCCGCTCCGCCCAGTTCCCCGGCGCCGTGCGTTTCCCCGGTGTGGCCCGTTTCCCCGGCGGAACCCGGCGCGCAGGCACCGGGCGGCCGTCGGGGGAGCCCGACAGCTGACCTCGACCTCGACCTCGTCCTTGGGCCTGACCATGGAGCGCACCGGATCGCTGCCCCGCGGCCGACCCTCGGTGGGCCTGGCCCCCGGATCCCCGGACCTGGGCCGACGGACGGGGATCTGAGGCCCCCGTCCGTCGCCGTGGCGGAGCTCCGGCCCCGCCGCGCCGGCGCGACGAGCCAGAGGGCGGTTTCGACGGCATTCGCCGAGCCTACCGGCACCTCGATCAGGGACCGGTAGGACTGGCGCTGCTCACCGAGGACCGGCCGCCTCGGGGATCGCCCGCCTCACCGGGCCGGGCCGTGCTGCGATCCGGCCTGCGATCCGGCCTGCGATCCGGTCTGCGATCCCACCACGGCGGCGCTGAGCGTGGCCAGCTTGTCCGGATTCGACACCACCCGGACGCCGACCACCTTCCCGTCCAGGATGTCCAGGACCAATGACGCCACCACCATGCCCCCTTCGATGAGGACGGCACCCGGCTGGCCGTTCAGGGTCACGTCGCGGGGCACACCGTGAAGCCGTTTGGCCACGTTGACGAGGAATCGTGAGCTGCGATGCACACCGACCACCGGCCGCATGGCGGCCCGGACCTTCCCCCCGCCGTCTGTCCACACCACGACGTCATCGGCCAAAAGCCGGCGGAGGCCGTCGAGGTCACCGGTGCCGCACGCCAGCAGGAAGGCATGGGTGAGCTCCCGGCCGTGGTCGGCGTCGGCGTCGAAGCGCTGGCGCCGGTCCCCGATGCGCCGACGGGCCCGGGCCGCCAACTGGCGGCACCCGGGCTCGGTGCGGCCCAACGACCGGGCGATCTCGTCGAACCGATAACCGAAGATGTCGTGCAGGAGGAAGGCGGCGCGCTCCGGGGGTGTGAGCTCCTCCAACAGGACCAGAAAGGCCAGCGACAGGGAGTCGGCCTGCTCCAGCGCCGACGATTCGTCCTCGAGCGCCACTGGCTCGGGCAACCACGGGCCGGCGTAGTCGACCCGCTGGGCATGGGCCGACTCGAGCTGGTCCATGCACAACCTGGTCACGATGGTCACCAGGTAGGCCCGAACAGCGGACACTGTGTCGTCCCCGCGGCGGAGCCAACGCAGGCTGGCTTCCTGCACCATGTCCTCGGCATCCGACGCGCTGCCGAGCATCCGGTAGGCGATCCCGAAGAGCAACCCCCGCCACTCCTCGAAGGCGGCGACGTCCGCCTCAGACGAGCGCGGGTCCACCCGCCTCCTTCGAAGCGGACCCGGCAGACGACTGCACCGGGACCGGCGGCACGAGACACTGTTCGGCGAAACCCTGGCTTCGCAGACCCAGCCCGGCGTTGAAACGGGAGCGGAAGTTCTCCAGCGCCACCCAAGCCGCCAACTCCACGATCTCTGGGTCGCTGAAGTGGAGGTGCAGCCGATCGGCGAGCTCGTCGGAGACCTCAGCGGGAGTGACCGTGGCCCGCTCGGCGTACTCGAGGACCGCTCGCTCCCGCTCGTCGAACAGATCGCTCTCGCGCCAGCTGGCCGCGGCCCGGACCTTGGCCGGATCGATGCCTTCGTTCATTCCCTCGTAGTAGCCGTAGTCGATGCACCACGAACACCCGATGTCAGCCGAGGCCGCCTGGATGGCCAGCCAGCGCAGGGACGGATCGAGCTTCGTCCACCCCATGGCCGCCGCCGTCTCGAGCGCCCCCATCGCCACCAGGACTCCAGCATGGTGTGAGGCGGCGCCAGTCGGCTCGACCATGGTGCCGAACCTCTTCTTCGTGTAGGTCCGGGCCAACCGGGGGATAACGCCCGGAGCGTCGTAGTTGAGCGGGACATGGGCCATGACGCACCACCTCCAGATCGTGTCGTCGTGTTCACAGGCTTAGACGGGCCAGCCCTCCCAAACGTGACGGTGCCAGACGGGGGTGCGACGGCACCACGACCGGGAGAACCCAGCATCGGTCCGACCTTGTATGGCCGCGACTTCTCCCGACTGGGGCTGTCTTGAATGCTCCCGGCACACGCGAGCAGGTTGCCAGCCCTTTCCGAGTCACAAACTGGAAATAAGCGCACCCAGGTGCGGGGAAGTGGGGACACAGATAGCCTCCACACGCCATGTCTACGAGATCGAGCTCGTCACTGGGCATCAGCCTAGAGCCACTCCCCCGTCGCCCCGCAGCAAGCAGCTATCCGCTGGAATCGATTCTAAGAAGAAGATGGGCGTACGAGGCGATCTATCTGGCTCTCCTGCTGGTTGCCGCGGGCCTCGTACTGTCAGTTGTCGGCCGTCACGGTGGGTGGCCGCTTGGGGACGCCTACACGAATGAGCTCGTCCTCGTGCAACTGTATGCCGCACACTTCCATCATCTCGATTTTTTTCCGGTGTGGTCGAGTAGTGATGCGTTCGGATTGGGAAGTCCAGTGTTGCTCTATTACCATAAGGCCTTCTTCTACGTGGCGGCATTCTTCTACATTCTGCTTGGCGGGGCCATGAAACCGGCCTTGATGGTATCCATGGTCCTTTTTATCGTCGTGGGGGCGTACGGGATGCGCTGTGCGCTCTCGATCGTCACGCCGAGCCGGCTCCTCTGTACCGCCGGATCCATTGGATTCGTGTTCACGAATTACGTCTTCACCGATTGGTTGAGCCGCGGCGACCTGCCGGAGTTCTCGGCCATGATGATCGTCCCCTGGCTGCTCTATTGGTGCCTCAAGCTGATCAAACGGAGACGGTCCTCGCTCGTCCTCATACCGACCATGTTCCTGCTGGTGAACGCGCACAGCGCCACCGCGTTGATCTCACTCGTGACCGTGGTTGTCGCGCTCTGCATCTTCTTGGCGTCGGCCGGCCTTGCCGGCCTGCGTGCCGTGCTTCCCCGGCTCGCCCTCGGGGTGGGCGGAGCGACGTTGCTCCTTGCCCCCACACTGCTCGCGGAGCTGCGAATGGCCCAATCCTACGATCCCGCGTCCAAAGTGACCCACTACGGGGCTCTCTCGGGAGACTTCCTGCCCTTTCGGTTGTATTTCTTCGATGGTTCCGCGGGTTGGCTTAGCCCTGCCTCCCATACCTTCGTCCAGATCGATTTTGCGATCTGGATGGCGATCATTGGCGTCTTGATATGGCTAGCGATTGGCCACGTCCGAGGTCACACCAAGAGGGAATCCGTCAGACCGGATGAGATCGACAAATCGATCACGGCTTTTCTTGTTGTCTCCTTGGTTATTTATCTTGTCTTACAACTCCGCGTAACCATGGGTGTGTACGACGTCCTATCTCCCCTCAAGTCCGTCGACTATCCATTTCGGATGCTCGCCTTCATCACGCCCCTGGGCATCATCCTTCTCGTGGTTCTCTTCCAACCGATCTACCTTCGATATCACCGGCTCATCGGTATGCGAGCCCTGCCGGCGTTCTGGCTCGCGTCCCTCGTTCTGTTGTCACCGATTACTGCTACTTGGCAGTTTCAACCAACGGTATTAGCGCCACCTGGACAGTTCCCTCTATTGGAGATCTCTTCGGTCGCGCAAACCATCAATTTTGGTACATTCAGTGGCGTTCCTACATTGTACGATGGTGTTCTCTACGGCGAATACCTTCCAAAGGTATTTGACAAGCAAGGAACGGAACTATATGACGATATTGCCTTGTACCGGCGTCTGCATCAGCATGATCATGGCGCGGCATCATTGAGCCAGGTGCCCTGTTCGGTGCAGCCACCGGCGCGCGTTCCGCTGGAATCGCTCGAGCTGAGGTTCCGTGTCGAGTGCGCGGCTGCGACCCGGTTGGCGCTCCCGATCAGCTACAGCGCGTTCACGTCCGTCTCGGCCATCCGGCCCGACGGGTCGCTGCGGCCGGTCCGAACGATCCACGTACGATCCGATCCGCGTCTGGTCGTCAAGGTTCAGTCGGCGAGGCCCGAGGTCCTCGTCGTCCACCTCCCCACGCTGTGGGGAGTCCTATGGTCATAGGGCTTGGCGCTTCCGGCGCAGGACCCCATGAATCGGAACTGGTCGCGACGCGGCGTGGTTGGCGTCCCCCGATTCGTGGGGTAGCCACGGCCATCCGACTCCGGAACGAGCTAGTGAACCAAGCCGATAGTTCTCGAAGTCGTGGAAGCTGAGGGCGTGGCGCCGGAGCTCGGGTGGCGCGACGACGCCCCCGTATTGGGGGCGTCGTCCTGAGAATCCCGGCGGCGTCCTACTCTCCCAGGGGGCTACCCCCCAAGTACCATCGGCGCTGACGGGCTTAACTGCCGTGTTCGGAATGGGAACGGGTGTCTCTCCGCCGCCATGGCCACCGGAAACTGTGCGCTCGCCGGCGCGACCGACCCGAGTCGGGCGGCCCGGCCGGGTGCGACCGAGACGGTCGCCCCTGAGCGTTCCATAGCGAGCACGAGCAAGTTTCCAAGCCCTCGGCCGATTAGTACCGGTCAGCTGAATGCGTTGCCGCACGTACACTTCCGGCCTATCAACGTGGTCGTCTGGCCACGGGCCTTACCAGGTTTACCCTGTGGGAGATTTCATCTTGGAACGAGCTTCGCGCTTAGATGCTTTCAGCGCTTATCCCATCCGAAGGTCGCAAATCAGCAGTGCCCTTGGCAGGACAACTGACACACGAGAGCTTCGTCCATCCCGGTCCTCTCGTACTAGGGATAGCCTTCCTCAAATCTCCTACGGCTGCATCGGATAGGGACCGAACTGTCTCACGAC
>DASZIO010000059.1:0-99329 GCA_035949055.1 Acidimicrobiales bacterium
CCCCAATCCGAGCGATACTGGGGGCACGTGAACCCGGTCGGGCCTCGCAGCGTCTACGACGAATCCAAGCGGTTCGCCGAGGCGCTGACCATGGCCCACCACCGCACCCAAGGCACCGACGTGGCCATCGCCAGGATCTTCAACACCTACGGACCCAGGTTGCGACCGGACGACGGTCGGGTGGTGTCCAATTTCCTGCTGCAGGCCATGCGAGGCGATCCGCTCACCGTGTACGGAGACGGTAGCCAGACCCGAAGCCTCTGCTACGTGGAGGACGAAGTGCGTGGTCTGCTGGCTCTGTTCGACTCCCAGCTCACCGGGCCGGTCAACATCGGCAACCCTGACGAGCACACCATCCTCGAGCTCGCCCACACGGTGGTGGACCTCCTCGAGTCCTCGTCGCCGATCGTGCACCGGCCGCTACCCGAGGACGATCCGACCCGTCGTCGTCCGGACATCGCGGTGGCGCGCGCCGAACTCGGATGGGAACCGACCACGCCGCTGCGCGACGGCCTGGTGGCCACCGCCGCCTTCTTGGCCGGGGAGGCAGAGCTGCCGTCGGTCGTTCCCGCGGCCGCCGACCGGGTAGCCCCGACTCATGGCTGACGCCGTCGGCGGCCCGGCAGGGGACGAGAGCCGTCCCGACGGGTACTCCCTGCTGTCGGTCATCATCCCGGTCTTCAACGAACGGTCGACGGTCGCCGAGCTGTTGCGTCGGGTGAGGACCGTCGAGCTGCCACTCGACCTCGAGGTCATCGTGGTCGACGACGGCTCGTCGGACGGTACGGACAAAATCCTTTCCGCGCTCGGGGACTCGACGGTCCGGGTCATCAGCCACCAGGCCAACAAGGGCAAGGGCGCCGCCGTCCGGACCGGGTTGGAAGCAGCGCGCGGGGACCTGGTGATCATCCAGGACGCCGACCTCGAGTACGACCCCGAGGACTGGCCCAAACTGCTCGATCCCCTCTTGCGTGGCAAGACCCTGGTCGTTTACGGCAGCCGCTTCACCGGTGAGCGCAAGAACATGCTGCCGATGCACTGGTTGGGGAACCGCTTCCTGTCGCTCGTCACCAATTTGCTCTACTCGTCGACGCTCTCCGACATGGAGTCCTGCTACAAGCTGTTCGACCGACGGGTACTCGAGGGGATCACCATCGAATCGGACCGCTTCGAGTTCGAGCCCGAGATCACAGCCAAGATCCTGCGACGCGGCCACCGTATCTACGAGGTTCCGATCTCCTACGCCGGCCGGGAGCCCGACGAGGGAAAGAAGATCACTTGGCGCGACGGGATCGGGGCCCTCAAGGCGCTGGTTCGCTACCGGTTCATCCGGATCGACCGGTGAGCGGTCGCGCCGAGAGGCGCGATGGCACGGGCCGGCGACCGCACGACCGGGCAGACGGCGTCGCGGTGGTCGTCGTCAACTACGAATCGGGACCCGCCCTCGCCCGCTGCGTGGCGGGGCTGCGCCGACAGGACCCGGCCGAGCTGGTGGTGGTGGACAATGGCTCCCGCGACGGGTCCCTCGACGAGCTCCGGCGGCGGGTCCCGGACATCGAGATCGTCGACCCCGGGGCCAACTTGGGCTACGGGGCGGCGGCCAATCGCGGCGCGGCCGCCACCAGCGCGCCGGCCCTGCTGGTGTGCAATTCTGATCTCGAGGTGAGTCCCGGGTCGCTCGCCGCGCTGACCGCCGTGCTCGACGGGCGGCCCGACTGTGGTGTGGCCGGCCCGTTGATTCGCGATGCGGACGGCCGGCGGTACCCGTCGGCTCGCCGGTTTCCCTCCATGATCGACGCGGCCGGCCACGCCCTGCTCGGGCTGTTCGCGCCGGACAACCGGTTCACCCGCTCCTACCACCTGGCCGATCTGGCCGTGGGCTCGGCGCCGCGGGAGGTCGACTGGCTCTCGGGGGCGTGCCTGTTGCTCCGACGCGGTGCGTTCGACGAGGTGGGCGGCTTCGACGAGTCTTACTTCATGTACGCCGAGGACGTGGACCTGTGTTGGCGACTGGCCCGTGCGGGGTGGAAGGCAGCCTACGTTCCGTCGGCGGAGGTCACCCATCTGCAAGGTGTCTCGACCGAGGCCCACCCGTACCGGATGATCCTCGAGCACCACCGCTCGCTCCTTCGATTCGCCGGTCGCTCGTCGGCCGGTTGGCGCAAGGCTCTGCTCCCACTGGTGGCGGTGGGCCTCGCCGTGCGTGCCGGGCTCGCCGTCCTGGCCCGTATCGTCCGCCGCTGACCGGCCGCACAGGGCCTCCATGACGGCAGGCTGTAGGGTGTCCTCCGATCTATGCCGAGCAATTCGACGGGCCGATGGGTGGAGCGCGCCGCCACCACGGGCGGCGGACGGACCTATCGCGGCCAGATGCCGGTCAACTGGTACGCCACCCTGGTCCTCATCTGCGTCGTCGGGCTGCTGCTCATCGGATTCAGCCGCTACCAGCGGACCCATCAGGCCTCCTCGTCGACCGGGCCCCCGACCACCCAACAGCAATGGTTCGCCGCGCTCGGTGTCGACATCTGCGGCAAGATGCAGCCTGACCTGCCGGCCAGCACCAACACCACCAAGACCGGCCTGGTGGCCAACGGGAACGGCGTGCTGACCGTCGCCCCAAAGAACAGTTCGGAGTCGGGGGGCAACGCCACATTGGGCAAGTTCGTCTCCGGCTACCACGGCCTCGAGCTGAACTCGTCGACCCTGCAGTACCCGGGCCAGCCGGCAGTGACCAACGGCGACGTGTGCCCGAAGGGGACCCCCCAGGCCGGAAAGCCCGGGGTGGTGATCGTCGTCAGCTGGCCCAGCTTCACCTCCAAGGGCAAGGGGACCGAGACGAGTGGCCCGCCCCAGGACCTCAAGTTCGCCAACGGCCAGCTGATCACCATGGCCTTCGTGCCAGCCACGGTGGCGGTGCCGAAGCCCCCGGCCAAGGCCATCACGAATCTGATCACGGCGGTGACGTCGGGGACCGCCTCGACGACAACCACGCTGCCGACCACCGTTCCCTCCACCACCCCGTCGACCGCTCCACCGACCACGGCGCCGACCCCCGCCACCACGCCGACCGCGACCACGCAGAAGCCGGCCGGAAACAGCAAGTGAGGGCGGTGGTCCTGGTGGGCGGCGAGGGCACGCGCCTGCGGCCACTGACGCTCACCACTCCGAAGCAGATGTTGCCGATCGTCGAAGAGCCGATGATCGAGCGGGTCATCGGCCACCTGGCCGAGCACGGGATCGACGAAGCCGTGCTCTCGCTCGGTTACCGCCCCGACGCCTTCATCAACGCCTATCCCGACGGCACGATCGCCGGCGTCCACCTCACCTATGCGGTGGAGCCGACCCCGCTCGACACGGCCGGAGCCATCCGGTTCGCGGCCTCCTTCGCCGGCGTCGACCGGACCTTCCTGGTGGCCAACGGGGATGTGCTCACCGACACCGACCTCTCGGAGCTGGTTGACTTCCACCGCCGCCGGGGGGCCGAGGCGACGATCAGCCTGACCCCGGTCGACGACCCGAGCGCATTTGGCGTGGTCCCGACCGACGACGAGGGCCGGGTCGAGGCCTTCATCGAGAAGCCGCCCCGCGACGAGGCGCCCACCAACTTGATCAACGCCGGGACGTACGTCTTCGAGCCCAGCGTCCTCGACCGCATCCCCTCCGAGCGGCGGGCCTCGATCGAGCGTGAGACCTTCCCTGCTCTGGTGGAGGAGGGGACGCTCTTTGCCCAGGGCTCCGACGCCTACTGGCTCGACACCGGGACGCCGGATGCCTACCTGCGCGCCCACCGTGACCTCCTACTCGGCCGCCGTCCCGGGCCACCCTCACCGAACGCGGAGCCCGATCCGTCCATCGGCCCCGGTGTCTGGCGCATCGGCACGGTGGACGTCCGGAGTACGGCGGTGGTCCGCTCCCTGTTCGGCCACGGTGCCTCCGTGGCCGACAACGCCGTCGTCGAGGAGTCGGTGATCGGGGCCGGTGCGGCGATCGAGGAGGGTGCCACTGTGATCGGCTCGGTGCTCCTGCCCGGGGCGCGGGTGGCGTCCCGGGCCACCGTGGAGGGATCGGTCATCGGGCCCGGCGCCATCGTCGGCCAGCGGTGCGTGATCCACGGGCTCTCGGTGATCGGTGGCGGCGCGGTCACCGCGTCCGGCACGGTCCTCGACGGCCAGCGGGTGGCTGCGGGAGTCTGACCGTGCGCACGCTGGTCACCGGCGGCGCCGGCTTCATCGGCTCCACCCTGGTCGATCGGCTGCTGGCCGAAGGGCATGCGGTGGACGTCCTCGACGATCTGTCGACCGGCTCCCTGGCCAATCTCACCGATGCGCGGGCCGCGGCCGGACACCAGCTGCACGTCCATCAGATGGACGTGCGTTCGCCCGAAGTGGTCGAGCTCATGAAGCGCCGGCAACCCGAGATCGTCTTCCACCTGGCCGCCCAGGCCGACGTGCGGGTGTCGATGGCCGACCCGGTCTTCGACGCCGATGTCAACCTGCTCGGGACCCTGCGGGTCCTCGAGGGAGCCCGGGCCGGTGGAACGGCGAGGGTGGTATTCGCCGCCAGCGGCGGGACGCTCTACGGCGAGCCGGACGCCTCCGAGCTCCCCCTGAAGGAGTCCCTTCCCCAGCGACCGCTGTCTCCCTACGGGGTGTCGAAGAAGGCGGCCATCGACTACCTGGTCGCCTACCGCGAGCTGCACGCACTCGAGTTCTCGGCGTTGGCGCTCGGAAACGTGTACGGGCCGCGGCAGGACCCGCACGGCGAGGCCGGAGTGGTGGCGATCTTCGCCGACCGGCTGGTGCGGGACCAATCCGTCACCATCTTCGGCGACGGCGAGCAGACCCGCGACTTCGTCTACGTCGACGACGTGGTGGATGGATTCGTGCGGGCCGCCACCAAGGGCGGGGGTCTCCTGTGCAACATCGGTACCGGCCGTGAGACATCGGTCAACCAGCTCTACGCCGAGATGGCCCGGCAGGCCGGCAGGGAGCGCCGAGTCGATCACCAGCCGCTCCGGCCCGGCGAGCTGCTCCGGAGCAGCCTCGACCCGAGCCGAGCCCGTATCCAGCTCGGCTGGTCGTCCTGGACGACCCTCGGTGACGGAACGGCGGCCGTGCTCGAGTTCGTGGGGAGGCAGCTGTCGGGACAAACCTGACGAGTAGCCGCTGTCAACGGAACAGGTCGTCGGCGGGCGGCCGCACAATCTCGGTTGCCACCGATGCGTCCCTGAGCCAGCGAGGGTCGACACCGCGCACCACCGCCGCCGGTATCCCCCGGTCCTTTCCCATCACAAGCTCAGCCGCGCCGGCCAGCTCGTCGGCGATGCAGATCTCGGTCACCTCCAGCATGCGGCCGTAGGCATCGGCGCTGCCTCGGAGGTCGACGACGCCGGCGACACCGGCGATACCGATGGCCACGTCGGTCACCCCGTTCCGCCAGGGGCGACCGAACGTGTCCGAGATCACCACCCCGACCGAGACTCCGCGCCGGCGCCGGAGAGCGGCACGGAGGCGGCGCGCCGAGCGGTCGGGGTCACGCGGGAGGAGGGCAGCCGTCCCGGTGTCGACATTGGACAGATCGACGCCGGCGTTGGCGCAGATGAACCCGTGCGGCGTCTCGGAGATCACCAGATCGCCGCGCCGGCGCACGATCCGCACCGATTCGGCTTCGATCAGCCGGGCTTTGGCCGCGCCGTCCTCTGGGTCCAGTTCGACCAGGCGTCCCTCGGCCTTGGACACGACCTTCTGGGTGACGACGAGGACATCCCCGTCGGCCAGGCCGCCGTGGCCCTCGCTCCCGTTGGTCGCGACGGCCGGAGCCAAGGCCTCGGCCAGCAGGGCCCCCAGGTCGTCGCCGGAGACCACGCCACCCAGCCCGGTGACGGGATGGATGGTGAGCCCACCCGGCGCCACGGACGCCAGGGCCGGGCCGGGCTCAGTCGGTGGCATGCAGGACGGTCCGGGCCAGGTCAGCGGCGCGGTCCACCGACGACATGACGGTCGGAGCGACGACGCAGCGGACCCCTTCGGCCTCGACCTTGTCGGATAGGCCGGCGTCTGCTTCGTCGATGACCAGCGTGCCCATCCAGGGTGCGTACCAGCGGGCGACGCCCACCACCGACGACTCGAAGCCCATCTCGCGCAAGAGCCGGTCGGCCGGGCCCTTCAGCGCCGCGCCGGCGATGATCGGTGAGACCCCGACCACTCGGTCGCGGCGCTTGCGCACGCGTTCGAGCACTCCCGGTACCGACAGCAGCGGGTCGATGGAGACTACCGGGTTGGAGGGGCACACCACGATGGTCTCGGCCTCGTCGAGGGCCTCGGGAACACCCGGGCCCGGACGGGCGCGCTCAGCTCCTTCGAAGCGGACCCGGGCCACCGCGACGTCGTGCTCGAGGCGTACGAAGTACTCCTGGAACCCGACCTCGGGGCCGTCGGCCAGGAGCACCCGGGTACGGAGCGGGTCGTCGGTCACCGGTACCAGACGGACGGCCACCCCGAACGAGCGGGCCAGCTCGGCGGTGACCTGGCCCAGCGTGGCCCCCTCCTGCAGACGTTGGGTGCGGTAGCAGTGGGTGGCGAGGTCCTGGTCACCGAGGTTGAACCAGGTCGTTCCCCCGAGGCGTCGCAGGGACTCCATGACCCGCCACGTCTCGCCGGCCAGTCCCCATCCGGTGTCGGGGTTGATGACACCGGCCAGGGTGTACATCACGGTGTCGAGGTCCGGCGAGATGTGCAGTCCGTGCAGCACAGTGTCATCACCCGTGTTGACCACGGCGGTGATGTCCGCCGGCGCCACCACCTCCACCATCCCGCGGAGGAGCCGGGCGGCACCGACCCCGCCGGCCAGGGCGGTGATCATCGGACCGCGGGCGGCCGGCGCGTTCGGGATAGGGCATCCATGGGTGGCACGCTACCCGCCCGCCTCGGTGGCACGGCCCTGACCGGGGGGTGTGCAAGGCTCCCCCTGTGCCCCCGGAGCGATCCGTCACCGCCGACCCGGGTCGCTTGTCCGTGGGGTTCGATGCCACTCCGTTGCTCGGGACGGCGACCGGGGTGGGCGTCTTCTGCGTGGGGGCCCTCGGCGCGCTGTCGGAGCGGAGCGACGTCGGGGTTTCGGCCTTCGCGGTCAGCTGGCGGCGCCGCAAGGGGATCGAGGCTCTGGTACCGCCGGGGATCTCGACCGGCCAGCGGGCCATGCCGGCCCGCCCCCTGCACCGCGCCTGGCTCCATTCCAGACTGCCGCCGCTCGAGTGGTTCATCGGCCCCTGCGACGTGGTGCACGGACCCAACTTCGTGGTCCCGCCCACCCGGCACGCGGCCCGGGTGATGTCGATCTGGGACCTGACGGTGGTCCTCTATCCAGAACTCTGCGATCCGCCCACTCTCGAATACCCCGCACTGATCCGTCGGGCGGTCGGCGACGGGGCCTGGGTGCACGCCCCGACCCGGTTCGTCGCCGAGCAGGTCGTCGCCGAGTTCTCCGTCGACCGGGACCGCGTGCGGACCGTGCCGCTCGGGATCCCGCTGCTCGACCCGCCGTCGACCGACGGGGCCGGCGGTGCGGCCGGCGTGCACCTCCCCGACGGATGCCACCGCTACGTGCTGGCCATCGGGACCATCGAGCCTCGCAAGGACTACCCGCTGCTCGTATCGGCCTTCGCCTCGGCGACCGCGGCCCGTCCCGACGTGGCCCTGGTGGTGGTCGGCGGCGACGGGTGGGGGTCGGAGCGCTTCGCGTCCGCCGTCGAGACTTCGCCGGCACGGTCGCGCATCGTGCGCCCCGGGTACCTTGACGACCGGTCGCTCGGCGCGGTGTTGCGGGGGGCATCGGTGCTGGCCTACCCGTCCATCTACGAGGGGTTCGGGTTCCCGCCCCTTCAGGCCATGGCGGCGGGCGTGCCGGTCGTGGCCACCGCGGCGGGGGCGGTGCCCGAAGTGGTGGGCGATGCCGCGCTGCTGGTCGGTCCCGGCGACCGCGATGGACTGGCCGCCGCCCTGGACCGGGTCCTCGACGGGGGAGCGGACATCGACGAGCTGGTGGCCCGGGGGCACCGCCGGACCGCCGAATTCAGCTGGAGCGCCTGCGCCGAGGGGCTGGTCGGGCTGTATGCCGATGCCGCCGCCGACCGCTCGCCGGGGATGCGCCGTACGGGTCGTGGCCGGGACCGCGCCGGCCGGGTGAGGTGAGCCGGTGCGTGTGCTCATGAAGGTGGAGCAGCTGAGGCGGACCGCACCGGGGGGTATCGGTACCTATGTCGAAGGTCTGGTGCGGGGTCTCGGCGAGCTCGAGCCGCGCGAGCGGCCCGACATGGAGCTGGCCGCCGGCCGGCGGCGGGGCCCCCGTCGCGGCCCGGACCCCCTGCGGTCCCTCGGCTATCCGCTTCGGTGCTCGCACCTTCCGGGGCCGCTGCTCACCCGGGCCTGGGATCGCGGCCTGCTGCGGGCCCCGGCCGGGTTCGACGTGGTCCACGCCACCTCGTTGTCGACGCTCGAACCGGGTCGGGCCGCCCTGGTGGCGACCGTGCACGATCTCCTGTGGCGCCGGGTTCCCGATGCCTACCCGGCCCGGGGGCGGGCCTGGCACGAGGCTGCGCTGCGGCGTGCCCTCAGGCGGGCCGACCGTTTCGTCGTGCCGGCCGTGGTGGTGGCCGACGACCTGGTGGAGGCCGGTGCCTGTCGAGAGGCCATCACGGTGATCCCGATGGGGTCGGACCACCTCCCGCCGCCCGATCTGTTGGGGGCCACCATTCTCCTCGAGCACCTCGGGGTGAGGGGCCCGTTCCTGCTGAGCGTCGGCACGCTCGAGCCGCGCAAGAACCAGGCCCGGCTCATCGAGGCCTACCGCCGCGTCCGGGCGTCGCTGCCGGAGCCGTGGCCGCTGGTGCTCGTCGGCCCGAACGGATGGGGGAAGCAAGTGAAGCCGGCGGCCGGGGTGGTCCTGGCCGGGCTGGTCTCGCCCGCCGAGCTGTCCGCCCTCTATGACATGGCCCGCCTCCTCGCCTACGTCCCCTACATCGAGGGATTCGGGCTCCCCCCGGTGGAGGCGATGGCCTTCGGGACCCCGGTGGTGGCCAGCCGGCACCTGCCGAGCACGGGCGGCGCCGCCTTCGAGGTGGATCCCCACGACGTCGAGTCGATCGCCCACGGCCTCCTGGTCGTGGCCACCGACGAGGATCGGAGGACCCGGCTCGGGTCGCTCGGAAGGGCCCGGGCGGCTGGGCTCAGCTGGTCGGCGATGGCCCGCCGGCACCTCTCGGTGTGGCAGGAGGCAGGACGCCACGGACCCGGAGCACGCCATGGGTGACCCCCGGCTCCGGCTCTCGCTCGACGTGTCGGCCGTCCCCGACGAGCCCGTCGGTGCCGGCCAGTACACGGTGAGCCTGGCCTCGGCCCTGTCGGTCCGGACCGACCTCGACCTGGTGCTCTTCAGCCGGCGGGGCGACGGGGAGCGCTGGCGGACCGGCGCGCCTCAGGCCGGGCTCGTCGCCTCGGCCCCCCGCCCCCGCCCCCTCCGCCTGGCCTGGGAACAGGGTCGCCTGCCGGCACTCCTGGCCCGGCAGGGCGTCGACGTGCACCACGGTCCGCACTACACCATGCCCGAGCGCTCGAGCGTCCCGACCGTGGTGACCGTCCATGACCTGAGTTTCTTCGAGGAGCCTGCCTGGCATCAGCGCTCGAAGGTCCTGCTCTTCCGCCGGGCGATCAAGGTGGCGGCCCGCCGGGCACGGGCCGTCGTGTGCCCGAGCCGGGCCACCGCCGAGCAGCTGGCCCGGTGGTGTCGCGTCGATGCCCGGGTGTTCGTCGCCCCTCACGGGGTCGACACCGGCCGCTTCCGTCCCGACGAGCCCGAGCCGGGGTCCGACGCGGCCCACCTGACCCGACTCGACGCCCGGTTGGGTGCCGGCCGCCCCCTGGTGGTCTTCGTCGGCACCATCGAGCCCCGGAAGAACGTCCCGGCCCTGGTAGAGGGGTTCGCCCGAGCGGCGGACGACCACCCCGACGCACTGCTCGTCCTGGCCGGGGGGGCGGGCTGGGGCGCCACCGCGGTGGACCGGGCGATCGAGCGGGCCGGCATGGGCTCGCGTGTCGTCCGCACCGGTTACGTCCCCGGCGAGGCCGTTCCCGCCCTGTTGCGCTCGGCGACGGCGGCCGTCTACCCGGCCCTCTACGAAGGGTTCGGGCTGCCCGCCCTGGAGGCGCTGGCCTGCGGGGCACCCCTCGTGACCACGGCCGGGACCGCCATGGAGGAGGTGGCGGGTGACGCGGCGGTCCTGGTCAAGTTGGGGGACAACGCCGCCCTGGCGGACGCCATAGGCGCCGAGCTGGACCGGCGACCGGGGACCGGGCCGGTCGACCAGGAGCGCCGCCGCCGCGGCATCGAGGTCGCGGCCCGACATACGTGGGCGTCGAGCGCCGGTCGGCACGTCGAGGCCTACCGATATGCGGCCGGGATGACGCCGGTGCGCCAGGGTGAAGGTCCGAGACCCACCCAGTAGGGTGACCCGTCGTGCACTCGCTCATCACCGGAGGCCGGGGTTTTGTCGGCCGCTGGCTGACCGAGCATCTCGAGTCGCTCGGCGACGAGGTGATCGTCATCGATCACGAGGTCGATGTCACCGACCCGCCGGTGCTGCTCGCCGCGGTGCGCGATGCCCGTCCTGACGCTATCTATCACCTCGCCGCGCTCACCCATGTGGGACGGTCGTGGGAGGAGCCGCTCCGGGTGCTCGAGGTCAATGTGATCGGCACCGGCGCGCTGTTGGCGGCGGCCCGAGAGTGCGGCACCGATCCGAGGATCCTGGTGACCAGTTCGGCGGAGGTGTATGGGGCGGTCACGGATCCGCGGTGCCTGCCGCTCACCGAGACGTCACCCACTGCCCCGCTCAGCCCCTATGCCGCCAGCAAGTTGGCCGCCGAGGCGCTGGCCGCCCAGGCCCGTCTCGGCCACGGGCAACGGGTCGTCACCGTCCGGCCCTTCAATCACATCGGTCCGGGTCAGTCGGTCAATTTCGCGGTCGGGGCCCTGGCGAAGCGTATCGTCGACGCCGAGCGGCGTGGCGCCACCTCGATCCCCGTCGGGAACCTGTCGGCCCGTCGTGATTTCACCGACGTGCGTGACGTGGTCCGGGCCTACCGGCTGCTCATCGAGGCCGAGCACCCGGCCGACCTGTACAACGTCTGCACCGGGCGCGACGTCCCGATCCGCGAGATCGCCGAAGCCCTGCTGCGGCTGGCCGGGACCTCGCTGGAGCTCGAGACCGACCCGGCGCTGGTGCGCCCGGTCGAGGTGCCGGTCCTCCGCGGCGACCCGGCGCGGCTGGTGGACACGACGGGATGGAAGCCGGAGGTGTCGCTAGAGGAGACATTGGCCGACGTGCTGACCTACTGGCGCGAGCACGCCCACGCAGACTGAAGACGCCTGGCCGGCGAACGGCGAAACAGAAGAACGGCCCACCGGAGCGGACCGTTCTTCTGTTCAATCGGGGTGAGGTCGACCGACGCCCCGTCGCCGCCCGGCGGCCAGGCGGTCGGGGAGGGCTCAGTCCGCGACGGTCGGGATGAGGGTACGGAGCTGGTCCCGCGCCCCCCGCGCCTGGACGTGGGCCTGCTTGGCCAGGTCGCGGGCCTGGGCCGGGAGACGGTCCTCGAACGGCGCGAAGACCGCCTCGACCCGCTCGATGATCTCCTCGACCCGGTTGACGAATTCATCGACGGTGGTGTCGACGTCCTTGCGGGTGCCGTGCAGGTCGGTGCGGACCGCCGCCACGCGGTCGGACAGCCCCGCCTTCGGGTCCCGGAGCCGCTTGAGCAATTCCTGCCGCTGCACCTGGAGCTGCTGATAGCCCAGCACCCCCGCCCCGATGACCACGTAGGTGGCATCCTTGGCCACCGAGGCGACGTCCTTGGCCGCCTTGGTCACGTCGGCGTTGAGGTCGGGGACCTTGATCTCTGGCATCTTTATCTCTGGCATCTTGATCTCAGGCATGGGTGGGCTCCTTTGTATGGTTCGATCGGATGGGGCCGGCTCGTCTGCCCGACGGCCCAACCGGCTGAAGCGGGGTGGTGGTGCCGCTTGTGGCAACAAGTGTATGCGCTTTGTTAAACAGTTGCAAGCACCCTCCCGATCCAGCGCCAGTTATGCCTCCTGACCAGGGAAGATACCGGTCGAGGGGCCAGGTATTGATAGCCTCGGGTCCTTGATGGGAACCCTGGCCCCACCGGTGGTGGCTGTCGTCGTAGCCCACGACCCGGGTTTGTGGTTCGAGGAGGCGCTGGATTCCCTGGCCACCCAGGACTATGCGGAGCTCTCGGTGCTGGTGCTCGACGCCGGCAGCCGGGAGGACCTCACCACCCGGGTGGCCGACGTGCTGCCCACCGCCTACGTGCGGCGATTCGAGGGCAACCGGGGCTTCGGCTCGTCGGTCAACGAAGTGCAGTCGATGGTCGATGGGGCGGACTACTTCCTGCTCTGCCACGACGACGTGGCTCTGTTCCCCGACACCGTCCAGCTCATGGTGGAGGAGGCGTTTCGGTCCAATGCCGGCATCGTTTCGCCCAAGGTGGTCAGCTGGGAGGACCCCGAGCAGCTGGTCCATGTGGGCTTGACGGTGGACAAGGGCGGGTCGGTCGGGGAACGGGTCCAGCCCCACGAGATCGACCACGGTCAGCACGACGCGGTCCGCGATGTGTTCGTCGCCCCCGGGGGCTCCACCCTGGTCCGGGCCGACCTCTTCGCCGTGCTCGGCGGGTTCGACCCAGCCATCGTGGCCATGGGCGAGGACCTCGACCTGTGCTGGCGTGCCCAGGTGGCCGGGGCGCGCGTGATCGTCGCCCCCGACGCGCGCGTCCGCCACCTGGAGGAGCTGGCCCGTGGGGCGCGTCCCATCGATCCGGAGCTGGTCGCGGCCCATGGCGATACGCGGCCGCGCCACCCCGTCACGCTCCAGGAGCTGCAGCGGCGCCACGAGCTCCTCGCCGTGCTCAAGTGCTACGGCCCCTTCCACCTACTACGGGTGGTGCCCCAGGTGTTCTTCCTCGCCGTCGCCGAGGTGGTGGTGGCCGAGCTGGCGGGCAATCGCGCCCGGGCCCGGGCGGTGCGGCGCGCCTGGCGCTGGAACCTGGGCCGGCTGTCCATCGTGCGGCAGCAGCGCAAGGACCTGCGACGCCACCGACGGCTCAGCGACCACGAGATCCGCGCCCTCCAGGTCGGCGGCAGCGCCCGGCTCGTGACCTACGGCCGACGGGTCTTCCAGCACGGCTTCCATGGTGCCCAGGCCGACGAGTTGGTGGCCGCGTCCGGCGGGGCTGCGGCCGTGGAGGTCGCGGCCCGGTCCCGCGTCGACGGCCCCGGGCCGGGCGGACCGTCGTCCCTCCCGGCCACTGCCGGTGCCGGTACAACGCCCTCGGTTCGGGGTCGGATGAGCGGGAGGGCGAGGCTCGCCACCTGGCTGGCTGCCGTGGTCGTCGTCCTGATCGGGACACGCGGAATCCTCAATGGACGGCTCCCGGTGGTCGGGCAGTTCGTTCCTCTCTCCAGCTGGTCCTCGACCTTCACCCAGTTCGCCGCGGGTTGGCACCCGTCCGGGGTGGGAACGACGGCGCCGGCGTCGCCCGCCCTGGCCCTCACCGGCCTGGCGGGCACCGTCCTGCTCGGCGCCATGGGCACCACCCAGAAGGTGCTGGTCTTTGCCTGTTTGCCCCTCGGCGTCTGGGGGGTGGTGCGCCTCGTTCGTCCGTTCCGCTCGCAACGGGCCGGGCTGGTGGCCGGCCTGGCCTATCTGGCCATGGCCCTGGCCTACGACGACATCGCCCTCGGCCGGTGGGGGGCACTCGTCGTCTACGCCGGGACCCCATGGGTGCTGGGTCACCTGTTCCGGGCGACGTCCTCGCCCCCGTTCGTGGTCCCGCGGCGGGATCGGACAAGTCGGACCGGACGACCTGATGCGCCAACCCCGATGCGGCGGCGTGTCCTGGAGTGGAGCCTGCGGCACGAAACGCTGCGCGCCGTGGTGTCTCTCGGCCTGGTCGAGGCCGTCCTGGTCGCCTTCGTCCCGGCCGCCGCCCTCGTGGTGGTGCTGGCCGCGCTCGCCCTGGTGCTGTCTTCGGCCGTCCAGCGTGACTGGGGGTCCACCCTCCGGGCCCTGGCCCTGGCCTTGGCGGCCACGCTGATGGCCGCGCTCATCAGCCTCCCGTGGGTCATCGGGGTACTGTCCGCCGGCCGGGGCGCGGTGAGCGTGTTCGGCGTCCCGGTGCCGGCGTCGGCCGGCCCGTCGTGGGGGTCGTTGCTCCGGTTCGCAGTCGGACCTATCGGAGCGTCGCCCCTGGCCTGGGGATTCGTGGTCGCCGCGGTTGTGCCGCTGGTGCTGGCCCGCGGTCCGCGGTTCCGCTGGGCGGTGCGGCTCTGGTCGATCGCCCTCGTCTGCTGGTTGGCGGCTTGGGTCATCGGGCGGGGCTGGACCGGCAGCCTGGCCGTGGATCCGCACATCCTGCTCACGCCGGCGGCGGCCTCGGTGGCGGCCGCCATCGGCCTCGGTGTCGCCGCCTTCGAGGAGGACCTGCACGCGGCCGCGTTCGGGTGGCGGCAAGTGGTCACGGTGCTCGCCACGGGGGCGGTGGTCCTCGGCGCCATCCCGACCCTGGTGTCGGCCTTGCCGGGCCGCTGGGACCTCCCCGACACCGACTTCAGCCAGTCGGTGGCGTGGATGGGCGCCAAGTCGACCTCGGGGGCCTTCCGCGTCCTCTGGCTGGGCGACAGCCGGGCGCTCAACCAGGGCGCCTGGTCGGCAGGGACCGGGCTGGCCTACGCCACCTCGGAGGATGGCAGCCCGGACGCCCGGTGGCTGTGGAGCGCTCCGGGACCGGGACCGGCGGTAGACCTGTCCGCCGCGGTCGACCTGGCCCGCGCCGGTGGCACCGACCAGCTGGGCCGGCTGCTGGCCCCCGCCGGTGTCCGCTATGTGGTCCTCGTGACGTCGCTCGCCCCCGAGATCCCCGGTGAGCAGACACCCGAGCAGTACCCGGTACCGGCCGATCTGGCCCCCGCCCTGGGCCGCCAGCTGGACCTGAGCTCGGCGCTCTCAGGGAGCGGGATCACCGTCTACCAGAACGCCGACTGGGTTCCCGAGCGGGCTCAGGTCGGCCCGGGTTCACCGGTGCCCGCGTCGGCGCCTCCCGAGGTGTTGGGCAGCGCGGCGGGGTCGAGCCTCCTGCCCGGCGCACGGCCGGTCCTGCCCGGGCCGCGGGCATCAACTTCCTACGGTGGCCCGCTCACCGCCGGAACCGTCTTCTCGGCGTCGGCTCCGGCCGGCCGCTGGGTGCTGTCCGGTCCCTCGGACACCCGGTCACCGTCTCCCGCCTTCGGCTGGGCCGGCCAGTACCGGGTCGGCCGGAGCGGCGACGGGACGCTCGGCTTCGACGGCGGGGCGGTCGTACCACTGTCGCTCCTCTATTCCCTCCTGATGTGGGTGGCGGTCGTGGCCCTGGTTCTCGGGACCGGCCTCGGCCGTCCCTGGCCGAGAGCCTGGCGCCGCCGGGGCGGGGCCCGGGCGCGGGGCACGCCGGCCCGGGGCGCGCCGGCCGACGTCGCTCGGGCCGAAGATCTCGTCGAGGATCCCGACCCATCATGACCGCACCTCGGTATGCCGCGGCCGGTACGCCGTCTGCCGATGGTGGCTCGCCGGCTGGTGGGCGCGAGCGCACCTCCCGGCATTCGACTGCCCGGGGGGGGCGGGGCCGGTGGACGGCGCTCCTGGTCGTGGCCGTCCCGGTCGTCGCGGTGGCCGTCGTCGAGGCGGCGTTCCCCGCGTCGCCGGCCGTGCTGTCGCCCGGACCCACCGACGGGGTGTCCGTCGCCGCACCCGGGTCGTACTCGTCGTCTGCATTCTGCGCCGGCGGGACCGGCACCGCCGCGGCCACCACCATCTACCTGACCAACACCACAGCCAGGTCGGTGTCCGGCGTCATGACCGCCACCGCCCCACCGGTGGGCAGCGGGGCGGCATCCACGGCCCACCGGACCATATCCGTGCCTGCCCTCGGAAGCGCCGCGGTCAACCCCGCGTCAGGGTTGCCCGGCGGGAGCAATGCGTCGATGTTCACCTTCGCCGGTGGCGGCATCGCCGTGAACCAGGTCGTATCGGGTCCGAACGGGTGGAGCACCGCCCCGTGCGCGTCACAGACCTCAGCGATGTGGGCCTTCGCCGGAGGATCGACGACCGGCGGCAATCTCTTGACCCTGTCGCTGCTCAATCCAACGGCCACCGAGGCGGTCGTCAACGTCTCGTTCCTGACCGACGGCGGGGTCGTGGTCCCGCAGGCGTACCAGGGTCTGACCGTTCCGCCCGGCCAGGTGGTCACCGACAACGTGGGTGACTTTGTGCAGAACGCCAATGACATCGCCACCGTGGTCACCGCACAGACCGGAACGCTGGTCAGTACCGAGTTCCAGCAGTGGTCCTCGGGTGCGAGCGGGGGGCTGTCACTGCGGCTGGGCTCGCCGGGCCTGGCCACCACCTGGCAGTTCGCCCAGACCACCGCGATGCAGGGGGCGACCGTCGACTTCTACCTGGCCAACCCCGGCAACGTGCCGGCCACGGCGACCATGACCTTCGGCCTGTCGTCCGGCTCGGTCGAGCCTGTACAGACCGTGGTGGCGCCGCGGTCGGTGTCGGTGATGGCCACGTCGGCCACACCGGGCCTGCCCCATCAGGTTCCTTACGCGGTGACCGTCGTGGCCGACCAGCCCATTGCGGTCGGCCGGTCGGTGCTCGCCCCCTCGGGCTCGGCACCACCCGTGTGGGGCTCGTCGCCGGGCACGGTGACCACCACCGGGCGCTGGGTGGTGCCCGGACCCGGTGTACCGGGGGCACCGGGCACCGCGGGCGCCGCGGTCCACAGCCTGGCGGTGGCCGATCCCGGGACGTCGCCCGTTCAGGTCAGCATCACCCGCTTGGGCGAGCGTCACCCGTTCACCACCTTCACGGTTCCCTCCGGTGGCCTCAGCGTGCTCGGCGCCAACCAGGTCGCGGGACTGGCCCCCTACATCGTCTCGTCGTCGGGACCGGTCAACGTCGAGGAGGACTCCGTGCCGGCGGGAACGCCGGGGGTGGTGTCCTCGACCGGGTTCCCACTTTCCGGCTAGTGCCGCAGCACGAAGTGCGCCTTGATCGAGTCGTCGCCGGCCGGCTCGCCACGCTCGTCGGTGAGCTCGAGGAGGTCGAACCGGGTCTCGACGGCCGACCGCACTCGGGAGAGGGGCACGCCGAGCTCGCCGATCTGCTCGCGGTGCAGCCGGTAACGGCGGTCGCCTAGGTCCTCGAAGATGCGGATGTCCCAATGGGACCGTAACGCGTCCTCGCCGTCCTGGGCGACAGCGACGTCGATGAGGGCGACGCCCCGGTCGAAGTCGTAGACGGCCGGCGGATCCTCGCCGAGTCGGCGAAGCTCTCCGACGGTGTTGACGTCGAAGATGAACAGGCCGCCCTCGGCCAGATGATCCGTCACCGCGTCGAAGGCCGAGAGCCAGGCACAGAAGGTCGAGAGGTGGTTGAGCGTGTCGAAGACGCAGGCGACCACGTCGAACCGCCGCCCCAGGGAGAACGAGGACAAGTCTCCCTGGACGAGTTCGGCCCTTGGGACCTTCACCTCGGCGATGGCAAGCATCTCGGGTGACCGGTCGAGCCCGACCAGTGTCGGTACGTCGGTCAGCCGCTCGAGCAGCGAGCCGGTGCCGCAGCCCAGCTCGAGCAACGATGCCGCCCCGCTCCGGTACCGGTCGATGGCGTCGGTGACCCGGGCCGCTCTCGGGGTGGGGTCGTCCATCACCTCGTCGTAGAACGCGGCGAAGCGCTCGTAACCGGCCATACCCTCAGCGGTCCACGTAGCGGTGGGCCAGGTTGGCGAGAATGTGCTCGCACTCCGCGGCACAGCCGGCGATGATCTCGCCGACTGGCCGGCTGACCGAGATGCGCCCTGCCACCTGGCCGCCGAGCGCGATTCCGGCGTCGAGGTCGCCGCCGAAGTACACATCCCTGACACTCCCGAATTCGGCCATCGCATTGCGGCCATGGTCGAACTCGAGGCTTTCGGAGTGGGCTGTCCTCAGCGCCCGAAGTCCGGGGGAGGTGTGGCTGTTGAGGAAGACCGTGCCGGTCTCGTCGGCGTCGATGATCGCCTGCTTCCAGTTGGCGTGCACCGGCGACTCGGTGGAGGACACCATGGCGGTCCCCATCTGCACCCCTTCGGCGCCCAGCGCCAGTGCGGCGGCCATGGTGCGGCCGTCGAGAAAGCCGCCGGCGGCGATCACCGGGAGGTCGAAGGAGGCCGTCACCGCGGGAAGCAGCACCATGGTCGACACCGGCCGCGGGTTCTTGAATCCGCCGCCCTCGCCTCCTTCGACGATGAGCCCGTCCACGCCGGCCCTCACCGCCTTCTCGGCCGCTCGCACCGTGGGCACCACGTGGAACACGGTGAGGCCGGCGTCCTTCAACGGGGCCGTGTACCGGGTGGGGCTCCCGGCCGAGGTGGTGACGAACCTGACCCCCTGAGCGATCACGAAGTCCACGATCTCGGTCGGATCCGACACGAACGCCTGGGCGATATTGACCCCGAACGGCCGGTCGGTGAGCTCCTTCATCAAGGCGATCTCGCGGCGCACCGCATCGAGTTCGCCCGACGAGGTCTCGATGATGCCCATCGCGCCTGCGTTGGACACGGCGGAGGCCAGTGCGGACCGTGCGATCCACCCCATGGGGGCCTGGACGATCGGTATCTCGATCCTCAACAGCTCGGTCACCCGGTTGGCCAGCACGGGGCAATCTTGGCATGGCGGATCAACGGCCGGTCGAGCCGTGCAACAACTCGGGGGTGATGTCCAAGTGCCCGACGTGCCGGGCGCTCTCCTCGATCAGACGCACCACCCCGCGGAGGGTGGTGGGGCGGTCGGCGCGGCTCGGGGCGATGTCGAAGGTGGTGGCGCGGTCGATGACCGCGTCAGCCGCGGCCTGTCTCCGCTCCTAGCCGGCCATCACGTCTGGGCGGGACCATGCGTCGGGAAGGTCGAACATGTGCTGCCGCCACGACATGTCCATCGTCTCCCCGGCGAGGACCGCCCGCGCCCACAGCACTTCGGCGTAGCCGAAGTGGGTGACGATCTGGTCCGAGCCAGTTGGCCGACGCAGCGGGCGTCGACTCGTCCGGCCCGGGCACCCGCCGGATGTCCACGAAGCGATCAGTGCCGCGCCGGGCGCGGCCCCCTAGCGAGAGGTCGGGGGTGGTGGCGGGGGCGGCCAGGGGGCCTGCTTCGGCCAGTGGCCTGGTGCCGGTGGGGGCGGCATGGGGGAGGTTTGGGGCCGGACACCGCCCGGCGGGGGCGGTGGGAGCCAGGGAGCCGGAGCGGCCGGTCCGTCGGGTACGGTCTCCGGCCCCTGCTCGACGTTCGTGTCGCTGGCCTGTACCGCATTTCCCACGCTGTTGTCGACCGGGGCCTCTCCGTCGGGCGCGGGGACGTCGCTTCCGGTCGAGCCCGTCGCGGCGCGAGCCGCGCCGTTGCCACCGACCGACTCGTCGTCCCCGTCGGGCGGACCGTCGGCGTCCCCGGTACCCGTGGGACCGTGCTGCGCGGCGACGAAGATGGGAGGCACGCTCTTCACCCCGTGCTCGTGCACGGGGCGCCCGTAGGCCGTGTCCACCAACCGGCCGACCGTCTCGCCGTCGATCGTCTCCTCGTCGAGGAGGGCACGGGCCACGGCGTCGAGTCCGCCGCGGTGCCGGGCCAGCACCTCGAGGGCCCGCTCTTCCTGGGCCCGGAGGATGATCTCGACCTCGTCGTCGATGATTTGGCTGGTGTGCTCCGAGTAGTCCCTGGTGTGCATGAGATCCTCGCCCAGGAAGACCTGGCCCTGCGACCCCCAGGCCATGGGGCCGATCTTGTCGCTCATCCCCCACTCACGGACCATCTTGCGGGCCAGCTCGGTGTTGCCCACCAGATCGTTGTTGGCCCCGGTGGACAGGTCCCCGTAGACGAGCAGTTCGGCGGCCCGGCCGCCCATGCGCACGGCCAGGGCGTCCTCGATCTGCTGGCGTGGATGGATATGCCGCTCCTCCATGGGGAGCTGCATGGTGACACCGAGGGCCATGCCCGTGGGCAGGATTGTCACCTTGTGCACGGGATCGGCGTCGGGCAACACGTAGGCCAGCACGGCGTGGCCGCCCTCGTGGAAGGCCACCCGTTCCTTCTCCTCGCCCGACAGGACGAGGCTCTCGCGCCGCTGACCCATCAACACCCGGTCCCGTGATGCTTCGAAGTCGACGTTCTGGATCACCTTCGACCCGCGCCGCACGGCGTGGAGGGCCGCTTCGTTGACCAGGTTGGCCAGGTCTGCACCGCTCATCCCCGGCGTGCCGCGCGCCACGGTGCCGAGGTCGACGCTGGGGTCGACGCGCTTGTCCTTGCAGTGCACCTGGAGAATGGGGAGCCGCTCCTCGAGGTCGGGGAGGGGGACGACGATCTGGCGGTCGAAGCGGCCCGGCCGCAAGATGGCTGCGTCGAGGATGTCCGGACGGTTGGTCGCCGCCATCACCACGATGCCCTCAGTGGGGTCGAACCCGTCCATTTCCGAGAGCATCTGGTTGAGGGTCTGCTCGCGCTCGTCGTGGCCACCCCCGAGGCCCGCGCCCCGCTTCCGCCCGATCGAGTCGATCTCGTCGATGAACACAATGGCCGGAGCCTGCTTGCGGGCGGTGGCGAACAGGTCGCGAACCCGGCTCGCCCCGACCCCGACGAACATCTCCATGAAGTCGGAGCCGCTGACGGACATGAAGGGCACGCCGGCCTCGCCCGCCACCGCCCGGGCGAGCAGTGTCTTGCCTGTGCCCGGCGGCCCGACGAGGAGGATCCCCTTCGGGATCCGCGCCCCGATCTCCTTGAAGCGGGCGGGGGTCTTGAGGAAGTCCACCACCTCGCTGATCTCGAGCTTGACCCCGTCGTACCCGGCCACGTCGTCGAAGGTGGTCGAGGGCCGTTCGGTCGAGTACAGCTTGGCCTTGGACCGCCCGATGGACATGATGCTGCCCATCTGGCCCTGGGCCTTGCGGCTGATGTAGTAGAAGATCCCGCCCAGGATGGCGAAGGGGAGGACCCAGGTGAGCAGGATGCTCACGAGGGCGTTGGAGCCCGAGTTGACCAGCTTGTAGTTGGACCCGAGGGGCTGGAGCGCATTCAGCTCGGAGTCGGTGATCGGGTTGGGCCCGTTGACGGTGTAGGACCCGCCGCCGTTGAGGTCACCGGTGATCACCCCGTTGGTCTGGTTGACGGTGGCCGTCTTGATCTGCTTGTCGTGGATCTCGGTGAGGAAGGTGCTGTAGGAGAGGGAGCTCGGGCTGTTCTTGTGGACCAGCCCCGGGACGATCAGCACGGAGAGTACCGCCACCACGATGACCGCATAGAGCATCATGCGGTTCCTGTTCTGCCCAGGTACCTCTTGGCCCGGCCCGCCTGCGGGTGGGGGCCCACCGGGGACGTTGGGATTGGGCGGGGTCACCCCATCATGCTATTCGCACGGGGGTCAGCTTGACGCGTCGCCTCCCTCTACCACCAGGCCCGCCGCCAGAAGCGGGGATTCCATCGGTATCGTAGGGGGGTGATCGAGCGGTCCGAACCGGGAGCGGACGCGGCGGCGTCGACCGACGGTCTGCCGGGCGCCCCGCCTGTACCCCCCCGGGGGGCTCCGCCCCTGGTGGAGCCGGTCTGGGCGCCCCCGCCGCCCGGATGGCCGCCGAGGACGCCGGCGCCACCATGGGCCGCGCCGCCCGCGGGCCCGACGGCGCCCGGCCGGCCCCTGCCGGCCACCCCAGCTCCAGTGCCTCCGGCCACCCCGCCTCCAGCGCCTCCGGCCGCCCCGGCCGGCCCCGTGGTCGGCGGCCCGGGCATCGAGCTGCCCCTCAACCGCCAGCTGGACGCCGGGGCCGCCCCCGACAGCCGCGGGGCGGCGTGGGTGTGGCTGCTGTTCGCCGCCATGGGGTTCGTCGGTGGTCAGATCATCGCGGCCGTCTTCGTGGCGATCAGCGCGGCCGCGGCGGGGAAGCTCAACTCGCTCTCCCAGATCACCCGGCTCAGCGAACCCCCCACCTGGTACGTCGTGTCGACGCTGCTCGGTCTGTGGGCCGGGTTCCTCGGGGCGGCCTGGCTCGCCGCCGGGGTCAGGGGCACCAAGAGCCTGTCGCGAGATCTCGGGCTCCGCTTCCGTTGGATCGACCTCGTCGGCGTGCCCATCGGGGTGGGCGGTCAGATCCTCGTGGCCCTCATGTACATCCCGATCGCCGAGCACGTGCACGACTTCAACCAGCGGTTCAACGCCCCCTCACAGCGGCTGACCGGAGGTTCGCACGGCGCGGGATTCGCCGTCATCGCGGTGTTGACGGTGGTCGGGGCCCCATTCTTCGAGGAGCTGTTCTTCCGAGGCGTCCTGCTCCGCTCGTTGGCCCGGTTGTTCGGCAACGTGGCCGGGTTCGTGGGGCCCGCCCTGGCCATCGTCGTCACCGGCGTGCTCTTCGGCCTGGCCCACGCCGAATCCCTCCAGCTGTTGGGCCTGGCCGTCTTCGGGATCATCCTCTCGCTCGTCTCCTACCTGACCGGACGCCTCGGCATGAACATGGTGGCTCACGCCACCTTCAACCTGATGGCCGTGGCCGCGGCCGTGGTGGCCCCCCTCGCCATCGGAGGGATACCCATCTGAGATGACCGCGCCCGTCGACGTGGTGCCGGTCGAGCGGCAACCCGACCTGTCCCCTCCACCGGTGCCCGTGGAACCGAGCCTCCTCCAGCGGCTGACCCGGAGGTCGGCGTGGCCGGGCTGGTCGAACGCGGTGGTGGTGGTCGGGGTGATGCTGGTCGCGCTCAGCCAGCTCCATCCGTCGTTGCTGGTGGCCAACACCACCACGGCCGGGGGCGACACCGGCGGGCACGTCATGCTCCCCGCCTTCCTCAAGTCGCACCTCCTGACCCACGGACAGGTCACCGGCTGGGACCCGGACTGGTACGACGGGTTCCCCCTCTACACCTTCTACTTCCCGTTGCCCGGCCTCATCACCGTGCTGTTCAACGCCGTCGTCTCCTACGACGTGGCCTTCAAGCTGGTCACGGTGCTCGGAACCCTGCTCCTGCCGCTGTGCGCCTGGGCGTTCGGCCGGCTGGCCGGCCTGCGCGACCCCGGCCCGGCCTGCCTGGCCGCGGCCACGCTGCCGTTCCTCTTCGAGCCGAGCTTCTCGATCTACGGGGGCAACCTCCTGTCCACCCTGGCCGGCGAGTTCTCGTTCTCTCTCAGCCTGTCGCTGGCCCTCTTGTTCCTCGGCGTGTTCGCCCTCGGCCTTCGCACCGGGCGGCACCGGGCGTTGGCCGCCGTGCTGTTCGCCGGCACCCTGCTCTGCCACCTCCTCCCGGCGCTGTTCGCCGCGGCCGGCGCCGTCGTGCTCGTACTCCTCGACGCCGACCTGATGCGCGGGCTGCGCCGCGGGCTGCCCGGCCGCCTGGCCCGGCGCCGCTGGGCCCGGCGCCTGGTCTGGGCGGTGGTCGCCGGTGCTCTGGGCGTCGGGCTCACCGCCTGGTGGCTGGTCCCGTTCGTGACCGGCCAGGCGTACAGCACCAACATGGGCTGGACCAACGTCGAGGGCTTCCCCCACCTCCTCTTCCCCGGATCGTCGCGCTGGGTGCTGGCCGCCAGTCTGCTCGGGCTGGTGGCCATGGTCGTCCGGCGCAACCGGGTGGCGTTGTTGATCGCCATCCTCGGGGGGATCGCCGCCGCCGTGGTCTGCCTCGACCCGCAGGGCAAGTTGTACAACGTCCGCTTCCTGCCCATGTGGTTCCTGTGTCTCTACCTGATGGCGGGGTACGCGCTGGCCGAGACCATCTCCGCGCTGGCCCGGTGGAACCGGCGGCGTCGTCTGGCCCGGTGGGTCCCGGTCATCCGGGAGCGGCTCAGCCTGGTGGCGCGGGCGCCGTGGCGTCCTGGTACGCGCATCAGCCGGTTCCGCCGGCCGACGCCCGGGCCCAACGCGCCCGGGTCGGTGGGCGGCCCGCTGATCGCACTGGCCGCCGCCTGCCTCGTGGTGGTGCCCCCGCTGGTCCTGCCGGCCTCGGCCCTCGGCCGGGTGGGGGTCACCGTGGGCGCAGACCAGCCGAGCGCCTGGGCCGCCTGGACCTCCTCGGGCGATGAGCGCAAGCCCGATTCCGCCGAGTACCACGCCGTGAACGAGATGATGACCAAGGTGGGCGCCGAGCGGGGGTGCGGGCGCGCCATGTGGGAGTACGACCCCTCGCTCAACCGGTTCGGGACCACCATGTCACTCATGCTGCTGCCGTACTGGACGAACGGATGCGTCGACTCGATGGAGGGCCTCCTGTTCGAGTCGTCGTCGACCACGCCGTTCCACTTCCTGAACCAGAACGAGCTGTCGGTGACCCCGTCGGACGCGGTGGCGGGCCTTCCCTACGGCGGGCTGAACGTGCCGCTCGGGATCGAGCATCTCCAGCAGCTCGGCGTGCGGTACTTCCTGGCCTCGTCCAACACCGTGGAGCAGGCGGCGTCGGCCGACCCATCGGTCACCGAGGTGGCCTCCACCGGGCCGTGGAGCACCTCCTACAACGGCGAGACGCTGAACACCACCTGGAAGGTCTACGAGATCAAGGGCTCGGCGCTGGTGCAGCCCCTGGCCGATCAGCCGGTGGTGTGGCACGGCATCGGGCCCGGACAGACGAGCTGGCTCGCTCCCGCGGTGAGCTGGTACGACAATCCGTCGCGGTGGGCCGTGGTGCCGGTGGCCGGTGGCCCGGCCGGCTGGGCCCGGGTGCCTGTCGGTGACAAGCAGCCGACCGCGGTGCCGGTGGCGACCACCGCCGTCTCCAGCGTGACCCAGACCGACGGCTCGGTCAGCTTCCACGTGGACAGGGTCGGTACCCCGGTGGAGATCAAGGTGTCCTACTTCCCCAACTGGCAAGCCACCGGAGCGCAGGGCCCGTGGCGGGCGGCGCCCAACCTGATGGTGGTGGTACCGACCAGCCACCAGGTGACCCTGCACTACGCCAGCTCGTCGGGCGACAAGGTGGGCGAGCTCGTCACGCTCGTCTCACTCCTCGTCGCGGCGGCCCTGGCCCTCGGCGAGCGCCGGGCCAAGAGGGCGCGGTCGGCCCGGGCCGCCCGCGTCGATCCCTGAGCGGGGGAAGGGGTGCGCGGCAGCTTCGGGATGTTCCCGCTGTCCGCCGTGCTGTTCCCGGGCGGCGCCTTGTCCCTGCACGTGTTCGAGCCGCGCTACCGCTGCCTGCTGGCCGACTGCTTGGCCGGGGCTGGGGAGTTCGGCGTGGTCCTCATCGACCGCGGCTCGGAGGTCGGCGGGGGCGACCACCGGGTCGGTGTCGGCACCGTGGCGCAGATCACCCAGGTGCTGGGCATCGAGGGCGGCCGTTCGGTGGTCATGGCTCGCGGCAGCCGGCGCATCGGGGTGGAGCGCTGGCTGCCCGACGACCCCTACCCGCAGGCGGTCGTGGTGGACCTGCCGACCGAGGTGGGACCGGCTGACGGCCCGGCCATCGCGGCGGCCGATGCCGCGGTGTCCCAGCTCCGCTCGCTCCTGTCCGAGCTGGCCGACGTTCCGGCTCTGCCCTTCGACCTCGGCCTCCCCGGCACCGACGAGGAGATCGGCTGGGCCCTGTGCGAGCTCGCCCCGCTCGGGCCGATGGACCGCCAGGCGCTGTTGGCCGCACCCCGTCTGTCGGCCCGCATGGACCTACTGGCCGAGCTGTGCCGCGCCGCGGCCGGTGACGTGGTGAGCATGCTCTCGGATGACGGCGGCTGAGCGACCGGCCCGGCGCCATCCATCGTTTCCGCCCTTGGCATCGCGGCCCCGGCGGCGGAAGTGCCCGGCTGAAGGGACTCGTCGACCCGGGTCGCCCCGGGGGGCGGGCGGGCGCCCTGAGTAGGATGGCTCGGCCATGACCAGCCTCTCCGACGTGTTCAAGGCCTACGACATCAGGGGAGTCGTCCCGGACCAGCTCAACACGGCCCAGTTCCGGGCCATCGGGATGGCCGTGGCCCGCTTCACCGGCGACCCCAGGCTGTTGGTGGCCCGAGACATGCGCGAGTCGGGCGTTCCGCTCTCGCAGGCGTTCGCCGACGGCGCCCGCTCGGAGGGAGTTTCGGTGGTCGACCTCGGTCTCGCCTCCACCGACCTCCTGTACTTCGCGGCCGGCAGCCTCGATGCCCCGGGGGCCATGTTCACCGCCTCCCACAACCCGGCCCGCTACAACGGGCTCAAGCTGTGTCGGTCGGGCGCCCGTCCGATCGGGCGCGACACCGGGCTGGAGGAGATCCAACGCACGGCGGAAGCGCTCCTGGACGGCTGGGGCCGGGATGGTCCGCCCGCCCTCGATCCGGGGCGGCTCGCGCCGCTCGAGGAGCGTTCGGTCCTCGATGCGTATGCTGACCACGTTCGGTCGTTCGTCGACGTCGGCTCGCTCCGGCGCCTGCGGGTCGTGGCCGACACGGCTAACGGCATGGGGGGGCTGGTCGTCCCCAAGGTCTTCGAGGGCCTCCCCTTCGATGTCGAGATCCTCTTCCCCGAGCTCGACGGGACCTTCCCCAACCACCCGGCCGATCCCATCCAACCCGAGAACCTGGTGGCCCTCAAGCAGGCGGTGGTCGACTCGTCGGCCGATGTCGGCCTGGCCTTCGACGGCGACGCCGACCGGGTCTTCCTTGTCGACGAACGGGCCCGACCGGTCTCCGGCTCGCTCACCACCGCCCTGGTGGCCTCGTCGATGCTCGACAAGCATCCTGGCGCCACCATCCTCTACAACTGCATCTGCTCGCGAGTGGTCCCCGAGGTCATCGCCGAGAAGGGTGGCACGGGGATCCGCACCAAGGTGGGCCACAGCTTCATCAAGCAGGTCATGGCCGACACCGGCGCGGTCTTCGGCGGTGAGCACTCGGGCCACTACTACTTCCGCGACAACTACCGAGCCGATTCCGGGATCATCGCCGCCATGGTGGTCCTCGAACTGCTCAGCACGTCGGGAAGGACCCTCTCCGAGCTCCTCCGGCCGTTCGAGCGCTATGCGGACTCGGGGGAGATCAACACAGCGGTCGACGATCCGGCCCGTGCCGTCGAGCTCATGGCGGAGGAGGTCGAGCGGGCGGCGGGGGCGCTCGGTTCAGCCGACCGCCTCGACGGTCTCACCGTCGACCGGGGCGACTGGTGGTACAACCTCCGCCCGTCGAACACCGAGCCCTTGCTGAGACTCAACGTTGAAGCCCCCGACGAGGCCGCCTGTGCCGCCCACGTCGCCGAGATCGAGGCTGAGATCAGGCGGTTGCTCGGGTCGTGAGCGAGGTGCAACCGGCACGGGCCGAGCCATCCGGCTGGTCCGCGGCCGACGGACGAGGGAGGATGGCAGCATGACACTCGACCCGCTCCTGATCGAGGTTCTCGCCTGCCCCGAGGACAAGGGCCCGTTGTTGTACTTCCCGGACGAGGATCGCCTGTACAACCCGCGCCTCCACCGCATCTACGAGGTCCGCGACGGCATCCCGGTCATGCTCATCGACGAGGCCGTCGCCGCCGACGACGCCGAGCACCAACGGCTGATGCAGAAGGCAGATGCCGGAGGCGCCCGGACCACCAGCGAACCGCAGGGTTCCTGACCGTGGCCCCCCTCTCCGGCGGTGGCTCGCTCTCGATTCCTCCGTCCCCGCTCCTGGTGGACAGCCTCGACATGTGGGGCGCGACGGTCGGGCTCCCCGAGCAGGTCGAGGCCGCGGTGTCGGCAGCCCGCGGCCTCACGCTGCCCCACCGCGAGCGAGTGGAGAACGTCGTCGTGCTCGGGATGGGTGGCAGTGGCATAGCCGGCGACGTGCTGGTGGCCACGGCGGCACCGTTCATGCCGGTCCCGGTCACGGTGGTCAAGGGCTACGAGCCCCCGGACTACGTGGGGACGGGATCCCTGGTCTTCGCGGTGTCGTTCTCGGGCGACACCGAGGAGACCCTCGAGGCGGCGACCGGAGCCTACGAGGCCGGGGCCTCCCTCGTCGTGGTGGCCGCCGGGGGCGCCCTGACCCGCCTGGCCGACGACTGGAAGGTGCCGATCGTGCCGGTGCCCGACGACATTCCCCAGCCCCGCGCCGCGCTGGGCGCCCTGGCCATCCCGCCGCTGGTCCTGCTCGAGGAGATCGGTCTGTTCCCCGGGGCCGTGCAATGGGTCGACCAGGCCGTCGACCAGCTTCGCGTCCGGCGTGACGAGCTCCTCCGGCCCGGCAACGAGGCCGAGGAAGTGGCCCGGATCATCGGTCGCACCATTCCGCTGGTGCACAGCTCCGGCGACCTCGGCGCAGCCGCCGCCCTCCGCTGGAAGGCCCAGGTCAACGAGAACGCCAAGAGTCCCGCCTTCTTCAACGTCTACCCGGAGGTGTGCCACAACGAGGTGGCGGGCTGGGGGCAGAACGGCGACGCCACCCGCCAGGTCATCACGCTGGTCAACCTGCGTCACGATGCGGAGCATCCCCAGGTCAGCCGGCGCTTCGAGCTGGTCACCGACGTGTTGCGCGAGGTGGTGGCCGACGTGGCCGAGGTGAGGGCGGCCGGCGAAGGCGACCTGGCCCAGCTGCTGGACCTGGCCCTGGTCGGCGACTTCGTCTCGCTCCACCTGGCCGGTCGCGAGGGCATCGACCCCGGTCCCATCCCGATCCTCGACGAGATCAAGCTCGAGCTCAAGGGCCCCGAGTGAGGCCGGCCCGACGCGGACCACGCTGACCTGGGAGTTCTTTCTTCCCGACGGGGTCCTGGGCGCGTGCCGGCTCTGTTGCCGGCGGGTGACGGCGGCATAACAACCCCGTGAAGTCGGGCCCCTCGCCCCTGGAATTCGGACGGTCCGGGCGTACACTGCAACGGGTGAGCGGCGTGCGGGTCTGTGGTTGCAAGTCGATGCCAGTCGCAGGCAAAACGACCCACGTAAGGCAACGCATGGTTGCTGAGCATGGTGCGGCTTAGGAGTAAGACCTGCCCGTGGCGCCCCCGGCTGTCGGGGGCGGGCGGAGATGGGGCGACGCGGCCCGCCAACGGGTCCGAGGGGTGCACCGGCCAGACCGGTCGCCGCCGGACTGGGGCCGTCAACCCCGCTGCAGGCGAGTGTGGGGTCAAAGACCAGGTCAGCCGCGCGCCGCTCACCGCATTCCCGCCACCGACAAGCAGGAAGGACCGACACCCGAGGTAATTCCCGCAGCACAACCCTGAGGAGGCAAACAAGTGGACGTGGTCATTGCGCAGGGCAGGAGAATTGTGTCCGACGACGTGAGGACGCTGACCGAGGAGAAGGTGGCCCGGCTCGGTCACCGGTGCCCGGGCATGGAGCGCGCCGAGGTGCAGTTCTTCGAGGAGCGCAACCCGCGCATCACCGACTCCGAGTGCTGCGAGGTGACCATCGTGGGACACGGTCGCATCGTCCGGGCCCGGGCCGCGGCCCCGGTGCCGCTGGTCGCGGTGGACCTGGTGGTGGAGAAGCTCGAGCATCAGCTGGAGAAGACCAAGGGTCGGGTGGTATCCCGCACCAATGCCCGTCGCCGCAAGGCCAACTCCGTCTCGGTCCTCCACGAACGGGTGCGTACCGCCTGAAGGCGCCGGCCGGGCCCCCGCACCGGCTCGGCCTGGCACCCGCCTCCCGTCTTCCGGTGGCGGCCCGGAGTCGAACACCGTCGACGGTAGAGTGAGAAGCCCATGAGCGTGCTCACCAAGGTCCTCCGCGCCGGCGAGGGGAAGAAGGTCCGTCGGTTGGCCGAGCTGGTGCCTCTGGTCAACGCGCTCGAGCCGGAGATGGAGGCGCGGTCCGATGGTGAGCTGCGTGCCCTCACCGACACCTTCCGGCAGCGGCTGGCTGAGGGCGAGTCACTCGAGGACATGCTCGTCGAGTCGTTCGCCCTGGTGCGGGAAGCGGCCTGGCGCGTCCTCGGCCAACGCCACTTCGACTGCCAGCTGATGGGGGGGATGGCCCTCCACTTCGGCTGGATCGCCGAGATGAAGACCGGCGAGGGCAAGACCCTGGTCTCCACCCTGCCCGTCTACCTCAACGCCCTGGCCGGCAAGGGCGTCCATTTGGTCACGGTCAATGACTACCTGGCCACCCGGGACTCGGAGTGGATGGGACAACTCCACCAATTCCTCGGGCTGACCGTCGGGCGGGTGGGCCCCGACATCGACGACGCCGCGGCCAAGCAGGAGGCCTATGCCGCCGACGTCACCTACGGCACGAACACGGAGTTCGGCTTCGACTACCTGCGCGACAACATGGCCCGCTCGGTGGACGCCATGGTGCAGCGGGGCCACCCCTTCGCCATCGTCGACGAGGTCGACTCCATCCTCATCGACGAGGCCCGCACCCCTCTCATCATCTCGGGACCGGCCGCCGAATCGGCCCAGCTCTACTACCAGTTCGCCGGCGTCGTGCGGACCCTCCGGGCCGAGGAGGACTACGAGGTCGACGAGGAGAAGCGCATCGTCGTCCCCTCCGAGGCCGGCATCGAGAAGGTCGAGCGCCAGCTGGGTGTGGACAACCTCTACGACGCAGTGGCGGTCAACTACGTCCACCACCTGACCCAGGCGCTCTACGCCAAGGAGCTCTACAAGCGGGACAAGGACTACTTGGTGGCCCAAGGGGAGGTGAAGATCGTCGACGAATTCACCGGGCGGACCCTCGAAGGGCGTCGGTGGTCGGACGGGCTGCACCAGGCGGTGGAGGCCAAGGAGCGGGTGAGGATCAAAGAGGAGAACCACACCTGGGCGACCGTCACCCTGCAGAACTACTTCCGCCTGTACGAGAAGCTGGCCGGGATGACCGGCACGGCGGAGACCGAGGCGTCGGAATTCGCCAACACCTACGACCTGCCGGTGGTCCCCATCCCCACCAACATGCCCATGATCCGCGACGACAATCCCGATCTCATCTACAAGTCGGAGGAAGCCAAGTTCGCCGCGGTGGTGGACGACATCGCGGAACGGATCGCGGCCGGCCAGCCGGTGCTGGTCGGAACGGCGTCAGTGTCCAAGTCCGAACACCTGTCGCGTCTGCTCGAGAAGCGGGGGATCCCCCACGAGGTGCTCAACGCCAAGCAGCACTTCCGAGAGGCCGAAATTGTGGCCCAGGCCGGCCGGGTGGGCGCCGTGACCGTCGCCACCAACATGGCGGGGCGTGGTGTCGACATCATCCTCGGCGGGAATCCGGCGCGCCTCGCGGTACGCGAGGCGAACGCCCGCGGCCTCGACCCCACCACCGAGGAGGGCGCGGCCGAGCAACGCCGGATCGAGGCCGAGTTCGAGGAGACCTGCCAGCGCGAGGGGGAGGAGGTCCGCTCCTCCGGCGGGCTTTACGTGCTGGGCAGCGAGCGCCACGAGAGCCGGCGCATCGACAACCAGCTGCGGGGCCGGTCGGGACGCCAGGGGGATCCGGGCGAGAGCCGGTTCTTCCTCTCGCTCGAGGACGACCTCATGCGGTTGTTCGCCACCGGCGCCATGAACTGGGTGATGGGACGGGCGCTCCCCGACGACGTCCCCATCGAGGCGAAGATGGTGACCAAGGCCATTGAACGGGCGCAGAACACGGTGGAGGGTCGCAACGCCGAGTCCCGCAAGGACGTCCTCAAATACGACGACGTCATGAACGAGCAGCGCAAGGTCATCTACCGCCGCCGCTACCAGATCATCGAAGGAGAGGACCTCCAGGAGGAGACCATCGAGCTCCTCGAGGAGACGATCACCGCGCTGGTCGCATCATCGTGCCCCTCGGACTACGCCGAGGAATGGGACCTGCCCCGGTTGGTCACCGAGGTGACCCAGTACTACCCGACCCGGTTCACCGCCGACGACCTGTCCGCCGCCGGCACGGTCGGCCAACTGACCGAGAGCATCCTCACCGAAGCGCTGGAACTCTACGCCGAGCGGGACGAGACCATCCCCGGCGGAGCGGAGACGGCCCGGCAGATCGAGCGCGACATCATGCTGCAGATCATCGACCAGCGGTGGCAGGACCACCTCGCCGAGATGGACTACCTGCGCGAGGGCATCAACCTGCGCGCCATGGGCAACCAGGACCCGTTGGTGGCCTACCAACGTGACGGCTTCGAGATGTTCGGAAAGCTGATGGACGGGATCGGCGACGACTACCTCCGCTACGTGTTCCACGTACAGGTGCTGACCGAACCGGCGGCCGAACCCGATCTCGACCGGGCCAGCTACCTGGCGGCCGACGATCCCGTGCAAGGCGACAGCGCCATCTCGGCCGCGTTCGCCGCGTCGCCACCGACCGAGTCCGAACTGGCGGTCGCCGAGCTGGCGGGAAGTGCCGGCGCTGTCACCAACCAGCTCGCCGATGACGGCGAGACCCAAGTGCCGATCGTGAAGTCGGAGCGCGAGAAGATCGGACGGAACGAACCCTGCTGGTGCGGCAGCGGCAAGAAGTTCAAGTTCTGCCACGGCGCCAACTGAGATGGCCGCGTCCGACGGCCCCCGGCGGGGGCCTGGTGAGCCCGACCGCGTCGACCTTGCGGCCGTCCTGGCCTCGCTGAGGGCCCGCTACCAGGAGGCCGAACGCCTGTTCGACCTGGACGGCCTCAAGGAGCGCCGGGCCCGGTTGGAGAAGGAGGCCTCCGAGCCGGGTCTGTGGGACGACCCGGACCACGCCCGGGAGGTCACCACCGAGCTGGGCCGGGTCAACGAGGACATCGAGCAGATGGACGGCCTGGCCGGGCAGCTGTCCGACGCTGAGACCCTCCACCAGCTCATCGAGGAGGAGGGCGACGACTCCGTCCGGCCCGAAGCCGAGTCGATGGCCGACGACCTCGATCGCCGTCTCGGCGAGCTCGAGCTTCGCTCGTTGTTCACCGGCCCCTACGACGACGGCGACGCGGTGGCCGAGATCCATGCCGGCGCGGGGGGGACCGACGCGCAGGACTGGGCCGAGATGTTGTTGCGTATGTACACGCGGTGGGCCGAACGCCGCGGCTTCGATCTCGAAGTGGAGGAGGCAACCCCCGGACAGGAGGCCGGTCTCCTGTCGGCAACTTTCATCGTGCGCGGCCGTCACGCATTCGGCTTGTTGGCCGCGGAGCGCGGTGTACATCGACTGGTGCGCATCTCGCCGTTCGACGCCGCCCACCGGCGCCAGACCAGCTTCGCGTCGCTCGACGTCGTCCCCTTCCTCGACGACGTCTCCGGCGAGGTCGAGATCGACGAGAAGGATCTGCGCGTCGACACCTACCGTTCGTCGGGCGCCGGCGGCCAGCACGTCAACAAGACCGACTCGGCCGTCCGGCTCACCCATCTGCCGACCGGGATCGTGGTGTCATGCCAGAACCAGCGCAGCCAGCACCAGAACAAGGCCAAGGCCATGCAGGTGCTCGGGGCCAAGCTGGCCGAGCGCCAGCGGGCCGAGCGGCAGGCCACCCTGGACGAACTGTCGGGCGACCGCACCGACAACGCGTGGGGCAACCAGATCCGGTCGTACGTATTGGCGCCCTATCAGTTGGTCAAGGACTTGCGCAGCAACGAGGAGACCGGCAACGTCGATGCGGTGCTCGACGGCGACCTCGACGCGTTCATCGAAGCCGAGCTGCGCCGGCGGGCCGAGCAGCGTCGCGGCGACAGCTGACGGGCGCGACGGCGCGCGTCTCGTCCCGCAATCGCATCCGCCGCGAGGGAGCGCGTCAGGGGAGGTCAGAGGGCTGATGTCTTCCGACCCGGGTCTTTGGGTAAGCTTTACCCGAATGAGCAACTGGTCCTGCACGTTCCCCTCCCTTTCGTGACGCCCACCTCATGATCAAATTCCAGAACGTCACCAAGACGTACAAGGGCTCGACAGTGGCTCTCAACGACTGCTCGGTGACAATCGACAAAGGCGAGTTCGTCTTCTTGGTCGGTCCGTCCGGTTCGGGCAAGACCACCTTCATCCGACTCCTGCTGCGCGAGGAGATGCCCGACTCCGGCCGCATCTGGGAGGCCGGCAAGCAGATCGGCCACCTGGCCAAGTGGCGAATCCCCTACCTCCGCCGGAACATCGGCTGCGTGTTCCAGGACTTCCGGCTCCTGCCCAACAAGACCGTGTTCGAAAACGTGGCTTTCGCCCTGGAGGTCATCGGCCGGCCCAAGCACGTCATCGCGGCCCAGGTCCCCCAGGTGCTCGACCTGGTCGGGCTGGCCCGCAAACGTGACAACCTGCCTCATGAGCTGTCCGGCGGCGAGCAGCAGCGGGTGGCCGTGGCCCGGGCCTTCGTGAACCGTCCGCTCATCCTCTTGGCGGACGAGCCCACCGGCAACCTCGACCCGACCACCAGCCTCGGGATCATGCGGCTGCTCGACCGCATCAACCGGACGGGCACCACCGTCATCGTGGCCACCCACGACGCGGGCATGGTCGACCAGATGCGTCGCCGGGTGATCGAACTCGACCGCGGCATCCTGGTGCGCGACCAGGCCCACGGTGTCTACGGCATCGAGAACGCCACCACCGCGGCCACAGCCGGCTCGCCGGCCGGGCCGGTGGCGCACGTCCCGGCCGGGGCGCCTGCTCGCGCCCGACCTGACAGCGTGGCCAGCCGCACCTGATGCCGGTCTCCGCCGGCTACGTCTCGCGCGAGGCGATGACCAACCTCTGGCGCAACCGGCTCATGACGGTGGCCGCCATCCTCACCGTGGCCGTTTCGCTGGCGCTGGTCGGCTCCTCTCTGCTGCTGAAGCAGGGGGCGTCCAAGGCCACCGTGCAGTGGCAGAACGGGGTGCAGGCCATCGTGTGGGTGAAGGCCGGCGCCCCGGTCTCGCAGGCCAAGGCCATCGGCACCGAGCTCGGCCAGTCGCCCTTCATCAAGTCGTGCATCCAGCGCAGCCAGGCTTTCGACTACAACGAGGCCAGGCAGATCCTGCCGGCCGACGAGATCGACGTCACCACCCAGGCGGACTACCCCTCTTCGTTCCGCTGCGTGCTCAACGATCCCTCACAAGCTCCGGCCGTTTACCAGGCCTTCATCTCCAAGCCCGGCGTCCAGTCGGTCAAGTACCCGGGCCAGCAGATCAAGACCATGCAGAGCGTGATCCGCATTTTGCAGTGGGTGTTCCTCTCGGTGGCCGTCGTGCTCCTGCTGTCTGCGTCGGTGCTCATCCTCAACACCATCCGCATGGCCATCTTCGCCCGCCGGCGTGAGGTGTCGGTCATGAAGCTGGTGGGTGCGACCAACTGGTTCATCCGGCTGCCGTTCATGGCCGAGGGACTGATCCAGGGCATGCTCGGCGCGGGCGTTGCCGTGCTGGTGGTCCTCGCCCTGTACTACGGCGTCGGACTCGACACGGCCAAGACGGCGGCCAACCAGAACAGCATCATCGCCCAGATGTCGCTCGGTGGCTGGGAGGTGGCCGGCACCTGCATCCTGGTGGCGTTGGTCGGCGTAGTGGTCGGCGCGGTGGGATCGGCCTTCGCCGTGCGCCGCTTCCTCGACGTCTGACCGGCCGGGCCGGCTCACGCGCCACCTCGAGCCGGCGACCAATGGAAGCCCTCCGCCTGGTGGCCGGCTGGCCGGTGCGGGAGGCCGCCGTCGGGGTGGCCCGGCTGGGCCACCCGACCGGCCCGACGGGACCAGAGCGGGCCGATGTGCTCGGCACCACCGGACCCGAGGACCAGACCTTTTCCTGGGCGTCGGTGACCAAGGTGGCGACCGCCCTGGCCGTGCTGGTCGCCGTCGAGGAAGGCACGCTCACCCTCGACCAGCCGGCGGGCCCGCCGGGCTCCACGGTGCGCCATCTGCTGGCCCACGCTTCCGGCCTCGGCCCTGACCCCGGCCCGCCCCTGGCCGCGCCGGGCCGGCTGCGCATCTACTCCAACGCCGGCTACCGGGCGCTGGGCGACCTGCTGGCGGAACGGTCCGGCCTGTCCTTCGCCGACTACCTGCGCGATGGCGTCCTCGCTCCGCTCGGCATGTCCGCCACCGCCCTCGGTCCGGACGACCCGGCGGGCCCGGCCGCGGCCGGGCTCGGCGGCCCGCTCACCGACCTGGTCCGGCTGGCCGTCGAGTGGGCGGTGCCCACCCTGGTGGGTGCGGTGACCCACCGGGACGCGGTCGCCGTCCATTTCCGGGGCCTGGCCGGCGTGCTGCCCGGGTTCGGCCGGTTCGAGCCCTGCGACTGGGGCCTCGGCGTGGAAGTGCGCGGCGACAAGCAGCCCCACTGGACAGGGACGACCAATTCGCCGGCCACCTACGGGCACTTCGGTCGCTCCGGGTCGTTCCTCTGGGTCGATCCGGCCGCCGGGGTCCTCTGTGCCGGGCTCAGCGACCGCCCCTTCGGAGCGTGGGCGGAGCAGAGCTGGCCCGCGCTGGCGGACGCGGTGCTCGCCGAGACGCGCGGTGGGCAGAGCGGGACGGACCCACCCTGAGCAACCGGGGGCGCGGAGCGGCCGGTCGCCCGCCCGGCCCCGTACCTCACGTCTAGGGTGGGCCGGATGAAGGGCGTCCTCCTGGCCGGCGGAACCGGCTCGCGGCTGCATCCGCTCACCCGGATCACCAACAAGCACCTGTTGCCGATCTACGACCGGCCCATGATCAACTGGGGGATCGAGGCCCTGGTGAAGGCCGAGATCACCGAGATCATGCTGGTGACCGGGGGGACCCATGCCGGCGAGTTCCTCCGGCTGCTGGGCAACGGCCACGAATTCGGGATCGACCGGCTGAGCTACGGGTACCAGGACCGTCCGGGCGGGATCGCCGAGGCGTTGGGCCTGGCCGCCCGGTTCGTCGACGGCGAGCCGGTCCTCGTCATGCTGGCCGACAACATCGTCGAGGGTTCGATCAAACCCATGGTCGATGCCTTCAAGGCCCAGCCGGTCGGGGCGCGGATCCTGCTCACCCCGGTCGAGGAGGAAGAGCACCTGCGACATCTCGGCGTGCCCGCCTTCGACGACGAGCAGCGTGTCGTGGGCATCGTGGAGAAGCCCGACCAACCCGACTCGAAGTTCGGCGTGACCGGCATCTACTGCTACGACTCCGAAGTGTTCGACGTGATCCCCACCCTGGTTCCTTCGGGACGGGGCGAGCTGGAGATCACCGATGTGAACAACCATTACGTCGAGCAAAGCACCATGGCCTACGACGTGCTCGAGGGGTTCTGGGGCGATGCCGGCGAGTCGATCGACGCGTACTACACCGTCAACGACTTCGTCCGCACCCACGGAGCCAACAAGGGCTGACCGGCCCGGGCGGCGGACGGACGACGGTGGCCGGGCGGGCTCAGGGTGTCGGGCCCGCGGCCCATTTGACCGCTTCCGACCGGTGGCGGGCATAGTCGACCTTGCCCGCGGGCGAGCGCCCGATGCTCGAGACGAGGCGGACGCGGCGCGGCGCCTTATACGAGGCCAGCTTGGACTTCACGTGCTCGATGACCCGGTCGGGGTCGAGGGAGTCGGCCGACGCTCCGGGGGAGGGCTCGACCACAGCCACGATCTCCTCTCCGAAGCGCTCGTTGGGTATCCCGACGACCACCGCGTCGGCCACGCCGGGGGCGGTCTTCACCACCTCCTCGACCTCCTCGGGGTAGACCTTCTCCCCGCCGGTGTTGATGCACACCGAGCCCCGGCCGAGCAGGTGGATCGAGCCGTCCTCGCCCACCTCGGCGTAGTCGCCCGGCACCGAGTAACGGACGCCGCCGACGGAGCGGAACGTTGCCGCGGTCTTGGCCTCGTCCTTGTAGTAGCCGAGCGGGATGCGTCCCCCCAGGGCCAGCACGCCGGTCTGGCCCGGCCCGACGTCGTTCCCGGCGTCGTCGATGACCCGGACCTCGGGCCCGAGGGTGAACCTGGCCGTCGACGCGGCGCCCGCGGCCGAGGACACCGAGCTACCAATGCCGAGCGCCTCCGATGACGAGAAGGCGTCCACCAGCAGCATCCCGGGATGATGGCGCAGCAAGCCCTGCTTGGTCTCCTCGCTCCACATGACGCCCGACGAGATGATGCCCACCAGGCTGGTGAGATCCCAACGGCCGGCATCGGCGTCGAGGGCGGCCAGGATCGGCCGGGCGAAGGCGTCGCCCACGATGACGAGCCCGTTGACCTGTTCGCGCTCGACGGTGTCGAGGAGGTCCACCGCGTCGAATTGGCGCGAGGCCAGGGTGACCACCCGGCCGCCCTCGCTGAGGCATTCGAGCGCGGTGAACCCACCGGTCCCGTGCATGAGGGGGCAGGCCGGCAAGAGCGTCGTTCCCGGGCCGCTCTGGGCCAGCTCGGCGCGGACGCCGTCCGGCCCGCCGTCCTGCGGATAGCGGCGGAAGCCCGCCGCGTTGAGGCGGGCGAAGAGGTCGTCCTGGCGCCACATGACGCCCTTCGGCATGCCGGTGGTGCCACCGGTGTAGAGCATGAAGACGTCGTCGGGGCTCCGGCCCCACGGGGCGCGTACCCGGCCCGACTCCGAGGCGTCGGCGGAGGTGGTGCCGGTGGTGCCGGCGGCCACCTCGTAGGGCTCGGCCCAGGGCGGGCAGCTGGCCGTGCCATCGTCCACCCACAGCCAGCTCTTGATCGCCGGGTTGCGGTCGCGGATCCCTTCGATGCGCTCGACGAAGGAGCCATGGAACACCACCGCCACCGCGTCGGCGTTCTGCCACAGGTAGGTCAGCTCGTCGTCGGCGTAGCGGTAATTGGTGTTGATCGGGACCAGCCCGAGCTTGAAGCAGGCGTAGGTCGCCTCGAGGTACTCGGGGCAGTTGTGGAGGTAGAGGGCCACCTTGTCCTGGTAGCCGACCTCGGCGCCGAGGAGCCACCGGGCCAAGTTGTCGGCCCGCCGGTCCAGTTCGGCCCAAGTGACGGTACGGGCGCCATGCGTGAGGGCCGGGGCGTCCGGCACGGTGTCGGCCACCGCCTCCCACACGTCCCCGAAATTCCACTTGCTCACCGTCGACTCCTCACCCCCCGGCCCGCGCATCCGCCGGGCGGACCGCCGGCCCCCTCGGCCCGCGTGGTCCGGGTGGCCTGGCTACAGGTACGCCCGGACCGGTGCAGCCTACGCTGGCCTCCATGGACTTCGCGCGGCCGCAGGCGGACGACCCCAGGCGGGCGGCTGTTCGGGGCTGGCTGGAGTCCCACCCCCGGCCCACTTCGCGCCAGCTGGCCGAACAGGGTCTGGTGGCGCCGCACTGGCCCCACCCGTGGGGCCTCGGCGCCGATCCGACCCACCAGCTCATCGTGGACGAGGAGCTCGGGCGGGCCGGGGTGAGACGGCCCGACAACACCATCGGCATCGGCTGGGCCGGACCGACCATCGTCCATGCCGGCAGTCCGGCCCAGAAGGACCGCTACCTCCTCCCGCTCCTGGCCGGCGAGGAGGTCTGGTGCCAGCTGTTCAGCGAGCCCGGCGCGGGGTCGGACCTCGCCTCGTTGGCCACCCGCGCCGAGGCCGACGGGGACGAGTGGGTGGTGCGCGGTCACAAGATTTGGACGTCATACGCGCACACCGCCCAGTTCGGCATCCTGCTGGCCCGCACCGAGCCCGAGGCACCGCCTCACCGCGGGATCTCGTACTTCATCTGCCCGATGGATGCACCCGGGGTCACCGTGGCGCCCCTCACCGACATGACCGGGACCCACACCTTCAACGAGGTGTTCCTCGATGAGGTGCGGCTGCCGTCCGACTGCCTGGTCGGCGGGCGCGGCCAGGGCTGGGCCCTGGCCAAGGTGACGCTGGCCAACGAGCGGGTCTCCCTGTCGGGGTCGGGCGCCCTCTGGGGGATGGGCCCGACCGCCGACGACCTGGTCGACGAGGTGCGGGCGGGCGGTGGTACGGACGACCCGGTGTTCCGCCAGCGCCTGGCCCGGCTGTGGGCCGAGGCCGAGATCCTCCGGCTGCTCCGGCTCCGAACCGTCTCTGCCGCCATGGCCGGCCTGCAACCGGGGCCGGAAGCCTCGGTGCGCAAGGCGCTGGCCGACCACCACGGCCAGCAGGTGATGGGGCTGGCCTGCGACCTGGCCGGGGCGCGGGGCATGCTCGCCGACGGGGGGCCCACCCCGCCCGCCGAGGCCGGGCTCACCCACTCGTCGGCCCGCCTGTGGGGGTTCGGGTTCCTGTTCTCGCCGGCCTTGACCGTCGGCGGTGGGACGGCAGAGGTGCAGCGCAACATCATCGCCGAGCGCACCCTCGGGCTGCCCCACGATCCGGCGCCGGGCGCCTGACCGCCCTCAGCCGGCGATGGGACCGGCGTCCTCGTACCCCTGGCGCACCCCCTGGCCGGCCCGCTTGGCCAGCTGGTCGGGTTCGTACACCAGCCAGTAGGCGTTGCGGGCATGCTTGCGGGCCCGGTCCACGCAGACCTTGGCCAGCCGGGCCGGGTCCTCCTCCTCGTTCTCGTGCACGAACACCTCGAGGATGTGGGTGGAGGTCATGAGCTGGGCCTGCATGATCCCCTCCGAGGCCTCGTGGGCACAGACCTGGTCGATGGCGGCCTTGCCCGGCATGCCGAGGGCCACCACGATCCGACAGCCCTCGTCCTCGATGAGCTGTTTGCAGGCCACCGCCAGATCCTTGAAGCCGGGAACCGTGCGGCGCTCGATCTCGAACATCGAGCCGAACCCGGGACATGACCGGAGCTCGTCGACGGCCTCGGCGCCCATGTCGTAACGGGCGAACATGGTGTCGACCACACCGATCCGGTCCATGGCCCCGGATCCTACCGGTGCGGGCACGGGCCCCGGCTCCGAGCGGGCGCCCGGCCCGGCGCGGTCCTGCACCGGAGTTCGACGGTGCCCGGGCGGTCGACAAGACTCTGCCGGATGAGCTCAGACGTCCCAACCTCGCCACCGCCGGTGGCCGGACCCTGGGCGGCCCGCGATGCCGCCGTGGTCTGGCACGGCTTCACCCAGATGGCCGCCTATCCGGACAACGCCCCGGTCACCGTGGAGCGGGCCGAGGGTCGCGAGCTCATCGACGTCGAGGGCCGGCGCTACTTCGACGCCATCTCCTCCTTGTGGGTGACCACCCTCGGTCATCGTGTGCCCGAGCTCGACCGGGCCGTGGTCGACCAGCTGGGCCGGGTGGCTCACACCACGCTGCTGGGCAACGGCAGCACCGCCGCGGTGGAGTTTGCCGAGGCTCTGGCCGGGGTGGTGCCGGTGGACGATCCGCACGTGCTGTTCGCCTCGGACGGGGCTGTCGCCGTCGAGCAGGCCCTCAAGATCGCCTTCCAGTACTGGATCAACCGCGGGGACCCCGCCCGCCAGCGCTTCATCGCGCTCGGCGATGCCTACCACGGCGACACTGTGGGGGCCCTCTCGCTCGGCGACGGAGGCTTTGGCAGCTCCTGCTTCGATCCGCTGCGGTTCCCGGTCGTCCGCTCGCCGGGGTACGCCACCGCCGACTGGGCGCCCAAGCTGGTCGCCTGCATCGAGGCCCACGCCGGATCGCTGGCCGCGGTGGTCATCGAGCCGTTGGTGCAGGGAGCGTCGGGCATGCTGGTCGCCGAGCCCGCCGATCTGGCCGTGGTGGGGGAGGCCTGTCGCGCGCACGGAGTGCTGCTGGTGTGCGACGAGGTGGCCACCGGGTTCGGCCGGACGGGCAAGCTGTTCGCCTCGGAGTGGGCCGGTCCGTCGTTCCGGCCCGACCTCCTCTGCCTGGGCAAGGGCATCTCCGGCGGCTATCTCCCCCTGTCGGCCACGGTGGCGTCGGACGCGGTGTTCGAGGCGTTCGACGGGGCCGACCTCGGGCCGTCGACCTTCTACCACGGTCATTCCTATGGAGGGAACGCCCTGGCCTGTGCGGTGGCCAGGCGTCACCTCGAGCTCATCGAGGAATGGGGCGTGCTGGCCCACGTGAACGCCGTGGCGGCCCACCTCTCGGATCGCCTGGCCGGCTCGATCGCCGGATCGACCGGGGTGAAAGAGGTCCGCCAGCGGGGCCTGATGGTAGGCGTCGAGCTCGATCCGCCGGCCGGGGCCCTGCGGTGGGGCCGCCGGGTCTGCGCCGGGGCCGTGGCCGCCGGCGTGCTGCTCCGCCCGCTCGGGGACGTGGTGGTGCTGATGCCACCCCTCACCACCACCACCGGGGAGATCGACCGCGTCGTCGACGTCCTGGCCGGCTCGATCGCAGCCGTCGTCGGCACCACGGGCCGGTGATCAGGGCGCCCATCCCCGGCGGTGCGGCGCCCCCGGCATCACCAGCGGCCACCGGGCCCCGCGGGGTGTCACCCTGGCCGGCCTGGGTGGACGATTCGACCGACGCGGTGGTGGTCGCCGGCCGGTGGCGGCGCCCGCTGACCTTCGATGCGGCCGGCCCGGCCGGTCACCTCGTCGACCCTCGCACTCCCGGTGACCGTCTGCCTGTCGTCTCCTTCGCCTCCAACGACTACCTCGGCTTGGCCTCCCATCCGGCCGTGGTGGCCGCCGCCCACCGTGCGCTCGACCGCTGGGGCGCCGGATCGGGCGCATCCCGCCTGGTCACCGGGTCACGGCCGGTGCACGCCGAGCTCGAGGAGGCCCTGGCCTCGTGGAAGGGGTGCGACCGGGCGGTGCTGTTCCCGACCGGCTTCGCCGCCAATCTCTCGGTCCTTTCGGTGTTCGGAGCCGAAGGCGCCCACATCTTCTCCGACGAGCTCAACCACGCCTCCATCGTCGACGGGTGCCGGTTGGCCCGGGCCGGGGTCACCGTCTTTCCGCACGGCCGGCTGGACCTGCTCGACCGGATGCTGGCCACCCGCCCTGGCGGTCGGCCCATCGTCGTGTCCGACACGGTCTTCTCCATGGACGGGGACGAGGCCGACCTGCCCGGCCTGGTGGCGCTGGCCGACCGGCACGGCGCGCTGCTGGTCCTGGACGAGGCCCATGCCGTGCTCGGCCCGGAGCTCGACGCCGGTCTTCGGGGGAACGGTCCCGGGGCCGACCTCCTGCGGGTGGGCACCCTGTCGAAGACCCTCGGCTCGCTGGGCGGCTTCGTGGCCGGACCGGACCCGTTCACCGAGCTTCTGGTCAACCGGGCCCGGCCCTACATCTTCACCACCGCCCCCACCCCGGCCGACGCCGCCGCCGCCCTGGCCGCAGTGGGTGTCCTGCACTCCGACGAGGGGACGGCCTTGCGGGCCACGCTGGCGGGGCACGTGGCCCGGGTCGCCGCCGCCGTCGGCCAGCTGGACCGGCGCGCCCCCATCATCCCGGTGGTGGTCGGCGCCGAGGCCGACGCGGTGGGTGCCTCGGAGTTGCTGCTGGCCGGCGGGGTGTGGGTCCCGGCCATCCGTCCCCCGACCGTCGCCCCGGGGACGTCCCGGTTGCGGATCACTGTGTCGGCCGTCCACACCGACGAGCAGGTGGACCGGCTCATCGCCGGACTGGTGGAGGCGGGGCTGGCCGGCCCCGGAGCCCGCGGGCCACGGGGGGCCGGTGCGCCCTGAGCACCTGGTGCTGGTGTGCGGCACCGGTACCGACGTCGGCAAGACCTGGGTGTGCAGCCAGTTGCTGCGCGAGCTGCGCCGCCGGGGCCTCACCGTTGCCGCCCGCAAGCCGGCCCAGTCGTTCGACGTCGACTCCGAAGGGGCGAGCCTCGGCGGACCGACCGACGCCGAGGTGTTGGCCGCCGCTTCAGGCGAGGATCCCGGCGTCGTGTGCCCGTCGTGGCGCTCCTACCATCGGGCCATGGCCCCGCCGATGGCCGCCGAGGCGCTCGGGCGTCCGGCCTTCTCGGTGACCGATCTGGTGGGTGAGTTGGCCTGGCCTCCCGACGGTGTCGCGCTGGGGATGGTCGAGCTGGCCGGGGGGGTGCGGTCCCCGCAGGCGTCCGACGGAGACGTCACCCACATGGTGGTCGCCCTGCGGCCCGACGTGGTGATGCTGGTGGCCGACGCCGGGCTCGGATGCCTCAACGGGGTGCGTCTCTCGATGGAGGCCCTGGGCACGGTCCCGCCGGGCGGGCCTCCGGTGCCCACGGTCGTGGTGCTCGACCGGTTCGACCGCCATCACGACCTCCACCGGCGCAACCGCCAGTGGTTGGTCGAGCGCGACGGCTACCGGGTGATGGCCGTCCCCGGGGAGGAGGACGGGCTGGCCGACCTGGTCACGGCCACCTCACCGTCCTCTTGACATCGCTCCGGCCTGTCGTCAGAAGTTGAGGCCGGCCGCCTCCACCACCGCCCGGCTGAATGGTCGGGCGAGGGTACGGAGCTCGGTGCACCCCTCCTCGCCGAGCGCCTGGTAGGGGAAGACGGCCCGCCGGTCGGTGACGTCCTCGATCCGCTGGCGCACCGAGTGCCCGTCGGTACTGAGGGCCAGTCCGCCGTCCGGGCTGGCCGGCTCCACCCAACCGCGACCGCGAAGCCGGCTCACCCCGTCGTCCCACTCCGCATCGGTCCAGCCCCGGGTGACCCGGAGGAGCCCCACGGGCACCTCGCCGGATGCCGCGTGCATGACGAGGGCCTCGACCGGGTCGAGATCGTGAATGAGCAGCGCGGCGATGTGGCCGTCTCCCCGGTACTCGCGCAACAGGGTCTGGGCGTGCCACAGCACGGTGTGTGGCTCGGTCGGCCAATCCAGCCCGGCGTGCCCGGCGAAGAGGGGCCGGCCGGCGCACCGCTCGGCCGCGCGCACCGCCGCGGAGCGGGCCAAGTCGGCCGCCCGCTCCATCTCGGGGGAGCCGACCGCGTCACCGAGCATCCGACGGAGCGCGGCGTCGGCCGCCTCCAGCCGGGCGGCCTGCACCTGTGAGGGTGCCACCGACTCCCAGGCGCCGGCCATGGCGGCGCGCACCACTGCCGGTCGGAAGTTGTAGAAGGTGGCGATGACCGTGGTGTCGGAGACCGCCCCCATCGGCGCCGATCGCGACACGAAGTAGCCCGACTCCTCCGGGATCCCCAACTGCGTGTACGACGCCGACGCTTCGGGTGCGAAGTACACCAGGCTGTGGAGGGGCTCGACGGTTCGCCAGGTCTTGCGCGCCGTCAACGGGGAGACCGGCATCGGGGAGGTCCGATCGAAGGCCATGGTCAACCGTAATCCGATCTCGGCCGGCACCCGGGACCGTGCCACCGCCGAGCGCCGTATAGTGCGTGGCAGTGGAGCCGGTGCGATCGTGCCCCCGAGATAGCGCCATGGGCGCAGCGAGTCGGGTCCGGGGACGGAACCGACCATGCTGAACGGCGTCTCCGGCATGGTGGGTGAGACGGCGGTCGTGCGTAAACCGGTGTCCGACAGCCACCAACCGGGCTCTGTATTCTCCCGTGGCGAGGAGTGGTACGCGGTCTCGCTGTTCCCGGGGACCACCATCGACGTCGGGACCAAGGTGGTCGTGGCGGACGTCGAACGTGGCCTCCTCGTGGTCTATCCGTCAGAGGACTGATCGCCCTGCCGACACGACACCTCCCCTACGTGCCTACAGTGGGACGAGGAGGTGGTCCCAATGATCATCGGTTCAGTTGGCGCGTCCATCGCACTGGTTGTGGTGGGGGTCGCCATCTTCGTGCTCATCGTCGTGTTCCTGAAGTCGTGCCTCAGGGTGGTCCAGCAGGGGTGCGTGGGGGTGGTGAAGCGCTTCGGTGAGTTCCGGACGATCCTCCAGCCCGGGCTGCACGTGCTGATGCCCCTGGCCGATCGGATGGACAAGGTGGACATCCGAGAGTTTCCCCGCACCGGCGACCAACAGTCCGTGATCACCAAGGACAACGTGTCACTACACGTGAGCGCCACCATCTTCTGCCAGGTGACCGACGTGAAGCTGGCCCTCTTCGAGGTCAACGACTTCGGCCTGGCCATCGACCAGATGGCCCGGACCGCACTGCGCGCCGTCTTCGGCGAGCTCACGCTCGACGAGTCCCTGTCCGAGCGGGAGACCATCAACACCAAGATGCAGGACCACATGGCCGAAGCCACGCTCAAGTGGGGCGTACGGCTCAACCGCATCGAGATCCTGGACATCACGCCACCCAACAACGTGCTCCAGGCCATGTCCGAGCAGAAGGAGGCCGAGCAGCACAAGCGGGCCGCCATCTTGAAGTCGGAGGGGGAGCAGCAGGCCGCCGTCAACAGTGCCCAAGGTCGCAAGCAGGCCGCGGTGCTCGAAGCCGAAGGTCAGAAGCAGGCCTCGATCCTGGCCGCCGAGGGCCAGAAGCAGACGCTCGAGCTCCGGGCCGACGGCGAGAAGCGGGCGGCCCAGTTGCGGGGCGAAGGGGAGGCGGCGGCCCTCAACGCCATCGACGAATCGAAGATCAAGCCCAACACCCTGGCGGTGATGCAGCTGCGGGCCATCCAGGCGCTCGCCTCCTCGACCAACTCGAAGCTCGTCGTGCCCTATGAGGCCGCCGGGCTGGTCGGTGCGGCCCAGGTACTGGTCGACGCCATGCGGGACGTCGGCGACGCCGGTGACGCGGCCGCCAACGGGCGGGCGCCGCAAACCGCACCCTGAGGGAGGGGACGGGGCCTACCGCAGCTCGACCTCGTCGAGGTGGATGTCGTCCCAGTGGGTGAAGACCTCGTCCGGGAGGGCCAGGCGATGGGTCGGCTCCAGGGCCTGCACGAAGGCGCGGTCGTGGCTCACCACCACGATGGTGCCCGGCCACCGGCTGAGCATGGTGCCGACCGCCTCGATGGAGGACGGGTCGAGGTTGTTGGTCGGCTCGTCGAGGAGCAGGACGTTGGCTCGGCCGGCCGCCAGCATGGCCAGCCCCAACTTGGCCCGTTCGCCGCCGGACAGCGTCCCCGGCATCTGGTGAGCCGCCGCGCCGGTGAGGCCGAACATGCCGAGCAGCGCCCGTCGCTCGCTCTCGGTGGCCAGGATGGTGTCGTCGATGTTGTCGAGCGCGCTCGCTCGGAGGTCGACCTGCTCGTGCTCCTGGGCGAAGTAGCCGACGGTCACGTTCGCCCCGTGCTCGACCGTGCCGGTGGACGGCTCCTGCGTACCGGCGAGGCACCGCAACAGGCTCGACTTGCCGGCGCCGTTACGCCCGGTCACCACCACCCGGTCGCCCCGGCCGCACTGCAGGCTCACACCGTGCAGGACGGCCGACGGGCCGTAGCGCACCCCGAGGCCGACCGTCTTCAGCGGCACCTCACCTGACCGCCGGGGCGCCGGCAGGCGGAAGGCGCGGCTCCGCTCACGCCGGCGCACCTCGGTCCGGCTCGACTCGAGCCGCTCCACCCGCTTGTCGATCGACTTGGCCACACGGGCCCGGCGGTTGGTGCTGCCGCGCATGGAATCGGCCAGTGACGAGAGACGCTTGATCTCGCGTGTCTCGAGTTCCGCGGCCCGCTCCCGGCGGTTCTGATCCGCATCCAGCTGGATGAGGTACGACGAGTAGGTGCCCCTGAATTCCTGCAGGTGGCCGTCGGCCAGGTGCAGCACCTTGTCGATGGACCGGTCGAGCAGGCCGATGTCGTGCGAGACCATCAGGATGGCCCCGGCGAAGCCCTCGAGCTCGCCCATGAGCCACCGCTTGGCCGCCACGTCGAGGTGGTTGGTGGGCTCGTCGAGGATCATGATGTCAGGCTGCTGGAAGAGCACCCGGATCAGGTCGACGCGGCGCCGCTGCCCGCCCGACAGGCCCTCGATGTCCTCGAGCAACACGTCCTGGCGCAGCCCGACGCCATCGGCCAGTCGGGCCATGGCGGACTCGGCCTCGTAGCCGCCGTTCTGGCGGAACTGCTCCTCGAGATCGGTGAACAGCTCGATGTTCTCGCCGGTCGGGTCCTTGGCCATGTGGGCGCGCGCCTTGTCGAGCGCGTCGTCGAGCACGTCTAGGCCTCGGCCCGACAGCACGTGGGAGAAGCCGTTCGGCTCGAGACCGAGGCCGTGGCTCACCGGGGACTGGGGGAGGTAGCCGTAGGTGCCCCGGATCCGGGCATTGCCGGTCGACCGGACGCTGCGCCCCGGTTCACCCAGCACCACAGAGATGAAGGTCGACTTGCCGGCGCCGTTGCGCCCGACGAGGCCGACCTTCTCACCCGCACCGATCACGAACGAGGCGTCACGCAGCAGTGGTCGGTCACCGATCTCGATGTTGAGGGAAGAGGCGACGATCATGGGGGATACAGAAGGACCTCGCGGGCGGTCGCGGGCCGGTACCCGGCGCTCTGCGGATGCGATCCGGCTGATCAGTGTCCCACACATGTCCGGCGCAGCCGGTGCGGGCTCAGCCTCCGGACACGAGGATGTCGCCGCCGGGCGGTGGGCGGGGATCGTCGACGTCCTCCAGCCAGCCGGCCGGAAGATGGACGCTTCTCGGACCGTTGGCGTGGCCTCGCACCACCCGGCGGGCAGCGGCTGGGAAGTCGAGCCCCGGATCGAGACCCTCGATCAGGCGGTGGATCTCGGCCGGTGACGAGGCTTGCGAGAGGGACCGCCGGACCGCCGGCCCGACCGGCAGGCCGGCGAGGTACCAGCCGGCGTGCTTGCGGAACTGACGCGGGCCCAGGTCCGGACCGAAGGACTCGCACAGCAGGGCGGCATGGGTGCGCATCATCTGGGCGATCTCACCCAGCCGGGGTGGGCGCCTCAGCTCCCGTCCGGCGAAGGCGTCGGCCAGGTCCCGGAACAGCCAGGGCCGACCGAGGCAGCCCCTCCCCACCACCACGCCGTCGCATCCGGTGGCCGCCACCATGTCGAGCGCGTCCGACGCCTCCCAGATGTCCCCGTTGCCCAACACCGGGATCGAAGCGATGGTCGCCTTGAGCCGGGCGATGGCCGGCCAGTCGGCTGAACCGGAGTAGAGCTGTTCCGCGGTGCGGGCGTGCAGGGTGACGGCCGCGGCCCCCTCGCCCTCGGCCGCCAGAGCCGCCTCCAGGTAGGTCAGGTTCGTGTGGTCGATGCCCAGGCGCATCTTGACGGTCACGGGCACGGTCCCTGCCGCATGTACCGCCGCGCCCACGATCGAGCGGAACAGGCCACGATGGACGGGGAGCGCGGCGCCGCCGCCGTGGCGGGTGACCTTCGGGGCAGGACACCCGAAGTTGAGGTCGATGTGGTCGACGCCGACCTCGCCGATCAGCCGGTCCACGGCTGCGTGCATGACGGCGGGGTCGACACCACACAGCTGCACGCTGCGGACCGGTTCGTCGTCCCCGAACGCAGCCATCCCGACCGTGTTGGCGTTGCCCTCGACGAGGGCCCGGGCGGTGATCATCTCGCTCACGTACAGGCCGGCTCCGAACGAGCGGCAGAGCCGCCGGAAGGCGATGTTGGTGACACCGGCCATCGGAGCCAGGACGACCGGAGGATCCACGGCGATGGCACCGAGCTTGAGGGTGGGAAGCCGAGCCGTCATGGCCCCACCGGTGCCCACAGGTCGGTGATCGGGATGGAAAGCTCGGCGAGCAGCGAGCGGAGGAGCGGGAGTGAGAGCCCGATCACGGTGCCGGGGTCGCCGTCGATGCCGTCGACGAACGGGGCAGACCGGCCGTCCAGGGTGAAGCCGCCGGCCACGTCCATGGCCTCACCGGTCGCCAGGTACGCATCCAGCTCGGCGTCGGTGGTCACCGCGAAGCGGACCACGGTGGCGGCGACGCCGGCGGCCTGGCGGCCACTCGGCTCGTCGATGACACAGTGCCCGGTGAACAGGGTCCCCGACCGCCCGCGCATCGAGGTGAGCCACTGCCGGGCCTCGTCCACCGATGACGGCTTGCCATGGGGTCGGCCGCCGAAGTCGAGCACCGAGTCGCATCCGACCACCACCGCGTGGCCCGAGACGTCGGCCACGGCCGCCGCCTTGCGCTCGGCCAGCAGCGTCACCAGCCCCGTGGTGTCAGGTGCCTGGACGCCGGACTCCTCGATCCCGCTCACCACCACCTTCGGGTCGAAACCGGCGTCGCGCAGCAGCCGCAGCCGGGCGGGAGAGCCCGAGGCCAAGACCAGGCTTCGTGCCGTCATGGACGAACAGCGTAGGGGCTGGTCACCGCTCGCCTACCCCGGTAGGGCAGGCGACCCGCGGTTGGATGCGCGATCCTGGTGGCATGACGGACACCGGAACCACCGTCCAGCCGGCCCGGGTCGATCCCGAGCTCGACGAGGATCACGAGCGCATGTCGCACATCGTCCTCGAGGGGTTCAAGCCATCCGACGGCGACTTCGTCTCGGCCGGCCCCTCGGTGGTCGAGGGAATGGTGAACGGAACCGCGGTCAAGGCCCTGTGCGGCAAGATCTGGGTACCCGGCCGCAATCCCGGTCGCTATCCGCTGTGCCCCACCTGCAGGGAGATCGCCGAGGCCCGGGGGTGGAAGGTCCCGGCCGGCTGAGCGGTCGCCCCTCCCCGAATCCCCTCACGACCAGACAGAAGGCGAAGGCAATCTCGACGGTGACGGTGATCCGCCGGGCGTGACGGGTCACCAATCGGTGGGTGCCGCCATAGGCGATCAAGGTAGTGGGCCGCCGGGTGGGCCAGGTCGGTCTCGCGGTGGGTCGAGGGTCAGCCGCCCGGCCGGACCGCACCCCCGGGGGCCGACGGGGCGAGGTCACCGTGGTGGCGGCAGCTGGCCCGGTACCCCCCGGGACGGACGGCGACGGTCAACCTCCGGCCGCAGGTGGGGCAGAACCGCGGTGGGTCCAGGGCGCGGAGGCATCCCGGGCAGGACTCGGAGCCGCAACCGGTGCAGTGGGTGGCGCCGCCCTGTCCGCCGCCGCGCTGTTCGCCGCCACCCTGTCCGCCGCCGCGCTGTTCGCCGCCGCGCTGTTCGCCGCCGCGCTGTCCGTTGCCGCCCTGTCCGTTTCGGCCCATGCCGCGGTCAGAGCACGCCGGTGAGCGCCCGCACCGGCATGCGCAGGTCTTCGAGCATGCGGAGGTCCTCTTCGGCCGACCGCCCGAGGGTGGTGAGGTAGTTCCCGACGATCAGCGCGTTGATGCCCGAGGTCATGCCCATGGACTGCAATTGGCGCAGGGTGACCTCGCGGCCTCCGGCGTAGCGGAGGACGACGCCGGGGAGGCCCAGCCGGAACAGGGCGATCCAACGGATGGCCTCCCACGCCGCCACCGGCTGCTCGTCCCCGAGCGGCGTGCCCGGTCGCGGGTTCAAGAAGTTGAGGGGGACCTCGGTGGGATCGAGCTCCTGGAGCTGGAGGATGAGCTCGATCCGCTGAGCCGACGTCTCACCCATCCCGATCAGCGCGCCGCTGCACAGTTCCATGCCGTGTGTCCGCACCAATCGGCAGGTGGCCTGACGTTCCTCCCACGTATGGGTGGTGACCACGGTCGGGAAGTACGAGCGCGACGTCTCGAGGTTGTGGTTGTAGCGGTGGACACCGCCCTCGGCCAGGCGACGAGCCTGGTCCTCGGTGAGCAGACCGGCGCTCACCGCCACGTTGAGCCCGGTGTGCTCACGGATGAGGGGTACCAGTTCCAGGAGGCGCTGCATGGTCCGCTCGTCGGGGCCGCGCACGGCCAGCACGATGCAGAACTCCGAGGCCCCGGCGGCCCGGGTCTCCTCGGCCGCCCGCAGCACCTCGCCGGAGTCGGCGAAGGGAGTTGCCTTGACCGGGCTCTCGAAGCGCGACGACTGCGAGCAGAAGTGGCAGTCCTCGGGGCAGCCACCGGTCTTGGCCGACAGGATGCCCTCCACCTCGACCTCGGGGCCGCACCACGCCAGCCTGACCTGGTGGGCCAGCGCGGCCAGCGACGTCACCCAGTGGTCGGGGAGCCCGGCCAGCTCCTCGAGCTCGGCGGCGGTGAGCAGCCGGCGGTCGTCGAGCAGGGACCGCTCGGCCGACGCCAACGTGGCCCGTGCCGTCTCCCCGTCGACCGCTCGCTCGGCGCCGAACTCCCGTACCCCGTCGACCGCTCCGCCGCCCGGGACGGCGCCCGTCAGTCCCCGGCCGGGCGTGGACCAGGTGACCATGGTACGGATGGGATCGGGTGCGGGGTCGCCGGGCATGCCGTTACGGTAGTGGCCTCGCCGACCGGCTGGAAAGACGACTGGGGGAGCCACCATGGCATGGGATTTTTCCACCGAGCCGGAGTTCGAAGAGCAGTTGGCCTGGATGCGGCAAATCGTTCGTGACGAGATCATTCCCCTAGAGACGCTGTCGCTGGGCTATGACGCCATGCTCGAGGCGGTCAAGCCCCTGCAGGAGGAGGTGCGGCGCCGCGGCCTGTGGGCCTCCCATCTGCCCGTCGAGCTGGGCGGGGGTGGGTTCGGCCAGGTCAGGCTCGGGCTCATGCACGAGATCCTCGGCCAGACCCCGTACGGCCCGGTCGTCTTCGGCAACAACGCTCCCGACTCGGGTAACGCCGAGCTGCTGGCCGTCGGTATCGAGGCGTCCGGACGGGAGGACCAGCGCACGCGGTGGCTCCAACCGTTACTCGACGGCCGGATGCGCAGCGGGTTCTCCATGACCGAGCCGGGTGCAGGCGCCGACCCCACCATGATCACCACCCGGGCCACCCGCGACGGCGACGAGTGGGTCATCGACGGTCACAAGTGGTTCACCACGAACGGCTCGGTTGCCGACTTCCTCATCGTGATGGCCGTGACCAACCCGGACGTCCACCCCTACCAGGGGTGTTCGATGATCATCGTGCCGGCCGACACGGCCGGGGTGGAGATCGTGCGAGACGTGGCCACCATGGAGGACCCTGTGGACCATTACGGCAAGTTCGGTGGCCACGCCGAAATCCTCTACCGCGAGGTTCGCGTCCCCTACGAGAACCTGGTGGGGAACGAGGGCGAGGGGTTCCTCCTGGCCCAGCAGCGCCTCGGGCCCGGCCGGATCCACCACTGCATGCGCTGGCTCGGCCAGTCGAAGCGGGCCTTCGACATGCTCTGCGAGCGGGCAGTGTCCCGCACCACCCACCACTCGCTGCTGGCCGAGAAGCAGACCGTTCAGAACTGGGTGGCCGACTCGCTGGCCGAGATGACTGCTGCTCGTCTGATGACCCTGCAGGCGGCCTGGAAGATGGATCGGGAGGGGGCCTCGGCGGCCCGGGTGGAGATCGCCATGATCAAGTACTACGGGGCCGGCGTTCTCTACAACGTCATCGACCGGGCCATCCAGGTCCACGGCGCACTCGGGTTCTCCACCGACCTTCCCCTGGAGTCGATGTACCGGCACGCCCGAGCCGCCCGCATCTACGACGGACCGGATGAGGTCCACAAGGTGACCGTGGCCCGCCAGACGTTGAAGGGGTACAAGCCGGTCGACGTCCCGAGCGAGCACGTACCCACCCGGCGGGCCGAGGCGCGGGAGCGCTTCGCCCACTTGCTCGTGCTGGAGACGGCCGATCGCTGAGCGGACGGTGGCCCCCTCTGGGTCGTCGAACCGGCCGGGTCGGAGGAGGGCCGCGGCGGCCCCGGCGGCCCGGGGCGCGACCGTCCTTTCCATCCTGGTCGTCGTGGCCTTCGGCGGCTGTGCCGGCCCGTCCCACGCGGCGCCGGCCGATCCGGCCAGCCCGTCGTTCAGCGCCCGCTTCACCGCGGCCGTGAATCCGTTCACGTTCGGGCAGGACCCGTCCTGGACGGCGGACGGCCGGGTACTTTCCAACCAGTCCGACCCGGCCGGCGTCTCCCAGGTCTACGTGAGCCAGCTCGACGGGAAGGCGATGTCCTGTCTTACCTGCGGGCAGCCGGGGCCGAACGGGTTCCCCCAAGAGCGCCCGCGCGGTGACTGGATCCTGTTCTGCTCGTTCCGCGGCCAGCAGGTGACCTTCGGGTCCCCGTGCCTCGGCGGGTTCGGCACCGACCTCTATGTCATGCGACCCGACGGGAGTGACGTCACCCGCCTGACCGGTCCGGGCCTCTCGGCCTTCGAGCAGAGCGGCGACTCGTACGACAACTACCACCCCTACTGGTCGCCCGACGGGAGGCACCTCATCTGGACCCACGTCGACTACGGGCCGCTGGCGAACGGCGGGACGCAATGGACCATCCGGTTGGCCGCGTTCGTGGTGGGCCCGGACGGAGCCCCGCGCCTCGCCGACGTGACGACGGTGGCGCCGGGGGGTGACAATGCCTACGAGACGCAGGTGTGGGCCCCCGACGGTAGCGGCGTCCTGTACACGTCGTTCAGCTCCGACGGGGACAAGCGCATCGGGTGGCTCAACTCCGAGCTGTACTTCCTTCGTCTCTACGGCCGGGGGGCGAGCCCGGCCCATCCGCTGGTCACCCATCTCACCGACGGCAACCCGAGCTGGGACGAGCAGGCCGTGTTCACCCCGGACATGAAGGACGTGATCTGGATGTCGAGCCGGGCCACCCCCACCTGGTACCAGACCGTGGTCAGCGAGGCTCAGGCCGCCGGCTACGACCCGCCGTCGGAGAACGACGTGGTCGGGCCGGTCTTCGTCTTCACCGTGCTCGACCCGCGGTTCCGCACCGATCTCTACGAACTCGACCTCAGGAACCGCGCCGTCCGTCGGCTCACCAACCTCGACCAGGTGGTTCCCGAGTTCTACTTCGATCCGTCCGGCTCCAAGCTGCTGTGGACCACCGGCGAGCGTAGCCACACCTATGTCGGGACCTTCGCCGGCGCCGAACGCGCCGTCAGCCGACCGATGGCTCCCGATCCGGCCTGGGTGGGGGCGCCGCGGCACGGCGACCACACCCCGCCCCGGCCGGTCGAACCCACCATGGTGACCCTCGGCCATGTGAACCTCCCCGCCCCGGAGGTCGACGCCATCGCCCTCATGGAACAGCAGCTCGGCCGGCTGGCCTCGATCTGGCAGTCCCTGGCATCGGGAGGAACGTGTTGCCGCGCCCCGGGCTGAGCCCCGGCCCGGTCATAAGCCCCGCGGGGCTGAGCCCCGGCCCGGTCGTAGGTCCTCCCCGGCTCCCTACCATGCCGGGTGGAGGTGAGTCCTTTGGGAGATTTCTTCAAATTGTTTGCCGCCGGGCCCATGTTCTTCGTCAGCGCCTGGGTGCTGATGATCTTCGCCGGCATCGTCCACACAGACGTCGGCAATGTCCCGTTCGGGTACCTGTCGTCGATGGTGGTCACCATCGGGTTGTGGCTGACGCTGGCACCGGCCATCGGGGCCGTGGCGCGTGTCTCCGCGCCCAAGAGGAAGCCCTGAGCACAGCGGTCAGTGCCGGCGGGGATGCCCAGGTACCGGTAGTAACCGGTCGCCCGTTGATCAGTAGCGGTAGCTGTCCGGCTTGTATGGGCCGTCGACCGGCACCCCGATGTACTCGGCCTGCTCCTTGCTGAGGGTGGTGAGAATGACCCCGAGGGCGTCGAGATGCAGACGGGCCACCTTCTCGTCGAGATGCTTGGGCAGGACGTAGACCTTGTTCTCGTAGTGCGAGGCGTTGGTGAACAGCTCCATCTGGGCCATGGTCTGATTGGTGAAGGAGTTGGACATCACGAAGCTGGGGTGTCCGGTGGCGTTGCCCAGGTTGAGCAGGCGGCCCTCGGACAGGACGATCACCGCGTGACCGTCGGGGAAGACCCACTTGTCGACCTGGGGCTTGACGTTGACCCGCTCGATCCCCTCGACCGCGGCCAGCCCGGCCATGTCAATCTCGTTGTCGAAGTGGCCGATGTTGCCCACGATGGCCTGGTGCTTCATCCGGGCCATGTGATCGGCGGTGATCACGTCCTTGTTCCCGGTGCTGGTGACGAAGATGTCCGCCGTGGTCACCACGTCGTCCAGCGTGGTCACCTGGTAGCCATCCATGGCCGCCTGCAGCGCGCAAATGGGATCGATTTCGGTCACCACCACCCGGGCCCCCTGACCGCGGAGTGATTCGGTGCACCCCTTGCCCACGTCGCCGTAGCCGCAGACCACGGCGACCTTGCCGCCGATGAGCACGTCAGTGGCCCGGTTGATCCCGTCCACGAGTGAGTGCCGGCAGCCGTACTTGTTGTCGAACTTGGACTTGGTCACCGCGTCGTTCACGTTGATGGCCGAGAACAGCAACTCGCCCGCCTGCTCCATCTCGGCTAGGCGGTGCACCCCGGTGGTCGTCTCTTCCGAGACGCCGAGGAGCCCGTCGGCGATGGTCGTCCACCGACGGGGGTCAGCTTGCAACCCCCGGGCCAGGGTCTCGAGCACCACCGCGAACTCCTCCGAGTCGGCCGTCGACGGATCGGGTACCGCCCCGGCCTTCTCGAACTGGACGCCCTTGTGCACGAGGAGCGTGGCGTCACCGCCGTCGTCGAGGATCATGGTCGGTCCCCGATCCGGCCACAGCAGGGCCTGCACCGTGCACCACCAGTACTCCGGCAGTGACTCGCCCTTCCAGGCGAAGACCGGAACCCCCCGGGGCGAGTCGACGGTCCCGTCGCGGCCCACCACCACTGCCGCGGCGGCGTGGTCCTGGGTGGAGAAGATGTTGCAGCTGGCCCAACGTACCTCGGCGCCGAGCGAGGTCAGCGTCTCGATGAGCACCGCGGTCTGGATGGTCATGTGGAGCGAGCCGGTGATCCGAGCCCCCTGCAGGGGCTGTTCGGCCCCGTGTTCGGCCCGCATGGCCATCAACCCCGGCATCTCGTGCTCGGCCAGTTCGATCTCCCGGCGGCCGAAGTCGGCCAGGGACAGATCGGCCACCTTGAAGTCCTGATGAGATTGGCTGGTCATGGGGCTCCTTCACTGTGGCCGGCCGACGGGCCGGTGGGTGGGCGGCCGTCCTGGTCGGTGGCGCGGCCCCACCCCGAGGCGCGGCCAATGCGTCTTCTGCCCCGGGACGACCCTGGCATGGTAGCCGAACGCCCCGAGCGCTCACCGGTGCCGGTGCAGCGCTGCGCCCGGGCCGACGGGCCAGGGTCACTCGATCAGCGGCCGGTCAGGCGGCTGGAGGGGGCCTCGGTCGAGGAACTCGAGGTACGGCGAGGGATCACCGTGCCAGGGAAGGGCGCGGATCTGGTCGGCGGATCGGCGACCGGCGAAGGCCCGGAAGAGTTCGAAGGCGCTGCTCGACACCCGCACCGGCGCAGGCGTCGGGCCGATGGTGGCCTCGAAGTGCGGCGAGTCGAGCTCGATGCCCGGCAGACCTTTCTCTTCGACCAGCCCGCGGATCGAGTCCTCGATGAAGGTCAGCCCGATGACCACGCTGTCGGTGTCGCGGGCGCCCGGGCAGCCGATCGCCCCACGCAGGTCGTGCTCGTGGGTGCAGGCGTCGAAGACCAGCTGGGCGACGGCACGCGGCGGGAACGTGCCCCCCATGGCCTCGACCCGTGGGCTCGTCTCGTTCCACGCCTCCGACAATTTGTGCAGACCGAGCGGGGCGAATCGCCTGACCTGGTCATCGGCCCAGGCGGGCGTGCCCGCACCCTCGAGGTTGCCCTCCATGATGTCGACCTCGACGCCGTACAGATGGGCGACGACATCGGTGATGGTCCAGTCCGGGCAGGCGGGGACGGTCACCGACGCGGCTTCGTCGTCGGAGGTGCTCTCCAGCAGCTCGGTCACCCGTTGACGGATGCCCGCATAGGCGAATGCCGATTCAGCCGGCGTCTTGAGCATGGTGTCGACCTCTCTCTCCGGTTTCTCCGGCGAGGTGGACCTGAACTCGCCGGACTCGGTGGCAGGCCTGCCCGAGGGTCCCGATGAGAGAGCACAGTAGGCCGAGCCGGGCCCCCCGCGCTCGGTTTCCGGGCGGGGGAGCGCCGAGCGGAGCCCGCCGAAACCGTCAGGGCGCGGCCACCTGGGTACGGAGCGCCAGGTCGGCCGAGGACTGGCCCACCGAGAGGATGTAGGTGCCCGGGGTGGTGGACCAAGATCCGTTGAGGTACGACTCGAAGGCGGATGCGGGGACAGACAGGGTGACGGTGCGAGTCTCGCCGGCTCCCAGTGTGACCGGGGCGAAGGCGACCAGCTGGGCCGGCGGCTCGCCGGCTGCGGCCGGGTAGGTCAGGTAAGCCTGCGGGACGTCGGTTCCGGCGACGCCGCCCTTGTTCGACACCCGTACCGTCAGCGCGTACCCGGCCGCGGTGCGCCTCACCCCGAGTTTCCCGAGGGTGAACCGGGTATAGGAGAGGCCGTAGCCGAACGGGAACAGGGGCTGGACGCCGGTGGCATGGTTGTAGCGGTAGCCGACGTCGAGGCCCTCGGTGTAGGTGGCGGTGAAGTCGACCCCTGGCCACTGGGCCGTCGTGTTGATGGCCGCGCTGGCGTCGCTGGTGGGAAAGGTCACCGGCAGGCGGCCGCCCGGGTCGACGTCACCGAAGAGGAGCGCGGCGATGGCGCTTCCCGCTTGTTCGCCGGGGTACCAGTCCTCGATCACGCCGGCCACCTTGGCGAGCCACGGCATGAGGACCGGGCCGCCGGTGTTGAGCACGACCACGGTGTGGGGGTTGGCGGCGGCCACCGCCGTGATGAGTTGGTTCTCGTCCCCGGGGAGCGAGAGGGAGGGCCGGTCGAACGCCTCTGAGCTGTAGTCGCCGGCGAAGACCACGGCGACGTTGGCGGCACGAGCGGCCGCCCCTGCCGCGGCGATGTCGTCGCTCACGTACCTCCAGCCGAGGGTCAGCGAGCTCGGGACGACCAGCGACTGGCCCGCAAAGTTGGTGGCGTCGACCGGCTCCCAGTCCAGGCGGACCTGGTAGGGGTGCCCGGCCACCAGCGAGACGGTCTGGGACCACCGGCCGAGGGCGTGGTTGAGCGTGTCCGAGACGACCGGCTTGCCGTCCAGGGTGAGCTGGGCCTGCCCGTCGCCCTGGAGGGACATCGTGTAGAGCCCGGTCTTGGGCGGCGTGAGGGTCCCGGTCCAGCTGGCCGAGGCGTCCGACCACCCCGCCGGCAGCACGACCGGGGAACGGGTGGTCCGGGGCGGACCGCCGAGGGGTAGCAGCCGGCCGGGCGGGATGGGCGGCCGCCGCCGCTCCACCGACGGCGGGTGAATCAACCCGGGAAGCAGTTGGCTGGAGGTGCTATTGGTTCGCATGGACACGTCGACCGTGGGTTCGACGCTCTGGACCGGTCGTGCTCCTGGGCCCGCTCCGGTCTGGGCCAGGGTGAGCGTGAGCCCGTGACCGACACCCGAAGCCGGGGTCAGGTAGGCCGCCGGCACGGGGGGTAGCGGCCTCGTGGTGCTTCCGCCGTTGGCGTAGGTGACGGTGGTTCCCGATCCTGCCCGCCGGCGGATGGCCGCCAGCGGGGTGGAGGTGAAGGGCGCCAGCACCTGGGAGCTGCCGTAACCGGTCGTCACCGGCGCCGAGCTGGCGTCGGCTCCGATGACCGCCACAGACCGGGGGCGGGACGGGGCCAGCGGGAGGATCCGACGCTGGTCCTTGAGGAGCACGGCCGAGCGCTCGGCCGCGGTGAGGGAGAGGGCGGCATGGGCGGGCGAGTCGACCACCGAGTCGGGCGAGCCGGCGTCGGACCGGCCCACCAGCCCGTGGGCGAACATGGCGGTGAGCAACCGGGTGACGGCCGCATCGACGGCCGATACCGACAGGCCAGGCTGGCCCACGAGCGGTGCGAGCCGATCGACCCGGGCCGGTTTGATGAGGTCGGTGCCGGCCGTGATGGCGGCCAATGGGTCGTGCACCGAGCCGAGGTCGGATCGCACGAAGCCGGTGAATCCCCATTGCTGGAGCAAGTCGAGCAAGGCGCCGTCCTGACACTCGAACGTGCCGTTCAGCCGGGGGTACGCGCACATGACGGCCGAGACGTCCGCCTGGGTCACCGCCGCCTCGAACGGGGGGAGGTAGAGCTCCTCGAGGGCCCGTTGCGAGACGGCGTCGTTCAGCACGCTCCGGTCGGTCTCTTGGTTGTACACGGCGAAGTGCTTGGCCATGGCCATGGCCCCGGTCTCCTGGATGCCCCGGATGTCGGCCACGCCCATGGCGGACACCAGGACGGGGTCCTCACCGAACCCCTCGTAGGTGCGGCCGCTCTGCGGCACCCGGTCGATGTTGAGGGTCGGGCCCTGGACGACGTCGACCCCCTGCCCGACGGCCTCCGAACCCTGCACCTCGCCGTAGGCGCGAGCGATGCCGGTGTCGAAGGTGGCCGCCACCCCCAGCGGGGCCGGCAGCTGGGTCACGTGTTGAGCCCCGAAGGCCATCCCCTGCGGCCCGTCCTGCAGAGTGAGGGCCGGGATGCACAGCCGGGGGATACCGGCATTGACGTTCTCGTAGTCCCCGGAGCTCACCAAGGCGATCTCGGCCACCTTCTCCGTGACCGTCATCCGCTCCAGCACCGCTTGTGCCAGCTGACCGGGCGACTCACCCCTGTCGATGGCCGACTCCAGCCATGGACACCGCGACGCGAGGTCAGGAATCGTGGTCGTGGTCGTGTTGGACACCCCGGTCGTGCTGGTCCTGGGCGCGGCCGTCCTGGACCGGTGGGGCCGGGCGGCCGCGGCCGGAGCCACCGGTTCGACGACGAGAGCCAGCACCGACAGGGCGGCGACAGCCCCCAGGGTCAATGGAGAGCGAAGCATCGTCGGGTCTTCCGCTGTTCCGGCATGGGGTCACTTCGGGTCTCGTCCACGGGCGCGGCCAAACATACCGACCGAGGCGCGCCAACCGACGGCGGCCGGAACGCCGCGGACGAGGCGGGGAAGCCGGGTTTGCACGTAGCCGAAAGTGTAATAATGTAAGTATGTAATCAACACAAGGAGGCCCCCATGGGACCGGAGCAGGGCAGCAACGTAGGACGGCGATCCCGTGGTGGCGGGCGCGGCCGAGCGGCACCCCCGCCCGGCTCGGGCGAGGCGGAAGGCCAGCCCGGGGACGTGGTGGGGTGGCTGGCCGGCCGACTTCCGAGCGGGTGGTTCGAGGGCCCGCCCACAGTGACGGTCGATCGGGACGAGATCGTGATCGTGGGCCGCGTTGCTGCCCCCGATCTCGCCGAGGGCGACGACGAGTCGGCCAGATCCGCCGGCGAGGCCGGCCGAATGAGCCGGTTCCGCGAGGAGACCCGGCCGGAGCGCATGGCGATTGCTCGCGAGGCCGAGCGGCTCTTCGGCCGGTGCGTGGCCTGGGGCGCCGAGGTCGGCGACACGTCTGTCGTCTTCACCAATCTGTCCGTACCGGTCATGACCCGGCTGCGCCAGCCCGAACGTCGGGTGCTCGACACGCTCGTCGACAGCGGCGTCGCCCGCAGTCGGTCCGATGCCTTGGCCTGGTGCGTCAAACTGGTGGCCACCCACGCGGACGAGTGGCTGCAGGAGCTACGCGCGGCAATGGAGACGGTGGAGTCGGTCCGACAGCAGGGCCCTCCGGTCGTCTGATCCCGGGGATACAGACCGCCCGACCAGAGTTGTCGGAAACCGGTGGCTAGCCTGATCCGGTGATCCCGGCCACGGCGACGCGCGGGCCGTCCATCACGTGAGTCCGCCCAGCCACCGGCTGAGCTCGACCGGCATCGCGGCCCACATGGCGGCCGGGCTGGCCCTGGTGGCCGCGACGGCTCTGGCGGTGGCGCTGGCCGTTCCCGCACCTGCGGCACGGGGAGCCACCGACCAACTCTCGTGGACGGTCTACCACGGCGACAGCGTCGGCGACGGGGTATCGTCCGCGGCGGCCTCGGTCGACACCGCCGCCCCGGCGTGGACCTCGCCGACCCTCGACGGCGCTCTCTTCGGTGAGCCGCTGGTGGCCGATGGTCGGGTCTATGTGGCCACCGAGGACGATCGGGTCTACGCGCTGGCCGCCAACAGCGGAGCCGTCCTGTGGTCCACCCGGGTGGGCACCGCCGTGCCGGCCTCGTCACTGCCGTGCGGGGACATCCAGCCGACCGTGGGGATCACCGGGACCCCGGTCATCGATGCCGGGCGCGGTGAGATCTTCGTGATCGCCGACGAGTTGGTGCGGGGGCGGCCGGTGCACGTGCTGGTGGGGCTCAGCACCGCCACGGGCCAGGTCGAGATGACCGACAATGTGGACCCGCCCGGGGCGCTCAGCTCCGCCCTGTTGCAGCGCACCGGTCTGGCCGTCGACGCCGGCCAAGTCGTGTTCGGGTTCGGCGGCAACTACGGGGACTGCTCCACCTATCGGGGGTGGGTGGTGGCCGTCGGCGAGTCGGGCGGCACGCCGCGCGACTTCGCGGTGGACGCCGGAGCGGGTGAGGCGCAAGGCGCGGTCTGGATGGGTGGAGGGGCGCCGGCCGTCGACGCCCAGGGAGACATCTGGGTGAGCGCCGGCAACGGGTCGGTCACCTCCTCCCAGCATGCCTATGACAACAGTGACTCGGTGCTCGAGCTCTCGCCCACGCTTCAATTGCGGCAGTTCTTCGCCCCGAGCGACTGGGCCGCCGACAATGCCGCCGACCGTGATCTGTCCATGGAACCCGTTCTGCTCGCCGACGGCCAGGTGGTGGTGGCGGGCAAGTCGCGGACTGCCTTCCTGTTGGATGCGGCCCATCTCGGCGGCATCGGAGGCCAGCAGACGGAGCTCACCGGGGTCTGCTCCGACGATGTGGACGGCGGTGGGGCGGTCGTCGGGTCGGTCGTCTACCTTCCGTGCACAGCCGGCGTGGTGGCCGTGCACGTCTCGGGGTCGCCGCCGAGGATCCAGATGCTGTGGTCCTCGGGCGCAGGCGGCGGCCCTCCGATCGTGGCCGGCGGCCTGGTCTGGACCATCGGGGCTACCGGCGTGCTCGACGGCCTCGACCCGGCCACCGGGGCGGTGCGACAACGGGCGACGATCGGTCCGCCCGACAACCACTTCCCGACACCGAGTGTGGGCGACGGCTTCCTGGTCGTCCCATCCGGCCATCGGGTGGCGGCGTTCACCGCGCCGGCGGTGGGCGCTCCGGCCACCACTGCACCGAGCACCGCACCGGCCCATCCGGCCGTCCCCGTCCGTCCGGCCCAGGCGACGGATTCGGGTGGGTTGCCGCCCGGCGCGCTGGCCGGACTGGCGGCGGCCGGGGCCATGATCATGGGGGTGCTCGCCTGGTTTGCCTGGCGCCGGCGGAAGGGGGACAGCCCGGCGTGACGGGGAGCCCCGCCGGATGGGTCGGGCGGGCAGACCAAACGACGGTCCGGACCGACGACCCGGCTAGGTCGCCGGCGACCACTCCTTGTCGAGGACTCGCCGGACCATGGGATCGAAGGTGGCGATGGGCTCGTTGTCGTAGTCGGGGTCGAAGGACACCTCGTCGTACCGTGCGGTGAACTCGACCGTCTGGTCGTAGTGGGGGCTGGTGATGTACTCGTCGCGCTCGTTGGGATCGAGACCGAGGTGCTTTCCGAAGAAGTACACTTGGAAGATCGGATGGTGGGCGAGCATCCAGTAGTTGGCGCCGCTGATGAACGGTCTGAGGATGGTGGCCGCCACCTCGCCGTGGTTGAACGGCCCGAGGGACTCGCCCACGTCGTGCAGCAGCGCACACAACACGTACTCTTCGTCCCGACCGTCCCGGAGTGCGCGCGTGGCCGTCTGGAGGCTGTGGGCCTGACGATCGATGGGGTACTGCTCGTCCCCGCGGAGATCGGTGAGCATGCCGATCAGAAGGTCGGGCAGGTGGTGGGCGGCATGCCGGTGAACCTCGGCGAGGATGGCGAAGTCGGCATCGGATCCTTCGTCCATCCGCCGGAAGTGCATGTGCTTCGAGTCACCGGTCATAGGTCCAACGTACCGCCCCGCCATGCCAGAACGGCAGGCCTACCGAAGCGGCGAACCACGTGCCGGCCCGCATCACTTCGGCTGTCACCTGCTCCTGAGCGAAGTGACATCGAACTCGGGGGCCGGGTCGTCGAGCGGGAGGACCATCCGCGGCGCCAGGGGTTGGTGACGCTCCGCGGTAAGGCGGACCGCCGTGCCATAGGCGGTGAATCCCACGGCGTGGTGGGCGAAGTCCATGGGTCCCTCCGTCACCCGCACTCCGACGACGCCGGTGCTGTCCATGGCCAGCGCCGACTGCTGCATTCGTTCCATGGCTGACTCGCGGGCCGCGTACATGGCCTCGGTGAAATTGGTCAGCTCGACGTTTTGGGATTTTTGCTTGATGGCGACCCCAGCCGAACGACGTGGTGCGTAGACGAAGCTCGCTCCGACGGCCAAGCCGAGCGGGACCCATCCGGCGACATGAAGGAGGGCGAAGTCGCGTCCCGAGAGGTCTGAGACGAACGGGGGATCAGGGGAGAGGCCCTTGGACCCGGTGGGACGGACCGCCGTGCCCACCAGCGCCACATCGACGTGGTGCCGGCGCACACTCAGCTCGATGTGCACACCCACCACTCCTCGACCCCCGACCTGCGAGCACTCTTGGTGGATGCGCTCGGTGGCGGTGGCGAACGACCCGGCGTAGGCCTCCGATGCGAAGGTGATCTCCCCTTGTCCCCAGTTCCAGACACCCATGGGAACCGAGAACAGCGAGGCACCGCACACCAGCTGGAGTGGTTCCCAGCCAATGGAGTGAAGGATGAGCTCCTCGTCGATCGAGAGGTCCGACGTTCTCGCCTTCCTGCGACCGGTCCCCCTTGGGCCGGAGGGAGGCGGACGGCTCACGAAGTCGGCGGCCTCCCGCATCTCCGCCCGGAGATCGTTCGTGAGCTGCGCCTGCGGGTCCGTGCTCACCGGAGGCGCACCGTGGGCTGGGGCGGTGGGAGCGGGTCGAACTCCTTGAACCGGCGGACACGGTTGCCGCGCAGGATGCACTGCAGTTCGGCATCCCCCTGACCCAGCTCCGCCTCGGTGGTGACCATCGAGGCACCGTGCAACGAATCGGCGCCCAGTTGGGCCCGGACCCGCTCCCGGGCGATCCGGCGGACCGCCATGTGGGCGTGGGCCGTCTGCTCGATCTCCGAGGTCGGCATCCGGTATCCCCAGCTGGCGTTCGAACCCTCGCTCAGGTACTCGGTGATGCAGTAGGCCCAGACCCGCACGGAGGCCACCGACGCGGCAATCGACACCGGGGCGAAGCCCGCCTCGATCGACTTGGCCAACCGCTGCCCGGCCAGGTAGGTGGTCCACGGGGTGGCACCATCCGGATCGGACGCGCCGTCCACCCGCACCGCCGTGCCCTGAACCTTGAACTCCAGTACCCCGAGGTCGCCGAGACGATCGGAGGCGTCCACCAGGCCCACCACACCATGGGCGCCGACCTCGGCCGCTTCTTCCAGCATGCGTCGGTAGGCGGTGTCGAATCCCTGTCGCCAGGCGTCCTCCACCCAGGACTGCTCGTAGTTCTGCCCCCAGCCGCGGTGCTCCGCCGAGACGAAACCGTGCGGGCACTGCCAGGTCTCCTCGTAGCCTCCGCCCTGGCCGCCGTAGGGAACGCCGACACCGAACGGTGACCGCATGCCATACCACCGCCACTGCATCACGCAGAAGCCCTGTACGTAACCGACCGGTTGCAGTCCCATCTGGAGGCAGGCCGCGAAGTCGGGCACGCTCAGGCCGGACGTGAACGCCCCTTCGGCAAAGCGCCGGCCGGCCGCCTCGGGCACGTCGTCGGGCATGGCCGCGGTCAATTGTCGAGCGAGATGATGGTGGTGGGCCGGGCCAGGGTCACCTGATCCGCGCTCTTGGCGACAGCGGTGCCGAGCGACAGGAACTCGATGGTGTGGCTGCCCCACTGATGGGACTTCTCCTCCAGCCGCACGCCGACGATCCCGGTGGCGTCCAGGCGGTTGGACTCGTCCTGCATCCGGGTCATGGCCAGCTCCCGAGCCTCGTACAGGGCCTGGGTGAAGTTGGGTAGCTCCACGTTCTGCCCGGCCGAGCCGAGCGTCTGGCCGAGGCCCCGGTGGGCGATGTGGTAGACGCAGGTTCCCATGACCAGGCCGAGGGGGACGTAGCCCGTTTGCATGAGCGTCCAGAAGTCCTGGCCGGAGAGGTCGGAGGTGAACGGCTGGCCTAGCTTGTTCCGGTACGAGACGCCACTTTCCGCCTTGACCGCGGTGCCGACGGCGATGAACTCCGCGGCGTCCTTTCCCCACTCGTAGTAGTTGACGTCGAGCCGTACCCCTACGACTCCGTCAGCACCCAACTCGGTGGCCTCCTCCTCCATCCGGTTCATGGCCAACTCCCGAGCCTCGTACATCGCCCCGGTCAACTTGGCCAGCTCCTGGCTCTGTCCCCATTTCCGGGTCTGGATGCCCGTGTGGTAGATCGACGACCCCATGACGAAGCCGAGAGGATGGAAGCCGACCTCTTTGATCAGGAGGAACTCGTTGACCGACAAGTCCGAGGTGAACAGGCCCTGCTCGAGTTCCTGGAGGCGGTGACTGGCCCCCTCGGGCAGGTCGTCCGGTGATTCACTCATGGTTCCCTCCGATGACGATCGTTTCCAGCGCTTGACGGACAGCCAGACTGTTGGCCGCTTCGGCCTTGAGCGATTCGACGAGCCGGGTCAGCCAGGGGTCCAGGCCGACCTTCTCGCTGCGGATGCGGATGCCGCCTGACGAATGTCCGATGGTGCAGCGGACAGAACCACCCTCCACCTCGGCCTCGAACAGGTCGTCGCCCAGGCCGATCCGGAGGGACCTGACATCGTCGGACTTCCGGAACCGACCACCGGACCGCTTGACCTCGAGCCGTGGGCCCAGGGCGTCGGCCAGCGAGTCGGCCAGGACCTTCATCAGCAGGCCCACATCGGACGCGTCGGCCCGCAGTGAAGCCGCGGTCAGCTCGAGGTCCATCGAGTCGTCCGTCCCGGCCATCTCCGAACCCTACTGCCGCCCCTCGACCATGATTCGACGCTGCCGGACGGAGCCGCGCGAACCATCTCTGTTCTGGATGCCCGTCCGGCGCGATGGCCGAGGCCTCTCGAGTCGGCCAGACCCTCGTGGCCGCTGGCCACTCCCCTGTGGTCCGGTATACCGCCGGCGCAGAACCGCCGCGCTCACGCCGGGGTTGGCTTCAGCGTCCCTCGCGACTGGTTCGGGATCTTCTGGTGCCTCTTGATCGCCAGCGGCGCGGTTGAGGGATTGAGCTCGAGGATCTGTGTGGTCGAGCACTCCCCTCCGACCGGAGGTGCGGTGGTGGACGGCGAGGTCGCCGGCAGCGTCGGTACCTTGGTCACCGGTGCGCCCAGCACGGGGAGGGCTGACGTCAGGTCACCGGTCACGTCGCGACGCCAGCTCGAGATGTTGGGTGCGCTCACGCCAAACAGTGTCTCGAGGAGTCGAAGTTGGGAGGTGTGATCGAACGTGTCGTGGCACACGTACCCGCCGGCCGAGAAGGGGGAGACCACGATGGCAGGTACCCGCACGCCCATGCCGATGGGTCCGGCAATCCCCCCGGCGTCGCTGGGCAGCGGGCTCACGGTCAGGTACTCGCCGGCCGTTCCGATCGGTGGCGTCGGGGGCGGGACGTGATCGAAGAACCCGTCGTTCTCGTCGTACATGATGATGAGGACAGTGCTGGCCCACACCGCCGGGTTCGAGGTGAGCGCGTCGAGGATCTGCTGGGTGTACCACTCTCCCAGCGCGGCGGGCGCAGGCGGGTGCTCGTCGTAGGAGTCCGGCGACATGATCCACGACACCTGGGGGAGCGTGTTGTTCATGACATCGTTGGCGAAGTCGTTCGGGCTGGTGTTGTCGGTCAGTCCTCCGGTGACGGCGGGCCCGTAGAACTCGAAGGCGTTCTTGTACAGCGAGGACGACGGATCGGCCAGGTACTGCTGGAAGTACAGCAGTACGTTCTTACTGACGAAGAACGATGCTCCCGGCTGATAGCTGGAGCCGTGCGGGTTGTAGCACTTCCACGTGATGTTGTTGGCCTGCAACACCTCGGGCATGGTCTGCCACGAGCAGGTCCCCTTGTTGGCGGTCTGGTCCGAGTTGGTGACGAGGATGGGGCCGCCGGCCACCCCGGCGGGGTCGAGGGTTCCGGTCATCTGCATCAGGCGATTCGGGTGGGTAGGTCCGAGCACCGAGCAGAAGTAGTTGTCGCAGACCGTGAAGTGCTTGGCCAGGTCGTAATAGAAGGGTAGGTCGCCCTTCTTGTAGTAGCCCATGGTGTTGATGCCGAGATCGCCTTCGTATTGGCTCGAGGTGTGGATCGACACAAAGCTGTCCATCGCCCCGTTGTTCCACGAGGAATGCTCGGCCTGCCAGCTGTGGGACAGGTCATAGGTGCACTCGGCCTGTTCCTTCTTCGTGTCCATGTGGAACGGGAGCAGGGTCGGGCTGGATCCGGTCGGCCAATTCTGGGTGAAGGAGCCGCGGTTGCGCGTGTCGTCGAAACCCTGCACGCCCCCCATGGTCCCGAAGTAGTGGTCGAACGAGCGGTTCTCCTGCATGAGGAAGACCACGTGCTTGACCGCGCCGATGTCCGATCCCGCCGCTTTGGCCTGCACCGCCCGTTGAACACTCTGAGCCCCCCGGGCGCGAACGTGGCCCACCTTCGCCATCCCCAGGGCCATCGCTCCGGCGACGCCGCCCGCGAGGACCTGCCTTCTACTGTACGTATCCCCCGTCATCAGCCGATTTTGTCACATTCACGTCACACGTTCCCGTCTGCGCCAGCGGCACCAGAACACGTTTCCGTGCCCGCGACTGTGCCGGCGCGCCCCGACGTCGTCGCCCGAGCGGCTGGACCGGTGAGTCGTCAATTCTAACGAGGGAATCGTCTGAACCATGGTGGCTATCGTTTGGCAGGTGACCGCCCACGGACCGTCGCTGGCCGCACCTATCACCGGGCTCTCCCACGTGCAGCTGTGGGTGTCCGATTTGGGAGCCAGTGCCCAGTGGTACGCCGTGGCACTCGGTCTCGAGCCGCAGGCAGAAGACGCGAGCGCCGGTTATGTCGCCCTCCGGCACCGGGGGGCTTCTGTCATCATCGTGCTCACGTCAGCGCCGGTCCGCGACACCACGCCGGAGAGCGGAACCGGGCCAGTGGGACTGCGGCCGACCCTGGGACAGGGGAGTCTCGATCACCTCGCCTTCGCCGTACCGGACGGCGGTGCTCTGCGGGCCTGGGCTGACCACCTGAACGAGATCGGCATTCGCCACGCCGGGGTGGTACTCGAGAATGGCAATCCCTCCCTCCAGCTTCGTGACCCGGACGGAAACGCCATCGAACTGGTGGCTCCGGGTCGCCGGCGATCCTGACCGTCTTCCAGCCGGCCCCCCGACCGGCACCCGGCTGGAATAGAGTGACGCCCGTGTCACACGTGGGTCAGGCGCCGGAACCCCGGCCGGCCGGACGGGGGAGGTGACGTCATGCCCAAGCTGCCCGAGGTGATGCCGGCTGCGGTGTATCAGCGGCCGGGCGAGGTGGTGGTCGAGGAGCGGCCCGTGCCCCGGCCCGCTCGCGACGAGGTGCTGGTCGAGGTCGACCACTGTGGCATCTGCGGATCGGACATCCACATGCTCCTCGAGGGCTGGGGCGATCAACCGGGGCTGGTGGCCGGGCACGAGTTCACCGGAGCCATCGTCGCCTTGGGCGAGGGGGTGGACAGATGGGAGCTCGGCGAGACTGTGGTCGGCGGATCCTCGCCAAAGTGTGGACACTGCCGGCGCTGCCTCGAAGGGAAGCCCTCTCAGTGCGAGAATCGTCGCGGATCGGTCGTCGACGGCCATGACGGTGCTTTTGCCCGGTATGTGCTGGTCAACGCGGCAGCCCTGGTGCGCCTGCCGCCGGGGCTCGGGGCACGCCAAGCCGCGCTGGCGGAGCCGCTGGCCGTGGCACTCCACGGGATCACCCGTTCGGGTGCGGCTCCAGGCGACAGTGTGATGGTCATCGGGGCCGGCCCCATCGGGGCGCTCTCGGTCGCCGCTCTGGTTGCCCTCGGCATCGGTCCGATCACGGTCGTCGAACCGGGCGAACGGCGCAAAGGGCTGGCCAAGCAGCTCGGGGCCGATCTGGTGCTCGACCCCGCCGACCTCGAGAAGTTCCCGCCGTGGGAGCCCGAACGCATCTCGGATCACGCGGCACACATCGTGCTCGAATGCTCCGGCAAGAAGTCGGCCATGGAGATCGGGTTCCACCAACTGAAGCGCGGAGGCACTCTGGCGCTGGTGGGGGCGGGGATCGAGCATCCGACGTTCGACCCGAACCGCTTCATCCTCAACGAGCTCCACGTGGTCGGCTCCTTCATCTACGACCAGGGTGGCTTCAGCCGGGCGCTCGAGCTGCTCGCCTCGGACGGCTTCCCCACAGAGTTGTTGATCGAGACGGATGACGTGCCGCTCGACCGGTTGTCCGATGCACTGGTCGGGTTGGCCGAGGGGCGTTACGCCGGCAAGGTGATGGTGGTTCCCCGGCTGTCCGGAGGGGCGACTGTGTCTCCGGCCACCACTGGGAGGGCATGATGGCGCACCCCTTCTACCCAACGGGCAATCCCCACTTCAACCACGTGGCCATGAGCCTGCCGGCAGATCTTCTCGACGAGACCAACCGGACGGACATCTGCCGTTTCTGGAGCGATGTGTTCGGGTTCGACGAGATCGAGGTCATGACCGAGGATCGCCGCCGCCTCATCCTCTCGTGCGTGCACTGGGACCAGTTCATCTTCCTCATCGCCGAGGACGAGCCCATGAGCTGCCCGCGGATGGACCACTTCGGGTTCTCCGTCGGGTCGATGGAGGAGCTGCAGGGAGTGCAAGAGCGGGCGACCGCGTTCCGCGATCGTGACGCGCGGGTCGACCTCATCGATCTGCATTCCGACGACCAGAAGGTGGTCACCATCCACTCGCTCTATGTCCGCTACCTGCTGCCCATGATGTGTGAAGTGCAATGGTGGGAGTTCGCCAAGTGAGTGTTCCGGCCGGCAGGGGGGGTCGCCTCGAGGTCGGCGTCTTCATCCCGCAGGGTTGGAAGCTCGAGTACACCGGGTGGAGGGGCCCCGATGCCTGGGCCCGCTCGGTGGAGCTGGCCCAACTGGCCGAGTCGCTCGGCTACGACCACCTCTGGGTCTACGACCACGTGGAGACGGTGCCGCGGCGCGAGCCCACCCATGTGTTCGAGGCGTACACGATGCTGGCCGCGCTCTCCCAGCGCACCGAGCGCGCCGGGCTCGGTCAACTGGTGACGTGTGCCTCCTATCGCAACGCCGGACTCTTGGCCAAGGAGGCGGCGTGCGTGGACGTGTACTCGGGGGGCCGGCTCATCCTGGGGCTCGGGGCCGGCTGGTTCCATGAGGAGTACCACTCCTACGGCTACGAGTACCCGGCGGACCGGGTCCGTTTGGCGATTCTCGACGAGACCATCGAAGTCGTCCGGAGGATGTGGACGCAGGAGTCGGTCACCTTCGCGGGCGAACATCTGCGGTTTGACGGCGCCCTTTGCGATCCGAAGCCGGTGCAGCAGCTACCGCCGCTCCTCGTGGGCGGGGGTGGCGAGAAGGTCAACCTCCGCATCGCCGCACGGCGGGCGGACCTGACCAACTGGCAGGTCGGCATCGAAGCCTTCGAGCGGAAGTCGGGCCTACTGGCCCGGTACTGCGAGGAGCTGGGACGACCCTTCGACGACATCACCCGCACCCACGGACCCGACTGCCGGATCTTCGACACCACCGCGGACACGCTGGCCTGGTGCGACTCGGAGGGGGGCGGGAACCTCTGGGGCCGGGAGTCGACCGAGCGGTATCTGGCCGACAACCTGGTCGGTACGACCGAGCAGGTTGTCGAGAAGGCGCAGGCCTTCGTGGATGCGGGTTGCCGGGGGCTCATCCTGTGGCTGCGTGACTTTCCCGGGGACGAGACTCTGCGGCGGTTCAAGGCCGAGGTGGTCCCGTCGCTCAAGGTGCCCTAGGAGGTCAAAGGCCCGGTCCGGGGCCCGCCCACTCGTCACTGCTGGCGACCGCACCGGAGGCGATGGCGTCAACTAGTTGGGCGTGGTCGCGGTCGTTCTGGTCCGCATAGAGCCGGGCGAACTGGGCAATGGATCTGTCGAACGTGGGGCTCTTGCCGAGGTAACCGTCGATGGCCACCGGGTCCCCCGAACGGGCATGCGCCCGGGCGAGCGTCTCGCCGCAGGCCGTGGCGAACTCGGTGAGCACAGGGCTGATGAGCTCGATCGTCGGGATGATCTTCATGTCGCGGAATTGCCTGATGTAGTAGTCCCGTCCGTTGAGCGACCCCCATCCCACGAAGATGTCGGTCGCGCTCTGGACCATTCTCTTGCCATGGATCACCCGCTCACCGTGGTTTGCGTGAACGCTGCGGCGTTCGTTCGATTCGTACACCGAGGGTCCGGCCTGCTTGACCTGGAGGAACAACGGGTCGGTGCCACTCCGACCTTCGAACAGCACCAGGTAGACCTGCATCCCGACGCTGCCCACCCCCACCACCTGACGCACCGTGTCTGCCTCGGTGAACCGGTCGAAGAGGTCGCGACGGTCCTTCTGGAGGGTCAAGCGGTACCCGGCGAGCAGGGTGTCCACCAGCTCGCCCTGCTCAGCGTCACCGACCGTCACCCGGATCGGTGGATCCTCGGTGATCCTCGGCCGACCATGGGCCATGGTGGTGAGCTTGGCGTAGGCACCTAGGTGCGTGCGGTGTTTCTTCTTTTTCTCGATGTGCACCGAGACCCGGCCTCGGTCGGCTGGTTCGAAATAGGAGAGCAGGCTGTCTACGTGCATGCCGTCGTACCAGATATCCAGCTCGTTCGACCGTGCATACCTGCGCATGCGACCGCGGTAGGCCTGCAAAGCCGCTGCCACCGCCTTGTCAGCCCGGCCGGCCTTGACTCCGTTCTCGCGGGCGGCCACCACCAGGCTGGTGGCGAGGCGTTTCAGGTCCCACTCGAAGGGACCCGGCAATGTCTCATCGAAATCGCGCAGGTCGAAGAAGAGGTTGCGCTCAGGTGTGGCCCAGAGGCCGAAGTTGAGGACATGAGCATCGCCGCACAACTGCACCTCCAACCCACTGTCGGGCTGGGAAGCGAGGTCGCTCGCCATGACCGCGGCCGCTCCCCGGTAATAGTTCCACGCCGAGGCGGCCATCCGTTGGTGTCGCAGGGGAACCAGCTCGGCTATCCGGATAGCGTTCTGAACCTGGATCGTCCGTAGGGGGTCTTGGCGACGGGAAGCCCCCGACCACCCGCCGATGCCACCCCTCGGGGCCCGGGCCCGGCCATGTTTGCCGGTGGCCCGCCGCTCGGCGCGCGTGGCTACCAGATCGTGACGAGCGTCAAGGACCGTGGTATCGAGTGAGGGGATGTGGGTCATGTCAACAATTCTGGCTCACCGGGCCCCTCCACCTCGCCCAAGCTGATCGTGTTCGACCCACCACGAAGTCATCGGACTGAACTGCATGAACCTGAACCGACCCAGACCAGCCTTCAGGTCGGGGTGGATGGCGATCGGACCGACAACCAGGGCCCGCCGCCCGGACTATCGCGACCCGCGGTCAAGCTCCGAGGCGGTTAGGCCGGGGGAGCGAGCTGTGCATCGATCTCCTTGAGGTCGAAGTAGTCGCGCCACCGGGTGACCAGGCCGTCGTCGTTGACATCGACCGCCGTGCACCCGTGGATCTCGATGGGAATGGTCCCTCCGAGGGTCCCCCGTCCTATCCACTCGAAGGCCCCGCCGGTCGAGTCCCCGTGGACGGCGGTGATCTCCTGCCGCCAGTCGGGGAACGAGGCATTGGTCATCTCCTCGATGGCGGCGAGGTCGGTGGTCGGTTCGTTCACCGGGTCGCTGAAGAGGGCGCCGGGCGCGAACAGCGAGGGAAAGTCGCCATCCGGCCCGAGGGCGGATTCCAGCTCCACTGCCCACCGTGGCCAATCCATGGCCCTCACCGTACCTGGCGTCGGAGACATGTGCGGAGGATTGTTCACGCGCTGACGAGGACCTCCCGGTCGGCCAACAACGCTCGGGCGCGTCGGTTGACCCATTGGCTACGGTGGCCGAAGCGACGGAAGGGAGCGTGGTGGGACGCCGAGAGGACAATGAATCCGGGCGACGGGGCGTCAGTCGTCGGCAGTTCCTCGCCGCGGGAGCCGCCTCGGGGGCCGCGCTTCTGGCTGCGTGCGGTCGATCCGCCTCCCCGTCCACGGTGGCGAGCTCGACCGCGGTGGCGCCGGCCGGCTCCGACCTCGGTGCGGTCGAGCACGTCATCTTTCTCATGATGGAGAACCGATCGTTCGACCACTACTACGGGACCTACCCGGGTGTCCGGGGCTTCGACGACCACTCGGCCGGCGACCTCGGATCCTTCGCCCAGCCCTATCCGGCCAATACGACCAGCGCTCCTCTCGGCAAGCTGCTCCCGTTCCACCTCGACACCGTGAACACCGACATCGCCGATTGCACCTTCGACCTGACCCACGACTGGGGACCGCAACATGCGTGCCGCAACGGAGGCAAGATGGACTCCTTCGTCCGCGTGCATACCGAACCTCGGAACGAAGGCCCGAGTCAGGGCACGCTCACCATGGGCTACTACACGAGGGACGACCTTCCCTACTACTTCGCCCTGGCCGACGCATTCACCCTTTGTGATGGTTACCACTGCTCGGTGATGGGCCCGACCCACCCGAACCGGCTCATGCAGATGTCGGGCACCTTGGATCCGGCGGGCAAGGCGGGCGGACCTGTTCTCCGCACGAACCAGTCGCCATCGGCTCTCTTCAGCGTGCACTGGGAGACGATGCCCGAGGTCCTGGAGGACGCCGGCGTGAGCTGGAAGTACTACAACCCTCCCGGGCCTCTCTACACCATCGACCTGATGCGAAAGGTCGGGATGACCACCGACAGCGTCCTGCCCTACTTCTCGCAGTACGAGAACCCGTCCTCCGCGCTCTACCAGAAGGCGTTCGGACCGACCTTCCCCGACGACTTCACCGCCGACGTCCGTTCCGGATCGTTGCCCGAGGTGAGCTGGATCAGCACTGCCGTCGGGTATGACGAGCACCCGCCGGCACCGTCATTTCTCGGTGAGTGGTTCACCGATCAGGTTCTGCAGGTCCTCGTGTCCAATCCCGACGTCTGGTCCAAGACGGTGCTGTTTCACATGTACGACGAGAACGACGGGTTCTTCGATCATGTCGCCCCGCCGGTGGCCCCGCCGGGCACCCAGGGGGAGTTCGTTACCGTCCACCCGCTCCCGGCAGACGCCGACGATGTTGCCGGACCGATCGGCCTCGGCTTCCGGGTGCCCCTTCTGGTGCTCTCACCCTTCGCCCGCGGTGGACGGATCTGCAGCGGCACCTTCGACCATACGTCCCAGCTCCGCTTCCTGGAGGAGCGGTTCGGGGTCAAGGCCCCCAACATCTCCGAGTGGCGTCGGCAGGCGGTCGGGGACCTCACCGCCACCCTGAGCTTCGCTCATCCGAACTCATCCTTACCCGGCCTACCCGCCACTCGGAACGATCCCGCCTACGTCGCTTCCAAGGGTTGCTCGAACGGCGACCTCCTGGGAGTGGCCACGGACCAGCCCCCCTACCCACTCCCGTCGGTGCAGCACATGCCGGCGCAGGAACCGAACTCGAGCAAGCCCTGAGCATGATGGAACGCGCACGCAACTCAAATGCCACCTCGCAGGACCGAATCCCACGCCCGCTGCAATTCGACGGCGACTTCGAAGTCGTCGGTCTCGATGTCGAGCGCCCGGGCGATCGCCTGGCGGGCCGTTCGCTCCACGTCCGTGAACAGTCTGCATTCCGCATGGGTGGCAAGGTTCGGGATCTCGACCAACCACCAGTCGCGGAATCTTGTGGCCAAGACCCGGTATTCGTGACCCTGCCCCATGCTTTGTCGAACCTCCTCGAACTGTGTCCCGAGAGCGGCGGGGGCAGCGTGCCGTGCGAGTAATACCGCCCGTTCCGCACCCGGGACTCCTGAGTTCTACCGGCGCAGAGTGAAGCGTCTGTCACGCTTGTCTTAACTCTCACCCAACCTTCAGTGAACTGCGCCACCGCGTGCATGTCCCGTCGTCCAGCTGGCGGATCGCGCGGGGGACGCCACGACCGTCCAGAGCAACCGACGATCTGGCTCGGAACGACCTAGCATCCATGGCGGCCGGCCCTTCGGGAGCCAGCTGACGGAAAAAGGAAGCGGCGTCGGCCCAGGGCCGATGTCGTCGACGAACCGGCGTCTCGGCGTCGGCGTCCCATGGGGGCCGTCATCGATGGAGGATGGGTTCAATCTCGAGCGTTTCGTGGCCGCACAGGATGCCGACGCCTGCTACGCGCGTGCCGTCACCGAACTCCGGCTCGGCCACAAGGCGAGCCATTGGATGTGGTTCGTGTTCCCCCAGATCGCTGGACTCGGCCAGAGCGAGATGTCGCGGCGCTTCGCCATCTCATCGCTGGAGGAGGCTCGGGCCTATCTCCGACATGGCACCCTCGGACCCCGCTTGCAAGAGTGTACGACCATCATTCTCGGCCAATCGGATCGAACGGCGGAGGAGATATTCGGGCGGCTGGATGCCCACAAGCTGCGTTCGTCGATGACGCTGTTCATGCGAGCGGCACCGGGCGACGGTCACTTTCGGCGGGTGCTCGACCAGTATTTCTGCGGTATGCCCGACACGGAGACCGACGACCGCATCTGAAGGTGCCACCCGGGTCGTCCTCACCACGGCGAACCGGGCTGGTTCCGCGCCCCATGCCTGCTTAGGCTCGTAGCGTGAGTGTGGCGGGTGACTTCGACTACGAGACGAACGGCTCACCGTACTCGTCGAGGCGGCGCGCCGATCCCCGTATCGAGCGGCTGGTCCACGAGGGCCTCGGCCCCGCCCGCTCCGTGGTCAATGTGGGCGCCGGAGCCGGGTCCTACGAACCTGCCGGCCTGGAGGTGACCGCCGTCGAGCCGTCGGCCACGATGCGATCACAGCGTCCTGGAGGTCATCCCCCCGCCATCGACGCAGTGGCGGAACATCTGCCGTTTGCCGCCAACTCCTTCGACGCTGCCATGGCGATGGTGACCGTCCATCAGTGGCGGGACCCCGCACGCGGCCTCCAGGAGCTCCGGAGAGTAGCCCGCCATCGGGTGGTCATCCTGACCTTTGACGGCGATGCCCTCGACCGGTTCTGGCTGGCCCGCTACGTCCCCGAGCTCATCGAAGCGGAGCGTCACCGGTACCCGGCAATCGATCGGATCTGCGCCCAGCTGGGAGGGAGGGCCGCCATCGCGGCGGTCCCGATTCCGATCGACTGCACCGATGGGTTCACTGAGGCCTACTACGCGCGGCCGGAGATGTTCCTGGAACGTGACGTCCGCGCATCGCAGTCGGCGTGGGGCTTCGTCACATCCGAGGTCACCGACCGTGCCGTCGATCGGCTGCGCCGCGACCTTCGGTCGGGAGCGTGGGACGAGCGGTACGGCCACCTTCGTGGCCTGTCGACCTTCGAAGGATCGCTCAGGTTGATCGTGGCCGAGTTGACCGACTGAGGGCAGCCGGACGATGGTGCCGGATGTGCTCGGCCAGAGTGGGGTCAGACCAGGATTCGCTCTTCGGGCGCAGGCACCCCGACGACCGCCATGACCCGGCCGAGGCCAAGGAACATCCCACAGCAGATGGTGAGATCGGCCAGCTCGTCGTCGGCGAACGTGCTTCGTGCACGCGTCCAGAACTCGTCGTCCATCGTCTGGTGGCTGAGGGCGAAGCGCTCGGCGAACTCGGCTGCCATCCGCTCTCGGTCGCTCAATTGACCCGGGGTTCGCCAGTCGGCCACCTGGCCGTAGAACGGCTCGTCGACACCGGCGGCCGCACCCTCCCGGGCCCGGGTGTCACGGCACACGGCACAGTCGTTGATCAGGGCGATCACCCAGCGCGCCGCCTCCCGCTCGCGGAGGGACAGCTGCGTGTGGCTGTAGACGGCCTCTGACAGCGCTCCCATTCCGGCCGCCATGTCGGGACGCATCAGCGCCCAATCCACATGCTCACCGTACCCGCGCTCTGGGAAGAGAATTCTGGCCATGCGATCCAAGATACCCCTTCGACGAGCGGCCCGGGTCGGGGAGCCTTGCCCTCGACGTGCACGCGGCTCTGGCGGACGCCGGAACCGACAATAGCTGGGCCGCGGGCGACACTGGCTACGCTCGGCATGTCCTATGGAGCTCAATCAGGTGACGATCGGATCGACTGACCTGGCGCGGTCGGAGATGTTCTACCGGACGCTCGGACTCGAGCTCATCGTGAAGGACGATCACTATCTTCGGTTTGCGTGTCCCGACGGGGACAGCACGTTCTCCGTGGATCTGGTCGATGAGGTTACTGACCGCGAAGTTGTCACGGTGTACTTCGAGGACCCCGAGATCGATTCCATGGTCGAACGACTCGAGAGGTCCGGGATCGTCTTCGAGCATCCTCCGGCCGACATGCCCTGGATGTGGCGCGAGGCCCGTTTGCGCGACCCTGACGGACACCGGTTGTGCATCTTCCATGGCGGGGAGAACCGCGTGAACCCTCCGTGGCGCATCCCCTAACGCTCGCCTTGGCTCCGCCGGCGCTGCAGCTTCATCGGCTGCCGTAGGGTCACTTGGTGCAGTACCTCGCCCTGTTCGCCATCGTCTTCGGCATCAACCTCTTGCCGGCCTTTGGGCCGCCGACGTGGGCCGTCCTGGTGTTCACCCGGCTGCACTGGCACATGAACCCGGTGGGGTTGGTGCTGATCGGCGCCACGGCGGCCATGTGCGGCCGTTACCTGTTGGCCCGTGGCGCCCGCCATTTCTCCGGACGGCTTCCCCAACGTATGCAAGACAACCTCGAGGCTGCCCGGTCGCTGCTCGAACGGAGGCACGTGGGGGCCATCGCCCTGTTCGGTATCTTCGTGGTGTCACCGCTGCCGTCAGCCCAGCTGTTTCTGGCGGCCGGGCTCCTCGATCTTCCCCTTGGCCTCCTGACGCTGGCCTTCTTCATCGGTCGCCTTGTGAGCTACTCGATCTACGTGAGCGTGGCCGTCGTCGCCGACAAGCAGTTTGGGAACGTCATCGGCCACATCTTCGGCTCGCCCTGGTCGATCGCGCTCCAAGTAGTGCTGCTGGTGGGTGTCTGTCTCCTGCCATTGGTCGACTGGCGGCGTTTCTTGAGGCGTCGACCCAGCCATTGAGCCGTGTCGAACCGGACGCGACGCGGTCGTCGGGTTCCTCAATTCGCGGGTTTTGGTCGATCCCGGTCAGTGACTACTGGTTGGTTCCCACTCGTGCCAACGGTCAGGCCGCTTCTTTGGCTTCCATCCCTTCGCAAGAGGTCGAGCCGCGTTGGAGCTCACGACTGCCGTCGAGGACCAAACCGATTAGGGTTGCTCCGAGGTCCGCAACAGCCGCCGGCGCAGCTTCGAGCCGCTCGGCACACCGAACTCAACCAGGGTGGACGACTAGCGGGAGCAATGTGGTGGAAGGTTGGGTATTGACCGTCGAACGGATGATCCGGGCCTCTCCCGAGGCCATCTTCGATGTCCTGGCCGATCCGTCACGGCACTCGCTCATCGATGGCTCCGGCATGCTCCAAGGTAACCGGGGCCAAGACTTGACGCGGCTCGCCCCGGGAACGACCTTTGGAATGTCCATGAAGATGGGGGTCCGGTACTCGACGGTGAGCACGGTGGTCGAGTTCGATGAGAACCGGCTCATCGCCTGGCAGACGGGACCCAAGGGCAGGCTCGAGCACTTTGTGGCCGGACGCATCTGGCGCTACGAGCTCGATCCCCGGGATCAAGGCACGCTGGTGAGGGAGAGTTGGGACATCACCCTGGATCATCAGCGCACCCTGCTCAAGCTCGGTGGCATCTGGTCCGGCAAGACCCGCCGCGACATGGAGCTGACGTTGGCCCGCCTCGACACACTGGTGACCTCGTCGGCTCCGCTGGACGACGCCTCGTAGGCCGCAACAGACGTTGTGAAGACAGATCCGATCGTCATCGAGGACCTCACCAAGCGCTATGACAGCGAGGTGGTAGCCGTCGACCATCTGGACCTCACCGTGGGAAGCGGCAGCGTCTTCGGGCTGCTCGGTCCGAACGGAGCCGGCAAGACGACGACCATGCGGATGCTGGTCGGCCTGATCCGTCCCACCTCGGGTCGGGTAAGCATCTTCGGCGAGACCATCACCCCCGGTGCCACCGTGCTCCGACGGGTGGGGATCCTGGTCGAGGGGCCGGGCTTTGTTCCTCACCTGTCTGGACGCGAGAACCTCGAACTGTTCTGGAGATCCGGGGGGGCAGCGATGGCGGACGCCAATCTGGATCACGCGCTCGACATCGCCGACCTCGGTGATGCGGTCAACCGCAAGTACAAGACATATTCCCACGGCATGAGACAGCGCCTCGGGCTGGCCCAGGCCCTGTTGGGGAAGCCCGACCTCCTCGTACTGGACGAGCCGACCGACGGCCTCGATCCGCAGCAGATGCGTCAAACGCGGGAAGTCCTGCGTCACGCGGCCGAGAGTGGAACAACGGTGCTGGTGTCGAGCCATCTGCTGAGCGAGGTCGAGCAGGTCTGCGATCACGTCGCCGTCATGGACAAAGGGCGCCTGGTGGCGGCAGGTACTGTCTCCGAGCTCTCAGGTGCGACGACCGCGGTCTACCTCGAGGTTGACGACGCCTCGCGGGCCAGGAGAGTGCTCGATTCCGCCATCGGTGTCGGCAAGGTGACACCCGAGGGTCGAGGGCTGTCGGTCGAGCTCGACGGGATCGAGCGCAAGGCGGTGGTCGCGACGCTCGTCGAAGCGGGGGTCGGTGTTGAGACGATTACGGCCCGCCACCATCTCGAAGACGCCTTCATCGGGCTTTTGGAGCACCGGTGATCGCGGTTGAGGCCCGCAAACAAGTCTTGCGATTGCGGACCTACGTGGGGCTTGGACTCGTCGCCCTCATCCCCATCATCTTCACGATCTCCTTCAAGGCAAACCCTCCGAAAGGCCGGGATCTCGGGTTCTTCGACCTGACCGCGTCGGGCATCAACATACCTATCGCGGCCCTGGGTGGTGAGAGTGCATTCCTGCTCATTGTGGTGGTGTCGCTGTTCGCGGGGGAGACCGTCTCCGGCGAGGCCAGCTGGGGCACCCTCAGCTACCTACTGGTGCGGCCAGTCTCCCGCAACCGCGTGCTCGGCTCCAAACTCGCGGTGGCGGCTGGGCTGGCACTGGTTGCCACCTTCGTGGTCCCGGTGGTCGGACTGGTGGCCGGAACCATCGCCTTTGGCTGGCATCCGATCACGACTCCGTCGCTCGCACTTCTCTCGCAGGGCAGTGCCCTCGGTCGCCTCGCCCTCGCCACTGTGTACGTGGCGTGGTGTCAAGCGGCCTATCTCGCATTTGCCTTCATGCTTTCTACGATGACGGACTCTGCATTTGCCGCGGTGGCCGGCGGGGTTGGGCTCGGCGTCGTGTCCCAGATCCTCAACAACATCTCGGCCCTCAACGGGACCAGCTACATCTACCCGACCCACTATCTGAATGCATGGCAAGACCTGTTCCTTCGACACGCACAGACGACCGAAATGCTGCGGGGAGTGATACTCCAGGTCCCCTACGTCGTCGTCCTCCTGCTCACCGCCTGGTGGTGGTTCAATCACAAAGATGTGCTCAGCTAGGTTGCCGGGTCGCCCCCGCGCCGGGCAGAGGGATGCTGAGCCGTCCGACGACTCCCGACCGGCCCGGTCCCTGGCGTGACACCTCGACGGGTACGACGTAGCGCTCTCATCGCGACGGCCGTGTTCGTTTCGGCGGTCGGTGGAGTCACCCCCACCGCGGATGCCGGTGCTTCGAGTATGTCGGGCGGAGCTTTCACTTGGAATGCACCCATTCCCCCGATCAACTCGACGTATGGGAGCGGCAACTTCGGCTCCTGGGCCGTGGACGCCTTCGGCCTCCCGGCGTACCGGTACACCGCCGACCAGCAAACGGACCCCATCGCCCGCCAGGCCGAGCTGGCGGGCGGCAATGACGCCTGGAGCCAGGTCGGGAACGACCGGGTCAAGGCCGACGCGTTCAATCACGGATACACGGAGCTCTGGAGCCAGGATCGACTGGCCCAGTGGATCAATGCACTCGATCCTCCCCACCGCCACATGGGCGGTGGCTACGGCTATCTGAACGTCGACGGACGGGTGATCAGCACCCTCTACGACGACCGTCCCCAGTCCAGTATGACGCAGCGAACATTCGGGGTCGGTTACTTCGGTCATTCGGTGTCAACGTCCGGCGTCGCCGTGGGTGAGAACGTGTACGCCCCATTCGGGAACGATCCTGTCCTCGTCCACGACGTCAGGATCACCAACACCTCGAGCCACCCCGAGAGCGCCTCGTGGTTCGAGTACTGGGACGTAAATCCCCTCGTCCAGAACCGGGCCCAGTACCGTGGCGTCTCCTCTCCGACGTCGACAGACGCCGGCCGGACACTGACGGTGTCCCAACACCCCCTGGACGGAGATAACGCGCCCCTTTCTATCTTCCTGACCCAGCTCACTGGCGGCACGAGCTCGTATACGAGCTCGCAGTCGTCGTTCTTCGGGGACGGCACGGTGTCCCGTCCGCAGGGCGTGGTGCAAGACCGGCTGGACGACAGTCGGGCTCCGCCGGTTCCCAACGGAACGGAGGGAACCACCCTGTTCGCCATGGAGAGCCGACATCGTCTGGCTCCGGGCCAGACCGTCACGTTGCGGTATCTCTACGGCTATGCCCAACCGAGCGCCATCTCGAGACTAGGGGCCCAGTACCGGCACATGACTGATCGGTTCTCGCGGAGTGAGCATCAGTGGGTGCAGAGCCTGCCCAAGGCGTCCTTCGGCAGCGGTCTGCAATGGCTGTCCCGCGAGTTCATCTGGGATGCCTATCTGCTGCGCTCAGCCACGGTCGACGAGCAGGCGTGCGGTCAGCACACGGTCACCCAGGGGGGCTACTACCAGTACGAGGAGGGCAACAATTGGGGGACGCGAAGTTGGCTCCAGTACGCAGTTCCCCTGTCCTACATGGAGCCAGATTTGGCGCGTCAGATCCTCATCTACTCGGCTCAGTTCCAGCCCCAGTCGACGCTGCAATTCCCTTACGGGTCGACCAACCTGTGTACGGCGTACGAGCTCGGCACGTCCGACGACTTCGATTTCTGGTTCATGTGGGCGGCCGCGACCTACGGGTTGGCCACCCGGGACACGGGCTTCTTCGGCACCCCGGCCCACTTCTACCAATCCGCGACGTCGACCAGTCTCTGGCAGCACGTCAAGCTGGCGTTTGCCCACCAGCAGTCCCTTCTCGGGCCGCACGGCGAGTACGAGGCCCTATCGATCGGGGACTGGTCGGACCTCCTTCCTACCTTCTCGGGGATGACCGAGTCCGACCTCGTGGTGGCTCAGTGCGCCTACATGTATCCGCAGCTGGCCGAGGTCGCCGACCGGCGCGGTGACCACGCCTTCGCCCGACAACTGCGGCTGGCGGCGTCGAGCCTGCTGACCACACTGAAGACGCAGTGGACTGGACAGGGATGGTATGCGAGGGGATTCGCCGGTAGCCGGCAGCTCGGCTCGGGGGCCATCTGGTTGGAACCGCAGCCCTGGGCCATGCTGGCCGGGGCGCCCAGCCCGGGCCAGGCAGCCACCCTGGTCGCCAACATCCGCCGGTATCTCGACGGGATCGGGGCGCCACCCAGCATCCACGGCCCGGACCGCATCGGCACGTCACTGAGCCCGGCCGGTGACGATCCCGGCGTCACCGAGAAGACGGCGTTACCCGGTACGGGCGAAGGGGACAACAATGCGGTATACCCGGGCGGAACCTGGTACGAGCCCGACGGATGGCTTACCTGGGCCTATGCCGCATTGGGCAGCGAGGTCCCGCAGTCGGGCTCCCTGGCTCTCGATGAGTACGAACGCTCGACCCTCGCCGACCACGCCGCTTCCTTTCCCAACGAATGGGTCGGCACCACCTCGGTCGACGACACCTGCTGGTCCTTCTATTCGAGCGACCCCGGCCGTTGTGGTGGCGTCCTGGGCATCACCAACTACGAGGGACAGAACACGGAGCAGACGGAGTGGATGGTGATGGACGCCCTGACTCTGGCCGGCGTCACACCGACAGAGCAGGGATACCAGATCTCGCCTCACCTCCCGTTGCCCAGCTTTTCGGTGCGCTTTGCCACGATCGGCGTCGCCCGGGAGGGCAATGCGTTGGCTGGCTACGTCCGACCGTCGGCCACCGGTCGCCTGCTCCTCCAGGTGGCCGTCCCGCCCGGTGCCAAGACGGTGGAGTGCCGGGTGAACGGCTCCCTCGTGCGGGCACGGTCGACCTCGGGATGGGAGACCTTCTCGGTGATGGGCCAGAGCCGGGGATCGGCCACCTGGTCGGTTCGCTGGCACTGACAGACGTCGCCTTCCCCCGGCCGAGCGGCGGCGCTACCGTTCGAAGCGTGAGCACACCTCGAATAACCATCGTCGGAGGGGGCAGCACGCACTGGACGCCGAAGCTTCTGGTCGACTTCGCCAACACCGATGCTTTGCAGGACGTCGACGTCACGCTCATGGACGTCGACCCGGACTCGCTCCCCCTGATGGTGCAGGTCGCCGAGCACATCGCCAAGGTGCGGTCCATCGGGCTATCGGTGCGTCCCACCACGGACCTCGGAGACGCGCTGGAGGGGGCGGACGTGGTGATCGTGGCCCTGTCGGTCGGGGGCTTCGCCAGCATGCGCCATGATCTCGAGATCCCGGCCCGCTACGGCATACGTCAGCCGGTGGGCGACAGTGTCGGGCCCGGCGGCATCACCCGTGCGCTGCGTAGTGTTCCGGTCGTCGCCGGGGTGGCTCGGGCCATGGAGCGCCATTGTCCCGATGCCCTACTGGTGAACGTGAGCAATCCGCTGACCGCGCTGTGCCGCGCCGCAGGCCGCGAGTCGCGGATCAGGGTGGTGGGCTTGTGCAATGAGCTGGTTGGCCTGAAGTTCTCGCTGAGCCTTCTCCTCGACGTCCCGATGCACAAGGTGGATCCGGTCTCTGCCGGCGTAAACCATCTGCCCCTGGTGACCAGACTCGGGATCGATGACGGGGATGGGTTCGCCCTGCTGCGATCGTTGTTGGAGGACCCGGCGACCCACGCCGGCGAGGCAATTTGGATGCCGCCGGTCGAGAGCATGCACTGGAGGAAGGTGTCCGAAGGTGAGACCTGGACCAAGGCGGACGTCATCGCCAACAACCGCGTGAAGTTCGAGCTGTTTCAACGCTTTGGCGTGCTGCCGGGAGCGTCCGACACCCATGTTGCCGAGTTCTTCCCTGGATTCGTGATGTCGGCATCGGACTTCGGGCGGGAATGGGGAGTGCACCACTACGGTCTGTACGGCCACCAGCAGGACAAGGCGGCGGACGACAGAGAGGTGGTGGAGCTGCTCAATAGCGACGAGATCGCGCCGTGGCCGTCGGGAGAGTTGGTGGCGGAACTCATCGAGGGCGTGGTGACCGGATCCGAGCGCCATTTGCCGATGAACCTGCCGAATCAGGGCCAGGTTCAGAATCTGCCCAACGACCTCGTGGTCGAGTGCATCGGAGTCACCGGACCCTCGGGAGTGAAGGCGCGCGACACGGCGAATGTCGGATCTGTTCTCGGGGAGTACCTGCGCCAAATCACTGCATCTCAGGAACTCACCGTCGATGCGGCATTGACCGGTGACCGGACTCGTGTCATCGAGGCCATGCTCACCGACCAACTGGCCGGGCACCTGCCGTACGAGCAGCTCATCGCCATGACCGACGAGCTGCTGGCGGCCACGGCCCGCTGGCTTCCTCAGTTCGCCGCCGAGCGAGTCCCGAAGAGCTGAGTCGGGCGAGGGCCGGTGAACGACTTCCCGCAAGCGATCTTGCCTGACAACCGGGTCGCGCCGGTTCCGCGACGGATCCGAGGCGTCCTCCGCGATCAGGTCGTCGTCGATACGATCAACGCGGTCTACGTGTGGGAATTTCCCTTCTACCCCCACTACTACATCCCGTTGACTGATATTGACCCCAACCTGCTTGTCGACGAGCAACAGGATCAACACCTGCGGTGGGGAACGGCCCATCGCTACGGGATTCGTGTCGGTGACGATTACCGCGCTGGTGTCGTGCACTCGTATCCTGATGCCGCGGTGGATGGAATCAGGGGCAGGGCCCACATCGACTGGTCTGCGCTCGACAGCTGGTTCGAGGAGGACGAGCAGGTCTTCGTGCATCCTCGCAACCCATACACGAGGGTCGACGCTCTGCGCTCGACTCGGAGCGTGAGCGTGGGGATCGACGGCATCGATCTTGCCCGATCGTCTTCGACCATGATGGTGTTCGAGACTGGACTACCGACCCGCTACTACTTCAATCGTACCGAGGTTCGCTTCGACCACCTGGTTCGAAGTGACACAGTCACCGCATGTCCTTACAAGGGACGGACCACCGACTATTGGTCCTTCCGACTGGGTGATGACATCCTCCCCGATATTGCGTGGGCGTACGACTTTCCGACACGCCAGTTGCTTCCCATCTCCGGATTGATCGCCTTCTACAACGAGAAGGCCGACATCACGGTGGACGGCGAACGTCTGCCGCGACCGACGACGCACTTCTCGTAGTCCCACTAGGGGAGGACCGTTCGAGCGTGCTCCCTCGCTCGTTGGCCGGCCGAGGTCACCGTGCTTGCCTGCTCAATATCCCCGGACCGGTAGAGCCGGCATTCTACGCTGGCTTATGTGCGGGAGGCGGGTGGTCGACTTCGGAGCCCGGTCGGCCAAACCGTCTTGGCCCTTCTGCTGGCGGGAAGCCTCCTGGCGGCCTGCGGGTCTCCGCTCGCCGGCACAGCGCCCCAGCGCCCCCTGAGCGTTTCGATCGAGCCGAAAGCTCGCGCCGGCCAGCTACCCATTCCGCCCACCGGACACGCTCCGACGCTTGGACCTCGAGCCCTCGATCCCTCAAGGTCCGACGGGGTCCAGCTTGATGTCCTGAACGGGTTGCGCAATGGCACCCCGATCTTCAACGGCGACTTCGCCGACCCTTTCGCGTTGAGGACACCTGATGCAGTGTTCACCTATGCCTCGAATACGACGGCCACTCGGTATGCACCAGCGGCGCACATTCCGGTGATCGAGCTGGCTCGAGGCTCGGCATTCCAGGGCCGCTACCTCGGTGACGCGTTGCCCCAGTTGCCGAACTGGACAGTGTCCGGCTTCCAATGGGCGCCATCCGTATGGGCCCGACCTGACGGCACGTACGTGATGTACTACTCGACGCCGGCGACGATCCCCTTCGCCTGCCTCTTGAAGCCGATAGCCACGGGTTGCATCCGCAGCGCCAACGGGCCGACCAGTGCGATGTGCATCTCGAAAGCGACCAGCAACAGCCCCGCCGGTCCGTTCGTGGATGTCTCGTCGTCGGCGTTCGTGTGCCCTGTCGCCCAGGGCGGGGCGATCGATCCGAGCATATTCATCGCCGCCGACGGAACGCCCTGGCTGTTGTGGAAGAGTGACGGTGACTGCTGTGGTCTGCCCACCTTCATCTATTCCCAGCAGCTCGCTTCAGACGGCCTTTCGGTTGTCGGGTCCGCCCACCGACTCATCGGTGCGTCGCAAGCATGGGAGGGGGGTCTGGTCGAGGGACCCTCGATGCTCCAGTCGAGGAACAACTTCTGGCTCTTCTATTCCGCCAATCTCTGGGGCACCGACGATTACGGCATCGGCATTGCCCATTGCACATCAGTCATCGGCCCCTGTACCAAGCCGCTCGACCACTCGTGGCTTTCGTCGTCTCCGAGTGGAGAACAGAGTGACCCCGGTCCGGGTGGTCAGGAGTTCTTCCAGGCAGGTGGCCTCATCTGGATGGTCCATCACGGGCTGGCACCCGGACAGTCAGGCGATCTGGCTCAACGCCGCCTCTATGTCGACCTGCTGGCTTTCCCGAGCCGCCGACCTCCCCAGATCGCCCAAGGCACACCAGCCGCGGCTCTGGCTGAGGCAGTTCTCTACAACGAGGACCCGAACGTTCCAACCCAGCCTCAAGCAGCCTACCTCGCTCTTCTCCGCAAAGTTGCCGGTTCGTTCTCCGATGACTCCGATCCAAGCGTTGTGGCAGATGGCATGCTCAGCTGCTGGGACCTCAGCGGACATCAAAGTGCGCAGCAAATTCTGCTCGCCCTACAGCAGCGCGGACTGACTTCTTTCGAGTCCTTCTTGGTGGCGATCTTCTCCACCAAGTACTTCTGTCCCCAGTACTCACTGCAAGCGCTCACCGATGTGCGGCAGAGCTTGATCAACGGCCCTTGACAGTCCGCACTCAATGCGCGGGAGCTGTCGACCACGGCCAATGGCATGCGCCGAACCATGAGACAGTCGATGCCCATTAGGTTCGCGACGTGGTAACGATCGGCACCGTCATGGCCATGGCAGCCATTGTCTTTGCGGCCGCCATTCTGCAACGGGTCGTTGGTTTTGGGTTCGCACTTCTGGCCGTGCCGCTAATGGCTTTCGTAGTGCCGACCAAGAGCGCCGTGGTCATCGTGTTCCTGAATGGAACGGTGACAAGCGCTTGGCTGGCTGTGCGCCTTCGTAGACACATCGAATGGGGCACCGCGCGCCGATTGGGAGTGGGAGCTGTTGTTGGTGCCCCAATCGGGGTATTGATCCTGAGCGCGATCTCAGCGACCACCCTTCGGCTCGTCCTGGGTATCTCGACCTGTCTGGCTGCCTTCTGGATCATCGTCTCGTCCCGTCTGGTGCGCCCCGAGCCGGTGGAGCCGCGTCGTTCGACGACAATGGCAATGGGTTTCGCCAGCGGCGTGATCAACACTTCGCTGGCGACCAGCGGGCCGCCGCTCGTCTACGAGTTGCGTCGGAGCGGATTCTCAGATGATCGATTCCGAGCGACCATCTCCGCCGTTTTCCTGCTCTCAAATCTAATCGGGCTGCCGTTGCTGGCTCTGGCCGGACTGGTCACTTCCTTTGACATCGTTCTCGCGGTCACCTCGCTCTTGCCGTGTGTGGCGGGCCTGGTCGTGGGCTCGAGGATCGGTGCATCGATGGAGCCGTCTCACTTCGCCTGGGCGGTCGACCTCCTCCTCTTGGCGACGGGCCTTCTGACCATCTCCAAAGTGATCTAGCGAGAATCGAACATCTGGGTTTGTCGGTGATCGATCCCGGCGTGGGAGGCAGTCATCGGTAGTTTCGGATGCCCTCGGCCCGCAGCCGGTCGGCTTCCAGGTCAGCGACCGGCTTGCAGATCGGCTGCGACATGTCTTCCAAACTCACGCTGAAACCAAATACAGCGTGATACGCAGAGTTCCCTGAGCGATGAATGACCCGTGACGGCTGCTCGATCCATGTTCCTGGACCACCTTCCATCGCGCTTCCATCGGCGAAGACGATCCGGCAAACGCCTTCCAATACAAACGTCACTGAGTCGTAGTCGTGCCAGTGCAGCTCATCTTCCTGCGCTGGCAACTCATACTCCAGGGCATGCCAACCCCGGGACGCGATCTCGGCGAGGGCCTCTTCCTTGGTCGAGAAGCTGTCCTCGGTAAGCGTGTATTTCATCGTGGCCTCCCTCGGCCGCACGGCCGACGCCCAGGGCCAACCCTACTCACGGCAGCTAATTTCCCAAAGGGCAGTGCAGGCACGACCAACGGGTACGGCGTGAACATCGCTCTTCATAGCGGTCGCCGCGGAACATCTGCGATCGCCAACTCGGGCGGGGCCGGCCAGGTCAAGGCGGGCGTCGGCGAACGCCCGGGGAAGCCCTGGGCCCATGGTGGCCGCCACCGGGGATCTGCCGGTGGGGCGCGGACCGGTGAAATGATGGTCCCGGGCCGGAAGCTAGGGAAACCGGGTTTTCGACCAGGGGATTTCACTGGCGCGAACGCGCCGTCCGCAGCGCGAGGGTTGTGAGTACCGCCCGCAGCTGAAGCGGCAGGCGCTCGGCGCGGTCTGGCTGCTGGCCAGGCCTGGATAGGAGGGAAGTCTCATGCCAAAAGTCACCGCTGGCCGGGAGAACTCAGCCGACATCGAGATCCACTACGAGGACCACGGTGCGGGTCAGCCCGTCGTGCTGATTCACGGGTATCCGCTCAGCGGACGGGCCTGGGACAAGCAGGTCCTAGCTCTGCTGGAGACCGGCCACCGGGTGATCACCTACGACCGTCGCGGATTCGGCCAGTCCAGCCAACCTGTCGTCGGCTACGACTACGACACCTTTGCCGCCGACCTGGACGCCCTGCTGGAGCACCTTGACCTGCAGGACGCCGTGCTTGTCGGGCACTCAATGGGCACCGGGGAGGTCACGCGTTACTTGAGTGCGTATGGCTCGGCGCGGGTGGCCAAAGGCGTGCTGGTGTCGCCGATCCCGCCGTTCCTGCTGCAGACCAGCGATAACCCCGACGGAGTGCCGCAAAGCCTGTTCGACGGGTTCGTCCAGGCCGCACGGTCTGACATGCCGACGTGGATGAAGGGCTTCTTGGACAACTTTTACAACGTCGACACCCTGCGCGGCACCCTGGTCAGCGACCAGGCCTACCAGGCCAGCTGGAACATCGCCGCCAGCGCCTCGGCCACCGCCGCGGTGGCCTGCATTCCCACCTGGGCGACCGACTTCCGCGCCGATCTACCCAAGGTCAACGTGCCCATGCTGGTGATACAGGGGGACGCCGATCAGGTCTTGCCGCTGGACAAGACCGGCAAGCGGCTGCCCGGCCTTGTCAAGGACCTGCAGCTCGTCGTGGTCGAGGGCGGACCGCATGCGATCCCCTGGACCCACGCGGACCAGGTGAACACTGAGCTGCTGGGCTTCATGAAGGGCTGATCAGCCGCCCCGAACGTCATCATCCAGACACGTGCGCCGGCGCGATGGGGTCGGCGGTGTTTGCCGTCACGCGCCCACGTGCCCACGTGCCTAGGCATTCATGTTCGTCGCGCTGGTGCGGTTGCATTTGGACCGCCGGCCAGATCGGCGAAATCTTCGAGATCGACGGGTTCTCGTTTCGAACCGACTACCCCGCCAGTCTGGAGATCCCGCACATCGACGGTGGTCAAGCGGCTCGACACGTGCCGTTCCGGCTGGGGTACCAGCCAAGGGGACGGCCCTTCTATTGTGGATTACCGTTGTCCTCGTTGCTGGTGCGAATGTCAGATGAGGTGCAATCGTGAGCCCCCTTGATGCGTCCCGAGAGGGCGTCGAAACCGAGGATCTTGGTGATCAGGAACTACAGATGCCGGGAATGTTGGTCTATGCCTACTCACCGCGGGTCAGCCGGATTGTGGAGTACGGGACGTCGGCGGATGGGTTGTTGTCCGGTCGAGTCTCGCCGCCACCCGAGGGGGCGCGTATCGACTTCTATCTCGAGGGACCTGTTACTGGGCCGAAGCTAAACGGGACGGTCAAGGGTGTGGACTATCTGTACTTTCGTGCCGATGGGCGCGCCCAACTCCACATTCACGCTCAAGTCACCACCGAAGGCGGACGGACGATCTCACTCACCGCCGGGGGCATCGCCATCCCACAGCCGGGGTCTTCGATCCTTCACCTCCGCGAGAATGTGACGTTGCTGAGCAACCATCCCGAGTACTCGTGGGTGAACGCGGTTCAGATCTGGGCGTCCGGAGCGGTCGATGTGTCGAGCGGACAAGTTCGGGTCAAGGCGTACGCCGTGTGACGTTCCTGGCCACTGCACGTGCAGACCCTGATGCAGACAGCGCGAATCTCGGCAGGTCGAACCCATTGTCTGCAAAATGGCGGTGTGTCGCCGGGAACGCGGTCCATCGAATGAATCGTCGACCAGCTATGCACCGTTGGGTTGGGGAGGCGCGGCCGATGCTCACCGTGCTGATGGCGGCTGAGGACAATCTCATATCGGGATCCGATGAACCCGCTGTGTTGGTCCGGGCCCTTTGCGATCAGCTCGATGCGGCAGCCAAGCATGCCGAGTCATGGCTCGCTGCTCACCGGTGTCCCGATCCGACGTTCAGACTCTATTGCGGAGAACTGGTTTCTGCCTCTCGCGGCCTGGTGGCGATCATGCAGATGGTGGCCAGGGAAGCACCCGATGGAGCTTGGATGACCAACCGAGCCCTAACTGAGAAGGTCGGCCACAATCTTGTAGACCGAATCGAGCAGGCCAGGAGGGCTCGTACCTACATCCGACAATGGTCCGCATAGGTTCCATTTCGTTCTACGTTGCTTTAGGTCTTGAGGATTACACGCACCACCGATGCAGACCTTACTCTCGCGCAGGCTCGTTTCATCGGCGTCGGACGCGAAAGCGCGTATCGGATAGTGAACAGTGACGAAGGGACAGAAGGGGCGTTCTTGATGGGAGAGACTCTTCATCGGTGAGTCCAAACCGCTACGGCCGGACTACGGAGTACGACACCATTGGAGTGGGTTAGGCGGCCCAAACGGCTAAAGGCTCCAGATCGCCATTCACCGCGCGTTGGGGGAGATTGGGGGAGGCAGCGTCGATACTCGACGTCGGAGCCGGCGCGGGCTCGTATGAGCCATCAAATCGACTGGTCGTAGCCCTTGAACCCTCACATGTGATGCTTGCGCAACACCCAGGACGGCGACGCGTCCAGGGAGTGGCCGAGCACCTTCCCCTTCGATGACGGTACCTTCGATGCGGCAATGGCGATTCTCACGGTCCACCATTGGGAGGACCTCGGTCTCGGACTCGCCGAACTCCGTCGAGTCGCCCGACGCCAGGTGCTTTTCACTTGGGATCCCGATATCCAACAGAAGCTATGGATTACGAAGGACTACGTGCCTGCGATCGACGAGTTGGAGACCAGTCGCTTTGCCTCGTTGACCTCCACAGTGGACGCGGTGCCCATACCGTCGAGCGGTTCGCGATTCCACACGACTTCACCGATGGGTTTCAGGCGGCCTATTGGCGGCGCCCTGAGATATACCTCAATCCCGAGGTCAGAGCGGCGAGCTCAACCTTCGCATCATTGCCGTCCGACCTCGTGGAGCTTGGCATTCAGAGTGACCTCCAGACCGGCAAATGGCTGGAGTCCTACGGAGATCTGGTCGCCTGGGAAAGTGCGGATCTCGGTCACCGGATCGTCATTGCAGGCTGAGTCCTCTCCAGATGGTCGATCTTCTCGAGCAGTTCGACTCTCTATCGTGCCCCGGGGGAACGCGGCAGTAGCATCGTCATGACTAGTCACCCCGGGGAGGTTCTGTGTCGCCTGACCGTGTAGCTGCCACTCGCCGCATCGCCGCTCCAGCGGACAAGTTGTTCAACATCGTCTCCAGTCCGTCCGGCCAGGTGGCCATAGACGGGTCGGGAATGCTTGACGCCGCTCCCGACGACCGACCATTGACAAAAGTCGGTGAGACTTTCGATATGGATATGGACCGCGAGCCTCTTGGTGACATCCCGAACCTGAAGAAATACCAGGTTCGGAATACGGTAACCCAGATTGTTCCCGACCACTTGATCGAGTGGACCATCGGCTTCGGGGACCATCCACCGTTTGGTCACGTATACGGCTGGTTGCTCGAGCCGGTGGGCACTAACGAAACTGATGTGACGAACTATTGCGACTGGTCAAACGCTTCCGACGAGATGCGCTCGGGCGTGACGTGGCCGGTCGTGCCGGTTGCCATGCTTGAGAAATCTGTCGAGAACCTCGACCGGATGGCGACGAGTACGTGACGTAACGAGCTCCGATAGGGGTCGAGCTGCCAACTCCTGGGTACGACCTCGAATTGGTCCCGCCATTGGCTCAAGCAGGCGGAAGTGCTGCCGTGGGCAACGGTGTCTCGCGACCTGCCCATATCGCCGCCATCACAGCTGCTCCGTAGCAGTTGCTCGATTGTTTGCCCGTACATCCAGCTAGTGGTGCGTAAGGAGGATGAGAAGAAAGCTGGCTACTGGTGCGAGGATGATGAAAGTAACCGCCAACCACACCGCCACCTTGCCCCATCGACGGCGCACGATTCCCCGAGCAAGCTCCCCGCTCCGCTCAACGGTGCCCGCCGGACTGAAGGGATCTGGCTCGAATCCGGGTTCTGGTTCGGACATTGGCTCAACTCCGCCCGGAGGGGTGGCCGGGGTCGTCGCAGGGTCGTTGTTCCGATGACGCTAGCAACGGAGCTACTCGCGTGCCGGGCGCTCCCGTTCCGCGGTCGCGTCAGTAAGTCGCCGCTGTGCATCCTCTACGCCGCGCGCTGCACGGTCGAACGCCGATTGGGCATTTCGTCGATCCGTCTTCGTTTTGGACTGGGTTTCTACCGCCTCGTGAAGTTCTCTGCGGAGCCGCTCCATCCGATCACTAGCGTGAGCTTCGGACTGCTCGGCCTGCTGTAGTGCTGCTTGCGCGTCGTCGCGAGCCTGGGTGGCCGCCTCGACGACCGACTTGGCTTGGGCAACCGTCGCCTCGGCGCGCTCACGTTGTTCTACCCCTTGATGCTGGTTTGTCCGGGGCTGTGCCTTGGCCTTGGGCGGCGGGCTCGTCGCTGAAGGGCGCCGTTGGTTGTTGCCGGTCGTCTCTAAGCTTGCCAACCCGGTCGAGCGCAGCCCCGCCGTGAGCCGCCCGGCGGCAACGGCATCTGCGGCTCCCGGGTCGGCCACGGTGGCGTACAACGTCTCGTCCAAGCTGCGGGTGGCATCGGTGCTGACCTGCCGCCCGCCCGCAGTCGCCAACTGTTCGGCTTGGTGAACGAGCCCACGTATGACTTCGTGCTGCTGACGTGACAGATCGCGGAGACGGTCGCCGGACAATGCCACGGTCGCCTCGCGCATCGCAGATCCCAGCGCCAGCAGGGTCTGGATGTCGCCGTTGTGTTCGCGGACAAGCTGGTTGACCAACCAGGCAACGAGGTTGGGTTTGGCAAGACGATGGATCTGTGCCGCCAACCCCTTGTTGTGGGCGCCCTTCGCCTGCTCTTCCCGTGCTTTACGGGTGGGAACGAACTCGTCCAGCGGTAGCCCGTACAACTCATCGGCGACTGCATCGAGATCCATCAAGGCCCATTTTGCCCCCGTGCCGGGAGTAGCGCTTTCGCGGGTGCCGGTCCTCCCTGGCACCACGCGCTTCCGCATCTCGAATGGTGCCGACGATGGCGAATGGGAGACAGCGTCTGGGGACATCGTCATTCTTCGGGGACGTGGGTGGCCAACCTCCGAGGCGACGTGTCCGAGGCATGGTGTCGGAGCATGGTGTCGGAGCACCGGTTGACAGTGACCGGATGACCATGACAATGCGCTACAACAGGCGTGGACCCGGCGGCGGGTATGACATCTAGGGGGCTCGGGCCGGGGTTCCGCCCTGCATGGTTTGAGGCTTCCGCAAGGATGGGGTCAAGGTTGCTGCGACGCCCACTTGGTTGGTGATTGCGCTGGACGCCGGTGGCTAGGACTCCGGCCCGGCACGGGATGGAAATAGTGTGCGAGCCGGTCGCACGAAACCGTCTTCGAAGTGCGCTCCCCGGTTTCGGGGTCTCGTCCGGTCAACACGACGGGATCACCGAAGATGGAATCAGACGATCCAACTCGTCTCGAGTCGATCTGAGACGACAGCTCTCGCGCCGACCGCTCGGAAATCGTGATGCCGTAGTCAGCTGTGATCGCATCCCGCAGGGCCAGGTGTCGTCGTCGGCGGTTTGGGAACCGACGCATTACGAGTGGCACAGAATCGGCGGGTGGGCTGGACCTTCTGTAACGCTGCCATGCCGATTGTCGGCTCGTTCCTACGGCGCCCGCGATCTCGTCCCACGATTTGCCCAACTGCCGAGCCGTCGACACTGCCTGCCGCGAGACCTCATTGAGCAGCCTCTGGTATTTGGCCACTATCAGCAAAGCAGCCAGGGGATCTTCGCTGGCGGATCGAAGCTCAGCTAGAAGATCCGGTTCCTTAGTCTTGGACTTCTTAGTAGTCATAGTTCTTGGTAGTCATAGTTCTTGGTAGTCATAGTTCGACCCTGGTCATCTTGCGCACTGCTGTCAAGATATCATGACAAACGAACGCTCGGCGGGCCGCCCTTCATGGACTTCAAGGGTTTCCGCCATGTCCGAGTGTTCCGGGCCCGGCTTGAGCCTGTGTGGCTGGCGAGCCTCCCTCCGCAAGGACCTTGCCCCAGACCGAGACGCGGGGATACCGCATAACGGGGGAGTGCCATAGTTGGCAGATGACCTCGGACCAGAGGTATTGGCGTTGCGCGCTGGTCACCATGACCATTTGTCTTGCATGTTGTGCGTGCGGCAGTAGCAATGCATCAAAGTTGAGAGGTTCAACCGGTGGCCCGACCACGGCTCCAGCCTCCACCGCGTCCACCGTTTCACGTTCCGTTCCCTTAAACATCAGCTCGACCAGTCTGACGGTGGGCGAACAAATCACCGTTGGTGGAGGTAGCTGCCCCTCCGGTGACATTGGCCAGACGTCCCTGACGCAGGATCCAAATGGTGGGCCACAGGTCACCTACAACTATGGCGAATACCTGGGACAGACAAACGCCGGCCCCGACGACCATTGGACGCTTCACACCACGCTCCCGGGGATGATTATCGGTCCAGCACGCCTGGTGGGCGATTGCCTAGACCCCAGCACCGGAGCCCCTGACATCACCTACTCGCCCACAGCAGTCAATGTGGCAACGCCGTACCGTCTCCAAGTCGAGCCAGCGACCTCCGTCCGGGCCGGTGCAACGGTGACCGTGTCCTCGCTAGGTGGTGGCTGTGACTCCCTCTCAGATCCCGATGTCTACCTTTGGTCAGCCACGCAGCACAATCCGTTGACAGGTATCGGCGAGGTCGTCGGCCCGACGGGTAATGCTGGTCCTTGGAGCGTCAACCTCACCGTGCCAGCGACCACCAGTCCCGGCGAGTATCAAGTGGTTGCCCGATGTGCCTACTCCCGTAGCTACCGGATCACGTACGAGCCCGAGCCCCTCATGGTCTTGGCCGGCTGACGCCCACTGCCTGGCGCTCCACAAGCAGGCTGCGACTCGCTCCAGCGCTCATCCCGTCTTTTTGACTGGGGTACGGACGATCTGTTTCGTGTACTCGCGCTCGTTGCGGAGTTCACGCTCGATTTGTTGGTGCGCAGTCGGCATCCGGTGTTGATTAGATCCCCACCGAGCCGTCCACCATTTCGCGGAGCAAGTCAGCGTGGCCGTTGTGACGAGCCTCCTCTTCGATCATGTGATTCATGATCCACCGAAGGGTGGGGTGGGTATTTTTGGCCCAGGTCACGGGACCAACAGCGAGCTGATCGAGGGAAGTGGCCGCACGCTCGATCTCTCGGCTGGACTCGCAGGCCTCCTGGAAGATTGCGATGAGTTGGTCGCTGGAGAGCCCGTCGTCTGCCCTCCAGGGATCGTCCGCGCGGTGAGGCAGGATCCCGCCTCTGAAGACGGCCTGGAACCAGTACTCCTCGACCTCGACCATGTGCCGGATGAGGCCACCGAGGGAAGTACCCGTGCCAACAGGCGTGAACGCCAGACCATCGGCATCGACACCCTCGACCTTGTAAACAAGCGTGCCACGCTGGAAATCGAGGCAACGACGGAGGGACTCGCGCTCGTCGAGGGGCTTCATCGAGACAAGACGAGCGCGTTTGTTCATTGGTTCCTCAGGCTAGCCACTGCGGCTGAGCAATAGGCGATGGGGTCCGGGCCCGTCCCCCGAGCGCCCGATGGTTCCGGTGGCAGACTTGTACGGTGCCGCCCGAGCTGTGGACCAAGGGGAGCGGTGTCTTCGATGCAGTCGCCAATACCTACGATGCGCGCCGTCCCGGATTCCCTCGGATCGTCTTCGAGGAGATCGCGGCAACCACTGGTCTGGATCGGGGATCGCCCGTCGTCGAGATCGGAGCGGGTACCGGTCAGGCAACAGTACGGCTTGCCGAACTCGGCCTCCACCTCATCGCCGTTGAGCCGGGTGCCGCTCTTGTCGAGCTTCTCTATCAGCGATTTGCCGCGCACCCCAATGTCACAATCATCAGGTTACGGTTCGAGGACTGGGAGCCACCCGAGACGGGATTTCATGCAGTCGTTGCGGCGTCATCGTGGCACTGGCTCGAACCGGCGACTCGGTGGCAGAAGGCGTACGACGTCCTCAATCCGTACGGCTGGCTCGTTCTGCTGGGCCATGTCGTGGTCACTGACCCCGGCGAACCAGAGGTCTATGCCGAAACGGCTGACCTCCATGAAACCCACGCCTCGGGGCACCCCGGCTGGGGCCACCCGCCCCCGCCACAGGATGTCATCGATGCAGCGGAGGCAGCTTCAGGGAGCATCGCCGATGTCGAGCGAGTCATCGGCCGAGCACCGGACCCCTTTGAGACAGAGGGCCTATTCCAGCCCCCGCTGCTTTCTTGGTATCGCCAGGTCCAACACTTTGACGCAGCTGGCTATGTGGAACATCTGCGCACGACCTCCCTTTATGGCAGCCTCAACAACGACATCCGAGAACCCCTCCTCTTGGCGATCGAACAGCGCATCCGCGAACGCATGAACAACCAGGCAACGAGGAGATACCTCATCTCCGTCCGCCTTGCCCAGAAGAGAACGTAGGAAACCGTTCAACGACCTTGAGTAGGGCCGAGTGCCGCGATAGCGCTGCACGTCACGGAGCTTTCGGTTGCCAGCTCCCCGGCTCAGGCGCTCCGGTCTTTGATCGCCAGGCGGTTCCAAAGCATTGATCCCGAAGATCAGATAGAGGAGTCGCGTCAGTTTGCACCTGACAGGATTGAGTGATGGACCCGCCTCCCGGAACACCGGAATGGCTGGAGGCTTTCACCGCTGAGGAACGTCCCGATCTTTGGCAGCGGGCCCACACCGAGCAGACCTTCGACGGTTTGTGGCCGGAGTACAACCACCATGGCACGCAGGCCCATCGTTACTTCGGTGCCTTGTTCCCGTCTTACAGCAGCTTCCAGGTGCTGTTCGTCGACCGACGCTTCGACAGGCTGGCTGCAAGAGCCCGTACGATCCCGTTCCGTTGGGACGGCACGCTGGACGATCTTCCGCAGGGTATCGACGCTGTGGGCCTGCGTGCCCTCGACGATCCGGGCCCATCTACGGCCCTCTCGGCCTTGGCCGCCGAGGTCGATCCTGGGTACCAAGGCATTGGTCTAAGTGCCCTGGTCATCGAAGCCATGGCGCTAGTTGCCCGGTCGGCGGCCCTGGCGCCGCTTGTCGCCCCCGTCCGGCCAAGGTGGAAAGAGCGCTACCCGCTGATCCCGATCGAGCGCTACGCGGCATGGCAGCGTGAGGACGGCCTGCCCTTCGACCCCTGGATCCGGGTTCACGCACGCCTGAGGGGTGAGGTGCTTCGCGCCGAGTCCCGGTCGATGGAGATAGCTGGTCCGGTCGCCGACTGGGAGGCGTGGACGGGTATGCACTTCACCGAGGATGGCACTTTTGTCTTTCCCCGAGGATTGGCCCCTCTCACCGTCACCGGGGGCATCGGCCGTTACTGGGAGCCCAATGTGTGGGTGGTACACAAGGTTCCGTGAAACGAACCAACGAGAAGGCGGTCGTCCCTAGGTGTCCAGTGGAAGACGGTGTGGATACCAGGGGAAAATGAATACGTAGCCAATCAGAGACCCCAGCTGCGTGCCGACCTAATAGTAAACGGTAGCGAAGGCGCCGGACTTTAGGAGCTTGATCCCCAGTTGGCTCCGGGAAGAATATGCAGACGCAGCTTGACCTAGATAAGTCGTGTGAGAA
>DASZIO010000060.1:0-197212 GCA_035949055.1 Acidimicrobiales bacterium
GGCGTCGGCGAGCTCACCCCTCCGAAGATGGGCGTCGGCCGTATCCAGGGCGGCCTGCACCTGTGCCTCCCGGAGACCCCGGTCTCCCGCCACCTCAGCGGCCATGCGGTTCAGGTCGTCCGCTTCGGACTCGCACAACAGGTTGCGCAAGAGCCAGGCACGATAGTTGGCCGTTCGACCGGCAAAGTGGTGGAGCTTCCTCACCTCGACCTCGCGGTCCACGACGTCGAGGTGGGACAGGGAGTCGGCGATCCGGCCCTGGAGCCCCGAGACGTAGGCGGCGAGCAGCGCCCGGTGGGCCTGCGCAAAGGGGTGCGACGTCAGCGAGGGATCGTCGGCCACCTCAGCGACCATACGTACCGAAGCCTCCAGGTCGCCCCGATCGATCATCAGCCAACCGAGCCATACCTTGCCGACCCCGGTTCCATCGTGGGGGGAGGGGGCGGCCACGGCCGATTCGAGGTCCTTCTGCGCCGTCTGCAGGTCGCCGTCGGCATGCGCGATACGACCACCGAGAGCAAGGATGCTGGATCGCAGGGCGTTGTCGTCGACATCGAGGGCCAGCTGGGCCTCCCGGCACAGGCTTCGAGCGTCGTCGAAGTGGCGCTGGTAGTACGCCGACCAGCTGGCCAGTTCGAGTGATTCGGCTCGGGCTCCGAGTGCCAGCGCCTTGCGGGCATCGGCCGTCGCTTCCCCGAACTGCTCGGTGGTCAGGTGCACCCGTCCCCTGGCCAGGTGGGCGGCTGCGGTGGGGAAGAGGGCCAGCGAATCGTCCAGCAGGCGCTCCGCTTCCCGATGGTCGAACCGAACCGATGCTTCGCGGGCCGCCATGACCAGGGCCCCGGCTGCCAGTTCGAGGTCTCCGCCCAGTCGCGCGTGGGTGGCGACGATCAGTGGATCCCAGCGGGGACGGGCGGCCAACAGGTGGGCGGCCTGACGATGGGCCAGTGCCCGCCTGGTCGGACCGGTGCCGGCGACGAGGGCTTCCCGCACGAGCTCGTGCCGGAAACGGAACGTCAACCCCTGCTCCTCCAGGATCAGCAGTCGCCGCCCTTCTTCCAGGTCGTCGAGCAGCGCCACGGCCGACTCCTGCATCACGCCGGCGAGCAGGTCGAGATCGAGCTCCGGCCCGAGCACCGCAGCGGTCCGGAGCGTCTTCTCGGCGCCCCCGGCCTGGGCGCAGCGAGCCGAAACCACCTCGAGAATCGAAGCCGGCAGGTCGTCGCCGGCAAAGCTCGCCAGCTCCACCAAGAAGAGCGGATTGCCGCCGCTCCGTTCGAGCAGCGACGGGGCGCGTTCCGCCCCGACGATCCGGACGACGGACGCCAAGTCCAGTGGACCGAGCCTGACTCGGGCGGCACCGGGAATGGACAGCCCGACCTCCGGTCGCTGGGTGGCGACGATCAGGAGCGATCCCACGTCGGGGCGTCTGGAGGCGAAACCCAACCAGGTCAAGGTGGTGGCGTCGGCCACGTGGACGTCGTCGAGCACGAGAACCGTGGCGCCTTCTCCGGCCTGGCAGCACATGGCGAGGGCCGCGCCGAACAGCGCAGCTTGCGCCGTCAGGGGATCGGGCACGGAGGCCGGGCCCTGGTAACCCGGCAGGAGGGGTCCGAGGACAGGTCCGGCCCGAGCGACCAGATCACGAGCCTTTTTCTCATCGATCCGAGTCAGATGTCGGTGAAGCGCGTCCAGCACAGGCTGGAACGGAAGGGCGGCTCCGATCGGGTCGCAGGTTCCCCAGAGGATCGTGACGTCACCCGTTTTCGAGGCAGACCACTCCTCTAGCAGTCGGGTCTTCCCCATTCCGGCCTCGCCCTCGACCAGCACCACGGCGACCTGGCCCGCCGCCTTCGCCAGCGAGTCGTCGACTAGCGACCACTCGTCGTCGCGCCCGGGAAGCGCGCCGCGGCGCGCTCGATCCGGTGTGCGATCGGGGGTAGCCGCGATCTCGTCGCGCAGGATGGCGAGATGGACCTGGTCGGTGAGCGCGGAGGGACTGGCGCCGAGAGCCTCGCCCAGCTGCTCTCTGGTCCGGGCGTAGGCGGCGAGCGCGGCGCCCGGTCGCCCGGCCCGGGCATGCGCCGTCATGAGCAGGCGCAGGGCGTGCTCGTCGTAGGGGTCCTGGTCGAGGACGGCTTGGGCCGCCGCGGCCGCGCCCAACGGGTCGCCGGTGGCGAGCGAGGCCTGGGCGGCCACCGACCGTAGTTCCGACACGGTCCGGTCGAGCTGCCGGCGCGCCTCATCCGCCCACGGGGCATCCGGTTCATCAGACAGCAACGGGCGGGCGGCGAGTGCCAGTCCGGCCTGGGCGGCGGTGGCGGCCGCAGCGGGTTGGTCCTCGGCCAGCCGCCGTTGCGCTTGGGCCGAGAGTTCTTCGAAGGCCACCACGTCGATCCAGTCGGCGGACAGGGCGTAACCCGCGTCGCTGCGCACGACCCGGTCCGGTCCGAGCACCGCTCGGAGTCGGCTCACCAGCACGCCGACCTGGTCCGCGGGCCGGGACGGGAGCTGCCCGGGCCAGAGGCAGTCGGTGAGACGGTCGACGCTCACCGGTTCGCCTCGCCCCACCGCGAGCAGACGCAGCAGGGTGCGTTGTTTGCGGCTCCCGAGCGCCGCGTAGTCGAGCCCCTCCACCTGAAGGCTGCCGAAGATCCGGACCCGTAGTGGCGCTACCACGGGTCACCTCCGGCATCGCAGCGAGCCACTGGAGGATTCTTGCCCAACGCAGGGGGCGGCGACGCGGGCGGAGGGAGCTCACCGCCCCCGGCACGCTCAGCGCATGTGGTCGTAGCCCCTCGAGACCCAGCCCTCCCACCACTCGAGCTCGGGTCCACGCCCCCCGAGGGCCTTCTCCCACCCGAACTGCAACATCACCCCGAGCAGTTCGAGGGCGAGTGCCTCGTCCCACCATCCACCGGTGTCGACACCCTCTCGCTCGAGGGCGGCCCGGTAGGCGGCCATGGTGTCCTCCTTGGACTGGGGCAGGCGGGCGCTGTTGAGGGCCAGGTACCACGCCAGGTCGGCCAAGGGAGATGCCTCGCCCGGTACCTCCCCCCAGTCGAGCAGGATCGTCCGCCCGTCGGGGTGCCGCCCCAGGTTGGCGGCCTTCCAGTCACCGTGCACGAACGTCTTCGGCATGCGCTCCAACGACCTCACCAGCGGCCCCGGCTCGGCGAGGAGCGGGAGCACGACGGCGGCGGCGCCGGGCGCGACCCGCTCGAGGCGGGCCCATCCTTCCGCCATGACCTTCGGCACCCGCGCGTCCGAGCCGCTCTTCGCCTCCTCCCTGGCCACCCCGGGGGACATCATGAGATACCGATTCCGCAGGGGAGTGAGGCCGACGACATCCTTCCAATCCCAGAACCTGGCGTGGAGCAAGGCCATGTGGTCGAGGAACCCGAGATGGTCTTCGAGCCCCAGTGGATCGTCACCGGGGGGCAGCAGCCCGTCGGTGACATCCCGTTGCAGGATGGCCCCGACCGACCCTTCGACCGCGGCCCCGACCACCGCATGATCGATGACGCCGGGGACGGCGTCCAGCAATCCCGATTCCCACATGGACGCGAACCGTCGTCCGTCGTGGTCTCCAGTCGCCCGCATCAGCCAGTCGTCCCGGGCGTCCTGATACTTGAGGACAAGGCGCCGGCCGTCCAGCACGACCCATTCGAACCTCGCGCCCGATTTCGAATCTGCCGGGATCATGGGTGTCCGCGAGGTGCATCCGTCGACGAGCTCGTCGACGGATCCGGCCAGGCGCCGCCCGGTCAAGTCGATGGGTCCCATGTTGGGAAGTATGACCCGGCCGCTTGCAGCTCGCCTGCAGCGATCGTCTGGTCAGCTGGGGTCGTCGGCCAGCGTCGGGACCAAGGATGGCGGCTGGGATATGGGCTGGCGACGCACCACCCTGAGCTCCGCCAGGCCGCTCAGCACGCCCAGCACCGCGAGGACGAGGGTGACGACGGCGTCGAGGGCGCGATTGGCCGGGCGCAAGGCCACGAAGAACGCGGCCGCGGCAGACCACGCCAATGAGCGGTGGGGCGACCGGCGTGCCACCAGATCGAGCAGGAAGAAGATGACGCTGGTTCCCAGCAGGTAGTAGGGGAAGAGCACCGACTCGAACACGAGACGGCTACCCACGCAGGCCAATGCCAACGCCACCAGACAAACGGGACGGGCAAGATCGAGACCGATCCGCCTCCGGGCCCACAGGCACACCACCACCGCAAACACCACCGGGGCGTCGCGGGCGACGGCCGAGCCGACGCTCCCCGTCACGCCGAGCTCGGTCAGCACCGTCGCGCCGGCCAACGCACCCCCGCCGCTGATCCCACTGAAGTTGTCGAACGTGGCCCGAGGGGCAGACACCAGGAAGGGAAGGAGGCCGGCGGCGAACACGGCCGCCGCCGGTGTCACGATGGCAAGGCGCGATTTCCGGTCGGGAGCGGCGGCCAGGGCGGGTAGAAGGACCAGGATGGCGAACTGCTTGGTGAGGAACGCCACGCCGAAGAGGAGGCCGGCCAGGACCCATCTGCACCTCAGCACCTGGGCCAACCCGGCCAGGGCGAGTCCGAGGCTCACGATGTCCTGCGGGTGGTAGAGCTGCACGATGGCGCTGCTCGCGGCCGGCAAGAAGGCCAAGAAGACCAGCAGCCCGGCTGTCCGTCCCAGCGAGTCCGCGCCGGCTGCCCGCAACAGTGCCAGGGCGCCGACGGCGAGGACCAACCAGCCGAGCACACCGAGCATCCCCTGGGAGTGGTACCAGGGTGGTGGCGGTGAACCGGCTGTGCCGCGGCCGAGCGCTGCGGGCTGGCCACAGTCACCGGTGCCACCGGCGGGCGCCGGGCTCCGTACCGCCTTCGGACCGGCGTGTCGCGGCGCGGACGGGTTGCCGGTCGTGCACCAGACCGGGGAGCCGATCACCGGTCGCAACGCGACGACGAACGGGGAGGCGAGCAGTGCATAGCCCGGGGGATTTGGCAGGGAGGAGTTGGATGCCGCCGCTCGCAGGTCGCCGGTAGAGAGCTCGGTGGTGACCGCCGTCAAGGGTCCGGTGTCCCACCCGGGCGTTGGACCATGGCGAGCGGTGACGACAGCGAGATAGCAGGCCGCGGCGGCCAGAAGCATCAACAGGGTGAGGGCCCGATGTCGGGAGGAGCGACCGCTGCGTTCACCCGACGCCTCGGTCTGGGCGCGGGACCGCGCTGTCGCCTGCGTCACGCTCTGGCCTCCTCGGATCACCATAGTCAGCCGACGCGGTCGCAACGTAAGACCGGCGGCGTCGGGATCGAGCGTCGAAAATCGCACTTTCGCTCTTGCCGAAAATAATTCCCCCAATTCTCGGCACCGATGGAGTATGTTTGCGCTCCTGACCTGCCCTGAGCGTCAGCGGCGGATAGGGGGTCGGCATGAAGCGTTGGCCGCGGTGGACCAAGTTCGCAGTGATCGTGGTGGCGAGCTTTGTCTTACTGATCACCGTTCTCCCCGAGGTGGCATCCGGCATCGGCCTCCGATCGCTCGCGGCGCGGTTGGCGACCACCAGCTCGTGCAGTTCCGGTAGCTCGGCCACCTCCGGCAGCGGTTCGTCGGGCCAGTGCGGACAGGGGACGGTCACCGGCACCGTCACCGTGACTGGTGCCCCGAGTGGGTTCTCCCCGGCCTATCTGGGCGCGGGGGCTTGTCCGGCGTCGACGCCAACCGGGCTGGCCTGCGCCAATCCTCAGTACGCGCTCGAATTCGCAGGGACGTACTCGCTCTCGCTGGCCGCCGGTACTTGGGAGGTCGCCGGCTTCTACGAGAACGGTGGGCTCGGCGGTGTGTTCCTCAGCGCGTCCCAGTTCGTCACGGTCCCCACTGGGGGGACAGTGACGGAGAACTTCACCGTCCCGTATCAGGTCCCGGCGACCCTCAAGGGCACGGTCCAGGTGACCGGCGTACCGAACGGCGTCACCGTTGACAGCCTCTCGGTGCTGCTCTGTCCGTCATTTGCTCCCTACACCGGAGGGTTCCCCTCCATCGCCTGTGTCACTGGGTACGGTCAGGCCCCCCTCGGCCTGACCTCGGCGCCGTTCCAGCTGAGCGGCCTGCCACCGGGCCAATGGACCGCGTTTCCCAGCTATTGCACCCTGTTCGGGTGTACCACCAATGCCAACGCGGGCAAGAAGGTCAATCTCCTCGCCGGTGGCACCAAGCGGGTCAAGCTGACCACACCGTTCCTCGTGCCGAGCGAAGGTCAACTGAGCGCGACGGTGGCCGTCACCGGTGCTCCCACCGGCTTCGCTGATCCGCTGGAGATCTCCGTCTGCCAGCTGGGCGGGGGATTCTGCCAGACCGACATCGGGTTCGGCGGCGGTGCGATCTCGCTCATCCTGCCCAATGGACAATGGACGGTACAGGGCCAGTACCTGGTGCCCCCCTTCGACAACGCGGTCACCGGGCCGAGCCAGCTGGTCACGATCAGCGGAGGCCACACCACCGCGGTGAGCCTGGTCGTGCCGTATCAGGTGCTCGGCGGTGCCACGGGCACCATCAGGGTGACCGGCAAGCCGTCCGGGGTTCCGATCACCAGCTACACGGTGGTCGCCTGCCCGGCATCATCCAGTGGACGGTCCTCGCCTGAGTGCATCAACGAGTTCTCCGGCCCCGGCGGTCTGGGCTTCACCAACGCCGTGACCCGCCGGGCGAACGGGGCCGCCCGGGCTGCGGCTGCCCCGGTGAAGACCCCGTTCAACATCTACCAGCTGTCCACGCTGACCCCGGGTAAGTGGACCCTGTACCCCGGCTATGGAACCGCGTTCGGCGCCTACACCGACCCGGTCGGAACGACGGTGACCATCGCGGGCGGAACGACAGTCACCCAGCGACTGTCGGTTCCGTACCAGATGCCGTCCATCGGGGTGGTCACCGGGAAGGTGACCGCCATCGGCGTGCCCCAATACTTCGAGGCCGGGGTGCAGGCCTGCACGGCCAAGCCCACTGGGACGTCGTGCCCGGGCGAGCAGTTCGCCTACTCCGGGTCGGACGGCACCTACACTCTGAGTCTGACGCCGGGGACCTGGTGGGTATCGGGCTTTGTGGATGACTTCAGCGGCTTCACCCAGAACGAGACGACCACTGCACCCCAGCAGATCGTGGTGGTGGCCGGCTCGCGGACCAAGGCGGACTTCACGGTCAAGGGGGCCTCGTCCTAGCCGGGAGACCTCGACGACACAGCGCGGTGTTCCCTATCAGCAGCCGGGCACGGCCGCTCCGGGTCTGGTCCTGCCGGGGATCCTCCGTGACGATCCCGCGGGTCTGAGCCGTCCGAGCGGCGGTTAGAGCACCTGCACCTGCCGGCCGCGTTCTGCGACGAGATCGAGCGGCGATTCGGCCAGCTGGCGGTCTGCCCATGGCGGACGCGTCGAGTGTCAGAGCATTGTTCAGAGCAGCGAAGGAACAACCGCCTCCACCATGCTGGGACCCGGCGCCGACAGGGCACGCGCCAGCTCGTCGGCAAATTCCTCGGCCGTTTCGGCCCGGGCCGCCGAGAGGCCGAGGCCCGACGCCAGCCCGACGAAGTCGATCGAAGGACGTGCGAGGTCGAGCATGTCGCGGGCACGGGGTCCGGGCGGGTCGGCGCCGACCCGATCGAGCTCCATGTTGAGCACCGCGTAGGAATGGTTGTTGAGCAGGATCGTGGTCACGTCGAGGCCCTCGCGGGCCATCGTCCACCACGACTGGAGGGTGTAGAGGGCACTCCCGTCGGCCTCGAGGGCTACCACCCGACGCCCTGGAGAGGCCACGGCCGCGCCCACCGCGACAGGAAGGCCCTGGCCGATCGCCCCACCGGTGAGACAGAGCCAGTCATGGGGAGGTGCCCCGGCGGTTGCCGCGGGGGCGAAGAGGCCGGCCGTGTTCCCTTCGTCGGAGACGATGGCGCCCTCGGGCAGCAGCGCGCCGAGGGCCTGGCACACCGACTGCGCATCGAGACCCCCGGTGGGAAGCGGGGGTCTCCCCGGTTGCTGCCGCGGTGCGCTCAGACTGACGACATCGAGCATCTCCGCCAGCCCACCGGCGACCGCCTCGACATCGTCGGCGGCCCGGGCCAGCGGATGCACGGTGCACCCGTCGGGGACCAGATCGCTCGGCTTGCCCGGATAGGCGAAGAACGACACCGGTGAGCTGGCATCCATCAGGACCAGGTGCTCGAGGCCGGCGAGCTGCATGGTGGTGAACTCGGCCAGGTAGGCGAGCCGCTCGACGGGTGGTCGGCCCGACCCGCGAGCCAGTCGCGCCGGGAAGGTCTCGGCAAAAAGCCGGGCGCCGGTGGCATGGGCGATGTCCGCCGCCAGGTCGAGTGTCCGGCCCGAGCAGGCGCGACCACCGATGAGGATGGCGGCCGGCCGGCCGGATCGGAGGGCGGCCGCGGCCGCGGCCATCACGCTCTCGTCGGGACCCGCCCCTGCCGTCCTGCGCGTCGGGCCCCGATCCTTGATCACCGAACCACCCTCCGACCACGACACGTCGGCCGGCACGATGAGGGTGGCGACCGAACCGGGCGGACCGAGCGCCGCGGCAATGGCGCCCACCGCCTCGTGCCCCAGCCCGGCGGTCGACTCGCAGGTGTGCACGAAGGTCGACACGTTGCGGGCGACCGTCTCGATGTCCGACTGCAGCTGGGCATCGTAAGGCCGATGACTGATCGCATGGTCGCCGACGATGTTGACCACCGGGCTGCGGGCGCGCCGTGCGTTGTGCAGGTTGGCTAGCCCGTTGCCCAGCCCGGGCCCGAGATGCAAAAGGGTGGCCGCCGGCCTACCCGCCATTCGGGCATAGCCGTCGGCGGCACCGGTGGCCACCCCTTCGAACAGCGCCAACACGCTGTGCATGTCGGTCACGTCGTCCAGCGCGTCCACGAAGTGCATCTCGGAGGTCCCAGGATTCATGAAGCAGGTGTCGACCTGGTGCTCGACCAAGGTACGGATGAGCGAGTGGGCCCCGTTCATCTGGCTGCGCCGTGCGGCATGGCCGGATCGAAGATGACACCGGGATTGAGGATCCCGCATGGGTCGAAGGCCGATTTGATCCGGCGCATGAGGTCGATCTTGACCGGGTCCTCGAGGTCGGCCAGGTACGGTCGCTTCTGCCTCCCGATGCCGTGCTCGCCCGATATGGCTCCGCCCAGGGACACGCCGGCGGCCAGGATGTCGTGCAGGAGGCGATGACGCGTGTCGGGTTCTCCCTGCCACACCGAGAGATGGACGTTGCCGTCGCCGGCGTGACCGCATCCCACCACCAACGACGAGGATTGCGACGCCAGGTCGCCCACAGTGGCCAAGAAGTCCGGGATCGACGCTCTCGGCACCACCACGTCGACGATGTCGTCCGCACCATGGGCCTTCGCGGCCCAGAATGCCCGTTCCCGGGCCTCGATCAATCGCGTGCCGGCGTGGTCCGGTAGGACATAGACGTCGAGTGCACCCAACTCGGCGAGGGATCCGCCCAGTGTCTCGGTGTCCTCCTCCAGCCGTGACTCCTGATGGCTCTCGAGGACGACGACCAGGTAGGCCAGGGTGCGTTCGGTGACACCAGGCGAGACCCCGAGGTCAATGCCGGCGTTTGCGGTGATGCCGGCCATTGATACCAGGTCGATGTACTCCACCACCAGGGGACTCACGCCGCTCGCCACGACGGGGGGCACCGCCTCGGCGATCTGGTCGAGCGACGAGAACGGGGCGAGGAGCGTCGTTTGGAATTCCGGCCGCGGGTGCAGCCGGAGGGTGGCCTGGGTGACCAGAGCGAGCGTTCCCTCCGACCCGATCACCAGTTGGGTCAAGTCGTAGCCACTGGTTGATTTGACGAACTTTCCGCCGGAGGTGATGACCTCGCCCGTGCCCAGGACGGCTTCGACCCCCAGGATGTGATGGCGGGTCACTCCGTATTTGACCGCCCGCATCCCGCCGGCGTTGGTGGCCACGTTGCCGCCCAGACTGGCCGACTGCTCGCCGGGGAATACGGGGTAGATCAACCCGTGGGGAAGCAGGGCCGAGTCGAGCTCGCTGAGGGTCACGCCCGGCTCGACCACGGCCACGTGGTTGGCGGTGTCGATCTCGAGGATGCGGTTCATCCGCTCGAACGACATCACCAGACCGCCCTCTATCGGAACGCATCCACCCGACAGCCCCGTACCGGACCCGCGCGCGGTCAGCGGGACCCGCGCCGAAGCCGCGGCCCTGACGATGGCGGCCACTTCCGCAGCTGAACCGGGACGGACCACGGCGATGGGGCGCACCGGAGTTGCGCTGAGGGCCTCGTCGTGGGACATCTCCTCCCGGACATCGGCGCCCCGATCCAGGTTGGCCGGCCCCACGATGTCGACGAGCCGGTCATCGATCATGGTCGCCATCCATCCGATGGGTCCGTGGCCCGGTCGTGGGCTCGGGCCCGCCGCCACTCCGTCATCGCCCACCCTCCCGCTCGGTGCACCGGAACGCTGCTCGTCCGGATCCGTCTGATGTCGCGGCCGCCCGCTGTCACCGGGGCCGGCTTCCATCCGTCATACGGGTTGAGTATTCAACGAATCGTGGCCGGGAGCCACTCGTGTGCGCACTGGTGGCCGCCATCCTGGTCGGGGTGAAAGACCTCGCCCGTTCCAAGCGCTTCTACCAGGAAGGACTGGGCTGCCCCATCGAGCAGGACCTCGCCAATGTCGTTGAGCTCGACCCGGTCCGGGATCCTCGGGTACTTCAAGCGACCCGGACGGCCACCACTGGATTGTCGTAGCCGGCTGATCGTCCCGGCCCGGCCCACCGCGGCGTCGACGGACCGGGTGTACCTTGCCGAACATGATCGTCGGCGAGGCGACAACCACCGTCGGTGTCCCGCCCGAGGAGGTGTTCGACTTCGTCCTGGACCTCGAGCGGTACCGGCAGGCGGACTACAAGATCGGTCGGGTCGGGGCCGTCGAGCGGGACGGCGATCAGGGCACGGCCACGTTCTCCGGCCGCATCCGTGGATTTCCCGGACCGTCTGGCACCTACCCGTTCGTGGTGACCCCGTCTCGCCTGGCCTTTGGGTCCGCGGTCGCCGGACCGGCTCGCTGGTTCCTCGACTTCGAGGGCACCTTCGACTGCCGGGTGACCGAGGCGGGGACGCAGGTCACCCATCGGGAGGTATTCGACTTCAGGAGCCCGTGGCGGTGGTTCGTCGAGCCGCTGCTCCGGCGGTGGCTCGAGTCTGACACGACCGAGGAGATGACCCGCTTCAAGGAGCTCCTCGACCCCTGATCCGGGAGGGTCAGAAGGGGAGCCCGTCGACGTGCAGAGCCGAATCCGGCAGCGAACCACCTTCGAGGAACGGCGTCCAGCAGGTCACGAGGGGCACCTCCACCCGCCCACTCGGTTGGTCCGCCGTCACCCGGTCCTCCATCGGATGCCAGCCGAGGCTCTGGTAGAAGGGCACCCGCTCGGTGCGACAGAACAGCATTCCGACCGGTGGACCGAGCCGACCCATCCGCTCCATGGCCGCGGCCACCAATTGGTGACCCAGACCGTTCCCGCGATGGGCCCGATGGACCATGACGCCTCCGAGGCCAACCACCTGGAGCTGCTCACCACTCGCCGCGCCGATGTCGGCCGGCACCCAACCCGCGTGGGCGATGATCCGTCCCTCTTCCACCAGGGCTACGTGGCCGGATTTCTCCCTCCAGTCCATCCCCAGGTGGTCGGTCCCGTAGGGGTCCTGTTCGCCGTCGACGATCTGCCCGTACTCGTCAGGGCCGAAGTGGGTGAGCTCGATGACCTTCACGCGCCCAAGGTAGTCGAGGCATCCTGGCCGCCCCGATCGTCTCGGATGGCAGACTCTTGGCCATGACCGCTGATGGGAGGTTCCGGCTGGAGGTCGTTCCCGTCCACCTCGGTTTGGGCGCCACCGTCGAGCGGCAGCCCGACTTCACCGGAGACCCGAGCTGGTACGAGCAGTACGGCGAGCGGGTTGCTCCCGACGGGGCTGAAGGGCGTCTCGTCACCATGCACACCTTCGACGAGTCCTGGGACTCCTGGGAAGTCCACCCCAAGGGCGAGGAGCTGGTGCTGTGCATCGAGGGATCGATCACCTTGTTCCAGGAGACGCGAACAGGGGTGCAGGCGGTGACACTCGGTGCAGGTGAGGCCATCGTGAACCCGCCGGGGGTGTGGCACACGGCGGATGTCACGAACCGGGCCACGGCACTGTTCATCACCGCCGGGATGAACACCGAGAACCGCCCACGCTGATCTCGGCCCGGGCCTTCCCGTTCTTGCGGACGACGCCGGTCAGAGGATCCCGCCGACGAACCCGGCGATGGCCAATACCAAGGTGCCCGCGGCCAACATGCGGCAGGCGGATTCGCTCATGGGGCCCTGGACCCGACCGGGGCGGCGCAGGCGGCGTCCGAGCCGCATGCCGACCGCCCAGATGACGGCGCCGGTGGCGATGAGAGCCAGGGTGATGCCCTCCCGGTCCCCGTGCAACGGCCAGAGCCGTCGCAACACGATGGCCACCGTGACGGCCACGGCCAGGCCGGACCGGTTCCAGGCCAGGTCGGTGCGCTCCCGCGCCAGTCCCATGTCCCTGGTCGGATCCTCGGGGTCTTCGTCGTCGGGCACGGCTGGTGGCTACCTCGAGCCGATCAGGGCCAGCACGACGGCGATGACGGCGACGGCGCCGATACCGATCGACAGGACGAGCGGCATGGGCGAGCGGGGCAATGGCTCGTTGCGCCGCATCGCCTGCTCGTTCGCCTTCCAGTGGAGGAAACTGGTGAGGGCGACCAGCGCGCCGAGGGCGATGAGCGGAAGGCCGAGGATCCGTGGTCCCCCGTTCACGTGGAATTCGGGAAGCAGCTGTGTGGCGGCGACCCCGGTGGCGATGAGTGCCAGGGCGGTGCGGTTCCAAGCCAGGAAAGTGCGCTCGTTGGCATAGGTGAACCTGACGTCTGGCTCCGCTTCCTCCACCGGTTGGTCCTCGCTCATCTGTCGGGTCAGCCTACTGAACCCGTCGCGTCGCTCCCGGTATGCAGGGACGTCGGTGCCACCGGTCCCCGCACTTGTCCGCTCGGCCTGTGGCACCATGGGGACATGATCGTCGAGCGCCTGGAAGTGCAGCGGACCATCGCCGCCGAGCCGTCGGCTGTCTTCCGGATCCTGAGCGACCCCGAGGGGCACGTGACCATCGACAGCTCGGGAATGCTGATGAGTGCGACCGGCGAGCGAGTGACTGCCGTTGGAGACAGCTTCGTGGTCCACATGGACCGCGAAGCGCTGAACGACTACCCGATGGGACGCTACGACGTCACCGTGAATATCACCGAGTTCGAACCTGACCGCGAGATCGCCTGGACCATCCTCGGCCAGATCCGCCCCCAGATCGGCCACGTCTACGGCTACCGGCTCGAGCCGGTCGAAGAGGGCACACTCGTCACCTCGTACTACGACTGGTCGGGGATCGATCCGGTCTGGAAGGAGGCGGGGATCTTCCCGGTGCTGTCGGAGGGCGCGCTGCGCGCCACGCTGGGAATCCTCGATCGGACGGTAAGGCGCGACAGTCGGGGCGAGACCGCGTCAGGCTGAGGGAGTTCCCCTTGGGGAGGAGACGTACCCCGATGGCCATCGCACCCCATATCCGTCGGCTTCGTCAATTGGTGGGGAACGAGCTCCTGGTGCTCCCGTCGGTGGCGGTGTTCCCGATGGACGGCGAGAGGCGCGTGCTCTTGGTCCGGACCATCGACACCGAGCAGTGGGCCGCCATCGGCGGCGCGGTCGAACCAGACGAATCGCCCAGGCAGGCGGCCCTGCGGGAAGCCGAGGAGGAGGCCGGGGTCGTCCTTCGGCTGGGGTCGATCCGAGCGGTTCTGGGCGGCCCGGCCTACCGGATGACCTACCCCAATGGGGATCGGACGTCGTATGTCTCGACCGTGTTCGACGCCCAGGTCATCGGAGGCGTGCCGCGGCCCGACGGAGATGAGACGTCGGCCGTGCAGTGGTGGGACACGGCTCGGCTGCCGGCCGAGGAGATGAGCCCGTTCACTCGGGCGTTGATACGGGACGCCCGGATCGCTTCTCGCCCCGGTGAACGGACCAGCCGCCCACCCACTCGATCGCGGTCCGTTGCGGCCGACCGCCGGACCGGTCAGAATCGGCCTATGCAGCCCCTCGGTGTCCACCATGTTTCGGTCAACGTCCCCGACGTGGACACGAACGTCGCCTTCTACGTCGACGTCCTGGGCGGAGCGCTTCGGGACGATCGTCCCGAACTGGGAATCGGGGGCGCGTGGCTCGATTTCGGTGGGCAGCAGGTCCATCTGGTCGAGGCTCCGCCACCGACCAATGCCGGGCAACACTTCGCCCTCCGGGTGGCCGACCTGGCGGCCACGGTCGACGAGCTGCGGTCGAAAGGCGTCGCCGTCGGCGAACCGATGAGCGTCGGCACCAACCGTCAGACGTTCATCACGGATCCAGCCGGCAACACCATCGAGCTCCATCAGGTCGGCGCAGCCGGCTGATCCGACGACCCAATCGTTCGAAACAGAGTTCGTGCTCTACATCCACGAGGTTCACCAGGTCGTCGGCAAGCGAGCGAGCGAGTTCGAAGCGGCCTACCGGGACGGTTGGATGTCGGAACTGGCGAAGGGCCCGGACGCGAGGTTGCTCTGGTACCTGGATCTGGCCCATGGCAGCGGGCTGGCCTACCGGGCGGTGACCATCACCGCGGTGGCCGACGGTGCGGCGTGGCAGCGGTTGGCGGACCGGGTGGCCACTGGAGACCTTCGATCGTGGGCGCGACAGCTCGACGGGGTGCAGCACCAATCCACCAGTCGGGTCATGATGCCGTTGCCGTGGTCGCCGTCGATCGGCTTGGACGATGTCCCGACGGCTCCCGCCGACCACGAACCGACCATGTACATGGAGGACACCATGTGGCCCTTCCCGGGCAAGATCGGCGAGTACATCGAGGCGGCCGGTGGCGTCTACCGGCGCTCGCTGGGATCCCATGACGCCCGGGTGGGGCTGAGCATCGAGCTCGCCTACCAGACCGTGCCCGGAGCCGGACGCCATCCCGAGGTGACGTTGATGCAGAGGATCTCGAGCCTTTCGCCGCTCATCCACCTGCTGACGAACGACATTCCCCCCGAGGTCACCCAACCCGGGTCGTGGATGCACGACGCGCTGGAGCTCCGGGACCAATGGCAGTCGCGATTGCTGAGGAGTGCCGTATGGTCACCCCTCCCGTGAGCTGCACGTGTCGATTGGACCGACGCTGCCGCCCTCCGAAGCGTCAACCGCGGCCCTACCGGCCCGGGGTGGCGTGAATGCTCTTCCTCCACGAAACCCACAAGGTGATCGGCAAGCACGCCTCGGCGTTCGAGGACCTCTATCGCAACGAGTGGTTGGGCGGCCTGGCCCGGAGCGGAGATGCCAGGCTGGTGTGGTACCTGAACCACGCCATGGGGAGCGGGCCGGCATACCAGGTCGTCACGATCACGGCGGTCGCCGACGGCCTGGCCTGGGAATCGCTCCTGCACCGGATGACCACGGGAGACCTGAGCTCAGCGGCCGCTCGACTCGACTCCTACCGCTATCAGGTCGAGGGGAAGATGCTCACGCCGGTGTCGTGGTCAGCCCTTCAGGATGTCGATCTCGAGCTCGTCCCGACCGACGCCGGCGAGCATGAATTGTCGCTGTACATGCAGGACACCGGCTGGCCGGACAAGCCCCTCGATGCGTACATCGAGCTGTGGGACAAGGACTACTGGCAGTTCATGCGCAAGATCCCGAAGGAGCACCAGCTCCTCGACATCGTGGCCTGCTTCCAGGTGGCCCACGGCTCCGGTGTCCGGCCTGAGGCGATCCTCATGCAGAAGATCATGAACTTCACCACCCTCGGGCACCTGCTCACCAGCGTCGAAGACTACGACCCGAGCACCTGGCCCGGTTCCTACATGGCCAAGGGGCTGGAGATCCGTGACCAATGGGAGAGCAAGCTGCTGCGCACCAGCTCGTGGTCCCCACTCTGGTAGCGATCAGGACCCCTCCGGGTCGTGACGATCGCCGCGCTCCACGGCGAACCGCCCCGGGGAGCACATAGCCAGCACGTCGGACCCGGTCGCCCGCTCGGATGCCCCGGCGCCGTAGGGGTCCCCGAGCACGGAGGACGCCACCAGCCGGGCGCTGTACGGGCCGAGGAGGAGACCCTCCGCCCCATGACCGGTGGCCACGAGCGCATTGGACCAGCCGGGTAGCCGGCCGAGGATCGGCCGCCCGTCGGGGGTGGCGGGTCGAGACCCGACCCGGATCTCGGCCACCGACGCCTGGGCCAGCCCCGGGGCGGTGCGAAGGCACTCGCGGAGCAATTGGTGGACCCCTTCGGCGGTCGGGCGGTGATCGAACCCGGCGGCGGCCTCCATCGTTCCCCCGCATGCCACCCTCCCGTCGGGCCACGGCACGAGGTAGAAGGAGAGGACGGGCTGGACGATGCACCAGCCGCGGCTGTCGGTCCCGGGTAGGAGGAGATGGATGATCTGCCCCTTCAGCGGACTCACCGGGAGCCTCGTGCCGAACATGGCCGCGGTCTGACCGGACCACGCTCCTCCGGCGACCACCACTGCGGCCGAAGTCACGGCTCCCTCGGATGTGAGCACACCCCGGACGACCCCCTCCCGGGCACCGGCGTCGATCCCGGTGACCGCGGCGTGGATCGTCTGCAGCCCGCGGGCAGTGGCCGCGCGCCCGATGGCGTGGTTGAGCGCCCGGCCGTCGACGCGGCGGCCGGCCGGGTTGTACAGGGCGCGCCGGACCGGACCGAGGGGCGGGAAGCGGGGGGCCAGATCCTCGGGGTCGAGCTCCGCCACCGTCGCCGGGCACCGTCTCATGGCCAAGCCCACTGCCTCTTCCATGACCGCGTCGTCTCCCGGGCGCTCCGCCACCAGGACCGATCCGGTGACCGACCAGCCGGTGTCGACCGCCCCGTCGTCGGTCAGACGAGCGACCAGCTCCTCGTAGTGCCGGGCGGCGGCGAGGCCGAAGGCGAAGGTCCCCGGGTCGGGGTCCTGGCTCGTCTCGGGCGAGAGGATGCCCGCCCCGGCGTCGGTGGCCCGGCCGGGGTCATGACGATCGATCAACACGGTGCCGGCCCCGGCCGATACCAGTTCGTAGGCGAGCGACGTCCCGACCAGCCCACCTCCGATCACCGCGACGTCGGCGACGACCCGACTGGTCACCAGGTACGGCGATCGGTCCGGAGCGGGCCGACTCCCGGCATCACCGCCCGCTGCTCCCCGGCGCGCACCGTCTGCTCGAGCAGGACGGCAATGGTCATCGGCCCGACTCCTCCCGGGACCGGCGTGACCAAGCGTGCCACCGTCCTGACCTCGTCGAACTCGACGTCTCCGACATTGCCCCGGTTGTATCCGGCGTCGACCACCACCGCACCCGGTTTGATCCAGTCGCCTCGCACGAATCTGGGACTTCCAACCGCGGCCACCAGGATGTCTGCCGTCGCCGCCATCTCCTCGAGACTGCGTGTGCGGGAGTGACAGTAGGTCACCGTGGCGTTACGAGCCAGAAGGAGCATCCCGACCGGCTTCCCGAGGATCGGGCTGCGCCCGATGACCACGGCGTGCTGCCCGTTCGGGTCGACACCGTATTCGTCGAGGAGGCGGATGATCCCGGCCGGCGTGGATGACGCGAAGCCGGGGCGGGTGAACGCCATCGATGCGAACGAGTGCATGGTCACGCCGTCGACGTCCTTCTCCGGTGCGATCGCCTCGAACGAGGCCCGCTCATCCACCTGGGGTGGCACGGGATGCTGGAGGAGGATCCCGTCCACTGCGTCGTCGGCAGACAGAGCGCGCACCTGGCTGACCACCTCGGACGTCGTGGCTTCCTCGGGGAGTTCGAGGAGCCGGGACTCGATGCCGGCGAGCCGAGCCCGGGAGCGCTTCATGGCCACGTAGGTGACCGACCCCGGATCCCTCCCGACCAGGACGGTGGCCAGACAGGGAGGGCGCCCGGTGCGATCGCGGAGTTGTTGCGCCCGTTCGGCCGCTCCCGCCAGGATTCGCCGGGCAAGATCCTCTCCGTCCATGATCTGGGCGGAGGCATCGCCGATCATCGCCGTGCCTCTCCAGCCGCCCCGTGCCTGTCGGTGACCCGGTTGCCGACCAGGGCACGCAGTCCGATCGGCAGTTGCTCCGTTCCGAACGACGACCTGACCTCGGCGTCGACTCCCTCAGCGGCCAACAATGCCGGTAGTCGTCCGGTGTCGATCAGCACGTTGTCGTGCCGCTCGTCGTCCCGGCGCCACGTTCCGTCCTCGTTGCGGAGGAAGGTAGTCAGGTCCCGGACGTACCGCTCTGGTCTCGGGGACGCGTAGCGAGTGACGATGGCCCAGTCGTCCCCGACCCGTCCGGAGCTGTCCATGGCCGTCCGGGCGGATCCCCACTCGAGATCACAGATGTCGACGGCCAGGATGCCTCCCGGCCTGATCGCTCGGGCCATCGATCGGAGCGCCTGTTCGACCGCGGACTCGTCGGCGAGGTAATTCAGCGCATGACCGACGCCGACTACGGCGTCCGCAACCGGTACATCGTCGAACGGCAGGGTCAGCAGGCGGAGGTCGGTCCCGTCGGGACAGGTGCTGCGGGCCAGGTGGAGCATGGCGGGGGAGGCATCGGTGGCGACGACCCGGTGACCGGCGCCGATCAGCTCAGTCGTGAGCAATCCGCTGCCGCAGCCGATCTCGAGGACGAGGCCGCCCTGCTCGAGCACCGGTTCGAGCAGGCGCAGGATGCCGGGGGCACAGGCCTCGGCATGGAAGGAGAAGCCCCGGTGGTGAACGGTGGCCAGGTCGCGGCGGTAGTAGGGGTCGGAGAACGGCTGCATGGGAGTGCTCGAATCGGCCCCATTGTGGCAAAGACGATGCCGGCCGCACCCGGCCAGGGCCCCCGGCCGACGGGCCGAAGGCGAATCCGGTGTCAGGCTGTTAGCTTTATCTAGAGGACCAGTAGGTTTACCTGAGTAGGAAGCGGACGTGCAGCTCAATCCATATATCGTCCTGGGGAGCGCGGTGGTGGGGTTCCTGGTCGGGCTCACCGGTGCCGGTGGCGGCGCGCTGATGACCCCCATGTTGATCCTCCTGTTCGGGATCAAGCCGTCGACGGCGATCTCCAGCGACCTGGTGGCCGCGGTGGTCATGCGACCGGTGGGGGCCTTCGTGCATCTGAGGAAAGGGACCGTCAACCTCCATCTCGTCGGATGGATGGTGGCCGGTTCGGTGCCGATGGCCTTCCTCGGTGCGTACATCCTGCACCTGCTGGGCAACGCCAAGTCGGCCGAGAGCACCATACAGATCATGTTGGGCAGTGCGTTGCTGCTCGGTGCGGCGGCCATGATCCTCCGTCTCGCCATGGACAGACGGGTCGGTCGGTCGCGGAGCGGCGTCGTTCACGACGCGAACGTCCGACCCGTCCCGACTGTGCTGATCGGCATGGTCGGCGGGCTCATCGTCGGCATGACCTCGGTCGGATCGGGCTCGCTGATGATCGTCCTCCTCTTGTTCCTGTATCCGATGCTGGGCGCGAACCAACTGGTGGGGACCGACCTGACACAGGCCGTCCCGCTGACTCTGGCCGCAGCCCTGGGTGCCCTGGCATTCGGCCACGTCGAATTCGCCGTCACGACCTCGCTGATCATCGGGAGCGTCCCGGCCGTGCTTGTCGGCTCGTACCTCTCGTCGCGTGCACCCGACCGCTACATCCGACCGGCCATCACCTTCGTGATCTTCGCCTCAGGGCTCAAGTACGTCGGGGTGGGCACCACCGCGCTGGGGTGGATCTTGTGCGTGATCCTGTTGGGTAGCGCCTCGGTGTGGTTGGCCTACGTCCGCCCGTGGAACAAAGGCGTGCTTCCCGAGGGAGCGGTCGAGACGCTCGCCCCTGAATCGGTCGCCGACGGCAGGCGGTCCCCGTAGCGACCGGCCCGGGGTGCTCGGTGTCGGAGGGCGATCAGTCGTCTCCTGACAGCATGGCGGTAATCTGAGCCATGTCGAAGTAGTCGCGCCAGGCGCTGATCTTGCCGTCGCGGACCTCGAATGTCCCCATCACGGGGAGGGATGCCGCCTTGGGGCCGAGGTGAAAGGTGTCGACTCGCTCGGTGAGCACGACATCCTCGTCCTGCACGGCCAGATGAAGGGTGTCGAACTTCACACTCTCGAACATGCCGAAGAAGCCGTCGATCACGGCGATGGTGGCGTCGATGCCCACGGCCGGGTCCATCGGGATGTTGTGATAGACGACGTCGTCCGTGAAGAACGGGCGGAGCGCCCCGGCGTCGTGCTCCTCGAAGGCGGCACAAAGATCCCGAACCACCCGCTCTGCATCCTTGGCATTCCCCATGGCACACCCCTTGTCCTCGACGAGATGCCTCACGTTAGCCAGACGGCGGCCCAGCGTTCTCCGGCACTCCCGTGAACGTCCCGCGGGCGGGGCCGACGTGAGGGTGGGGGGCGGTGCGGGCACCATCCGGCAGTACCTGCCGAGCGGACTGATCGACGAGATGCACCTGGCCATCGTGCCGGTCCTGCTCGGAGGGGGCGAGCGCCTGTTCGAGGATTCGGCGGGATCGATGGCCGGGTACGAGGTCATCGAATTCACCAGCTCGCCCTCGGTCGCCCCTGTCCGCCTGACCCGTCGCCGGTCGGTCGAGTGAGCAGCTAGCCGGAGCGGATCACCGGCTGGCGTGCCGCCGGTGGCCGTGCTTGCCGCGCCGCAGGCTCCGTCCCACCAGTCGACCCTCCCGGGCGAGGTCACGCCGGTGGGCGAGCTGGCGCCCGGGGAGGGAGCCCGGCGGGGTTCCGTGAGTTCGCCGGAGGCGCTCCGGCCTGGGGCGCGGTCCGGCCACTCGGCGAGTCTGGCCCGAGACCTCGGATGCCATGACGACCCCGAGGACGGCGCCGGTGGCGACCAGCTGGGTCCCGGTCCCACCGGGGTCCATCCGCCTCCGGCCGTGTGTCCGACCGACCGGCGCGGTGGCGATGGCCGGCGCGGGGTTCGATGCCGTGTTCCCTGGTTGCGCCGCGGGGGTGCTGGTGCAGCCGGCCGCAGCCAGCGTGCCCCCGACCGCCAGGGCTCCGGCCAGGCACCTGCGTAGCACCATCCGCCTCCCCATTTCGGAGTTCGACCCGGGGCGGCATCGATGAATCGATGCTGACCAGGCATTTTCCCAGTAGAGGGGTCGTCAATGACGCTAGTGAGCCGGCCGGTGAAAATGGGGTTCTCAAGCCGCCGGAACCGCCGCCGGGCGGCCCGTGAGATTCGGTCGGGACCGCGGCGCCCGGTCGCATGCGATTTGCGGTCGTGACCGGAGACAGGCTTCCGGTGCATCCGGTCAGCCATCCCGGCGGGCGCCGACCAGCGGGCGGGCCCCGGCCGTACACTGCAGGTGTGTACACCTACGGGCACGGGTCATGGATCGCCATCGTGATCTTCGCCGGCGTGCTGGTGGTGCGGGTGCTCAGCTCGCAACGACGCCGCGGCAACCGTCCGGGCGGTCATCCTCCGGCCAACTCGTTCACTGCCTCCCGGCCCGGGCCCCCGGCCGCTCCGGCGGCGACCAAGGTGACACCGAGGGGACCGTCGGCGGACTCGGGTGTGGCGCCGGGTTGGTTCAGGGACCCGACCGGCCGGCACGAACTGCGCTACTGGTCGGGAAGCGAGTGGACCGATCACGTGGTTGATGGCGGCGTACCGGCCGCCGACCCGGCTCCGCCGGCTCCGCCACGGCGAGAGCCGAGCTAGACCCCGCCCCAACCGGGCCCGCGCCCCCGGCGCCCGACCTCAGGGCTCGTAGAGCATTCCGTAGGCCTGGCCGGCGGCGTCGGCCTGCCGGCGGCACTGGGCCACGGCCCACTGCCGGGTGGCCCGGTCGACGGCCACGGTCGTCCAGCCCGGGCCCTCCTCGTCGCTCAGATGGATCAACAGGGTGTGCGCGTCGTGCTCGACCCGTAGGCGGTGCCGAGGGTTGGACTCCTCGTGCAGCCCGCGCCTCCGCTTGCCCGGATCGCCGGTGTCGGCGACGAAGGACGTCCACCTCCGGCGGCCGATAGGGCGAGGGAGCTTGGTCCGTTCACCGGCTGCCACAGCTGGCAACTGTAGTGACCGGCGCGTGGTGATCGGCCGGGTCGATGGAGGTCGCGCTGGTATGCTGGGTGGCGGAGCCGCCGCGGAGGAGGTGCTCATGTGGGTCGTCGCCGGAGTCTTGATCGGTCTGGTGCTCCTGGCCTCGCTGGTCAGCTTCCACTCCGGCCCGCACGCCCACGTCGTGGCCGCCGCCTTCGGCTTTCTCGCGGCGGCCTGGTTCATCCTCATGGCGGCCGACGGGCACTCGGCCCCGGTCCTGTGGGCCCTGCTGAGTGCCGACCTGGTGGTGTCGGTGGGCATCGGCATCATGGCCTGGAGCGGCCTGAGGCACGCGTCGCTCCAAGACGCCACCGCGGTGCAGCACCTGAGCTCGATTGAGAGCGCCGAGGGTGTGGCCGTGAGCGACCTGTCGTCCGAGGGCATCGTCCGCGTCCATGGGGAGGAGTGGACTGCGGTGTCGGTCAACGGGACGGTCCGGGCCGGCTCGCGGGTGCAGGTCCTCCGGGCGGCAGGGGTGCGCCTCGAGGTCTGGGGCGAAGACGTCGATTCCGAGGCCACCACCCCTTCCTTCCAGCTCGACCAGGGGAGTGAGGAGCGCCGGTCATGATCGTCGGCCTGGTGGTGGGGATCGGTGTCCTGTTCCTTCTGGTCATGTTCGGACTGTCGGTCAAGATCGTCCGCGAGTACCAGCGGATCGTGCTGCTGCGGCTCGGCCGGGCCACCGGCGTGCGGGGTCCGGGACTGGTGTTGGTGAACCCGGTCACCGACCGCGTCTCCTGGGTGGACCTCCGCGAGCGGTTTCTCGAGATCCCGAGCCAGACGGCGATCACCCAGGACAACGCCTCGATCTCGATCGACTTCATCATCTTCTACAAGGTCGTCGACCCGTCCATGTCCGTGCTCCAAGTGCAGAACTTCGCCGCCGCCGCTCAGAACGTGGCGGCCACCACGCTACGGAGCGTGGTTGGCGACATGGCCCTCGACGACGTGCTGTCGAAACGCGAGGACATGAACGCTTCGCTCAGGATCCGGCTCGACGAGGTCACCGAGCGTTGGGGGGTCAAGGTGACCACGGTGGAGGTTCGGGAGGTGAACCCGCCCGCCGGCGTGTTGGAGGCGATGACTCGCCAGATGTCGGCCGAGCGCACCAGGCGAGCGGCGATCACCGAGGCGCAGGGTCAAAAACAGGCCGCCATCACCCTGGCCGAAGGGGAGAAGCAGGCAGCCATTCTCGGGGCGGAGGGCGATCGCCAGTCCGCCATCCTCCGCGCTGAAGGGCTCGCCGCCGGTCTGGAGAAGATCCTGGTCGTCGGCGAGGGTCTCGACAGGAACACCATGCAGCTCCAGTATCTCGAGACGCTCAAGCAGATCGGCACCGCCCCCTCCACCAAGATCATCGTGCCCATGGAGCTGGCCGGGCTGCTCAACGGGCTGCGGGGGTCGGTTCCCGCCGCGTCACCCGATGGCCGGGTCGGTCGGGCCGACCAGTTTCCCGGGACGTCCGGAGGGAGCTGAGGATCCCGGCGGGGCGCGCCGTCGCCCTTCGGGCGCCGCCCGGTCCCACCCCGGTAGGTTTCCAACCCATGGCCCACGTCGCCGCCGGACAACGCTACGAGCGCATGACCTACCGCCCGTGCGGGCGGAGCGGTCTCCGACTCCCGGTCGTCTCGCTCGGGCTCTGGCAGAACTTCGGTGACTCCAGCCGCCCCGAGGACGCCACCGCCATGTTGACCAGGGCATTCGACCTGGGTGTCACCCACTTCGATCTGGCCAACAACTACGGCCCGCCTTATGGCGCGGCCGAGAGCACGCTGGGCCGGGTGCTGCGGGACACCCTCGCCCCCTACCGCGATGAGCTGGTCATCTCCACCAAAGCCGGCTACGACATGTGGCCCGGCCCCTACGGGGACGGGGGCTCGCGCAAGTACATGTTGGCCAGCCTCGATGCCAGCCTGCGGCGGATGGGCATCGACTACGTCGACATCTTCTACTCCCACCGCTTCGACCCGGCAACACCGCTGGAGGAGACCCTCGGTGCCCTCGACACCGCGGTGCGCCAGGGCAAGGCCCTCTACGTCGGGATCTCGTCGTACCCGCCCGATGCGACCGCGGCGGCGGCGCAGATCCTCTCCGACCTCGGGACGCCGCTCCTCGTCCACCAACCTTCGTACTCGTTGTTCGATCGCTGGATCGAGCGAGGGTTGCTCGACACGCTCGCCGTCCTCGGCGTGGGATGTGCGGTGTTCTCGCCCCTGGCCCAGGGGGTCCTGACCGACCGCTATCTCGATGGCATCCCTGACGACTCGCGGGCCCGCACGTCGGACACGTTGCACCCGGCATTCCTGGGGGAGGAGATTCTCGGCAAGGTCCGGGTCCTGCGTGACGAGGCGAGTGGCCGCGGCCAGACCATGGCCCAGATGGCGCTGGCCTGGACGGTGCGAGATCCCCGGGTGACCACGACCCTCGTCGGGGCCAGTTCACTGGCCCAGCTGGAGCAGAACGTGGCCACGATCGACAACCTCGGCTTCTCGGCGGAGGAGCTGGAGCGGATCGAGATGGTCGTGGCCAATCGTTGACCGGTCAGCGCATCGGGTCGATCGAGGTGAGCTCGACGGCCATGTGCTCGTCGTAGTGCACCGAGCCCAACGGGCCGGCCTGCTGTGACATGTCCACTGTCTCGTCCTGACGGAGGATGAGCCCGGTGGAGGCCGACAGCCAGTAGTCATTGGGGTTGGAGCCCGAGTCCGATCCCGAATACGAGAGAGTCAGACGGGTGTGTACGGCGGGGACGACCGTCTCGCCGACGTCGAGGAGCCCCCTCCCGACTACCTGGCCGGTGACCAGAACGGTCTGGCCCGTGGTGTGACACGTGGTCTGCCACCTCTCGCCGACGACCTGGTTCGGAGGGAGCAGGAAGGTGCCGACGGGGCACTCGACGACGGTATTCGTCTGGGTCCCGGCGATCTCCTCGTAGGAAGGGACCGAGGTGATGCTCAGTCCCCCTAGCGGCGACGGGCAGGCCACCAGCCCCTCGACATGCTGCTCGAAGGGCTCCCATCTGCTGTTGGTGCACTTGGCATCGGTGACGATCATGGTGGTGGACGCGGGGAAGGGCCGCGTGATGTCACCCGCGCTCAGGTGCTCGGCACCCGACGTGCGGTAGCGATAGACCCCTGGGGGTGTCAGGTTGGACCCGTCGTCGACCGGCCCCGACCCTTGAGCCTGTCGGTACAGGCGCAGCGCCTGGCGCAGGTCGATCGGTGTCGTCGGGCTCCGAAGGATGAAGAACCAGACGCCGGCGGCGACGGCGACGGCGAGGGCCGCCATGCCCACGCCGAGGGCCAGGAGACGGTGGTGGCTGACCAGGCGAGTGCCGGCATCTCGCGCCCTGTTCTAGTCGCGCTCGGGGCCCGGGTGGGAGCGAGCAGGCGCATCCACCGCTCGCGATGGCCTCGCCCGGCCCTACGGGGCCGATGACGGCCCCCGACTCTCCCGAGCGGGCTGATGACCCGACCGACCGCCGTACGATGAGGCCACCCGAGAGACAGGTGGTGCCCAAATGGAGATGAGGCTCGAGCTCGTGCCGGTTCCGGTCAGCGACGTGGAGCGGGCCAAGGCGTTCTACGTCGACCAGGTCGGGTTCACCTTGGACCACGACCACACGGTGAACGAGAGCTTGCGTTTCATCCAGCTCACGCCACCCGGCTCGGCCTGTTCGGTCACCTTCGGCGACGGGATCGGCACCGACATGACGCCTGGTACGGTCAAGGGACTGCAGCTGGTCGTCCCCGACGTCCAGGGTGCCCATGACGAACTCGAGGCCAATGGCGTGGCCGTTTCCGCGGTCGAGGACCTGCCGTGGGGGCGATTCGTCTACTTCAACGACCCGGACGGCAACAGCTGGGCGCTCCAGGAGATCCCCGCCCGGGGCGAGCCGTAGCCCCGACTACAGGGAGCGTGCCATTTCGACCTCGGCGCCCTCGGAGCCCGGGCCGGCCATGCCTGACCGACGCAGACCATGGCGCACATAGAGGCGCTCGGCCGGCGCGTTCCCCTCGATGAACTGCAACCGCAGGGAATGAGCCGAATGGGCGCGGGCCCAGTCGATCACGCTGGAGATCAGCGCGTCGCTCACGCCGGTGCCGCGAACGTCGGGAGTCACCCAGAGCGACAGCAGCTCGGCCGACCCGTCGGCGTCGTTCCGCATCGCGCTCACCATGCCGATGGCACGGCCGTCCCGCTCGGCCACGACGTTGTAGGGCACCGATGCCAGGCGCTCGCGCCATCGCGGCTCGGTGTCGCCGTCCCCCTGCCAGTCCGAGAGCCTGGTGACGAAGGCATCCGGAGCGTCGGCCAAGGCGGCGAGGCGGATGGACCGCCAGTCCGACCAGTCGTCGGGGCCGAGTTCGCGCACCTGGAGCATCGCTCAACACTCTGCCAGGCCTACCGACGATGGTTCCCGTTCCCCGCTTACCGCCGGCTCCGTTGTCCCGGCATCACCGCGGCCGGTCTGCGGCTCGCCTGACCAGCTCACGGACGTCGGGCCCGGACGCCAGTCGCATGAACCGGAGGTCGGGCCGGGGCGGTCGGGCCATGGCCCGCGAGTACCGCTCGAGGTAGTGGGGGTACTTGACCCACGACCACCGCATGACGTTGTACTGCGGGTCCCACCGGTAGAAGTTGGCCAACGGCTCTCGGTTGCCGTTCCACAGCTCTTCTCGGGTCAGGGCGCGCCGGATGGTGCGCAGGACCACCCGGTACATCACCACCCGGCGGGGGAGGTCGAGCCACAGCACCGTGTCGGCTCGATCCCAGACGAGATCGAGCACCACCTGGTAGTTCCCGTCCACCACCCAGGCATCCCCGGCGGTCGCCTCGGTCACCCGGGACCGAAACTCGGCGGGGGTGATGTCCTGCCAACCGACCTGGTGGAAGAGGGCGTCGAGCTCGACGAAGGGCACGTCCATCGAGGCGGCCAGTTGGACCCCGAGCGTGGTCTTGCCGGACCCTGGTGCTCCCACCACCGACACCCGCCGCATGCCCCGAGCTAAGCCGCGGCCGCCCGACTCATCAAACCGCGGCCTTGACAGGTGACCATATGGTCACATAAACTGACCACCGGTGACAGACGATGACCGTGTCTTCAAGGCGCTGGCCGACCCGACCCGTCGATTCCTGCTCGACGCACTCTTCGTGCGGGACGGTCGGACGTTGACCGAGCTGGAGTCGGAGCTGGCCATGACCCGCTTCGGGGTCATGAAGCACCTGCGCCTGCTGGAAGAGGCCGGTCTTGTCGTCACCCGCCGGGAGGGTCGGGCGAAGCTCCACTTCCTCAACCCGGTCCCGATCCGCCTGATCCACGACCGGTGGATCGACAAGTACACAGAACCCTGGTCGGCTGGCCTGAGCGACCTCAAGCAGAGATTGGAGTGATCGATGGAAAAGGTTTATGAGATCTACATCCGCACCACCCCGGAACGCCTGTGGGAGGCGATCGTCGATCCGGATATCAGAAGCAAGTACAACTTCGGGGCCCGCGCCGTCTCTGACTGGAGCCCGGGTGCCCGAATGGAGCTCGCCGGCCCGAACATGGACGGCCTGCTGGGAGAGGGCGAGGTACTGGAGGTCGACCCACCCCACCGCCTGGTCCACACCATGGTGGCGCTGTGGAGCGACGAGGTGAAGCGCGAGGGGGCGTCGCGGGTGACCTGGGAGATCGAGCAGGTCGAGGACTCGTGCCGGCTAACCGTCACCCACGACCAGCTGCGGGAGGGTGCAAACGACCAGCTCTACGGTGGTTGGCCGATGATCGTCTCCGGTCTCAAGACGTGGCTCGAGACCGGCGGCCTGTTGACCACCCCCGGATCGCTCATGTACGGCAGACCGGCGGCATGACGTCCTCGGTTGACGTCCCGCAGTCAGCGCCGGACTCGGGCCGCGGCGTCGCCTAACCGGTGTACTCCCGGGCCACCCGTCTCGAGATCGGGTCCAGGGCGTAGTAGATGGCCAGACCGCCCTGGAAGGCCAGGCAGAGGTAGGGGTTGACGAAGGCCAGCCCGATCGAGGCGGCGTAGGCGAACACCCCGGCTATGAACAGGATGGTGGCGACCCTCCGCTGCGCCTCCGGGAACTCGGGTACGAGCAGTCGGCGGTTCAGGGAGGCGTACAGCCAGAGCGCGGCCCAAGCACAGGCGTTGACCGTCATGGACGCGCTGTAGAAGACGGCGGCGCTCACCGCCCCCTCTCCCTTGCTCAGGGCCACACCGAACACCTCCGTCGGGTAGGGGATGAACACGATGGTCAACAACAAGAGGAGATTCCAGTAGAAGAACGGGCGATCGATGGTGAGGAGGTGGGAGAAGATGGTGTGGTGGTTGAGCCACATGATGCCGATGATGAGGAAGCTCACGACATAGGCGGCCAGCGAAGGCCATCGGTGGGCCAGATCGGAGCCGAGCTGGTTGAAGTCGCTCGGCTGGGCGAGCGTGAGGACCAGCAGGGTGATGGCGATGGCGAACACGCCGTCGCTGAAGGTCTCGACCCGTCCCTTGTTCATGGTGCCGCCCGTCCCCGCCGATCGTCGCCGTGGGGCGTGCCGGCCTGTCCGGCTGCCACCATATCGACCGGGGGCCGCCCGGTCGTCAGCCGCCCCCGCCGCGCCGGGCCGTGACGGTGGCTCTTCGCCTCAGTCTGCCGCGGGGACCTCGAGGGCTTCCTTGCCCGTCAACCAGGGCCGGCCCGCGGCCGCCAAGTCGGCCCACTTCTCGAGACCGTCGCCCGTTTGCCCCAGCTCACCGGGGGCGGGCCCCCAACGCGCCGCCAGGGGCTGGAGAGCCTCGATGTCGAAGTGGTAGCACTCGGCCGCGTTGAGGCCGAGGATGCGCCGGGTCTCGTCGACCGGGATGTCCGAGAAGGCGTTCCGGAGCCACTCCTTGGTGTGCGGCCAGGTGCCCTCCGGATGGGGGAAGTCGTTGCCCCACATGATGTTGCCGATGCCTATCTCATAGCGGCGCGCCAATTCCCGCCGCCGAGTGTTGGACGCGCCGATGAAGCAGTTGCGGTCGAAGTACTCGCTGGGCCGCATGGACATGTGATCGGTCAGCTGCCTGCCGAGCTTCTTGGCCGCGTGCTCGCGGTCGTAGACGATGTCGGATGTCCACAGCAGATCGGGCGCCCAGAATGCACCGCACTCGGTGGTGACGAAGGTCAGCCCGGGAAACCGCTCGAACGTCCCGCCCCACAGCAGGAACCACAGTGGACGGGTCGACCACCAGCGCACCTCGGCCACGTAGATGCCGACGTGGTCGCCATATGACGCCCGGTCGGCTGCGCCGGAATGGACGTGCACCGGCATGCCGAGGTCGGAACAGGCGGCCCAGACCGGGTCGTAGCGGGTGTCGTTGTAGGGCTCGTACGGCTGCCACATGGAGGGGATCAGGATTCCGCCGCGCAGTCCAGATTCCCGTGCCCGGGTGATCTCCTCGACGGCGGCGTCGACATCGAAGATGGGGACGATGGCCACGCCGGCCCGGCGCGCCGGGCTGTCCCGGCAGAGCTCGGCCAGCCATCGGTTGTGGGCCCGGGCACCCGCCATCAGCAACTCGACGGGCACATCGCCGGTGGCGCCGAGCCCGGCGCCGAAGGGGGCCGAGGCACCGGCGGTCACTGCGTCGGCATCGGGGAAGATCACCTCGCCCACGATGCCGTCGGCGTCGAGCTCCTGGTCGCGGCGTCCTGCCTCCCATCCGCCTCGCAGCCCGTCAGCGTTCTCCTTCTCCCAAACCTCTGCGAACTCCTCGTTGCGAAGTCCGCGCTCGGCCAGATCGGCCTCCATAGCGGCCCGCGCCGCCAGATGCTCGTCGAAGGTCGGCCGGAAGGCCGGATCGAGCCAGTCCCGGTACTGGTCGTTGGGCAACCCGGCGTGGCAGTCGGCCGAGATCACCAGATAGTTGCTCACAGACATATCGCCCTCCCTCGATCCAAGGTCACCCGGGGACCTCCCGCAGGTAGGTGGGATTCGTTCGCTCGAGCATCGACGTGGCCCGGGCCCGGATCTGGGCGTCGATCGAATCGCTGGGCGCCATGATCCAGAACCGGTCGTCCTGCACACCGCGCACCACCTGCTCGGCGACCTCGGACGGCTCGGTGTAGTGGACCTCGATACCGGCCGCCGTCATCTGCGCCTCGATGTCCTCGATGGTCGGGTACGGGCTCTGGCGCGGCCGGACCTTGGCCAGCTCCGGCGGTCGAACCCGCCACGAGCTGAAGATCCCGGTACGCAACATGTTGGGCCCGGGAAAGAGCACCGATGCGTTGACCTTCGAGCCGGCATCCTGCAACTGGGCGTAGAGGCACTCGGTGAGCGTCACCACCGCCGCCTTGGTCACCGCATACTGCGGGGTGCCGCGCAGCGGCGAGACGCCCCCGTTGCCCGATGATGTGTTGACGACGTGGCCCTCGGAGCCCGAAGCGACCATGGCGGGAACGAAGGCGTTGATCCCGTGGATGACCCCGTAGACGTTCACGTTGAACGCCCAGCGCCAGTCGTTGAGCTCGTGGTCCCACAGGGCACCCTCGGCGCCGGCGCCGATCCCTGCGTTGTTGCACAGCAGATGGACCGCTTCATAGCGCTCGAGGACCCGGTCCCGCAGTTGCTCCATCGAGGCATAGTCGGCGACATCGCAGCCCATGCCCTCCACGGCGAGACCCTGGTCCCTCAGTCCGGCGGCCACGGCCGACAGCGGATCGGCATCGAGGTCGGCCAGCACCACCCGCATACCCTCCCGGGCCAGACGTTCCCCCAGGGCCGACCCGATGCCGCCGGCCCCTCCGGTCACCACGGCCACACGTCCGCTGAGCTCCTTCATCACTCCTGGCCGACCGGCGAGAGCTCGTCATAGCGCTGGTGGGCATAGGGTCGGATCCATTCGCCGGGCACCGTGCCATGGATCTCGCCGCGTTGGACGCTGCTGCGCTCGGACAGGGTGATCCCGACCAGCTGGCGGACCGGGAGGTCGGCCACCGGATCGAAGCGGGACTCGCCCAGCTGCACCCGACCTTCGACCGATTCGAGCCTCCTGATCTGCTCGCGGCGGTGGCAGTAGACGAGGGCGGGGTCGCTGTCGAAGCCCTTGCCGTCGGGCGCAGGCAGGAACTTGAAGTAGAAGTCGGTGCGGGTTTCGGGTCCGGGCCGCTCGAGCTCACCGCCGACCCGGCCCTCCACCCGGACGATCTCGATCCCCATCCGGGCGAAGGTCCCCGAGACGCGGTCTCCCTGGCGGGCCAGCTCCACTGCTCCGAGCTTCTTGGGCTCGCCGAATGTCTCCCGTCCCCCGATGACGGACTGCTCGGTGGTCATGGGCATGAACAGCGCGTAGAAGCCGTCGGTCCCCTCATGACGGGCGCGCACCGAGAAGCTCCCGGCCCCAAAGGTCGGATAGCCGGGGATGTCAACGGTGGCCACCGTGACCTTGACCAGTGGCTCGTCACCCGCCTCGATGGGCGGTGGCAGGACCGCGGCGATGACCTCGGCGTCGGTCAGGTACGTGGCCACCAGCGTGGTGGCCCAGACGTCGACCGAGGTGGCTTCCACCTCCCGGTTATGCAGCTGGTCCTCGGAGCGCGCCCCGTAGCGAACCTTGCCCATGAATCCTCCTTGTGCCGGTGCAGCCGTCTCGTTGTCGGTAGAGCAGTCTCGTCCTCGGTAGAGATGTATCCCGCGGTCCGGGGTCAGGTGCCGGCCCCGGCGAAGGCCGGGCACCGGTCGGCGCCCGGTGGGATCTCGGTAGGAGCGAGGGGTCGATCGATCTCCTGGTGGGTCGGCCCGATCCGGGCGGCCACCGGTCCGAGTGCCCCGAGGTCGAAGCCGTACAACCGGGCCGCGTTGCCGGCCACCATGGCCTGGACCTCGACCGGATCGATGCCGGCGAAGGAGAGCCGCAACGCCTCGCGGCTGAAGGGAAAGCTCCCCTCCCGGTGCGGGTAGTCGGAGCCCCACATGATCTTGTCCACCCCGACGGCGTGGCGCATGGCGGCCTCGGCCGGCCGCATGAAGCTCGAGCCCACGTGGCACTGGCGGGCCCAGTACTCGCTCGGTCGCAGGGAGAGGCCGGCCACCACCGATGCACCCCATTCCAGTTCCTGGGACCCCGTGGCATTGCCCATGCGGTCGAAGAAGAAATCGAGTGTGCCCAGGGTCTCGGGAATCCATGCCGTGCCCTGCTCGGTGAAGACGAATTGGAGCTCGGGATGGCGCTCGAGTACGCCGGCGAAGATGAGGTGCCAGAGGGAGCGATGGGCCCACCAGGTGACCTCGAGCATGAACATGACCTTGTCGATGTCCTGGTCCCCGAGGGCGGGAACGGCACTGCCACTGTGGTGGTTGACCGGTAGGCGGGCCACCTCGCAGGCTCGCCACAGCGGGTCGTAGATCCTCGAGTAGAGCGGCTCGAGGCCCGAACCCGGGGGGGCGCCGGGTAGGAGGACCCCGGCCGTCATACCGGCCTCGGCCGCCCATTCGACCTCGGCGACCGCCGCGTCGATGTCGTGCAACATGATCTGCACGATGCCGAGCCTGCGGCCCGGCGCCTTGGCACACAAGTCGGCCAGCCACCGGTTGTGGGCGCGCAACCCGGCCCAGCGCAGCTCGAGGTCACCCTCGCTCGCCCCCGGCATCTGCACCTTGAGGGAGGGCTCGGGGTAGAAGGGCGGGATGGTGTTGGGGAAGATGACCTCGGCCACGATGCCATCCGCTTCGAGGTCGGCCAGCCGGCGGGCATGGTCCCAGTTCCGGCTGGCGTCCTCGCCCATCAGATCGTCGAAGGGCACCCGGTACTCCCTGGCCCATTCGTCGAACCGGGGATGCAACGCGCTGGGGAGATAGTCCCGGTAGTCGTTGAGGTCGCCGCCGCTGTGGCAGTCGGCCGAGATGATCGTGTAGTGCTCGCCGGCGACCATGCTCGCCTCCCCCTGCTGCTCCGGACCAGCCGCGGACTGTGGGATCCAAGTCCCTGTAACATCGTTACATGACCGGGCGACGCGGTCAAGGTGCGGGCCGGCCCACCCTGGGCGCCGGGCTCTCCCGCGACCAGGTCCTCGACGCGGCTATGGAGATCCTCGAGACCGACGGCGTCGACCGCCTCACCATCCGCGGCTTGGCGGGCAGGCTCGAGGTGGCGGCCACCGCCATCTACTGGCACGTGGGCAACAAGGAGGATCTGTTCGACGGGCTGGCGCAGCGGGTGGTGGCGCGGCTCTCGGAGGTCTCGGCCGATGGTGACGACCCGACGTCGCGCATCATCTCGATCGCCCGCGCCCTGCGGGGAAGGCTCCTCGAGCAGCCGGAGCTGGTCGCTCTGGTCCACCGGCAGGGTCGGACTGCGGAGCTGTTCCAGCCGGCCCGGCGCCTCTTGGTCGGGGAGCTCGTGCAGGCCGGGGTCGACGGAACCGAGACGGCTCTGGCCGTGCAGGCTGTGCTCAACCTGGTCATCGGCTCGGTGCTGCTCGACCGCCAGCTCGAACGGCAGCCCGTCCAGCGCCGCAGACCCGAAGAGCTCTGGTCCCCTGGAGATGCACCCGGCCACCCCGACCTGCTCGCCCGCCTGTCGGACCCCATCGACGAGCACGAGCTCTTCGAGTTCACGATGGCGGCGGTCGTCCGTGCCGCGGTGGGTGGGCGGTGACCCGGAACCACCCGGGGTCCGCCGTCGCGGCAGCCAGGGCAGCGACCGCCATATGGTGGCCACCATGAAGACACGCACCCTCGGTCGCACCGGCATCCGGGTCAGCCCCCTCTGTCTCGGAGCGATGATGCTCGGCGCCTGGGGCAACCCCGATCACCACGACGCCACCCGGATCATCCATCGGGCCCTCGACGCCGGCATCAACTTCATCGACACTGCCGACGTCTACTCTGCCGGTGAGTCGGAGGTCATCGTGGGCAAGGCGTTGGCCACCGTCGACCGGTCGAAGGTGGTGCTGGCCACGAAGGTCCATGCTCCCATGGGCGAGGACCCGAACGAACAGGGGAACTCGCGGCGCTGGATCCTGGCCGAATGCGACCACAGCCTTCGCCGACTGGGCACCGACTACATCGACCTCTACCAGATCCACCGGCCCGACGAACGGACCGACATCGACGAGACCCTCGGGGCCCTCACCCAGTTGATGCAGTCCGGCAAGATCCGGTCGTTCGGAAGCTCGACCTTTCCGGCCGAGCGGATCGTGGAGGCCCAGTGGGTGGCCGAGCGCCGGAGCCGTGAACGGTTCATGACCGAACAACCGCCTTACTCGATTTTGGTGCGCGGGGTCGAGCGCGACGTCCTCCCGGTGGCGCAGTCGTACGGGATGGGTGTGATCCCGTGGAGCCCGCTGGCCGGCGGTTGGCTCTCGGGCCGTTTCGGGCAGGGCAAGGACAACACCAGCCGGCGGGCGTCCCGGGTGCCGGATCGGTACGACCTGGCCCTGCCGGCCAACCAACGGAAGCTCGAGATCGTCACCGAGCTGGCCACGGTCGCCGAGGACGCCGGGCTCAGCCTGATCGAGTTGGCCTTGGCGTTCGTGCTCGAGCATCCTGCGGTCAGTGCGGCGATCATCGGTCCGCGCACCATGGACCAGCTCGAGTCGCAACTGTCGGCCGCCACGGTTCGCCTCGAACCGGCCGTGCTGGACCGCATCGACAAGCTGGTCGCTCCGGGGACCAACGTCAACCCGGAGGATGCCGGGTGGACGCCGGCCGCCCTCACCGATTCGCGACTGCGCCGACGCCGCTGATCGCCGATCGTTGGCGGCGGGCGGCCGACGACCTCAGTTGCCCTCGGGGAGCGACTGGCGGCCGATGTGGGATTCGAGCTCGCCCAGCGCCCGGGCCAGGAGGGACCGGACCGAAGGATCGGGGATCAGGTCGTCGTCGAGCATGTCGGGCGTCACCGGTATGTGCAGGCACGCGGCCTCGACAACATTTGCCTTCACGTAGCCGAGCACCCGCCGGAGGGATTCGTGGGCATTCGGCGCGCCGCGGGGCGAGACGTTGACCCAACCGACCGGTTTCTCGTAGATCGAGCCGGGCTGGTCGTCACCCACCGTCCAGTCCAGCAGGTTCTTGAAGGCTCCTGGCAGCGCGCCCGCGTATTCCGGGGTGGAGAACAGAAGGGCGTCCGCCGCCCGGATCTGGCCCCGGAGGTCGGCGACCGCCGGGTCGAGCGGATCCTCGTCGGCATCAGGGTTGAACCAGGGGAGCTCGCCGAGACCGGTGAACACCACCGCGGCGACCGACTCTGGCGCCACGAGTTGGGCGGTACGGAGGACGGCCATATTGGTCGACTGCCTCCGCAGGCTCCCGGGGACGAGCAGCACCCGGTGGACGTCCGCCACGCGCTCCCGCCCCGATTCGTCCCGCCCCGACCGCTCCGGTCCCGAGTCGGTCATCCGAGCCCGGTCCCGGCCGGCGGCGACGGTGGCGAACTGCCCAGCTGGTCAGCGGGGCTGTCCACCAGGACGACCACATCGTTGTCGGGGGTCGTGTCGGTCATGGGCTCTTCCGGAGGATTGGTCGGGCGTCGACGGTTCCGGGCCACCGCCGGTGGCGCCGTCCCGGGTCGGGGACAGTGGCTCCGCCGAGCGTGGATCCGAGCCGGCGGATCGCTACCGGTTCCGCCGATCCTACGGGCCACCGCCGTCCGGCGCGTCACCCGCGGATGAAGCTGAATCTCACCTGGCGCCGCGGGTTATCGGCGTTGGTGTCCACCAGCACCAGGCTCTGCCAGGTTCCGAGCAGGGGGCGGCCGGCCAGCACGGGTAGGGACAGCGACGGGCTCACCAGGGCCGGCAGCACGTGGTCGGCGCCGTGGCCCGCCGAGCCGTGGCGGTGCCGGTAGCGGTCGTCGCGCGGCAGCAGCCGTCGCAGCGTCTCCTCCAGGTCCTCTTCGGAGCCGGCGTCCACCTCGATGAGGGCCAGCCCGGCGGTGGCATGTGGGGCGAACGCGTTGACCAAGCCGTCACCGTGCCCTGCGCAGAAGCGCTCGAGCTCCCCGGTCAGGTCGATGGTCGAACGCCCGGTGCTGTCGACGGTGACGACGTGGGAATCCACATCTCCATCATCGCGCCGGCTCCCGCCACGCCGACCAGGCCCGGGAGCGCTATAGGGTGCAGTCCCGGAGGAGACTGAGTCCGATTGCCTGCTGCACTTCCCATCCAAGGTCATCGAGTCGGCCGTGAACCGTATCGACCACGGGTTCCGTCCCCGTGACCCCGTCGGCGTCGGTCGACTGGGTGGTCATCTGCTTGGTCACATTCGGGAGCTACCGGGCCGCGGCCGAATTGGCTGTGCCGCGATGAGCCCGGCCGGGTCCGAGCGCGGCACCGGGAAGCGCTGCAGCTGGGCCGACAGTTCGGAGGCGATGCGCCGGTACCACGACGAGGAGTGGGGTGTTCCATCACGGGACGACGTGCATCTGTTCGAGATGTTGGTGCTCGAGGGCGCCCAAGCCGGCCTCTCCTGGTCCACCATTCTCAACAAGCGTGAGGCCTACCGCCGGGCTTTCGACGGCTTCGACCCCGCTCGCGTCGCCCGATATGGCGAGAGAAGGATCGTGGCGCTGCTCCGGAATCCCGGCATCGTGCGGAACCGGCTCAAGGTGCGCGGCACGGTGACCAATGCGCAGGCGTTCCTCACCATCCGCGAAGACCACGGATCCTTCGCCGACTACCTGTGGGCCTTCGTCGACGGCCATCCCGTGATCAACCATCCCCGTTCGCTGGACGAGCTTCCGGCCACTACCGAATTATCCGACCGGGTCGGCAAGGACCTCAAGCGCAACGGGTTCACCTTCGTCGGCTCGACCATCGTCTACGCCTACCTGCAGGCGGTGGGGGTGGTCGATGACCACGTGGTCGGTTGCCCGGCCAAGCGGGCCAGCGGCGCCCGGACGCCGCGGCGAAGGTGAGGCTCAGCGTTGGTCGCTGCGACGACCTGCTCCGCCAAGCGGAGCGGGCGACGCTCGCTACGGTGCACCCGGTCCGAGGGGTCGATGCGGTCCCGGTCTGCTTCAGCTACGACGGCGAACGGATCGCTGTCCCGGTGGACCGGGTGAAGCCCAAGTCGGGCGCACCTCTCCAGCGGGTCCGGAACCTCGACGCCGACCGGCGCGCTGTGCTGTTGTGCGACCACTGGGACCGGCACGACTGGTCACGACTGTGGTGGGTGCGCATCTCGCTCGAACGGGTCGCCAGCCCGCCCGATCACAGCGCACGCCTGGAGTCGCTGTTGGAGGTCAAGTACCACCAGTACACGGGCCGCCCCTTCGCCGGATTGCTGGTCTTCGGGATCACCGGCATGATCGGTTGGGCGGCCTCGGCGGAGGCGGCTCGGAAGGTCGGCTCATGACCCGGCGGTCGACCGCACAGCCTCGACCAGTCGATCGAGCTCGTGCTCCGTGTTGTAGTAGTGCGGCGAGGCCCGAACCACCGCCGGAGGGTGCGGGGGGACCATGTCCAGCCGGGCCCACGGGGCATCGCTGACGGAGACATTGATGCCTTGGGCCGACGCCACCCCCGCCACGGAGGCCGGCTCGATCCCCTCGACCGTGAAGGTGACGATGCCTGATCGCCGCTTCCCACCGTCGTGCACCGTGACGCCGTCGATGGCGGTCAAGTCGTCTCGGAGCCGCTCGGCCAGGCCCACGACGCGCGCTCCGATGGTGTCCACGCCGAGGGCGAGGGCATGGTCGATGGCTGCGCCCAGGGCCAGGTGGGCGGCCACGGGGACCTCGAAGTCGAGGAACCGGTCCGCCCCGTGGCGCAGTCGATAGTGCTCGGCATCCACCCAGGCGGCCGAGCTGCCGCCGATGCCGGGTGGTTCGAGCTGCTCGGCGAAGGCCGACTCCACGTAGAGGAGCCCCGTCCCGCGAGGACCTCGTAGCCATTTGCGACCGGTGGCCGTCGCCACGGCACATCCGATACGGCCAACGTCGACCGGGATCTGCCCGACGCTCTGGCAGGCGTCGAGGAAGAACGGCACGCCGGCCCGCCGGCAGATGGCTCCGGCCTCCTCGACCGGGTTGACCAGGCCGCGGTGGGTACCGATGTGGGTGAGGGCGCAGACGGCCACGCCGCCGCGGTCGATCGACGCCGACAGCGAATCGAGATCGACCGTACCGTCCGGGGTGCTCCTCACCACCTCGATGGCGCCACCGCTCAACCCGCACACCTGCAGGAGGGCGAGGTAGTGGCTGTCATAGGCGATCCGGTCGACCACGACCCGTCGACCGCGGCCCATGCCGCCCCCCAGGAAGAAGCCCCACACCGCTTTGGTCCACGATTGGGTGTCCGATCCGGTGAGGACCACATCACCGTCGGCCGCTCCGAGCAGCCGGGCGGCGGCGGCTCGCACGGCGTTCAGGCGCTCTGTCGCGGCTCGGGCCGCCTCGTACCCTCCGAGCTCGGTCTCGGAACGCAGGTGGTCGACCATCACGGACAACGTGGCACTGGTGACCAGAGCGGCGCCGGCATTGTTGAGGTGGGCCACCCTGGCGCACCCCGGTGTGGCTGCCCGCTCGGCCGTGACGTCGATCGTGCCGGCCACGACGTGAATCTAGCTGCGGGTTCCGAAGGTTCGGAGTGGGCGCCGTGGAGGTCGGGGTCGGCCGCCGGCCGTGCCAGCTAGGGTCGTCGCCAGTGCCAGGGACGGGCGGGAACTCGGAGCCGCTTTCGGAGCCGCTGGCCGCGCCGGACCCACTGACCCAGTTCCGGCGGTGGTTCGATCAGGCCAGGCTGGTCGTTCAAGATCCCGAGGCCATGGCCGTCGCCACGGTTGACCAGCAGGGCCGGCCGTCGGTCCGGATGGTGCTGATGCGGTCCTTCGGGGAGCAGGGCTTCGTCTTCCACACCAACTACGACAGTCGCAAGGGAACCGAGCTGGCTCACAACCCGGAGGTCGCGCTGCTCTTTCATTGGGCCCCGCTCAGCCGCCAGGTCCGCGTCGAGGGCCCGGCCGAACGCATCCCGGCCGATGAGTCTGACGCCTACTTTGCCGGCAGGCCGCGCGGCGCGCAGATCGCAGCCTGGGCCTCTCACCAGAGCCGGACGATCGGTAGTCGTGACCAGCTGGATGCCAGGGTCTACGAGCGCGCCGCGGCCTACGCCGGGCACGAGGTCCCCCGGCCGCCGTGGTGGGGGGGCCTCAGGGTCGAGCCCCGGACGTTCGAGTTCTGGCAGAACCGGGACGACCGCCTTCACGACCGGTTGCAGTACCGCCGTGAGCCGGGCGGGTGGCGGATGGAACGCCTGCAACCCTGAATGCCCGCCGGCGGGCCCTCGGCGGGGCCCGGCGAGCGGTGGCGCAGTATGTTCTGGTGGATGGCAGACGATACGGCCCTGGTGGACGATCGGATCAGCCAGCTCCTGGACCAGGTGGACCCGAAGCGGTCGCCGGTCGAGAAATTCCGGTCCCGCCAGTACGACCTGGGGCTGGCCTGGGTCTCGTTCCCCCTTGGCTTCGGGGGGCTGGGACTGATGCCCGGCTGGCAAAGGGAGGTCGACCGGCGACTGGGCGAGGCGGGCGCCACACCGCCCGGACCCCCTGTCTTCTTCGGCCTGACCATGGCCGGCCCCACCATGGTCACCCACGGGTCCGACGAGATCCGCCAGAGGCTGTTGCCCCGGGCCTTCACCGGTGAGGACTCGTGGTGCCAGCTGTTCAGCGAGCCAGGAGCGGGTTCCGACCTGGCCGGGCTGTCCACCCGCGCGGTTCGCGACGGCGACGAATGGGTCGTCACCGGCCAGAAGGTGTGGACCACCTACGCCCACATCGCCGATCGCGGCATGTTGGTGGCCCGGACCGACCCCGATGCGCCCAAGCACAAAGGGCTGACCTACTTCGCACTGGACATGCACAGCGACGGGGTCGAGGTGCGTCCGCTCCGGCAGATGACCGGGGAGGCCGAGTTCAACGAGGTCTATCTCACCGAAGCGCGGGTTCCTGACGCCGATCGCGTGGGAGAGGTCGGCGAGGGATGGAGGGTGGCCATGACCACCCTGTCCAACGAGCGCACGACCATCGGCGGGGGTACCGGGCCGCCCGTCCGCGGCTCGGGGTCGATCGCCGAGGCGCTACGTATCTGGCGGGACCTCGGGTGCGAGCGACGGCCGGTCGACCGCGACCGGTTGGTGCGTTCGTGGATCGAGGCCGAGGTGTTGCGGCTCACCAACATCCGGGCGGGCCAGAATCGCAAGGCGGGCAATCCCGGTCCGGAGGGATCGATCGCCAAGCTGATGTTCGCCGAGGTCAACAAGCGCACCTATGAACTGTGCGTCGACCTGCTCGGCCCGGCGGCCATGATCGACTATGACTACTCCATGAGGCGCGCCGAGGGTCTGGGCCTGATCGGTCCACCCGGTTCGGCCCGCAAGATGTTCATCCGGTCACGGGCCAACTCGATCGAGGGAGGCACCTCGGAGATCCAGCGCAACATCCTCGGTGAGCGGATCCTCGGCCTGCCCGGCGACATCCGGGCTGACAAGGACATGCCGTGGTCGAAGGTGCCGAGGAACTGACAACGCGCCGGGCGGTTGGATGACGGATGCCAGGAAGTTCCTCGGCATGGAGCCCGTGGGCGACGAGCTGCAGTGGCAGTTGACCGTGGTGCCCGAGCTGACGACACCGGGCAACTTCCTCTTCGGGGGCTGCGGGCTCGGTGCCGCCCTGGTCGCCCTCGAGGCGGCCTCCGGGCGGCCGACGGTGTGGTCGACCGCTCAGTACCTCTCGTATGCCCCGACCGGCTCGAAGCTGGATCTCACGGTCACCTTGGCAGCCGAAGGCCGCCGGATCACCCAGGGCCGCGTCGTCGGGTACGTGGGTGACACGGAGATCCTCACCGTCAACGCCGCCGCGGGCCTGCCGGCCGACCTCGATGTGGGGGGCGTGTGGGTGACGATGCCGGAGGTGCCCGCACCCGAGGCGTGCCCGCCCCGCCGGCTGCCGGACTTCAACTCGACGTCGATCTTCGACCGAATCGACGTGCGTCTGGCCCGGGGACGCTCGTTCGACGAGATCACCTCGGCCAAGGGCACGATGGGAGAACCGGACAGCGTGCTGTGGGCTCGGGTCCCTGGGCATCTGGAGCCATCGGCGGCCACGCTGGCCATCATTGGGGACTACGTGTCCGGGGGTGTGTCCCAGCCGTTGGGCCGCCGGGTCAAGTCCCGCAGCCTGGACAACACCCTCCGGATGGTCCGGCTCGACCCGACCGAATGGATACTCTGCGATATCCGTATCCAGGCGCTGGTGGGCGGCTACGGGCAGGGGATCGCCTACCTCTGGTCCCGGGAAGGTGTGCTGCTCGCCACGGCCAGCCAGTCGATGAGTGTGCGGCTGTGGAACTAGCTGGTGCGGTTCCGCCAGCCGGTGTCGCTCCCCAACCGGCGACGTAGTCTCGCGACGTGGCGCAGGCGGTGGTGCCGGCCAGGCGGGGCGGCCAGGAGGACGGGGAGCAGGAGGACGAGGAGAGCGGATGAAGATCAGCACCATGCTCAGCTACTCCGGCGGTTTCCGCCAGGCCGCCGCCGAGGTGGCCGAGCTGGAGCAGGCCGGGTTGGACCTGGTGTGGGTGGCCGAGGCCTACGGCTTGGACAGCCCGAGCTTGATGGGCTACCTCGCCGCCCTCACCGAGCGGGTCGAGATCGGCTCGGCCATTCTGCCCATTTACTCGCGCACGCCGACCCTCATCGCCATGACCGCGGCGGGGATCGACACGCTGTCGGAGGGCCGGTTCCATCTGGGACTCGGCTCCTCGGGTCCCCAGGTCATAGAGGGCTGGCACGGCGTGCCCTTCACCGCCCCGATCGGACGTACCCGAGAGATCATCGACGTGTGCCGGAAGGTGTGGGCGCGGGAGGCCCCGCTGGTGCACGAGGGCCGCTTCTACTCGATGCCGCTCCGCTCAGGTGAAGGAACCGGTCTGGGCAAGGCCCTCAAGATCATCGCCCATCCGGTGCGCTCGGCCATACCGATCTGGGTGGCGGCGCTGGGAGAGAAGAACGTGGCCATGACGGCCGAAGTGGCCGACGGGTGGATCCCGATGCTGTTCGTCCCGGAGAAGGCCCGCGAGGTTTGGGGCGCCTCCCTCGACGCCGGGCGGGCCCGGCGCGACCCCGGCCTCGGTCCGCTCCAGATCACGGTGGGTGGTTTGCTGGCCATCGGTGAGGGCGACGAGGTGACTGCCCTCCGAGAGCTCTCCCGTCCGATGTGCGCGCTCTACGTGGGCGGGATGGGAGCGAAGGGAAAGAATTTCTACAACGATGTGGTCCGGCGGTACGGGTTCGAGCAGGAGGCCGAGGCCATCCAGGACCTCTACTTGAGTGGGAAGAAGGCCGAGGCCGAAGCGCTGGTGCCCGACGAGCTCCTCGAGGCGACCTCGCTCTGCGGTTCCGAGGGCTACGTGGCGGAGCGGGTCGCCGCCTTCCGGGAAGCGGGCGTCACCCACCTGCAGGTGATCCCGATGCCGATCGGTGACCAGCGTGAGGCCGACCTCATCGCCACAGTGAAGAAGCTGGCGGACTGATCGTCCGCCATCGCCCTCCGCTGGGCGGATCAGGCAGATGGCGTCGTTGAACTTCAGTCCTCTGAGACCAGGTCCTCTGAGACCAGGTCCTCTGAGACCAGGTCCTCGTCGCCGAGCTCGAGGCGGTCGAGCGTGAGCAGGGCATCCAACTGCGCGGCCATCTCCTCGATCTCCTCGGCCTCGTAGTAGTGCCGGTCGAGGGTGAGGGTGAGCTGTTGCTGCACAAGTGCCAACGCGTCCTCCGCCGCGGCGGCCGCGTCATAGACCGAGAACAGTCTCGCTTGCATGGCTTCCGCCGACACGAATTGCGAACCACGGCGCTGCGCTTCGTCGGGCAGCGCCCGCAACTGGTCGCCGGGGGTCGCCATACTCACGACCGGCTCGGTCACATCCTGCTCCGGCACATCCTGCTCCGGTTGGTCCTGCTGGTCTGCTGGCCCGTTCACCATCTCGTCCGTTCTCTTCCGTTCCTGGCCCCACGCCCACGGGACTCAATTCATCTGATTCCGTTTGGTCAACACCGATCTGTCGGCCGATCTTCCGCACTCCTGAAGGAATCTCGAAGGCCCCGGGGCATCCAGGCCGCTCGGGTTGGCCACGAGAGGGAACCTGGCAGTATGACTTCGATCGTGACTGTCGTGGACGCGGTCGGACGCGCCCGGTGACCGCGTTCGACGCCGTCGTGGTGGGCTCGGGGCCCAACGGCCTGGCCGCGGCGGTGACCTTGGCCCGGGCCGGCCTGGGAGTGACCGTGGTCGAGGGCGCCGACACTCCCGGCGGCGGGTGCCGGACCGAGGAGCGCACCTTGCCCGGCTTCCGTCACGATGTCTGCTCCGCCGTACACCCGCTGGTGCTGGCCTCGCCGTTCTTCCGCCAGCCCGCCTTTGACGCACTGCGTCGAGCCCTGCGTCAGCCGGAGATTCCCTTTGCCCACCCGTTGGACGGCGGACGGGCCGCCGCCGCCTTCCGGTCCGTTGCCGCCACGGCGGACTCCCTCGAAGAGGACGGGTCTTCCTACCATCGACTGCTGGCCCCTCTGGTGCGCCAGGCAACGACCATCGGCGAGACGGTGCTCGCCCCCCTCCGGACGATGCCCCACCACCCGCTGACCATGGTGCGCTTCGCCGGTTCCGGGCTCGTGCCGGCGAGCCGTCTGGTCACCCGCTTCAAAGCCGATGCGGCCCGGTCCCTGTTCGCCGGCGTGGCCGCCCATTCCATGTCACCGCTCACCGCGCCGTTGACCAGCGCATTCGGATTGCTGCTGATGTCCAATGCGCATGCGGTCGGTTGGCCGGTGGTCGCGGGTGGCAGCGCCGCCATCACCGATGCCCTGGTGGACGAGCTGGAGCACCTGGGCGGGACGGTCTCCTGCGGCCAGTGGGCCGGCTCGCTCTCGGAGCTGCCCCCTGCCAGGGCGGTCGTGCTGGACCTGGCTCCGGCCGGCCTGCTGTCCTTGGCCGGTCAGGATCTGCCGCCCGGGTACCGACGTTCGCTCGGCCGTTACCGCTACGGACCCGGCGTGTGCAAGGTCGACTGGGCGCTTTCCGGGCCGGTGCCGTGGACGGCGGAGGTGTGTCGCCGGGCGGGGACTGTTCATCTGGGCGGGACCTTCGAGGAGGTGGCCGCCGTCGAGGCCGACGTGAGTGCCGGCCGGCACCCGCGTCGGCCGTACTGCATCATCGTGCAACCGGGTGTGGCCGACCCGTCTCGGGCGCCGACCGGCCGGCAGACGCTCTGGGGCTACTGCCACGTGCCGTCGGGGTCGACGGTGGACATGACCGGGGCCATCGAAGGGCAGATCGAACGGTTCGCTCCCGGGTTCGGCGACCTCGTGCTCAGTCGCGCCACGTTGAGCGCGGTCGAGGAGGAGCGGCACAACCCCAACTACGTGGGCGGCGACATCGGCGGCGGGGCGACGACCCTGCGGCAGACCCTGTTCCGGCCGACCGTCCGGTGGAACCCCTACCGCACCCCGCTGGCCCATGTCTATCTGGGCTCGGCCTCGACACCGCCGGGTGGCGGGGTACACGGGATGGGCGGGGTGTTCGCCGCCCGCACCCTCCTCCACGACCACTTCGGAGGCCCACCTCCCTTCCGGCCCGACCGGGCACCCGGCTGACGCGTGATCCCCGCCCTGCCGCGGCTCGCCGGGGTCATGGCGGGTCGGCAGTGCGCTCCGGCAGCAGGAGCAGCGCCCCGGCCAGAAAGCACAGTGCGCCCACGAACGTTCCGAGGTTGGACAGCTCGACGTTCCAGATCGCGCCGGTGGCGGGGACGATGTAGGAGGCGACCGCCGAGCACCCGAAGGCGACGGAGCCCACCAGGTTGAGCGCGGTGATCCACCACGCGATGTTGCCGGGTGACCAGGTTCCCCAGCCGTGGCACACCTCGCACCAAGCGAGGGCACTGGCTATCAGGAAGCACACCGAGCCGACGGCGTCGGGGCGCCACACGTGATGGCGGACGGCCTGGCTGCTCAGGTCGGCCGATACCGCCGCCCCGGTGCTCACGTTGAAGTACACCGTGCCGACCAGTTGGATGGCGCCGGCCCACCAGTCGATGTGGTCGGGCCGGTAGGTGAACACCCGCGCCCAGCCGTGCACGGTCCCGCCCGCGGCCGCGTCGACCGACTCGCGGTACTGCAGCAGGGCGGCAGCGGTGAAGAAGATCGAGCCGACGAAGAAGGTCACCGCGTCGACCCGGGTCCCGACGGCGCCCGCAAATCCCGGTACCGCCCCGAGGGCGAACAGAGCCGAGCCCAGCGCGAAGAGGACGCCGATCCACCAACCGCGGGCGCCCGGGTCCCACCACGTGCCGCCCGCGGTGAACGTGGCGTGCTTGCGCTGTCGGCGTGACTCCCAGCGGGCGACCAACCCATCGGACCGCTCGTACTCGATGAAGGTCACGAAGGGTCCAAGGCCGCCCTGTCTGCCGCCCGGTGTCGTCATCGATCGGGGAGCCTCGAGCCGCCCTCGGTGAGCCGGTCGGTCCTCGGGCACCGTTCCAGTATCGTGCCCCAGACGCGCTCGGAGCTCTGATCCACTCTGCGAAGATGACCAAGGACGTCGCCCCGGTTCGGGTCGAGGAGCTGGAAGGGAACGACGATGAAGGCCGCAGGCTCTGACACGGATCGGATGGTCACGCTTCGGGCCGCGGTGGCGAAGGTGCCTGCCGGCGAGCTCAAGGCCGCGCTCTCCCGCCCCGGGGCGGCTCCGTCCGGTGCGGCCAAGGCGGCCGTCAATGCCCTCAATGCCCTCCGTCGGCATCGCGACCCGGCTGCCGTGGTCGACCGGTCCCAATACCGGGCCGCCCTGCCCTACCTGGCGGCCGCGGTGGCCGAGGAGTGCCTGGCCCGAACCGTCGAGGCGCTCGGTGACCACTCGGAGAACCCGACCAGGGAGCAGCTGCTCGAGGCGATCGAGGAGGTCCGAGGTCCGTTTCCCGACACCACCATCGCGGTCATGCTCGCCTCGGTGGCGCACGACGACTTACCGTCATCCGCGCTCTGTGACCAGATCCTGGGCGACGACCCTCGTTTCGGGCTGATCGGTTCGGACGACGACAGCGGACCGGTCACCACGATCGAGCGGGACCCCGGCGAGACCAAGGTCGCCACGAGTGAGCAGCGAGCCGCGAGGCGGGCAAAGAAGGAGAAGGCGGCCGCCGAGCGCCGTCGGAGGGCCGAGGTGGCCAGCCGGGCCGAAGAACGGATCCGGCAGGCGCGTAAGGCCGAACGGGCCCGCACCCGGCCGTCCGAGGAGCTCGCCGCGGCGGAGGACCAAGGTGCCGCTACGCCGCGCCTGCCCCGCCCGGCCATGCTCACCCCGGCCGAGGAGGCGGAATTCGACCGCCACGACCCGTGGGTCCGTGGGGTGGTCTTCGCCTGGGTCCCTTACGACTCCGACGACCGCTCCGCGCCCGACCTCGAGGGCAAGGCGCGGCGGTGCGTGGTGGTCGCCGGTTCACCGACCCATCTGTTGGTGCGGCCCGGCTACTCGCTGGGCGGCACCAACAGCCCCGATAGGAAGGCCGTGCCATTGCAGGACTGGAGGCAGGCCGGTTTCGACCGTCCGACCTTCGTCGACGTCCACGCGGTGCCGGTGCCCCGGCCGGATGGCGCCCCGGTCGGGTGGCTCTCGACGGGCGACTGGGACGCACTCTGGTGAGGGTTCGACGACCGTCCCCTTGACCGAGCCGGTAGGCCTGAGCGGGCCGGGCCCCGGAGATCCCGGGCTGGATCAAGGGGCGAGTTGGAACGGACCGGGACTAAGTGGAGGGGACCGGGTCGGCGTCCGAAACCGGGCGGCGCTCCGATCCCGAGGCGCGGATGACCTCCAGGATCTCCTCCCCGATGAGCTCCTCGCGTTCGAGCAGGGCGTCGCGCAGGGCCTCGACGACGTTCCGGTGCACGTCCAACATCCCGGTCACCGAGGCCTTGGCGTCGGCCAGGAGCTCCTCGACCTCGGCGCGGCGCTCGTCGGTGGAGAGGACCTTGGACACGATGCCGCCTGTCGGATACTCCATGGCCGCCGCCGACACCAGCGTCTGGCCCATGCCCAGCTGCCCCACCATCTGGCAGGCGTTGAGGGTGGCGGCCTGGAGGTCGCCGGCCACCCCGGTCGAGGATTCCCCGAAGAAGAGCTCTTCGGCCACCATCCCGCCGAACGCGATGTCGATGAGCGCCCGCATCTCCGTCTTCGTCTTGGTGAAGCGCTCCTCCTCCTCTGAGTGGCTGAGCAGACCGAGGGCGTCTTTGCGCTTGACGATGGTGAGCACCTCGAGCTTGCGACCCTTACCCACCAACCACGCCACCGTGGCGTGCCCGGCTTCGTGGGTGGCGATGGTGCGCCGTTCGGCCTCGGTGTACTCGACGGGCTGGGCCAGGCCGATCTCCTCGGTCATCTTGGCGTGCTGAAGGTCGCTCCACGAGAGGCCCTCGTCGCCGCGCCGGAGCGCCCAGACCAACGACTCGTCCATGAGGTGCTCGATCATCACCGGCGAATATCCGGCGGTGAGCGCGGCCAGGGTCTCGCGCCGGGCCGGCTCGTCGAGCTCGGGATGGTGGGCCTTCTTCCCCAAGTAGTAGTCGATGATGTCGCGCCGGCCCGACCGGCTCGGCAGGCCGAAGTAGATGTTGCGGTCGAATCGCCCGGGACGGAGCAAGGCCGGGTCGAGGTCACTGGCCCGGTTGGTCGCCCCGATGACCAAGATGTTGGCCGGTGGGTTCTCCGGCCGGCGCAGGTGCCGGTGGGCGGGGAGCCAGCTGTTGACGGCGTCGACCAGGCGACCCTCGATGCGCAACCAGAACGGAGTCTGCTCGAACGACTGGAGTTGGATGAGGAGCTCGTTCACCACCCCGGGGACGCCTTCGCCGTGTCGTTGCCCGGCGCCCCGGGTGGCGCCGATGGCATCGAGCTCCTCGATGAAGCCGATAGCGCCCCCGTCGCGGCGGGCATGATGCCGGAGTGCTTTGAAGTAGGCGCGGATCTTGCGGTTTGTCTGGCCGTAGAACATCGACTGGAAGGCCGACGAGGAGACGAAGAGGAACGGCACCCCGGCCTCGGCGGCCATGGCCTTGGCCATGTACGTCTTGCCGGTGCCGGGCGGCCCCTCGAACAGGATCGCCTTGCGCGGGGATCCGCCCATCCGCTCGGCGAATGTGCGGTGGGCCAGGAAGAGGTTGAGGGTCTTGGTGACCTCTTCGACCAGCGTCTCGGACCCGCGGACGTCATCGAAGGTCATGGAGAGCTCGTCGGGGCGGTAGAGGATGTGCGGTGACCGGCCGGCGGCGAGCAACGGCACGACCATAACCAGTGCCAGCACGGTGATGAGGGCCATAGCCGGCACCAAGGGCATGAGAGTGGCGGGAAGATGCGGCGTCGGGAGCGTGGCCCCGGGGTAGAACAGATCGCGCAGCACGAGGAGGACGGCGACCGGAGTGAGCACCATGGCCGCCCGCTGCAGCCGGGTCGACCGGGCTCGCCGCTGATGGGCGCCCACGTCGGTGGTGGCCAGGTGGGCGACGCCTGCTGTCCCCATCGGCAAGGAGGCCGCCGGCGGTCCCGCGGCGCGCCACCGCGGGTTGCGGCCAGGACGTCGCGCCGCGCTCTCCGACATCGGCTCCCGCCCTGCCGGGGGAACCGGTCCTTGATGGCTCACCATGGCCTGCCTCCAATAGCGCCCGCGACCACCGCGTAACGGTGGCGGCGCGGCGAACCTACGGCGGCCGTGGCGCGGCGTCAATTAAGTTCGCACAGGGTGTGCACACGGCAGCGAGGAGTGAAGGAATCCCCCTCAACCGTGCAGGTGCCGAGTCGGACTACCCGGAACGGCCATTGAGCGATGGCACCGGGAACTCACGGACTTCGAAGTCGGAGAGGACCGTAGGACACAGTGTCGTCTTGGTGAGCGCGCACGATTCCACCGCGATGGCAACGCTCGCTCCGTCGGTCACCGCCGGCATCACCTGAGGGAAGATCACCGCGCCGGTGACCATGTGGTCGCCGCCCGATCCTGCCAGCGTGCCGACCACGCCCGCAGGGTCCAGCACCGAAGTGATGTCGGGTGTGGGCATCGAGGAGAACTCGCCCGGCGGCTTCTGTCCATTGCAGTTGGCGTCGCTCTGCTGGAAGGAGGGAAGGGTGAAGAACGGGCAGACCAGGTCCACACCGGCCGAGCGCCCCGTGGTGTCGAAGGTGGCAAAGATTCCTTCGGCGCCGGCGGCTGGGGAGCCAGGCGTCGGCGGGTTGGGCGTCCCGGTGGGGACGACGGCCAGATCGATCGCACCGTCGTCGGCGGTGGTCTGGGTGCACGCCCAGCCGCTCGGTCCGAGGATCGAGTGGGTGCCGTCGGTGTAGAACTCCACCTGCCCGACCAGCACGGTGGGGATCGGTGCCAGAAGGACGGAGGGCTTCCACCCCTGACCGGGGAGCTGGCTGTCGTCGGCCGTGGTGCAGCCCACCACCGGGAAAGCCACGGCCACCTCGCCGGTCAGGGGAGCGGTGGTGGAGGTGGTGCCGGGCGCGGCGGCCAGCGACGACGTGGAGGAGGTGGCCGGTCCGAGGAGGTCGGATCCGCAGGCGGTCGCAGCCATCGCCACCAGGGCGAGGGCCACCGGGCCGACCCACCTGCCCGCTCGCTGACGCCGGGGCGGTTGAACGGGGACGGCGGGCCGGGTCACTGAGGGAACGTTAAGCCACCCCGGCGCCGGATCGGTGGTTCGTCGGCCGAGCCCCGGCGATTCCGAACGACGGCCCCCACACTTGGCCCACTTCACGTGTCCGTTAAGATAAGTTTCCGTAGGGGTAAGGGGTGAGGCCGTGGGGGGCGGGCCGAGATACCGGCGTCGGGCACCGGATCGGAGCCCCGAGGGCAGTACGGATGGAGGACCGGATGCGGCCGCGATGAGCGCGATGAGGGAGTCGGACGTCATCGCATGGATGCGGCCGTGACATCGGTGTCCGAGCTGAAGGCGGCGACCCCGAGCCGGGCCGCCCGGCTGTCCGGGATCGATGCGACCCTGCCGCCCAACTACAAGTGGATGGCGCTGTTCATCTCGACCCTCGGGATGCTGATGGCCACCATCGACGGTTCGATCGTGCTCATCGCCCTGCCCGACATCTTCCGGGGGATCGGGCTCGATCCGTTACAGCCCGGGAACACCTTTTACCTCTTGTGGATGATCCTCGGCTTCTTGGTGGTCACCAGCGTGTTGGTGGTCAGCCTCGGTCGCATGGGCGACATCTATGGCCGGGTGCGCACCTACAACCTCGGCTTCGCGGTGTTCACCTTCTTCTCTCTTCTGTTGAGCGTGACGTGGATGACCGGCCGCGCCGCGGGTGATTGGCTGATCGCGATGCGCATCTTCCAGGGTGTCGGCGCGGCCATGCTCATGGCGAACTCGGCGGCGATCCTCACCGACGTGTTCCCGGACAACCAGCGGGGGATGGCCCTCGGGGTGAACCAGGCGGCCGCCTTCAGCGGCACGTTCATCGGTCTGGTCCTCGGCGGGCTCCTGGCCCCCATCAACTGGCGGCTCATCTTCCTGGTGTCCGTGCCGGTCGGACTGGTCGGCACCGTCCTCGGCTATCTCAAGCTGCACGAGACCAGCCCCCGGCGGCCGGCCCGGATCGACTGGCCCGGGAACATCACCTTTGCCGCCGGGCTGGTGCTGGTCATGGTGGGCATCACCTATGGCATCGAGCCGTACGGCCACCATGTGATGGGTTGGACCAGCCCGCTGGTGATCTCCTTCCTCGTCGTCGGCGGGGGACTGCTCGTCGCGTTCTGCTTCATCGAGACCCGTGTGTCCCAGCCGATGTTCCGCTTACAGCTGTTCAAGATCCGGGCCTTCACCTCCGGCGTGCTGGCCAGCTTCCTCGCCGCGCTCAGCCGGGGCGGCCTCATGTTCATGCTCATCATCTGGCTGCAGGGGATCTGGCTCCCCCTGCATGGGTACGACTTCAGTGTCACCCCGCTGTGGGCGGGGATCGCCATGCTGCCCCTCACCCTCGGATTCCTCATCTCCGGCCCGGTCTCGGGCATCCTGTCCGACCGGTTCGGCGCCCGGCCGTTCGCCACCGGTGGGATGCTCGGCGCGGCGCTCTGCTTCGCGCTGCTCGAAGCCTTGCCGGTCGATTTCTCCTATTGGGTGTTCGGCGTCCTGTTGCTGTTCACCGGGCTCTTCATGGCCGCGTTCGGCGCACCCAACCGGGCCGGGGTGATGAACAGCCTGCCGGCCCAGCACCGGGGAGCGGGCTCGGGTATGAACACCACCTTTCAGAACTCGGCACAGGTCCTGTCGATCGGAATCTTCTTCACCCTCATGATCATCGGGCTGGTGGCGTCGCTTCCCGTCCACCTGGTCCAGGGGCTGACTGCTCACGGCGTCCCACCCGACGTGGCCCAACGCGCCGCGAACCTCTCCCCGGTCTCCACCCTGTTCGCCGCCTTCCTCGGCTACGACCCGGTACAGCACCTCATCGGTCCCCACGCTCTGGCCCAGCTCCCCGTCGTCCAGCAGCACATCCTCACCGGGCGCAGCTTCTTTCCCGGTTTGATCAGCGCGCCCTTCCGCTCCGGACTGCATGCCGCCTTCGACTTCGCCATCATCGCCAGCCTGTTGGCGGCCGGCGCCTCATGGCTTCGCGGTGGGCGCTACGTCTACGCCGAGCCCGGTTCCGACGAGGTTGAGGCCGTCGTGGAGAGCCCGGAGATGGCCGATGTCGTCGGCCCCGGTGCGGTGCCCGGTGGCCACGACCCCGGAGCCGTGTCCGGAGGCCCCGCCCGGGGCCGCCCGGTCGCTCAAAAGGGACGAGCATGAGCGGGCGGCGACCGGCGAGCGACGATCATCCCGTCGTCCTGCGCATCGGCGAGGTGGCCAAGCTGACCGGGCTCACCACGCGGACCCTGCGGTACTGGGAGGAGCTCGGACTGATCGCCCCGAGCAGTTACCGCGGCCGGGGGGAGCGGCTCTACTCACCGACCGACATGGCGCGCGCCTCCCGCATCAAGGAGCTCCAGGATCTCCTCGGCTTCTCGCTCGCGGAGGTGCGGGTGGTTCTCGACACCGAGGACGTCGACGTACTCGACCGGGTGCGCTCCGAGTACCGCCAGACTGATGTCTCGCCGGCGCGTCGCCGGCAGCTGCTGGACGATGCCATCGAGGCGAACGACCGCTTGCTCGATCGGTTGGACCACACGCTCCGGCGCATCGGTGCCTTCCGGGAGGACCGGGCCGTAAAGGCCACCCGGTTGCGGGAGGCCCGACATGAGCTCGGTGAGGCCGCGCCAGGGCCCCAGGCCGGGAAGTCGCGTCCGGCGCCGCGGCCGCGAGCACGAACCAGAAAGAAGCAGACGAAGGCACCAGCGACCACGAGGAGGAGCCAACCATGAACGAGGCGATGCGGGCCGAGACGGTCCGGTTCGACGGCCACGGGGGTGACGCCGTCGAGGCGTACCTGGCCGAACCACTCGACAGCCCCCCGGCCGGCGGCGTGGTGGTCATTCACCACATGCCGGGTTACGACGAAGGGACCAAGGAGATCACCCGGAAGTTCGCCTCCCGCGGCTACCTGGCCGTCTGCCCGAACCTCTACTTCCGCGAGGCCCCGGGGGCGAGCCCCGACGACGCCGCCGCCGCGGCCCGGGCCGCCGGGGGCGTGCCCGACGAACGACTGGTCGGCGACGTCGGAGGGGCGGCCCGGTTCCTCCGGTCGTTCGCGTCCTCCAACGGCAAGGTGGGGACGATCGGGTACTGCTCGGGGGGCCGGCAGTCCTTCCTGGCCGCCTGCAGCCTGGACATCGACGCCGCAGTGGACTGTTACGGAGCTTTCGTCGTGGCCCCACCCCCCGAGGGGCTGCCCCTCAAGATCGGCCCCATCGTCCACCTGGCCCAGGACCTCAAGTGCCCGCTCCTCGGGCTCTTCGGCGCCGATGACCAGTACCCCTCCCCCGAGGAGGTGGCGGAGCTAGAGAAGGCGCTGCGCGACGCGGGCAAGGAGTTCGACTTCCGGATGTACGACGGCGCCGGCCACGCCTTCTTCTCCGTAGACCGACCTGCCTACCGGCCCGAAGCGGCCGTCGAGGGCTGGCAGGCGATCTGGGAGTTCTTCGGTCGCCACCTGGCCACCGTTTGAGGAGCGACGCCATGTGCACTTACCAGACGACCTCGCTCGGCGTCCGCGGTAGCGGCAAGGGGGCGCGGGGCTGGTTCCCGTTGTCTGATGCCACCGTCTACTTCGACCATCCGGTCCACGCCCGCGCCGACCACACCCTGAACATCGACCTGCTCAACCCGGCGAAGGGGACCGACGCCCGAGTGGCGGTCGAGCTCGATGCGGCCTCGGCCCGGGCGTTGGCCGAGGCCATCCTCACCACCCTGGAGAACGTCCCACCCGGATTACGGGAAACGACCGGCTGACCCGCCGGCGTCGGCCGGCTCGCCGCCTTGCCGCGACGGGCTGAGCGCGACCCGCTACTGAATGGGCGGCATCTGACCCGGAGGGGGAGGAGCCGCCGGCGGCTGGTCCGGGTAAGCGGGCGGTGGAGGCGGTGGGGCTGGTGCCTGCCCGGGGGAGGGTGGATAGCCGCCCTGGGGTGGATAGCCGCCCTGCTGGGGATAGCCCGGCTGCGGTGGCGGGTAGCCACCCGAGTACGGGTTACCGAAGGTGCCGCCGGCGCTTCCGGCGGGACCCGCCGGACCGCGGTAGGTGCTCGAGCCCAGCCAGAGGATGTACCAGAAGATGACCGACAGCAGCACCAGCCCCACGGTGAAGCCGGCACCGTGCCCGAAGCTCTTGGAGACGTCGTTGGCGACGATGATGTACACCACCAGGAAGGCGAGGGATCCCACGTAGGGCACGATGAGCAGCAGGAGGAACCATCCCCAGTTCCTCGGTCGGCCCGCCACCCTGAGCAAGATGATGAAGTTGTAGATGGGAACGAACGCGGCCCACGCCGGCTCCCCGTAGGGTCCCGCTTTCAGATAGGTCCCGTACGTGCCGAGCGCCACCAGAATGTAGAAGACGATCGCCACCAGGACCGCGATCAGGACGCCTCCCCCCGAAGACGCCGCAAACATCGCCGCCAACACGTGTCCCATGGTTCCCCCCTTGGGGTTCATCACGCCGGCCCGACGTCGGGCCTGACCTGATCATTTGATAGCACTTCCCGGCTCGAGGGGGGTCGATGCCGAAGGCCGCCGGCACCGCGGCTGCGCCGTCAGACGGCGGGCTCGGAGAGGACCGCCCGCACTGAGTCGAGGGCCTGATCGAGCTGGGGTATCGAGCGCTCGACGGGCCCGTCGGGTGTGAGGAAGACGAAGGTCACCTCGACGACCGGTTCGCCCGTCGCCTCCGAGACGGTCAATGCATACGAGGCGCCCTGGGTCGTGTACCCGCCGACCCGGCGATCGAGCTCGGCCGGGTCGGACGTGCCCGCGGTCTTGTAGTCCACGACGACCAGACCCGCCGAGCTCCGGTACAGGAGATCGATGTACCCCTCGAGCAGGCGGCCGCCCACCGGCACACAGGCATAGACCTCGCGCCAGTGGGGCCTTCCCGAGGCCTCCTGCACCGACGGGGAGTCCAGGGCGTGGGAGACCAGGTGCCGGACATCGTCGGTGCGTTCGACGACGGCCTCGGCTTCGCACTGGGCGGCGACCGCTGCATCCAGACCCGCTCCGGTGGCCAGGTCGATGGTCTGGAGCACGCCGTGGACGGCGCGACCGACGGCCGTTCCGTACCGTCCTTTCAACCATGGCGGCAGATCGAGGTCGCGCGGTCGCTTCTGGAGGCCGGGATCGGCCGGCTCCTCCTCGACGTCGGGCTCACCCTCCTCGGTCAACGAGGTGGCCGACACCGTGGTGGGGCGGCTGGCGAGTCGGAGTGCGGTTTCCCGGATCGACTCCCATTCGGACCGGGGCAGGGGCGGGGGAGGTGCCTCGGGGGCCAGGGTGGAGACAGCCGGACGGTGTTCTCCGACCACCGGCAGGTGGGCGACCCGGTCCTCCATCCCCTCGATCAACAGCTCCGCGTTGGTCCGTCGTTCCGGCGCCGGCGGCTTGGCCCGGGCCTTGCGGTGCACCGACACGACCAGGTGATCGCGGGCTCGGGTGCAAGCCACATAGAGCAGGCGGATGCGTTCGTGCAGGCCCATCTGTTCGTCGATCGGCACCCACTCGGTGTACTCGTCGGTTCGGGCGTGCGGCCCCACCCGGTAGCCGACCCGGCCCGACGGGGGGAAGACCACTTCCGCCTGGGCCCTTCTGGCCTGGGGGACGGTGGACACCCCCGACACCACCGCGATGGGGAACTCGAGTCCCTTTGCGCTGTGGATGGTCATGATGCGGACGGCGTCGTCGTCGGTCTCGGGCAGGACGGCCTCGGCCACGCGCGCCCCTTCGGCGGTCTGCATGTCCACCCAGGCCAGGTACTGCCGGAGGTTCCCTCCGGTCGACTCGCTCCACAGCCGGGCCTGGTCGATCACGAAGCGGATCCGGCGCCATGTGTCCCGAGGCCGGCCAGCGGCGAAGCCCAGGTCCATGGCCCGGCGCTCCCGGCTGATCCGGTCGAGCAGCTCGGACGGCGCCAGCCAGTGTCGCTCGGCGTAGAGGGCGCGCAGGTACTCGAGCCCGCCGCCCACCGGATCGCCGACGGGAACCGTGTCGGGCTGCTCGGCCAGCAAGCTCCAACGGCCACTCCGCTCCCTCCGGAAGCGGAAGAGGTCGTCGTCCCCGCAGGCGAACAAAGGCGTGCGCAGCGCTGCCACCAGATGGAGCTGGTTGGTCGGATCGGCGACGGCCCGGAGCACCATCAACAGGTCACGGACGGCCCGCGACGAGTAGACCAGTGAGCTCGACTCGGCCCGGGAGGGGATCCCGAGGTCCTCCAGGGCGTCCTCGATGAACGGCAGCGAGGTTCGGGCCGGGAGGAGGATGGTGACGTCGCCGGGTCGGGCGGGCCGCCAGCCTCCTGCCCCGTCGTCCACGCTCCACTCCTCCTCGACCGCCTGGGCCACGGCGGCGGCGACGCCGGCGGCTTCGGCGGCGCGGATCTCGTCGGCGGTGGCCTCGCTCGGGTGTACCTCTGGGCCGACGACCGCCACCGATGGGCCCACCGGTGGTCCGGGTCGGACCCAGTCGAGCCGGACGTAACGGGGCTGGGAGGGCACGGGGAGGTCGTCGTGGTCTGGCTCGCCGATGAGGTGGTCGAACGTCTGGTTCACCCACTCGATGACCGGCTGGCCCGAGCGGAAGTTGGTGGTCAGCACGACGGCACCACCGTCCGCTCCGAAGACGTCGGCAGCCGCGAGGAACATCGAGATGTCGGCCCGCCGGAAGCGGTAGATCGACTGCTTCGGGTCGCCGACGAAGAACAGCCGGCCCGGGGTGACGGCCAGGTCGTCCCAGCCGACGATCCCGGCCTCGATGTGGTCGGGGCGAGCGGCGGCGATCCGGACGGCCAGTTCGATCTGGATGGGGTCGGTGTCCTGGAACTCGTCGAGGAGCAGTCGTTGGTAACGCTCATGGAGCCGCGCCCGTACCGAGGGTCCCGACTCCGTGTCCCGCAGGAGGCCGCGGGCGCGAACCAACAGGTCGTGGAACTCGAGCTGCCCGTGGCGCCGCCGTTCGTCCGCGGCGACGAGGGTTAACTCGCGCAACGCACAGCCGAGGTTGGTCACACAGGCATTGGCCACCTCGATCCGAATCGCCTCGAGTCGATCGCCCGCCTCTCGCACACCCAGTCGGAGTTCCTTCAGGTCTGAGGTGAACGACGCCTGGCGCCCCTTGTTCCCGAGCTTGAACGAAGGGGCCTGCTGTCCGCCCGGGAGCGCCTCGACGAGGTCGAGCTCGTCCGTCAGCCGGCGGAGGTCCGCCACATACTCGGCGATCTGGTCGAGCCCGACGCGGAAGGCGTCGCCTGGATCTGAGCAGGGCTCGGCACAGATCTGTTCCAGCTCGTCGAGGACCGGCGCGACCAACCCCCGGGCATCGGGCGGGTCGGGTGCGGTGGGCTCGACACGTTCGGCGACCAGGTCCCAGTTGTCGTTGAAGGTCCGAGCCAGGACCCTCAGGGCGTCGAAGCGGATCCCGCACGCCGCCAAAAGCAGGATGGTGCGCTGGCGGGCGCCGTCGGCGAGCAGTCTGTCGCGGAAGATGACCCAACGCCGTCCGAAGGCGACCTCCGAGCTGACCTCGTCGACCACCTCCACCCGCGGGGGAAGCCCCGCCTCGATGGGGTGCTCGGACAGGATGCGCTGGGCGAAGGAGTGCAGCGTCCCGATGGCCGACCCGTCGAGCTGCTCGAGCGCCTTGCGGCAGCGGTCGCTGGTGTCGGAGTCCGGATCGCGTTCGGCGGTGCGTTCGAAGTCCTGCCGCAGCCGGTCGCGGAGCTCGGTCGCGGCCTTGTCGGTGAAGGTGATGGCGGCGACGGAGCCCAGTTCCACCTCGCCCGACGTGACCAGTGCCACGACCCGCTTGACCAGCTCGGTGGTCTTGCCCGACCCTGCCCCGGCCTCGACGAACAGGGTCGAGCCGAGCTCACCGCTGATTCGCTCCCGCGCCGCCTGGTCGGGCTGGGAATCAGCCACCGGCTGCCCCGGGACCAGAGCCGTTGCCCGGTTCGACCAGCCCGACGAACCCGGCCAGGCCGGGGTCGTCGAGCTTCCGTTCCCAGGCCCGGCGCAGATCAACCACCCCGAGCCCATCGGGATCGCAGAACGAACAGGCTACGAAGCGCGGCGTCGTGCTCGTGGCGGTCGGATACGGCGGGAACACCCCGCCTTCGATGCCTTCCACGATCGTGCCCAGGGTTTCGCCCACGCGGGCCAGCACTTCGGGCGTGACCCGGTAGCCGATCTGCTTGAACTTGCCCTTGGACGAGACGAACCAGTACTCGGCCCGCACCGCCAGGTCGGGATCCCCGCGCAGGGCACGCGCCGCTTGGCCGTAGACGAGGAGTTGGAATCTGCGCCCGCCCTGATCAGGGTTGTCCTCGGCGAGATCGCGGTAGCCGTCGGCCTTTCCCGTCTTGTAGTCCACGACGTGGACGGTGCCGTCCGCGCCCACGTCCACCCGGTCGGCCCGTCCCCGGAAGTGCACGCAGCGTCCGTCGGGGAGGTCGATGGCAACGGTGCCCACCGCCGAGCCGGGGAACCCGAAGGCCAGCTCGGCCGCGACCGGACGGGCCGCGTGGGCCGCCCGATGGCGGTCATCGAGGTCCAGGGCCTGGAGGAGCTCGGCGACGAGCCGTCGCTTGTCCCGTTGCCAGAAGATCGGGCGACCGGTCATCCCCCTGTGTTCATAGTCGGAACAGACGTGCTCGGCGATCTCGATCAGACGCCTACGGTCGGCCCGCGTCCACGGCTGGGACGGCGCGGGCTGCTCTGTTGCGGGTCGGGCGAGCACTTCGGTGATGAACCGCTCGAGGACGTCGTGGACGAGCGATCCGCGCGTCAACGGTGTGATCTCGAGCTCCTCTTCGGGGTTCTCCACTTCCTCGACGTCGAGGAGGTCGTGGAGGAGGTAGGCGAAGGGGCAGGAGACCCACCCCTCGATGCGGGTGGCCGAGGTGACACCGGCGGCGGGAGACGGAACGTCGAGACCTGCGAGGTTCCCGTCGAACCGGGTGAAGCGCCGGCCCCGGCGAGCGGCGATCAATTCCGTACCGGCGGTGAACACGGCGTCGGCCACCGACGAGTCGGTGGCCGGTCCTCCGACGGCCGTGGGGTTCGGCCCGGCCGAGAGCAACGAGCGCAACCGGTATTCCTGGTCGGAGACCGGAAAGGTCACGCTGCGCAATCCGGCGTCGAAGGAGGCGACGTGCTCGAGCCACGGCGCGTCGCTCCGGTGCGGAGCCAGCAGGTCCTCGGAGTACCACGTCTGGCCGGAGAGGGTGCCGGCCACCTGCAGGACCCAGCGGCACGGGATGCGCTCCTTGCTCCCGCGCAGGTCGCCTCGCGGGACGCACAGGATCTGGCGTGAGGAGGCGGCCATGGCCGCCAGGAGCTGGCGGTGCTGGCGCTCGACGCCCTCGGCCCGTAGGGGGAGGTCCTCCCCGGTGGCCGACCGTTCGCGGTCGGGCAGGAGGGAGTCGTCCCGGGTCGGCGTGGGCAACACTCCTTCGGCCAGGCCGAGCACCACCACCAGATCGAGCGCCAGTCCCACCCCCATGCTGATGGGAGCGACCAGCACTCCCTCGCCCATGCGTCCGACCCGACCCAGGTCGACCTCGAGCTCCAGCTCGAGCGTGCGGGTGAAGACGTCGAGGCCGACGCTCCCCTCCACCTGGCCCAGGCAAGCGAGGCGATCGAGGGCTCGTTCGACCCGCTCGGCGGCGCGCTGCTCGACGGGCGGCCAACCGCGGCGCTCCGCCTCCCCGCCGAGCAGCCCATCGAGGTGATCCCGTCCCCACCGTGCCCACGCTGGCCACGCTCTGGGCGCCGAGGCCGCCCGTCCGAGGTCGTCGATCAGGTCCAGGACGAATGTTCGCAACTCGCGGGCCTGCTGGGCCGACGCCCGCCATCGATCGGCCCGCCAGGCCGGCGCGTCGGCATCGTCGCCGTCAGCGTCGGCGTCGGACTCGAGCTCCTCCGCGAACCTGGCCAACAGCCGGTCCCATTGATCCCGCCCCGTCACGACCCCGGCGTCACGGGAGAGGCGCTCCCAGGCGGCGATCGGCCCGGCGCGGCCCTGGCGGAAGAGCCGGGCCCCGGCCATCCAGGCGAAGACCTCGTCGCGGCGGAAGTCGCCGGCCGGCAAGGCCAGCAGCCCGAGCAGCGTCCGCCCGGCGATCCGGGCCGAGAGCGGCATGATCGCCGTGCCGTTGGTGGCCACGTCCGCCGCCGCCAGCTGCTCGTGGGCGAGCCGGCCGTAGGGTTCGGGACTGGCGAACAGGACGGCGATGCGGTCGAGGGGTGTGCCGGCCCGGACGGCATCCATCACCCGCCGAAGTCCGGCCCGCACCTCCTCATCGGCATCGGAGGCGGTGACGATCCGGGTCCGATCGGCATCCACCACGGCCGGCTCGGGTGGGCCGTGATCCGGATACGCGGGAGAGCCGTCGAGCCTCCGGACGGACAGGACGACCTCGCGGTCGGCCGTCTCCACCCCGGTCGTGCCGGCGATGATGCTGAGGGACCGGCGCCCGGCCACCGCCCCGAGGAGACGGGCGCCGTGACGGGACACCCGCTGGGGCAGGTAGACGAGGACGCTCCCGAGCTCGGCAGCACGGTCGTCGACCAGCGAGACGACGGCCGCATCGAGCAGGTCCTCTTCGTCGTACCACGAGTGCTCGAGCTGCCGGCGGGAGGTCTGGTGCAGTCGGACGACGTCGGCGGCCCGCCGGCTCTGGTCGGCCAGCGCCTGGAGCGTGGCGCCGGAGAGGTCGCGCAGCTCGCGGTAGGCGCCGATCAGGGCCGTTTCGGTGGCTGGGTGCGTCGCCACCGGCGCGAAGACCCCCGGCTGCACGGCCAGCGCCGCCCGGAGGGCGGCCCCGATCACCGGTGTCGACACCGGCCGGCGGCCCTGTCCCGCCAGCGTGGCCGCGCCGAGGAGCTCACCGAGCCGGTAGACGGTGAGGAAGTTCACCGCGGCCATACCAGTGCCGCGTCCGGACAGCGGTCCGAGCGACCCCGAGGCCAGGAGCCGCCGGGTGGCCACCCCGACGTGGTTGGAGGGGACCACCACGCTGACCGGGGACAGCGGATCGCCGGCCTTGGCCTCATCGATGGCCTGGCGTAGCGCCTGGGCGGCCGGCTGCCCATAGCCGACCCATCGGGTACGCACGCTCACGGCCAGGATGGTAGATCGGGGATGCGACACTCCACGCATGGGGGGTGGCGCCAGAGCCGGGGACCACCCACGCCCGGACGGAGCTAGCGTCGGTTGCCCCAGCCCAAGGAGAACCATGGCCTTCATCTTCGGTGCCATCTATTTGGTCTTGCTGGTCACGCTCGGCATCATCTCGATCAGAAAGGGCCACTGGGTCATGTTCATCGTCGGGCTCTTCATCCCGCTCTTCTGGCTTGTCGGGGCGGTGCTGCCCGAGCGGGCGCGCTGACATTCCGTACATCGAATCGGTCGCCTCGGCGCACAGAGCTGCGACTCGTCGTTAGATAGAAAGGGCAACGGGTGCAGGCGATGGGCGCAGGCTGGGCGCACGTGGTTGCCTCGAGTGCGACGTCGTCGAATGTGGGCAGCACCTGGTGGGAATATGCGTTGCTCTTTCTGGCAGTCATGGCCTCATGGGCCGGGGTGCCCGCGATCGGCAGCGCCGCAGTCGCCGCGGCCGCGGTGGGGGCCAGTCAAGGCAACCTCAATCTGGCTGTCGTGTTGGCTGTCTCGGCGGTCGCCGGTGAGGTCGGCGGCTTGGTCGGCTACTTCATTGGTCACCACTGGGGCACCAAGATTCTGGCCCGTCCCGGTAAGCGCCAGATCGGCCGCCAACAGCTACTGGACAGAGGCGAGCGGGCCTATGCCAAATGGGGACGGCTGGCCGTTTTCTTCACTCCGGCCATCATCTCCGGAACGGCCCGGATGAAATTGAGCCAGTTCGCCGTGTGGAACTTCCTGGCGTCGATCGGTTTCAGCCTCTCAATCGCCGCCACGGCGTACGGGGTGGGTCGGGTTACGACGGGTCACCACTCGATCAAGGACATCGGGATCTTGACCGTCGGCGTGGCGACGAGCGCTCTCCTCGTGTTCGTGTTCGTTCGTCGGCATCGGCGCCACAGATCCCGTGCGACGACGAATGAAGATGACGGGCTGCTGCGTCCTACGTGAGGAAGTCGACGTCTCGCCAAGGCACGTGGCGAGACGTCCACCGTCCGAGCGAGCGGTCTCCCCGTGGCACCCCGACCCGCTAGAGGCCGCTCTCCACCTTGATGCGGCCGCTGGCCGCCGCGCGCTGGAGGGCCTCGTAGTCGCGCTCGTTCTGGTCGGCGTAGGTCAGAGCGAACTCGCCGATGGCTTGGTCGAACGATGTGCTGGAGCCCAGATAGCTGGCGATGGCGATGCGGTCGCCGGATCGGGCGTGGGCCCGGGCGAGGGCCTGGGCGCAGACGCCGACGTACTTGGTGAGCCCGGGCGGGATCGCGCCCTCGGCATCGAACGAGCCCTTCCAATCCCGTAACTGGCGAACGTAGTAGTCCCGGGTCACGCCGTCGGGGCCGGTGGCCTGCTGGTAGCCGAGGAAGATGTCGCTGGCCGACTGCATCAGATGCTGCCCTGCCACGACCCGCTCACCGTGGGTGGCGTAGCCGCTCTTGCCCACGAACTCCTCCAGGACCGACGCTTCGGCCTCCTTGGCCTGCAGGAACAGCGGATCGTCGTTGTCCTTGCCGAGGAGCAACAGGATCCAGGCCCGAGTCCCCACGCTGCCCACGCCCACCACCTTCCGGGCGATCTGGAGGAGCTGGAACTCTTCGAGCAGGTGGCGACGGTCCGTCTGCAGGGTCCGGCGATAGCTGCGGAGCAGCTCGTGGAGCTCTCCGAGCAGCGCGTCGCTCTCGAGCTGTGGGAAGAGCTCCTCGATGGGCACGACCAATGGCGGGTCGCTGACGATCCGGCGTTGTCCGTCGACGATGGTGGTGAGCTTGTCCAGGGCCTGTGTACTGTCATGGGTCCGCGCCTTGTCCACGGTCTTCAACGCGCGGGCGGCCATGCGCTTGTCCGTCTTGGAGCGCGACCCGCGGGCGGCGGTCTGGAGATCGGCCAGGAGCTGGGCGACATCGATGTGGGAGTACCAGACGTCCAGGGTGGACAGCCCGGCCAGCCGGGCCATCTCCTGGCGGTAGCTCCTTCCCACCTCGATGGCCGCGGTCCGAGCCTCCTTGGCCGTGAACTCGCGGTCGCGGGCCGCGATCGCGGCACTGGCCGCCAGCCGCTTGACGTCCCATTCCCACGGGCCAGGCAGGGTCTCGTCGAAGTCGTTGACATCGAACATCAGGGCGCGCTCCGGAGAGCCGAACAGGCCGAAGTTGGACAGGTGGGCGTCGCCGCAGATCTGGGCAAACAGCCCCGAGCGAGGCGTGGTGGCCAGGTCCGAAGCCATGATGAGCGCGGCGCCTCGAAAGAAAGTGAAGGGCGAAACGAGCATCCGCCCGTAGCGGATCGGGACCAGCTCGGGTACCCGGGTCGTGGCTTGTCGTTCCAGGAGACTGACCGGATCCGGGCGGTCGGATGCGGGGCTGAACTCGGCCTGGGACGAGCGCGGGCTCAGAACCCGTGCCTCTTTCCCTTGGGCGGCCCGTAGCGCAGCTGAAGGGTGCTGCACTCCCTCCGGAGACCCCTTCCGAACGGCGTATTGCTGCACTGCCATGGCTCCTCCTATCGCTCGAGCGGGAGCGCCCCGCCCTCCGCCGCTTCTCGCTCCTCCTGTTCAGGAAGGCCTCGGACCGGTGTCCTCCGAGAACCTTTCAGGTAGCGGGTGCCGAATGCCTCCTGCCCAGCTGGTTGGGTCTGCGCGGCGGTTGGCGCAGTGGTGACTTCAGGGGCGTTCACGAAATACTCCTGTCCCCGTTTCGGTATTGCGAGCCAACGTCGGCCGACTTGTCCACCGGCGAGCCGGTAACACTCACGCGGAACATCGGACGTCAGTCAGACAGCAACACCAGCCACTTCACTGGTTGACCACCAGGGTTCCCACGGACCTGTCGTCCGATGTCACGCTATCTCATTCGTCAGGCCCTAGGTTCGGCCGGGGCCGGGTCGGCCCGCTCCGACTGGCGCACCCACGTCTCGAACATCTCGGCATAGCGTCCACCTGCGGCCACCAGCTCGTCGTGGGGTCCGGCCTCCACGATCCGGCCCCCGTCGACCACCACGATGCGGTCGGCGCGCCGTGCGGTCGACAGCCGGTGGGCGATGAGGATGGCGGTGCGGTTCTCGAGCAGGGCGTCGAGCGCCGTCTCGATCCTCGTTTCGGACTGGAGGTCCAAATTCGAGGTTGCTTCGTCGAGCACGAGCACCCGCGGATGGGCGAGGAAGGCGCGGGCCAGGGCGATGAGCTGTCGCTCCCCCGAGGACAGGGTCTGGCCCCGTTCGTGGACGACTGTGGCGAGCCCCTCGGGCATGTGGTCGATCACCTCGGCGAGCCCCACCCGGTCGACCGCCTCTCTGATCTGGTCGTCGGGCGCGTCCGGCCGGGCGAAGGCGATGTTGTCCCCGATGGTCCCGGCGAACAGGAACGGCTCTTGGGGCACCACGCCGAGCTGGCTCCGGAGGGAGTGCAGGGTCACCTCCCTCAGGTCGTGGCCGTCGATGAGGACGCGGCCGACGGTGGGGTCGTAGAACCGCGTCACCAATTTGGCCAGGGTGGACTTTCCGGCCCCGGTCGGCCCGACGAACGCCACGGTCTCTCCGGGTGACACCGTGAGGCTGACGTCCTCGATGACCGGCTGTCCGGGGTCGTAAGCGAACGAGACGTGGTCGAAGACGATCTGGCCCTCGATGGGCGGTAGCACGCCGGCGTCGGGCGCCTCCGGCACCGTCACCTCGGTGTCGATCAGGTCGCGCAGCTTGTTCACGGAGGCCTGGCCCTGCTGGTAGGTGTTGTACTGCTGGACCAGCAACTGGATCGGCTGGAAGAACCGATTGAGGTACAGGAAGAAGGCCACCAGAGCCCCGATCGACAGCGTGTGGTGCAGCACCATCTCACCACCGATGGCCAGCAGCACCGCCTGGCCGAGCACGCCGAGGAGTTGGGTCCCGGGACCGTAGAGGGCATTGACGTGGGCGGTGTAGTTGTTGGCCTCGCGGTATTCACCGACCACATTGCGATGGTGGATCACGTTGTGCCGCTGACGGTTGTGGGCCGTCACGATCCGTACGCCGTGGAGGCTCTCCGACAGGTCGGCGAGCACGTTGGCGATCCCGTCCCGCACCCGGTCGTACCCACGTTCGGAGGCGCGTTTGAACCAGAGGGAGGCGGCCACCAACGCCGGGACGATGAGGACGACGGTGATGGCCGCGAGGCGAACGTCGGTGGTGAACAAGATGGCGGTGATGACGACCATGGTCAGCGCCTGGATGGCCAGCTGGGAGAGCCCGTCCTGAAGCAGCTGCTGCAGGTTCTCGATGTCGCTGGTCATGCGACTCATGACCACGCCCGCCTTCTCCTCGGTGAAGAACCCGAGGGACAGGCGTTGGAGGTGGGCGAAGACCTTGACGCGGAGATCGTTCATCACCCAGGCGGCCAGTCGGCCGGTCACCTGCACCTGGAACCGTTGGGCGATGGAGGTGATCACGATGAACACGAGGTAGGCGAGCGCCATGGCGGCCACGATGGCAAAGTTCTTGTGCGGGTACATGCCGTCGTTGATGGCGATCTCGGTCAGCTTGGGCCCGGTCTGGGCGGCGATCGAGATCACCACCACCAGCAGCCCGGCGAGGGCCAGCATGCCCCGGTACTTGGTCAGCAGTCGCCACAGGCTGAGGCGCCGGAGCTCCTCCTCCGAGCTGTTCTGCGAGAACACGATGTCCGGATCGGCGTACTCCGGCTCGGAGGCCAGCAGCCGGTCCACGCCACCCTGCAGCTCGGAGGGGATACCGGCAAAGGGGAGCCCGGGTGCGGCCGGGCGGCCGAACCCGCCCGGTGCGCCTCCGAACCCTCCGGCCATCCCGCCGCCCCAGCTCACCGCGGATCACCACCCCGGACCGACTCGAGCAAGTCGGCCAGCGCGTGACCGTCCTCGTCGCCGACCCCGTCGTCTGCGTCCACCGGGGCCCTGTCAGCGCGCTCGGCCTCCTGCTCGAATTCGGCGGCCTGGGCCAACACCTCGGCATACAGCGGGGTCGACTCGAGCAGCTCGGCATGGGTTCCGTCCGCCACGATCTTCTGTTGATCGAGTAGCAAGACGCGGTCGGCGAGGGAGATGGTCGAGAGGCGGTGGGCGATGATCAGGGTGGTCCGTCCCTGCATCTGGACGGCCAGGCTGGCGTGGATCATCTGCTCCACCTGGACGTCGATGGCACTGGTGGCGTCGTCCAACACCATGATGGGCGGGTTCACCAGCAGGGTCCGGGCGATGGCGATCCGCTGGCGTTGGCCACCCGACAGCGTGTAGCCGCGCTCACCGACCACCGTGTCGTAGCCCTCGGCGAGGTGGCAGATGAACTCGTGGGCACCGGCCGCCTTGGCTGCGGCCACTACCTCGTCCAGGGACGCCGATGGTCGGCCGTATGCGATGTTGTCCCGCACCGACACCGAGAAGAGGAATGGTTCGTCGAGCACCACGCCGATGTTGGCCCGGAGGCTGGCCAGCGTGAGATCGCGCACGTCGTGTCCGTCGATCTTCACCGCTCCGTGCCTGACGTCGTAGAAGCGGTTGAGCAGCCGGGCCACCGTGGACTTGCCGCCGCCGGTGCGGCCGACGAGGGCGACCGTCTCGCCGGGGCGGATATGGAGGTCGAAGTCGGCCAGTACCAGCCGCTCAGCCTCGCTGTCGTAGGCGAAGTCCACGTGCTCGAAGCGGATGTCGCCCCGGCAGTCCTCCAGATCGACCGCGTCGGGGCGGTCGGAGACGGTGGGCTGCTCGTCGATGATCTCGTAGATGCGCTCGGCGGACGCCGCGGCCCGCTGGCCCATCATGATCAGCATCCCGAGCATCATGAACGGGGCCTGCAGCATGAGGAGGTAGGCGTTGAAGGCCAGGATGGCCCCGATGCCCAGCTGGCCGTGGATCACCATGTAACCGCCGAACAGGAGCACCAGGGCCAGTCCCACCTGGGGCAGGTTCTGGACAAGGGGGGTGAAGCGGGCCCGGAGGTCTGCGTCTTTGATGTAGCCCCACTGCACCCGCTCGGCTGCGCCCGACAGGGCCCGCAGCTGCTGCTGCTCGGCGGCGAAGGACTTGACCACCCGGACCCCGTTGACGTTCTCGTCCACGATGGTGGCCACCTCGGCCAGCCGGGCCTGGATGATCCACGAAACAGGGAACATCGAGCGGCGCATCCGGACGCCGGTCACGTAGACGAAGGGCATGGTGGCCATGGCCACAAAGGCCAGGGGGACGTTGATCGACAGCATGAAGATGAAGGCCACCACGGCGATCGAGCACTGGACCAGGATGAGCGGCGCGAAGGTCATGTACATCTGGACGGAGCGGATGTCCGAATTGGCCCGCGAGATGAGCTGCCCCGACTGCACCCGGTCGTAGAAGGAGAACGACATCCGGGTCAGGTGCTCGTAGATGATGTTGCGGAGGTCGTACTCGATGTCGTAGGCCGTCTCGAACAGGAACAGCCGGGCGACATATCCCATGGCACCGCCCAGCAACCCGAGGCCGACGATCCACCACACGTAGTGGCTGAGGGGCACGCTGTGATGCTGGATCGAGTTGTCGATGGCGTGGTTCAACAGGTTGGGGATCTGCACCTGCAGCACCAGGCCGAGGAAGGACAGGACCAGCGAGGTGATGAAGATGCCCTGGTGGGCGCGCATGACCGGCAGCGCCCGTCGCAGCCAGGGGAGGGACCGGTCGGGATCGATGGCGGCCCGCGGCGCCTCGTTGTGAGCCTCCTCCGCGATCGGTACGAACGCGGTGCCTTGCTCCGCGGGCCCGATGCCGCGGGGGCGCAGCCGAGGAACCCTCATCCCGGCGGCCGACGGGTCAGACGGTAGGCGCGCAAAGCCGTTCTCCAGGCGTGCAGCCCGTCGAAGGCCCGGTCGGCTTCGGCCTCGTCGGCCAGACAGGACGCGATATCGGCCAGCCGGGCGGACACGGCCGTGTCGGCGGTGTCGAGGGCCCGTCGGCCCGAGGCGGTGAGGGCGTGGTCGACTTGGCGCCGGTCGGCGGTGACCGAGCGGCGCTCGACCAGTCCACGGCCGACGAGGCCGTCGACCACCGCCGTGACGCTCGGTGGGCGAACGGCCAGCCGCTCGGCCAGGTCGGAGGAGACAGCCGAGCTCCCGTCCAAGAAGGCCAGCACCCGGTACTGGGAGAGCGAGAGATCGGCCGATGCCAGGCCGAGCTCGACCTGCTTGGCCAACCAGGCGGCGGTGCGACCCAGGGTAGGGTCGCATGCAGCCGTGTCGGCGCGGCCGGTCCTCTCGGCGCGGCCGGTCGTCTTGGCGCCCGGACCGGCGGACACCCCGCGGATTGCTTTGAGACTCACATAGTTAGACTATCGAACTATCTGCCCGGGTCGTTCGGCCCGGGCCGACGGCCGGGCGCGGACCCGGCCCCCATCCGGTCCAGATCAGCGCTGGGCCGGGTGCTGCTCGAAGAACCGCAGCATCAGCCCGGTGGCATCGACCTGGTCGGTGGTCGGCCCGAAGACCGCCGACGGTAGGACGATGGGAGAGCCGGGCCAGGTGTGCCCGCCGCCGATGACGCTGTAGAGGACCACCGCGCTTCCGCCGGCACAACCGTCAAACGTGCGGCGCACGACCGCCGTCGCCACCGGGCGAAAGCGGGCCGTGCCCCGGCATCTGTCGAGGCGGGCCCAGGCGGCCAGGTTCTCCTCGGCCCCGGGGAGGTGGACCCCCGGATAGGACTTACCGACGCCGCCGTTGGTGTAGGGCACCAGCGGATCGGCCGTACCGTGGAAGGCCATCACCGGTATGGGACCGGTGCAGGGCCGGACGGGGAATTCGGCGGCCACCAGTCCGATGGCAGCGATCCGGTGGGGAACGGCGCAGGCGACGATGATCGAGAACTCCGAACCGAGCGAGATGCCGGCCGCGTAGATACGCGTGCTGTCGACGCAGTAACGAGCCGACAGCGAGGCGATGAGGGCGGACACGAAACTCAGGTCGGCGGTGTTGGCGTGGGACAGCTGCCACTGCTCCGCAACCGCATCGGGTGTGGCCACGAGGAAACCGTTCCGTGCGCCTCGCGCCGGCATCCCGGTATAGACCGAGGTCTGGAGGGCGTTCGAGCCGCTCCCGTGGAAGAGCAGGATCAGGGGGGTGGGAGAGGTGGACCGGTAGCGGTCCGGCACGGCGATCCGGTAGCTACGGGTCTGGCTGCCCACAGCCAGCGACTGCACCACGTCCCCCGTACCGGTGGTGGTCGCCCCGGGGACGGGAGCGCGTCCGCACCCGGCCGTGCCGGCGGCGGGCGGAGGTATCGAGTCGGCCGGGCGCCGGGCCGCAGAGGCGGCGGTCACCGACGCCGCCACCAACGAGAAGGTGCCCGCGGCGGCCGCCACCGCCACGATCAGGCGCTGCCACGACTTGGCGCCCGCGCCCGGTGCACCGGGTCGGTCGGGCGTGGGCCCAGGATGAGCTACGACGCGCCCCCCGACGGGTCGGTCTCGACGGGCACCCTCGACCGATGCACCGCCTGCAGCTCGGTGAACTCAGCCAGGCCCCAGGGTCCGTTCTCGACCCCCACGCCGCTCCACTTGAACCCGCCGAACGGCTGCTGGGGGGCGAGCGCCAGGTGGGTGTTGATCCACGCCGTGCCGCATTCCAGTCGTCCGGCCACTTCGGCGGCCCGATCGGCGTCGCCGCCCCATACCGATCCCGACAGGCCGAAGTGGGTGGCGTTGGCCCGCTCCACCACGTCGTCCACGTCGCGGTAGGAGATGACCGGGAGGGCCGGCCCGAACTGCTCCTCGTCCACGATGCGGGTGCCGTCGGTGAGGTCGGAAAGGATGGTCGGCTCGAAGAAGTAGCCCGGACGGTCCATGGCGTGCCCCCCCGCCGCCGCGGTGGCACCGTGGGAGAGGGCATCGCTGACCAATTCCTTGACCCGTTCGAACTGCGGGTGGTTGTTGATCGGACCCAATTTCGATTCGGACTCGGTCCCGTCCCCGACCTTGGTCGACGCCGCTTCGGCGACCAATCCCTCCACCACCGCGTCGTAGAGGGCTTCGGGCACGTACACCCGTTTGATGGCCGAGCAGACCTGCCCGTTGTTGCTGAATGCCCCGGCGAAGAGGGCTTTGCTCACGGCGGCCGGCTCCGCATCCTCGAGCACGATGGCCGGATCGTTGCCGCCCAGCTCGAGCGTGACCCGCTTGAGGTCCGGCGCGGCAGAGATGGCGACTTTCTTCCCCGTTTCGACGGAGCCGGTGAAGCTGATCTTGCGCGGCACGGGATGCGCGGTCATCCATGCACCGAGCTGATCCCCGCCGCTGACCACGTTGAGCACTCCGGGAGGCATCACGTCGCGGAGGATCTCCGCCACTTTCAGGGTGCTGAGCGGGGTGAACGGCGACGGCTTGAGCACCAGTGCGTTTCCGGCCAGGAGGGCGGGTGCGATCTTCCAGAAGGCGAGGACCAGAGGGAAGTTCCACGGGGTAATGGCGGCCACGACCCCGACCGGCCGGCGGACCACCTCGACGAGCGCCTGGGCATCGTCCTGAAGGACTTCGGGAGGGGTCTCGAGGTTGGCGTAGTACTGGCACCAGATGGCGGCGCCGAAGACCTCGATGTTGGCGTCGGCCAACGGTTTCCCCTGTTCGGCGGTGAGGATCGGAGCCAGCTCACCGGCCGAGGCCATCAGTTTGTCGGCCATGGCCAACAGGGTCTGGCGCCGGGCCGCCTGATCGAGCTTCCAGTCGCGCTGGGCCTTCACGGCGGCGTCGAACGCCGCATCGAGCTGGACGCGACTGCAGTCGGGAGCTTGGGCGAACACCTCGCCCTGGGCCGGGTTCACCACTCCGAAGGACCCCGTTGCCGGCACCGTGTCCCCTCCGATGGTCATGACGAATTCGGACATGTGCCTCCCCAATCGCAACGTTCGGCCCCGCTGCCCCAGCAGGTTGGTACCAAAGACTGGCATCACCGACCCCGTCTTGCCAAGGGGACGGGCCGGGGCGAGGTGTCCCGAGCCACCGAGCGAGCCGGCACCCACTTTCCGCCCGACGGGTCAGGCTGCCACCGCCGCGACCGGCGGCCGCGCTGAGCGGCCCGCCGATCCACCACCGTTCCCTCGTCAGGCGGGCAGGGGGTTCAGACCGGAATCAGACCGGCACCGGCTCTGACTCGGCCGCCTCGGGTGACTCCGCCGGCTGGAGATCCGGTTCCACCGACAGGCGGGGGAGGGCCCGGTCGAGCCAGCCGGGGAACCACCAGTTCGCCTTGCCGAACAGGAACATGAGGGAAGGCACGATGGCCATGCGGATGAGTAGTGCATCCATCAGGATGCCAGCGGCCAGACCGAGGCCGAACTCCTTGATGACCCGTTCGCCGCCCAAGATGAATGAACCGAAGACGAGGATCATGATCAGCGCGGCTGCGGTGATGGTCTTCCCGGTGGCGGCCAGACCCTTGCGCACGGCCGTGCGGTTGTCCCCGCACTTCAGGTATTCCTCGTGGATGCGGCTGATGAGGAAGACCTCATAGTCCATGGACAGCCCGAACAGGATGGCGAACAGCATGACGGGGAGAAACGCCTCGATCGGGCCCGGCCGGTTGACCTGGAAGAGCGCGCCCACCCAACCCCACTGGAACACGGCCACCAGGATCCCGAAGGCTGCCCCGATGGAGAGCAAGTTCATGGCCGCGGCGGTGAGTGGGATGAGGAGACTCCGGAACACCCAGGCCAGCAACAGGAACGAGAGCACCACTACCAGCCCGATGAAGAGCGGCAGCTTCGAGGACAGAACCCCGGCGAAGTCGGCGAAGATGGCCGTGTTGCCGCCCACGTAGACACTCACCCCGGTCCCGGCGACGGCGGCGGGAATGGTGGCCTGCCGTAGGTGGTCGATGAGGTCGGTGGTGACGGAGCTCTGCGGGGACGATGTCGGGTACACGGTGACCAGCGAGACGGTCTGCCCGCCCTTGCTCGGGAGGGAGACCGGTGCGACCACCTTGGCCACGTCGGGTTGGGAGGCCACCGAGGTGGCCAGGTGATCGAGGGTGGCGGCGTCGGCCGGGCCCGCGTTGTCGGCCACCAGCAGCAGCGGGCCGTTGAACCCCGGTCCGAACCCGTTGGCCAGCAGGTCGTAGGCGGTTCGAGTGGTCGTGCCGCTGGGGTCGTTGCCCTGGTCGGATGAGCCCAGCCGCAGCGAGAAGAAGGGCAGCGCCACCAGCACCACCACAACCAGGGCGACGACGGCGGGGAGGATCGGGCGGCGCTGGATGAAAGCGGCCCACCGGGGCCAGAAGCCCTTGGTGCCGGCACCCACGATCCTCGGTCCATTGATGGCGAGGTCCCGCGCCTGGCGTCGGCTCAGCACCCGGGGACCGATGAAGCCGAGGAAGGCCGGCAGCAGCGTGAGGGCGGCGATCATGGTGAACAACACCCCGATGGCCGCGGCGATGGACAGCCCATAGAGGAAATTGACCCCGAGGGCGAACATGCCGAGCAGTGCGATGCACACGATGATGCCGGCGAAGAGCACCGCCCGCCCCGACGTGTTGACTGCGTTCACGATCGACGATTCGACGTCATTGCCGGCGATCAGACCCTGGCGATGCCGGGTCACGATGAACAAGGCGTAGTCGACGCCCACCCCGAGCCCGATCAGCAGCACCAGCTGGGTGGAGAATTCGGGCATCTTGAGCGCGTGGCTGAGCAACCCGATCACGCCGATGGCGGTGCCCAATGACGCAAGAGCGGACGCCAGGGGGAGAAGCATGGCGAAGATCGATGCGAATACCAGATAGAGGACGACCCCGGCCAGAAGGATGCCGAGCCCGGCCGAGCTGAACGACACCCGGTTGGCCGCCTCGGCGACTTGGCCGGCCACCGCGACTTGCAGGTCCGGATGGTGGACCGACTGGGCCGTGGCCACGAACTGCTTGGCCAGGGATGTCGAGATGTACTGCTCCTGGGTGTCGAAGGTCACCGTGGCGAAGCCGGTTCGGCCGTCGGCACTGATCTGGACCGAGCCGCCCGCATCGTAAGGGCTGGTGATGTTGGAGACGTGCGGCACCCCCTTCACCTTGACCAGCATCTCGTTGACCGCGGCCTCGATCGACGGATCCGTGACACGCACCCCGTTGGTTGTGTGGAACACGATCTGCTCGCGGTCGCCCGCCACCTTCGGCGCGGCTGTCTGCAGCAGGTTGAGGGCTTTTGTCGACTCGGTGTTGGGCAGCGAGAAGCTGTTCGAGTAGGCGGTACCCACGGAACTGGAGATGAGTATGGTGCCGACCAGCGCGCTGAGCCACACCAGCAGCACGATCACGCGATGGCGGACGCACCAGGTGGCGAGTGCCTTCATGTCAGGGATCCTCGAATTGGGAACTGGGAGTCGGGGGTTGAGTTATCGGCGGTCGCCCTGTTGGGGGAGGGGCGGCCCCGAAGGTCGGCAACATTCTCGCGAAACCTCGGCTCCGACGGTAATCGGGTCGGTCAGGGGAATGACGGTCGCCGCCAGATGCCGGCCGGTGATGGGGGAGCTCGGCCATCGGCCATGATGGGCCCGATGCAGCCCCGTGAACGCCTCATCGACCTGGCTGGCGCCTTCAACTTCCGGGATCTGGGTGGCTACCCGGCGGCCGGTGGCCGGGTCACCCGGTGGGGGCGTCTGTTCCGCAGCGACACGCTTCACGAGCTGACCCCCACCGACGTCGATGTCCTGCGGTCCCTGGGGCTGGCCACCATCGTGGACCTCCGAACGTCGCGCGAGTTGGATCGCACCGGGCGCGGCCCGATGGCCTCCGAGCCGGTCGTCTACCGGCACCTCTCGGTCATCCGGGAGGGCGAGGGCGAGGCCATGGCCGTCCCCGCGGAGCCCGGTGAGGAGCTGAGCGCTCGCTACCTCTGGTACCTGGAACATGGCCGCGAACCGCTGGTCGAGGCCCTGGCCCTCGTCGCCGACGGCGATCGTCTCCCCCTGGTCTTCCACTGCGCCGCGGGCAAGGACCGCACCGGAGTACTGGCGGCCTTGGTCCTCGACGTCCTGGGTGTGGATCGCGAGATCATCGTGGCCGACTACGTCGTCACCGCCGGCCGGATGGAGCTCATCCTGGCCCGGTACCGGGAGGACGCCCGTCTGGCCGAGACCATGGCCAAGGTTCCCGCCTACCGCTTCAGCGTCGAGGCGGACACCATGGAGCGGTTCCTCGCCGGTCTTCACGACCGGTTCGGCGGGGCACGGGGCTGGGCCGTGTCCGCGGGCGTGGACCCCGACGTCCTCGACCGGATGGGTGACCTGCTGCTCGAGCCGGCCGATTGACCGGCGCGTGGCGGCGCGGGCCCGCGGCGGGTCGAAGGTGCCTACACTGATGGCATGGCCGCGTCGGTCTGGGTGCCGTTCTTAGTCGGTGGGCTGGTGTTCATCTCGCTGGTGGTGGCGACCATCTCCGCCGCCGGCTTCCTGCTCTGGCGGTACGGCCGCCGCAAATGGCGTGCCCTGCGCTCGCACAGCGCGGTGGTGGGTGCCGGTTTGCTGTGGACGGCGGCCTCTGCCCGCTACGTGCGACCCCGTCGGGCCACCAGCCCGGACGACATGTCGGACTGGCCGGCCCGTCAGGTACGTCGGGAGATGTGGCGTTCCGTGGACCGGGCCGAGGCTGCCGTGCGGACCGCCGATGATCTGGGCGGCCCGACCGCCTCACTCCCGTCACTGTGCCGCCGGCTTCGGCACGCGGCCATGGGCCTCGACCGGATCCTCCGGGTCGAACCCGATGGCGCGGCATCGCCGATACTTGCCGCGCAGGCTTTTGACGTCATGCGAGCCGCCTCGGACGTCCAACAGGCTGCGGTGCTCTCAGCCGGGGACGCCAACGCTCGCCGTGTCGACGAGCTGTCGCGCGACGCCGACCATGAGCTGGTGTGCCTCGACGCCGGTCTGGCGTCGACGCAGGCTGTGCTGGGCCGTCCCGACCGCTGAGATTCCCGTCGCACAGGTTCAGCCTCGTCGAGTCGTCCGGTGGGGGCAGCTCGACCGTCAGGCCACCGACCGGAGCACCTGCCCGACGGCCGTCTGCAACACGGCCAGCCCATCGGCCAGCAAGTCCTCCTCGATGATCAGCGGTGGCAGCAACCGGATGACGTTGCCATAGGTTCCGCAGGAGAGGGTCACCACGCCCTGGGCCTGGCAGACCGCGACGATCCGGCGGGTGGCCTCCGCGTCGGGCTCAGTTGTACCCGGCCTGACGATCTCGATGGCCATCATGGCCCCTCGCCCGCGGACGTCCCCGACCGCCGGGTACCTCTCCTGGAGCGAGGTGAGTGCGCGGGCCATGGTCGTCCCGATGCGACGGGCGGCAGCGGCCAAGTCGTCGCGCCGCATGATTTCGATGGTGGCCAGTGCGGAGGCACATGACACCGGGTTGCCGCCATAGGTACCGCCGAGACCTCCGGGGTGGACGGCGTCCATCACCTCGACCCGGCCGGTCACCGCGGCTAGCGGCAGGCCTCCGGCCAGCGCCTTGGCCGTGGCCACGAGGTCCGGCTCCACTCCCTCGTGCTCACAGGCGAACCAGTCGCCCGTCCGACAGAAGCCTGTCTGGATCTCGTCCGCGGCCAGCAGCGCACCCCCATCGTGACACCAAGAGGCGAGGGCGGGGAGGAACCCGGGCGCGGGTACCACGAAACCGCCCTCTCCCTGGATCGGCTCAGTGAGGACGCAGGCCACGTTGTCCCGACCTACATTGCGCTCGATCAACTCGATGGCGCGCCCGGCGGCTTCCGCCCCGGTCATGCCGTCTGGGTCCCGGAAGGGATAGGAGGTAGGCACCCGGTACACCTCAGGAGCGAAGGGCCCGAACTTGTCCTTGTAGGGCATGTTCTTGGCCGTGAGCGCCATGGTCAGGTTGGTGCGGCCGTGGTAGGCGTGATCGAAGGCCACCGCCGCCGGTCGCCCGGTGGCGTGCCTGGCGATCTTCACTGCGTTTTCGACCGCCTCTGCTCCCGAGTTGAACAGCACGGTTCGCTTGGCACCGCTCCCCGGTGCGAGCGCGTTGAGCGTCTCGCACACGGCCACGTAACCCTCGTATGGATTGACCATGAAACACGTATGGGTAAACCTGGTCGCCTGTTCGGTGACCGCCTCGACCACTCCAGGGGCCGCATGGCCCACGCTGGTGACGGCGATTCCGGCGCCGAGGTCCAGGAGAGAGTTCCCGTCCACGTCGACGAGGATGGCCCCGGAGGCTTCGCGGATGTAGACGGGCATGGCCGAGCTCAGCCCGGGGGGCACCGCGGAGGCGCGGCGCCGATGGAGAGCTTCCGAGTTCGGACCGGGGATGGTGCCGACGAGGTTGCGCTTCTGGTCGGCCACGAGGCTCAGCCTGGCACGAACTCCGCCCGTGGTGCCGCCCCTCTGCCTCAAAAGCACTGGCTCCGGATGTCCTCGGCCTGCAGCCGGGGTGAAGGGCGTCACCGAGGACGTAAAAAGGGAACTCGCCTGACTGTGGGCGTTCACATCTGCCGGAGCGGTCAAGCTACTCCGCTCGGGCGTAGGTGAGGTCGAAGTCGGGGGTCCAGCTGGATCCATCGTTCGACATCTCCCAGCGACCGGTGATCGTGTTGCCGTCGTCGTCGAAGGCGCCGGTGAAGCGCTGCGAGAAGTCGGGGTCTTCGGCAAACCTGCTCAGCGTCCAGATCCTGTCTGCGAAGGTCATGTCATACAGGCGCGCCACCCCGCGGGAGTCGAAGTAGTGCTGAAGGAATGTCGCTTTGGCGGGGTGGAGGCCAATGATGGCGATGCCATCGGGCACATCGGGATGATCGACTTCCCAGCGCTGGACGAGGAAGCGATGGCCAGGCAGCCATTCGAATGTGGTCATGGCGCGGGGGGCGTTGTCCGGATCTGGAGCGAATCCGGCGGTCATTCTCCACTCACCTAGGAATGGCTCGAGCGCGTCGAGCGGCTCCGGAACAGTCGATGTTGGCATGGTGCCCCTTTGTCTCGGCTGCTGCATTTGTCAAAGGTGGACGGCGGTGGGCGGCAGGAATCATCGTTGGCCTGGTTGTGCCGGTGATCACCACCCACGCAGGTCCACCGGCCAGGTTTCGATGACCTCCTCGTTGTGGGCCAGATGCATCCGCTCGTGATAGGCGATGGTCGGGTCGATGTGGGCGGGGAGGACGCGAATCCTGTCACCGACCCGGATCGAGGCTTCGGGCACGAACGTCACGTGCTCGTCGGAGCAGAACAGGACGCGAGCTCCCTCGATCGAGGGGTCCCCGTGATCCATTCCGAGGGCCTTGAGACCACAGTCGGCCACTGCCCACTCCGGCGACACGGAGATCACGGTGGCCAGCACCGAAAGGGCTTGTGCGAACGGGAGACCGAGCCGGCTGTACGCCGTGTCCATCAGGGCGTACGAGCCGGCCTGGATCTCGGTCGCGCAATGATTGAGGTCGTAGGTTCCCGTGCCACCGGCCGAGATGACTTCGCCCCCGGTCTGATCGTGGGCGACGATGAGCAACTCCATGGCTTCATGCACCAGTTCCAACCTGGTGGCTCGCTCCTCCAGGCCGACGGCATGACCCTCGTAACCCATGACACCGCGGACGCTGAGCCCCCGCGCCCGCGCCAGATCGGCCAGAAGCCCGGCATCCTGTGGCCGACAGCCGCACCGAGGGAGCCCCACATTGACGTCGATCAGTACCTCTCGGACGCCACCAGAGGCGGCCGCGTCGACGGTCTCGCTGGAGTCGACGGCCACCGACACCCGTGACCCCCGCTGCACCAGAGCGCCGAGGCGCGATGCGTCGAGTACCTCATTGGCCAAGAGGAGATCGTCATCCAACCCGGCGCGGGAGAGGCCCTCCATCTCGGCGATGGTGGCGCAGGCGAACCCGGGGTGGCCCGCATCTGCCTGTCGAGCGGCGAGGGCGGTGCACTTGTGGGCCTTGACGTGGGGGCGCAGACTTCGTCCGGGCCGTGCCTCGGCCATGGTCTTGAGGTTCCGGTCGAGCCGGTCGCGTTGGACGACCAACGCCGGAGTGGTCAGCTCTCCGAGATGCACGCCCGCAGCGTAGGCTCAACACCGTCCGGCCGGGCCGGCGCCGCGACGGGACGGGCCGTAGGCCTACGGGTAGTCCTTGGCCCGAGGGGGGTACTCGAGTGTGGCGTTCCACTCGTCACGCACGGCTCGGCGTCGAGCCCACCCCCGAGCCCGTCGAGGTCCTTCTCGTGTGGGTGGGTCCTACCCGGGTCTCACGAAATGGCGACCGCCACCGAGGTGCCCGCATCGCAGGCATGGCGGGCCACTCGCACCTCGTAGGTTCCCGGCCGAACCACCATGGAGTGGGAGACAGTGTCCCGTTCGGCCAAGGTGGCCCGAGACACACGGAGTTCGGCCGCGGCGTCATCCCCGGCCGCGAGTTCGATCCTCTTGAACGCCATCAGCCGGGCCGGCCGGCGTGATCCGGCCCGCCGCACGTAGACCTGCACGACTTCACCTCCGCCCCGCCCGCCGGTGTTGCGGAGTGAGGCCCGGATTTGGATCCCGTCGGCCACCGCCTCGGCCGCCACGCCCGTGATGGCGACCGTCGTGTAGCTCAGCCCGAACCCGAACGGGTAGGCCGGTTGGGTGCCCGCCCGGGCGAGGTGCCAGTACCCGTGCCATTGGTCGTACGCGAACGACTCGCTCTCAGCGTCAAAGGGGGGAAGATGCGATTCCTCCGTCGGCACCGAGAAGGGGAGCCGGCCCGACGCATCGACCTCGCCGAGCAGCACGGCGGCCAGGCCATGGCCTCCCTCCATGCCCGCGTACCAAGACTGCAGCACGGCTGGCACGGTGGTGTCCCACTCGGAGACGAGCACCGCGCTTCCCGCCACGATGGCCACGACGGTCCGAGGATTGGCTCCGGCGACGGCCCGAATGAGCGCCACGTCCTCCTCGTGGAGACGCAACGACTTCCGGTCGCCACCGGTGGCGAATCCGCCTGCCTCCCTTGTCGTCACGTAACGCGGGGGTTCGATCGACCGCTCGTCGGCGATCGAAGCGTCGAATTGCTCCACTACGCCGAGGTCGTCGGGTCCCGGGAAGAGGTGGCGGAGGTGCGCGGTGGCGAACTCCCCGATGAATTCGCCCTCGTCGTCGCGGGTGTAGCCCACCACCACGAGGGCCGCGTTGGCCGCGCCGGCCAGCGACGCGATCCCGTCGGGATCGGTTTCCTCGGCGTGGATGACGCGGACGTCGGGGAGAGCCGCACGCAGGCCGTCGGCCACCGTCGCCACTTCGGGGGCCCATACGTCGCTCGAGCCGCCGTCGCCGAGGTTGATCGTTGTGGCCAACCGGCCGAAGAGGGCCAGGGTCGCTTCCGGAGGAAGTTCGAGCGGGAGGACTGGTCTACCGTCGACCGGTTCGTTGCGCAAGAGCACGACCGACCGAGCCGAAACCTCGCGGGCCAGGGCGCGATGGCCCGGATTGGCCAGGACGCCCCGGCCCGGTGGCGGGGTGCGGAGAACCGGGTCGAATCGCAGCCTCGTAGCGATGACCCGCTCCGCGGCCCGCTCCACCTCCCCCCACGACACCGAGCCGTCATCGAGGGCGCGGCGGAGACCGCCGGCCCGGATCATGCGGTACGGCATCTCCACGTCGAGCCCGGCCCGGACGGACTGCGCCGCATCGCGGATGCCGAGGATCCAATCGCTGATGACGAACCCCTCGAATCCCCACTCCCGGCGGAGGATCCCGTCCACGAGCGCCTCGTTCTCCCCACACCAGGCGCCGTTGACGCGGTTGTACGCGGTCATGACTGCGGCCACGCCCTCGTCCACGATGCGCTTGAAGTGGGGGAGATAGACGTCGTGGAGGGCAGCTTCGTCCACGGTTATGTCCACGACGAACCGGGCGTTCTCCATCGAGTTGCAGGCGAAATGCTTCACGCAGGCCATGGCGTGGCGCTGGACGCCTCGGGTGAGCGCGGCGCCCATTTCCCCCACGTGGAACGGGTCCTCGCCGTAGGTCTCCTGGGCGCGTCCCCATGCCGGGTGACGCAAGAGATTGACGCACACGCCTCCGTAGAGATCGGCGCCGACGGACCGGAGCTCACGCCCGATCGCCTCGCCTACTCGCTCCTCGAGCCCGGGATCCCAGGTCGCTCCCCGGGCCATGGTGACCGGGAAGCAGGTGGCGTGGTCCACGACGACGCCCCGGGGGCCGTCGGAGAAGGCGAATCCGTCCAACCCGAGACGTTCGATCCGGCCCGCTCGGAACGGACTCTTGTGATAGCCGGCTTCGGCCAGGTAAGCGAGGCCGGCCCAGAATGGCGCATCGCCGTCGAGGCACCAGAGCTTCTCGTCTTCGGTCATCCGGGCCACGATGGCGCCGGCGACGGCTGGGTCGCCTGGTTCGGCCGCGGGCCCAGTGGTCATGCAGCCATACTCACAGCTGTCGTCAGGCCCCGCCTACCGGCCGGGCATCACGAGCCGGTCACGAGGACGTCGAGGTCGGTGCGGTGAGGTCGTACACGGTGACGCCGTCGACCGTCCGGGCCGTGAAGTGCGTGCTCACCCACGAGGAGATCTGAGCCGAGTCCGAGGTTGCCGAGGAGCCGAGCCCGCCCCCGAAGCCCGCGAAACCACCACCACCACCACCACCACCACCACCACCGATGTAGTAGTGGATCCGCCCCTCGGAGACGTAGTGCTCGAACTGGCTGAGCGTCGGAGTGGGGTCGGTCCCGTTGAAGCCACCGATGGCCATCACCGGATCGGATGTGGCCAGCTGGTAGCCCGACGCCGAGTTGGACCCGCTGCTGGCGGCCACCCACGAGTACTTGGAGGCATTCGCCGAGAGGAGGGCGACGAGCTGCTTTCCCGGTGTGGGGGCGTTGAGCAGTCCGCCTGGCCCGCCCGCCCTACCCTGGCCGCCGAAGGCGCCCGGCCCCGCACCGCCCGGTACCTGGCCCGGACTGAAGCCACGGTGGCGGAAGAAGCGGTTCGGGACCCTGACGCGGTTCGGGAGGGTCGCCCCGTTGGGCAGGGTGAAGCCATTCGGCAGGCGGAGCCCGTTGCGGGCGAAGCCCCCTCCGGGACCACCGCCCGGGAGTCCACCCAGCCCGCCTCCTTGAACGGGAGGACCGGCGGACGGTATGGCCCCGCCGTGGGGAGTGGCTGCGGTCGTGAGCGAGTACGCAGCCGGTGCGGCGAGCACCGAGGCCAGACCGAAGCCGGCCAGACCGGCGGCCAGCACGCCGCGGGCACGAGGGACGAGCGCGATGCCCAGCGCGGCCACGATCCCGACGGCGAGGATGACCCAGCGCAAGGCCGGGTACCAGGTCGGGCTCCACCCGAGGATGACGAAGGCCCAGACGACCGAGGCGGTGACCGCCACGGCCAGGGCGAGGCGCGGGAAGATGTCGTGCCGGCGATGCCACAGCGTGGTGGCCCCCATGCCGACCAAGGCGCCGATGGCCGGGGCCAGGGCGACGGTGTAGTACGGGTGGATGATTCCCTGGGCGAAGCTGATGGTCGCCCCGGTGAGCAGCAGCCATCCACCGAACAGAAGGAACCCGGCGCGGACCCGGTCCGTGCGCGGCGCGCGCCGGGTGAGCCACAGCACCGCCACCAGGCCGATGAGCGCGCCAGGGATGAGCCACGAGATCTGGCCTCCCATGTCGCGGAGGAACAGGCGGTCCCAACCGACCGGTCCCCACATGCTTCCGGTCGCCCCGCGCCCGCCGACACTGCCCTTCTCATTTCCGGTGATCCGGCCGAACCCGTTGTAGCCGAAGATGAGGTTGAGGAGGTTGTTGTCCGTCGAGCCCCCGATGTAGGGACGGTCAGCCGCGGGGGTCAGCTGGACTGCCGCCACCCACCAACCACCGGCCACGACCATGGCCACAACGGACCAGACCACCTGGACCAATCGACGTCCGAACTTGGGCGGCCCAGCCAACAGGTAGACGACGGCCACGACCGGCATCAGGATCACGGCCTGGAGCATTTTGGTGATGAAGCCGAAGCCGATGAGCGTGCCGGCCAACACCATCCACCGGGTCCGCCCGCCCTCGACGGCCTTGACCGTGGCATAGGCCGCGGCGGTCAGGAGCAGCGTGAGCAAGGCATCGGGGTTGTTGTACCGGAACATCAGGGTGGCAACCGGGGTCACCGCCACCACGACCCCGGCGATCAGCGCGGCAGCCGGGGTGAACCACCGTCGGACCGTGGCGAAGATGAGGCCGACGGTGGCCACCCCCTCAAGCGCCTGCGGGACGAGGATGCTCCACGAGTTGACCCCGAAGATGCGAGCCGAGATCTCCATCACCCAGAGGGAAGCCGGCGGCTTGTCGACGGTGATGAAGTTCGATGCGTCGGACGACCCGAAGAAGAAGGCCTTCCAGCTCTTGGTGCCGGCCTGTACGGCCGCGGAGTAGAAGCTGTTGGCCCAGCCGGACGCCCCCAACCCCCACAGGTACAGGCCGCCTGTGGCCACCAGCAGGAGGATCAGAGCCGGACGGACCCAGGCCGGGTCCTCGGGTCGTCCTCGGATGAGTCGCCTCCGGCGGACGGCGGGAGGGGTGGGGGTGCCGACCGATGGAAGCGACTCGTCCGTGGTGCCCGTTCCGCGGTCCGACGGTTCGAAGGGAGGGAACGGGTCGGTCGGGGGGATCTCGATCGTCGTTCCCTCCGGGCCGAGACCGAGTGTCGTGAGGACGCCATGGATGGGCGGGGCATCGTCGAGCACGGCATCGTCGAACACGGTGGCGTCGCCGATGGGGTCGCGGCCGGTCATGATGCGTTCTCCTTGATGATCGTCCCGGCCGGTGGCACGGGATGTGGATCGTGGTCGTGAAGCAAGGGCGCGGAGGCGTTCAAGTTGCTCCCGAACGCCGGTCGGAAGACCCAGGTGCGCAGGATGCCGAACCGGATGACGGCCGCGCTCAGGTTGGCGATGGTCAGGGCGAAGAGCTCGGGCACGAGAGAATCGAGCCCGGCGGCCCGGGTCACGGCGAGGGCCAGGGAGGTGAAGCCGAGGCTCACGCCGAGGAGGCCCGTTGCTCCGGCCCACCGGCGCCAACCGGCGAGGCGGCGTCCGGCCGGTCCCACCAGACCGCGGTGCACGGCCGTGTTCCCGAGGCTGCAGAGCACGATGGCCGCCGCGTTGGCCGAGAAGCTGCCGAGGCCGGGCCGGAAGGCAGCGAACAGCCCCATGTAGACCAGCGTCGAGGCGGCGCCGACCCCGGCGAATCGCCAAAGCTCGTCGGCGAACACCTCGCCCCCCGTTCGCGACCCTGCGGATGCTCCGCGGGGTCGGCCCGACCGGGTCGCATCGGGGCGAAGGGACACGGCCACCGGCTGCCCGGTCTCACGATCGTCAGCGGTGGTCTCGAAGGCAGACGCCGGTATCGATACCGTCCTCGGCTCCTTCGGCGGCCGAGCGCCGGGTGGGAGCAGGCGCCACACCCCCCGGAGGTCCATGAGCGCGGTGGAGATCACGTCGACTCGCGAGTCAGTGTCGTCGACCCAGTGCACCGGAACCTCGTGGATGCGCAGGCCAAGACGTTGCGCGGTGACGAGAAGCTCGGTGTCGAAGAACCACTCCTCGTCCTGCACCCGCGGGAGGAGCTCGAGCGCGGCGTCGCGCCGCATGGCCTTGAACCCGCACTGGGCGTCGGTGCATGAGCTCCGCAGGGCCGAACGGACCAGCAGGTTGTAGCCGCGTGAAATGAGCTCCCGCCTGGCGCCCCTGACCACGCGGGCGCCACGTCCCAGGCGTGTCCCGATGGCCAGGTCACTCTGACCCGACAGCAGCGGGGCGACCAGCGGCACCAGCGCCTCGAGGCCGGTGGACAGGTCCACGTCCATGTAGGCCACGACGGCCGCGGTGCTCGCTGACCAGGCCGCCCGGAGCGCCCGGCCGCGACCCTTCTCCCCCAGTCGGATGGCGTGAACCCCGGGGTGGGCGGCGGTCAGATCGGCGGCGATGGGCCAGGTGCCATCGGTGCTGGCGTTGTCGGCGATGGTGATGGTCGCGGTGAAAGGGGTGGAGGTGCTGAGAAACGAGCGCAGGGTGGCGATGCTGCGGCTCAGCTGCGCCTCCTCGTTGTACACGGGGATCACGATGTCGACGTCCGCGATGGTTCCGGCCCGCGGCCGGTCCCGCGGGGAGAGTTCGGTGACGCTCGTGGGTGAGATCCCGACGGCCATGGCCGTGATCCTGACGGCGCAGGCTCCGTCCCGGTTGGGACCAACCTGTGATCCCCATGAGAAATTCCGACCAAACTCGATGGCAGGGAAGTACGAGCCTGCCGGGGCTAGGGCCCCGCCACCACGGCGTCCTCCGGCACCGGCTCGGCGGTGGGCGGGGTGCGCGGGAGGCGGACGGTGAAGGTGGTGCCCGAGCCGGGCCGCCCATCGGCCGCCACCGTGCCGTGGTGGGCGGCCACGATGGCGCTTACGATCGAGAGCCCGAGGCCGGCCCCCCCGTGGGTCCGCGACCGTGACGGGTCGGAACGGTAGAAGCGCTCGAAGACGTGCTGGCTCTCCTCGGGGTCCATGCCCGGTCCGTTGTCGGTGACGGTGACGACCACCTGGCCGTCGTCGGGCTCGACCCTGACGCGGGCCCGAGTGCCTGCTGGGGTGTGGGCCCGCACGTTGGCCAGCAGGTTGTCCATGACCTGCCTCAGCCGGGTGGCGTCGCCCACCACTTCGACGGGGACGGATGCCTCGAAGGTGACCGGCCAGTCCGGTCCGACCGTCGATGAGGTGTGGACGGCCTCGGCGCAGAGGGCGACCAGGTCCACCGAGTGCTGTTCCATCGGCTTGCCTTCGTCGAGGCGGGCGAGCAACAACAGATCGGCGACCAGATGCTCCATCCTCGCCGTCTCGGTGCGGATGCCACCCAGCAGTCGTTCGAGATCCTCCTTCTGCTCCGAGGCACCGCGCTCGAAGAGCTCGGCGTAGGCAGAGATGGCTGAGATCGGTGTCCGGAGCTCGTGGGAGGCGTCGGCCACGAACTGGCGGAGCTGCTGTTCGGAGGCGCGGAGCCGCCGCTCCGACGCCAGGCGGGCGCTGAAGGCCGCCTCGATCCGGGTGAGCATCACGTTGAGCGTCCGGGCCAGGCGGCCGACTTCGGTCGACTCGTTCTCGCCGGGGACCCGCTCGGTGAGATTGCCGTCGGCGATCGACTCGGCTGTGATCTCCATGTCGCGGAGAGGGCGGAGCCCGAGTCGGACCAACCAGAAGCCGCCGACCAGTGCCACCAGCACGGCTCCTCCGGTCACCGCCAGCTCGATGAGGAGGAGCTGGTGCAGGGTGCTGGCCGTGTCGGTGAGCGGCTGGGCCAGGATCAACAGGTCCCCGTTGTCCAGGGTCGAGGCCCGTACTCGGAAGGATGGTCCGCCCGCCTTGCTGGCGGCGGCGGTGAAGTAGGTGGACCGCTCGCCCTGTGCGTTGGTGGTGAAGCCGGTGATGGAGGCCGGCAGTGACGGGGTATAGGCCGCCGAGCCTACGTAGACCGGGCAGACCTGGCCCTTGAGCAAGCTCCCGGCGGGGGTGCGCACCTCGATGGCCGTGGCTTGGACCGCGTTGGCGTCGCCGGTGCCCTCCTGGACGGGGTTCGGGCCGCCCGGTCCACCCGGGCCGCCGGGGGCGGGGACGAACTGGCCCGGGCCGAAGCAGCGGAGCGTCCGTCCGCTGTTCACCGCCCGTTCGAGCCCTACATGCCGCTGCTCGAGCTGCTGGTCGATCCGCTGGTAGAGGACGGACTGCAATGCCGAGTAGGTGGCGATGTCGGCGATCACCAGGGCCACGACGGCGATGACGCCGACCGCGATGACCAGTCGGGTACGGAGCGACACCGCCTAGCCCGGGGTCGGTTCCCGGAGCGCATAGCCGACCAGCCGCACGGTGTGGATGACCGGGGGGCCGGTTGCTTCGAGCTTCTTCCGGAGGTAGCTCACGTAGGTCTCGACGACGTTGCCGTCACCACCGAAGTCGTAATGCCACACGTGATCGAGGATCTGAGCCTTGGACAGGACATGCCTGGGATTGAGGAGGAAGAACCGGAGCAGGTTGAACTCGGTGGCCGTGAGCGAGATGGTCTGGCCGGCGCGGGTCACTTCGTGGGCGTTCTCGTCCATTTGGATGTCCGCGAACTGCAGGATGCCCGTGTCGTCGGGCTCGCTGCCCATGCGTCGGAGGATGGCGTGCACCCGGGCCACGATCTCGGCTAAGGCGAACGGCTTGGTGACGTAGTCGTCCCCGCCGACCGTGAGGCCGGCGACCTTGTCCTCGACCGCATCACGGGCGGTCAGGAACAGGACCGGGACACGGAGTCCGTCGGCCCGCAGTCGCCGGGTCACCTCGAGCCCGTCGAGGTCGGGCAGCATGACGTCGAGGACGATGAGATCGGGAGGGTTCTCCTGGGCCGTGGCCAGGGCCAGTCGCCCGTTGACCGCTTCGTCGACCCTGAATCCCTCGTAGCGGAGGGAGGTGGCTACGGCGTCGACGATCGAGGGCTCGTCGTCGACGACCAGGATGCGCTGGCTGCGAGTCGGTTCCAATGACAAGTTCCCTCCGCCTTCCTGGGTGCTCGGTGCTGATCGCCGACCGGTGCGCCTGGTGGATCCCAGCTCGCCCCCAAGCATCCCACCAGGGCTTGGAGGCGAGATGTGTATTGCCTGAGAGCCGGCTGTGAAGGCTGATCGATGTGTTCCCCGGCTCGACCGTCTCACAGGATCGGCACAGCTGGCGTGGAGTGGGCTCTGCAGGGGGTCCGGTCCAATGGGCGTGCCGCGATCGAGCAGGCGACCGTTCGGCGGGTCGGAAACGATCCGCCTCGCAGACAAGGAGAGCCCATGGACCGCCCCCTGCCCTCGAATCCAGGCCGACCACGGGGCCAGGACCGCGACCGGGCCATGGCCCGGGTTCGCCGGGGCACCGCCCTGATTGGTGCCACGGCCACGGCGGCGGCTGTCGGGCTCGGCCTGGTGGTGGCCGCCGACACCACCACCCATCCGGCATCGGCCGTCGCGCCGGCGACCACGTCGGCGTCCACCACCGCACCCACCGCGACTTCGAGTTCGTCCGCCAACGGGTCCGTTCCCACCACCACGACCACGACGGCCCCCTCCAGCGGCGCCACCGCCAGGACGCCCACCACCGTGTCGGGCCAGTCATGAGTGTCACGCTCACCGAGGGGCGGGCCACCGCCCGCGGCAGCACCATCGCGGCGCGTTCGATGCGGGCCATCGGCACGACGGCGGGGGTGGCGGTCACCGAGCCCGCTCGGGCCGATCGAGCCCTGACCATGCTGGACGACGACCTTCGCCAATTGGACCAGGCCTGCAGCCGGTTCCGCTCCGAGTCGGAGCTCCGCCGGCTCGAGAGGGTCAGCCGGGGCAACCCGGTCCTCGTCAGCCCACTCCTGTTCGAAGCGCTCGAGGTGGCCTGCGTGGTGGCGGTGCAGACCGCCGGGATCGTCGATCCCACCATCGGCTCCGCACTCGTCGAGTTGGGCTACGACCGCGATTTCGATGAGCTGCCCGCGTCGGGTGCGGGGTCCCTCGGTCGACCGGAGCCCGCCCCCGGATGGTGGCAGATCCTTCTCGACCCAGCGGCCGGGACGGCCTGTGTCCCGGTCGGCGTCCGCATCGATCTCGGGGCGACGGCGAAGGCGTTCGCCGCCGACCGGTCGGCACGGCGGATCGCCGTCGAGCTCGGGTGCGGCACCCTGGTCAATCTCGGGGGAGACGTGGCCGTGGCCGGAGAGGCACCTCCGGAAGGCTGGTCGGTCGGTATCGCCCCGGAGTGTCGAGCACCTGTCCCTGAGGTGGACCAGGTTGTCTGCGTCGACTCGGGCGGGCTGGCCACCTCGGGCACCACCGCCCGGACCTGGGTCCGTGGTGGCCGGAGGGTGCACCACATCATCGACCCGTGGACCGGTGGCCCCGCCCCAGCGGTGTGGTCGCTGGTCTCGGCGACCGCCCCGACCTGTGTCGAGGCCAACGCCTGGACGACAGCCGCAGTGGTCTGGGGAGCGGATGCTGTCGGCAACCTCGCCGCGTTCGGGGTGCCGGCCCGCCTGGTGGACGCGAGCGGGTCCGTCGTCTACGTCGGAGACTGGCCGTCGTCGGCCGATCGCGCCCACCGCCGAGGCGCATCGCAGGTTTCGGGCTGATGCTGGCCACCTCATCGACCACGCTCTGGTACTCGACCAGGGCCACCGGCATCGTGGCCCTGGTACTGCTGACCGCGACCATGGTGCTCGGCATCCTCACCGCCGGAAGGCTGAGGACCCGCAGCTGGCCGGCGTTCGCCCAGGCCGATTTGCACAAGCGAGTCTCCGTGCTGGCCATGGTGTTCCTCGGCATCCACGTGGTGACTGCCGTCCTTGACACCTATGTGAACATCGGCTGGGCCAGCATCGTCGTGCCGTTCGCCTCTTCCTACCAACCGTTCTGGACGGGCCTCGGCGCCGTCGGTCTCGACCTGCTGGTCGCCGTGGCGGTGTCGAGCGCCTGGCGCGGGCACATCAGTGCCCGGGCCTGGAGAACCATCCACTGGCTGGCGTACGGCAGCTGGCCGGTGGCCATGGCCCACTCGTTGGGGGAGGGGACGGACGGGCCCACGGTGTGGATGGGCATACTGGCCGGCGTCTGCGGGCTGGCGGTGGCCGGCACCCTCTCCTGGCGTGTCCTCGACTACCGGCGGCATGGACGACGCGCCGGACAGGTCGGTGCGCTGACCCGGGTGGTGTCGCCGCCTCCGGCCCGCCCCGCGTCTCCGGGCCGGCCCGACGGGCGCCGTGTCCGGTCTCACGGCGTGACCCGGGTGCACGAGGTCTCCCGGTGACGGCAACGGTCACCACTCCGGAACGCGTGCTGGTCGGGGTGCGCGGGGAGGACGAGTCATCGATGGACCTGGATCGGCATCTGGCTGCGCACGGCCCACTGGTCGCGCCGGACGGGGATGCTCGCTGGGGCGCGTGGGTCCACCGGGCGGTCGCGGAATCGGGCCTGCTCGGGCGAGGCGGAGCCGGGTTTCCGTCAGCCGGCAAATGGGAGGCCGGACGGATGGCGTCGAGGCGGCCGGTCCTCGTGGTCAACGCCCTCGAGGGGGAGCCCGCCAGTGCCAAGGACCGCGTGCTCCTCTTGCGCTGTCCCCATCTGGTGCTGGACGGTGCCGAGGCAGTCGCAGCCGCGGTGAGAGCCTCGGAGATCCTCCTCTGTGTTCCCGACCACAGTTGGGCGGTCGCCGCCTCGCTCGAGGCCGCCCTGACCGAGCGACGCCGAGCCGGCCTGTCGGGCCGTCGCGTCGCCGTGCGGCGCCCACCGGGCCGGTACGTCACCGGCGAGGAATCGGCACTCACCGATTGGTTGGGCGGTGGACCGGGTAGGCCGATGATGCGGATGGACAAGTCGGTGCCGCTCCGAATGGCCAGGCGTGCCGCTCTGGTCCACAACGTCGAGACCCTGGCGCACGTGGCCCTCATCGCCCGCCGGGGGCCCGAATGGTTCCGGCAGCTCGGGACGCCGGACGCGCCGGGTTCGACCCTGGTGACCGTGACCGGGGCAGGGAGCGGTCCGGTGGTACTGGAGGTGGAGCTCGGTACTCCGGTGAGCCAGATCCTCCGCTGGGGCCGGTTCGAAGACCCGCCGTCGGCCGTGCTGCTCGGGGGCTACGGGGGTACCTGGTTGGAGGGCTCTCGCCTCGACACCCCGTACGCGCCGGCGCCCCTGGCCTCGGTCGGTGCCACCATGGGCGTGGGCGTGGTCGTTGGGTTGCCGGCTACCTCGTGCGGCATCGCCGAGACGGCTCGGATCGCCCGCTACCTGGCCGGCGAGAGCGCGGGCCAGTGCGGTCCGTGCGTGTTCGGCCTCCCGGCCATCGCCGGGGACCTCGAGCTGCTGTCCTCGGGCCGCCCGGATCCCTCCGCGCTGGAGCGCGTCGCCGGTCGGACCTCCGCCGTGGACGGGCGCGGTGCCTGTCGCCACCCTGACGGCCTGACGCGGCTGGTCCGCAGCGCCCTCCGGGTCTTCGCGGCCGACGCCTCCTCCCACGCCCTCGGCCGCCCGTGCTCCGGCCACATCTCCCCGACGGTGCTGCCGTTGCCGCCGGGATCGGATCCGCGGGGGGACGCCTCATGACCGTGCGCCGGCGGATCGGGCTGAGCCTGCGAGTGGACCCGGTGGCCTGTGACGCCTACGGGTACTGCGCCGAGCTGTTCCCCGAACGGGTCACCGTCGACGAGTGGGGGTACCCGATCGTGGACGGCACGCCGGTCGAGCCGGAATTGGCTGACCTGGCCGCCCGCGCCGTCGCCGATTGCCCGCGTCGGGCCCTCCGGCTCTACGAGGTGGTGGTCGACGGGTGAGCCCGGGATCACCCACAGACGCTGTGGGGCGGCGGCGGCCCCGTCCCGAAGAGGTAGTTGGTCACCAGCCGCTGCATGCACGGGTCGGCTGATCCGCTGAGCAACCAGGTGTGACCCCAGCCCCGCCAGGTCAACAGACGGGAGGCGGGGAGGAGGGCGGCCAGATGACGGGCACCGATGATCGGGGTGTTGGGGTCGCCGGTGTTGCCGACGACCAGTATCGGGGGCACGTCCTCGGGGTGGATACCGGCCACCGGCCGGCGGCCCGCCGGCCACGAGACACACCCACCCATGGTGTAGTTGACCGCGTACGCCCCGATCAGGGGGTACTTGGCCGCCAGCGCCCTCGCCTGATCGCCGGCGGCGATCGGGCCGGGGTGGACTGCGGTGTCGTTGCAGGTGATGGCCCACAGGGCATCGACGAGCGGTGCGCCGTCGATGTCGGTCTCGAGCTCGAGGGCCAGTGTCCGGAGCGGTCCGCCGTCGCCGTCGCGGGCGGCGATCAGCGCGGCGTAGAACGACGGGGTGAAGCCGGGGACGCTCAGGGTCAACAGCGCGGCAGTGTCGAGGTCGCCCACGGTCACCGGGTAGGTGTCGCCCCGGCCCGGAGCGGGGAGATGGTTCCGTGTCAGCGCCGACAGGAGCGAGCGGTAGGCCATCTGCGGGTCGTGGCCCAACGGACACGCCGGCGCGGCGGAGCACGAGGCCAGCAGGTGGTCGAGTGACCGCTCGGCCGCGGGCGCTTCCTGGGCTGCCTGGGTGGTCAGGCTGGCGCCGACGTCGACCGCCCCGTCCAGGACGAAGTGTCCGACCCGGTGCGGGAACAGGTCGGCGTACACCGCGCCGAGGACGGTGCCGTAGGACAGGCCGTAGTAATCGAGCTTGGACAGTCCGAGAGCCTGTCGGATCCGGTCCAGGTCCCGCGCTGTGTCCACGGTGTCCACCAAGGGAACGAGGTCGGGCGCCTGCTGTCGGCACGACCGGGCCATCGCCGCGTACAACGGGGTGCCGGGCAGTGCCCGGCTGCCCGGCACCGGAACTGGCAAGGCACTCGCGGCCGCAGCCGGCGAGGTGCCGCAGTCCAGCGGTCGGCTGGCGCCGACGCCACGCGGATCGAAGCTCACGATGTCGAAGGATTGGCGCACGGCCGGCGGTAATCGATCGAGCACCGCCGGCAAGATCTGGTTCCCGCTCTCGCCCGGGCCGCCCGGGTTGAAGACCAGGGTGCCCTGACGCGACGCGACGCCGGTAGCCGATGCTCGGGTCACCGCCAGTGACAGGGTCGCGGCGGCCGGATGGCGGTAGTCGACGGGAACGCTCACGGCGGCGCACTGGAGCGAGGAGCCCCCTGGGCAGGGCGCCCACACGATGGGTACCACCGGCGAAGCCGGTGCGGCGGGGCGAACCGTCGATCCCGGCGCCGTGGCCAGTGTCGATGGGTTGGAGCAGCCGGTGGTCGCAACGACCAGCCCGGTGACGACGCAGGCGGTGAGCGCACCCACCAACCTGCCAGACGCCGAGAAGCCTGACACCGCGGCGACGGTAGCAGTGCCGGCTGGCCACGTTCGCGGACGCGGGCCGCGTCTCGATCGAAGAACCAGGGTGACATCGGGGAATTGCCGTGGACACACCGGTGGAAATGCCAGTTGGGAATGATTGCCATGGCCAGAATGTTTTCGCTTGTGTGGAGGTGTTCGCCCTTCCGCGGGGTCTGAGGCCTTGGTCATCGGCGAGCGCCACGCGCCTGGCATTGGCCAAGGTGTCGGGTGTGGCGGGCGTGCTGGCCTACAACTGGTGGGCGCTGGTGCCGTTCGTGCCCGGTCTCATGCCGTCCGTCAACGGTTTCTTCTCCGATCTCGAAGCCAGCGGACGGCCGCATGCTGCTCTGATGTCCGACGCCGACCTGATGGGCGGCACACTGATCCTGGTTGCGCTCCTCTTGCGGGGGTCGGCAGCCGGCACCGGTGCACGGCCAGAATGGAAGTGGATGGTGGGCTTCGCCTTGGCGGGCGCGGTGGGGGGCCGGTATCCCTATGCGTGTGCCGAGGGGTTGAGCGCGAGCTGTCGCCGGCTCGAATGGCACCTCCAGCTACCGCTGCACCACTACGTCCACGTGCTCTCGGGCATCGCCGAATTCGCCACCGTCACCGTGGCGGTGGTCTTGGCCATGCGCCGTACGCGCGGCGACGGCACCCTGGAGGCCCGGATCTATTCCGGACTCGTGAAACTGCTGGTGATCGGCTACCCGCTGCTCGGGTTGGTCTACCTCACCGACCGCCTCGGGACCCTGATCGAACCGGTCTTTTTCCTGGCCTTCTCGTTGATGGTGCTGACCGAGTTGTTCGAGCCGTCGGCGCGACCGGCAAGCGGTCACCCGGTCGGCCCGGACGGCTCCAGCGATGCCCAACCGAGCTCGATGTCTCCATCTGCAGCGCGACGCTGGCATACCGCCTAGGGTTGTAGGGTTCACCGACCCAATCACGCGGGCCGGTGCATGTTGGGCTTCACAACGGATCCCCGCATTACAAAGCGTGAATTCAAGGAGACAGTCATGGGTGTAGGTGCAGTCAAGTGGTTCAACGCGGAGAAGGGCTTTGGTTTCATCACGCCCGATGGCGGTGGGGACGACCTCTTCGTTCATCAGTCGGAGATCCAGATGGAGGGCTATCGCGACCTGGCCGAGGGCCAGCGTGTCGAGTTCGAGACCAAGCAGGGACAAAAGGGCCTACAGGCCAGCCAGGTCCGCAAGATCTGAATCGCCTATGCCGGAGTTCGGAAGGAACTCCCGCCGAACCATAACGAGGCATGACACAGGCCCGATCGGCTGCTTGCCGGTCGGGCCTGTGTTCGCCTGCGGTGTGGTTGACGGGTCGGCAGCTACCAGCCGCTGCACCCGTAGCCGTCGGGCGGGCTCGGCTGAATGCGTTCGGCCACCATGATCTGTTGGTCCTCGGTGGCCATGGCCCCCTCGGGGGCGAACTGCTGGCCCCCGTAGTTGTCCCAGTTGGAGCGGGTGATGCCCAGGCCACCGCTGAAGCGTGAGGACCGGGCGCTCCAGTTGCCACCCTCCTCGCACATGGCCACCCGTTCCCAGGCGGCTCGGTCGGCCGAACTCACCGTATCGATCGGCCCGAGCGCCGGTGCCGGCGTGGCTGGTGGTGGGGGCGCGGCCGCCGGAGCGGCGTGCGGGGCGGCCGTCGGACCGGCGTGAGCGGCGGCTTTGTTCGCGGCGGCACGGGCGAGCAACGCGGTGTTCAGATCGGACAGGAGGTTCGATCTGAACAGGCCCGGCCCGGTGGTGCCGGGTTGGTGGTCTACCCGATGGTGGGGGGCGGGCAGATGGGTGACGGTCGTGGATGCAGCCCCGGAGGGCGGTGAGGCGACCGCTCGAGCGGACTGCACGGTGGCAGCTTGGATCAAGATGGTGATGGTGATGACGGCGATCGGTGCGATCGTCGCGAGTGCAATGCGGGTCCGCATGGCACCTCCCTTCGTCGGGCGCGCGGGCGCCTTCCTCGGCTCGGTGTTGGCGGGCTCCGGCCCATTGCATTCGGTCCCCGGACGGCGTGCGGGAAGGCATCGTCCGTCCTGGCTTTGCGCCCTAGGGTGTGCGGCCGGCTTGGTTATGCCCGGGGTTGCGTCGTGGGTGCACCACTCATTTCTGTCGGTATCGGTTGCTCCAGCGGGTCCGCGCGCGGTCGCGTGCGAGCCCGGGCCGTGGCAGTCGGATCGTCCTGTTCGGGGCCGCTAAGCGTCTAATTGATGACTGAGCGGGAGTGTCCTTTGACCAGAGTCACAGGGCGAGCAGGACTGAGTTCAAGTGACTATAGCGCGGCTCTCTCGCCAACTGGGTCAACCGCCGAACTGGCCGATCATGAGGGATTATCGTGGAAGAATCCCAACGGATCACCGCAACGTCCCTGGAGGAGTGGGGCGGGTGAGCTACTTCTTATTTTCTACTTATCTGGATTACCGCTGCCCATCATATTTTGGGAGAACTCCCATAGCGATAGGTGATATCGCTGAGGACGATAAGAGGGACCCGGAGGTCATCCGCCACCGGGCCGGAGAGCCTCGACCGCGTCTCCGATGCCTTCTTCGGCTGGAGCTGGTTGAGACAGCGAGCCCGGAGATGCTGGGCCCGGCGCGCTGGTGTCGACACTGATGTGATGGTTCGGTGCAGTTCAGTTTGGGCCGCCGCGAGAGAGGCACCGGTCCGTTGCATACGAGCCTGGCCCACGACGACCGGCGACGACCTCGACGATACCGAGCGGCCAACTCGACGGTTCTACAGGGTCGTCGGCCGGTCCTTCTCACACGACCGCGACGGCGCCGGTCGTCGCGTCGAAGACCGGATCGGCCACCGCGGCCCACTGGCGCGCCCGGAGTGCCGGGAGGAGCGGACCGAAGGACCGCGACCGGACGCACCCTGCCCACACACCGGCGCCGTATGACACGTCATCGGCGATGCAGCACAGTGACCAGCGCACCGGGTCGAGCGCCGGGCGCTTCTTCCACCACTCGGTCAGCGGGGGGGCCAACACCAAAGCGGCACCGGCGAGCGTCCAGCGCGGTCTGAGCCCGATGGCCAGGGGCACCGCCGGCGCGGCGAGCATGGTGAGGGCCCGGCCCAACCCGACCGTGGTCCAGCCGGCGGCGGCCGCGCCCCAGCGCAGGACGACCACGAACGGAATACCACGGCCGCGTACGCTCCGTGCGGTGAGGGCGCCCCATACGAGCACCATGGCGCCGGCGACAGCTGGGTGGCGACCCAGGCCGGCGGCCGCGATGGCTGACGGCCAGGCTCGCAACTCGACCGGCGCCAGGCGCCCGGGGTGCCGCCGGGCCAACGGCGCGCCGGAGGTTCCGTAGCGGAAGCGCCGCCCGAACCACGCCCGCCACGTGGTCGGTTCGTCGTGCCATACCGTGACCGCCGGCTCGAACCGCACTCGGTGTCCGGCGTCACACATCCGCCAGATCAGGTCGACGTCCTCTCCCACTCGGAGATCGGGGTCGAACCCGCCCGCCATGGCGGTGCGCCGGGCCACCAGCGCAGTAGTGGGCACGTAGCGGATCTTGCGGCCGGGTCCGACCTCACCGCGTTCCCGACCCATGTCGAGCGGCGAACGGGCATCGGCAAACCGGTCCAGCACCGAAGGGGCTGCGCCGTGCCGTCGGGGGCGCACGCGGGGGGCGGCCGCCCCGAGGTCGGGGTCGGCGAACATCGGGGTCAGCGCCTCGAGCCAGACCCCCTCGGCGGTGCAATCGCTGTCGACCAGCGCCACCAGTTCGCTGTCGAGGACGTCGATGCCGTCATTGCGGGCCGCTCCTGGCCCGCCGCTGCGGGGCCGACGGAGGAGTCGGGCACCGTGGCGGGCGCACACCGCGGCCACCGCTCCGGGGTCGTGCGAACCGTCGTCGACCACCACCACGGGCACGGCGTCGCCCAGGGCGGCCAGGCACCGGTCGAGGGACGGGCTCCGATCGCGTACCGGCACCACCACCGTCACACTGGCGCCGGGGTCACTCCCACCGTCGCCCGCGAGGCGGGGATGGGCCATGCCCGCCGTGACCAGGCGCCGGCCGAGGCGCCGGTCGGCTTCTGACACCGGACCGCCGCCCGTGAGCCGGGCCACCGCCCGCATCCCCTCCTTGGTCAGCGTCACCAGCCGGCCGGGGAAGCCGCCGGTCAGCACGGACCCGCCGCGGAACGCCCGCACCGAGGGGTCGAGGTCGAGCCGGACGCCCTCGGGGAGGGGGGTCACGGCCAGAGGGCTCACAGCGAGAGGCCGCCGTCCACCGGGATCACCGCGCCGGTCAACGCGCCGCTGTCGATGCCGGCCAGCCAGACCAGCGGGGCCGCCACTTCCTCGGGGGTGAGTAGTCGCCCGACGGGCTGCTGGTCGGCAAAGGCCTCGCCGTCCGGCAGGCCGTAGAGCCGGGCGCTCTCGGCGAGCATGGCGCCGGCGGTCGAGCCGGGGCTGACCGCGTTGGCCGTGACCCCACTGTCGGCCAGGTCTGCGGCCAGGCCCCGCACCAGCCCGGCCACCCCGGCCTTGGCCGCGCCGTAGGCGGCCAGGCCGGCAAGCCCCCGACTGGCCGCAGCCGAGGCGACGGCGATGAACCGGCCGGTCCGCGGGGCCGGCCGCCGCAGGAGGGCCGGGACGGCGGCCCGAGCCGCGTTGACCACGCCCCCCAGGTCCACCTCGAGCACCGCGGCCAGTTCCGCGGCCGGCATCTCCCACAGGGGGCCACCGCCGGCGATCACACCGGCCACCGCCACCATCGCGTCCAGTCCCCCGAACAGCTCTTCGGTCCGGGCCACTGCGGCCACCATGGCCTCCGGGTCGGCCGTGTCGGCCACGTGTGCCACCACCCGTTCGGCCGCCGGGCTGGCCTCCGCGGTCTGAGGCGAGACGGCCAGGCTGGTCGCCACGACGGTGTGCAGCTCCGCCTCGCTTCCCATCGCGTAGGACAGGCGCGGGTCGTCACCGGCGCGGTCGACGGCCACGACCGCCCACCCGGCCCCGGCCAGACCGCGCACTGTGGCCGCCCCGATGCCGCGCGCCGCCCCGGTGACCACGGCGACCCGGCTCATCCGGCACCCCCGGACCGGTCCTGGCTGATGGTGCCCAACAGGCTCTCCACGGCCCCGGCCAACAACGCCCGACCCTCTTCGGCGTTGGCCCCGGCCGGGTCGCCGAGCACGCCGTTGGCGCTCACCGCCCGGACCCCGTGGGCCCGCAACTCGGGCCACAGCTCGGCGACAGGACGGCGATCGCCGCTCTCGGCCCGGGCGCAGTGAACCCGGTCTGGGGCGATGGCCAGCATCAACGACGTCTCGGTTCGGCCGGCGTGCAGGTCGCCGGGCCAGTCCGGCCACCAGGACGTCACCGGGTGACCCTCGTCGAGGAGTCGGGCCAGGGCCCGCTCCACCGGATGATGGTTCCCACCGTGGGTCGAGACCACGATGGTGCGGGCGAAGGCGCGGCTGGCCGACCGGCCGAGCTCGACGAGGACCGCCTCGGTGGCGTCGCGGCCGATCGACAGGGTGCCGGCAAAGCCCTCGTGCTCCCCGCTCGAGCCGTAGGCCAGGGCCGGGGCCACCATCAGCCCGGGATGGCGGGTGGCGGCGACCGTGGCGATGGCCGTGGCGATGTCGGTGTCGGTCGTCAGCGGGAGGTGGGGGCCGTGCTGCTCGGTCGAGCCCACCGGTAGGAGGAGGCTCGCCCCCGAACCGACGGCGCGGGCCACCTCGGGCCAGGTGGCCCGTTCGAGCCCGGTCACCGCCCGACCTCGTTGCCGACCTGGGTGGCCGGCACCGGCGGTCGCTCGAGATAGCCGTGACTCACCAGGAAGTGGATGAGCGCGTCCGCCGCGGCCGGTGCCTCCACCGGGCCCACCACGGTCGGCGGGTCGTGAGCCACCAGCGCGCCGGTCAAGGCCAGCACGCGGGTGCGGGGGTCTGGGCCGGTCGGGGCCGGGATGGCCCGGGTCGGGGGTCGGAACGGCAGGGTGGGGCCCACCTGAACCAGGTGGTCGGCGGCGTGGCGCTGGGCATCGCCGGAGCGGTCGACCGCCACCGACGAGGCCTCGGCGGCGAGGGCCCCGGCCAGCGAAGCCCGCCGCAGCGTGACCCCGGCCGGCTCCACCGAACAGACCGCCGGCAGGGGCACCCGGAGGCGTTCGCGCCAACCCCCGTCGAGTCGGCGTTCGGCCAGGACCGCCAGGACCGCGGGTTCCGCGCCGGCCGGGGGCGCCCCGCTCTCGAACTCGAGGTGAACCAGCCCGAGTGCCTGCGCCGCCCCGAGCTCGTGGGCCAAGAAGGCGGGTAGGGCGCCGGTCCCCCGGTCGGCCGAGCGGTCACCACACATCACCAGCGCAGGTGGCCCGAACGGGGAGAGGGCTGCCGCGATCCGCCGGGCCAACCCGTGTTCGTCCGCGGCCAGCTCCTCGGCGTACGCCTGCTCACCCGCTTCGTCGAGCGGAACCCGCACGACCGACGCTCCGAGGGCCTGCGCCTCGATGAGCACCGGTTCGACGGTCGGGGGTCCGGCCGACACCACCAGAACCCGACCGCCCCAGGCCTCGGCGGCCCGCAGGGCGTGCTCCAGGGCGGCCGCGTCGGCGGCCGACCACCCGATGCTCCAGCGATCGCGATGCACGGCACCGGTGAGCGGGTCGACCCGCGGGCGTTGGTCGGTGACGCGTAAGCAGGCCACCACCAGAGGGCGCCCATCGGCGGCGGGGGACGAGTTCATCCGTGGTGGAAGACGACGCCCTGACCGCCGTCGGGGTAGGTCCAGGTGATGGCGCCTTCGTGGTTGCAGACCATGTAGCAGGTCCCGCATTCGAAGCACTCCTCATAATTAAAGAGGATCCCGCCGTCCGCGGTCGGGGCGAACAGCGCGGCGGGACAGGCCGTCACACAGGCGCGGGTGGTGCAGGAGCGGCAGACCTCGGAGTCCACGATGATGTGAGCTCGCCTCCCCACCCGGAAGTCCACCGTCGCCATGCGGTCCTCGAACGAGACCCCCCGCCATCGCGACCGGTCCGATCCACCCGGGGCCGAGGCTTCGGGAGGCAGGCTCATCCGAAGATCCTCAGTCCACGCAGGGTGTCACCGGCCAGATGGCGAAGCTTCACACCGTGCCGGGCCGCGGCGGCCCGGGTGATCCGGAGGCCGCCGGGCTTTGGGGCGGGATTGGTAACCGTGAACATCCCCTCGACCACGTCGCACACCAGGGCCGGATAGCGCTCCTGAACCCGGTCAGACAGGAGCAGGGCCGGCGCCTTGCGCAACCGCTTGTGATCGGCCAGCACGAACTGGCGCTCGAGGGCGGTCCGGTATGAGGAGAGCCCCCGGGCCGAGCAGTCACCCGAGGCGATGGCCCGGTCGACCGCCTGCCCGGCGGCGAACCCGGAGCCGATGGCGAAGTTGACCCCCTCCAACCAGAGGCCGGCGGCCAGCGTCATGGCGGCGGCATCGCCGGCCACCACCATCCCGTCGCTGGCCAGCTCCGGCATGGCGTCGTAGCCGCCCTCGGGGATGAGGTGGGCGGCGTACTCGCGCAACGACGACCCCCGGAGGTACGGGGCGATGGACGGGTGGGCTTTGAGGTCGGCGACCAGCTCCTCGGGTCTGACCTTGGCCTCGGCCAGATGGGGGAGTGACAGCACCACGCCGACGCTCACCGTGTCTCGGTTGGTGTAGAGGAAACCGCCCCCGGGAATGTCCCGCGTGCATCCGAGCATCTCGATGTCGACGCCTTCGTGAGGTTGGAGACCGAACCGCTCGTCGATGACGTCCCCGTCCAGCTCGAGCACCTCTTTCACGCCCAGTGTGTGATGGGCGGCATCGGCCGGCGGGAGCAGCTTCGCCTCCTTGGCGAGCAGCGAGTTGACCCCATCACAGGCGATCACCGCCTTGGCCCGCAGTTCGGCGCCGTCACGGTCGGTGCGCACCCCGATCACCTGTCCCGCGCCGTCCCGCACCAGTCCGGTGGCGACCGTCGAGGTGAGTAGTCGCGCGCCCGAGTCGGTGGCCTTGTCGGCCAGCCACGAGTCGAACTCGGACCGCAGGGTGGTCATGCCGTTGAAGGGCGCTCGCCCCCATTTTTCGGACCGGTAGTCGACCGAGACCGACTGGGACCCCGTCATCATGGTCGTCGAGCGGCGCACCACCCATCGCTCCACCGGCACCTCCTCCCACCAGTTGGGCAGGAGGTCGTCCAGTACCCGGCCATAGACGACACCGCCGTAGACGTTCTTCGATCCGGGGAACGGGCCGCGCTCGACCATGACCACCGAGCGACCGGCCCGGGCCAGGGCCAGGGCGGCTGCCGACCCGGCCGGACCGGCACCGACCACCACGGCGTCGAACGTGGCGGGTGCCGTCGCATCGGGCGGGTCTGGTTCAGTCATCGTCGGCCATCCTCCCGACGGGCCGCACCGCGGTCGCGCCGTCCACGCCGAGGCGCTGGGCCAACTCGAGCAGTAGGGCGGGCGCGTCGGTGACCAGGCCGAGCTGGGCCATGGCGGTCATCGGGCACGAGCTGTCGATGTTCACGCTTATCACGTGCCGTCGGGCGTCGATGCCGCCGACGTGCTGGATGGCGCCGGAGACTCCGAACGCCACGTACAGGTCGGGGTGGATGGTGACGCCGGTCGTGCCGATCTGGCGCTCGTAGTCGGTCCACCCGGCGTCGGTGGCCACCCGGGTCGCACCGGTCGAGGCGCCGATGGCTGCGGCCACCTGTTCCAACAGGTCGAAGCGGGCGGCGGCGACGGTGTCGTCGACACCGGTGGCCAGGCCGGCACCGCCGGACACCACCCGGGTGGCGTCGGCGAGGTCCATGGTGCGGACGTCCGGCTCGAGCACCGCCACCGGCTCCGGGTCCGGCCCCACCTCGGTGACACGACCGCCATCGGGGCTAACCAGCGGCAGGGGCTCGAGGCGCGGGACGGCCCCGGCCGGGGCGTCGAGGCCCGACATGGGCAGCAAGGTCACGACGGCCGGTCCCGCCACCGCCACCGGCAGCATCACCCGGTCGTCGAGTCGTGACAGGGTGGCCCGCGCCGCCGCCCGTCCGTCTGCGCCGCGCCAGCCGCGCGCATCGACGGCTCCAGCCAGCAGCGGGCGCCCGAGGGTGGCCGCCAGCCGGGGGGCCAGGTCACGTCCGTCCGGGGAGGAGGGGAGCACCACCAACGGGACGGGTTCGACCGCATGGGCCAGGGTGGCGGCCAAGCGGGCCGGCCGGAGTCCCGGCCCGGTCTCGGCCCACAGGGCCCGCCTGGCGCCGAGCAGGGCACGGGCACCGGCCTCGGCCCCCGACCCGACCACGATGGCCGTACCCCCGGCCGCTTCGACGGCCGCGGCGGCGCCCGTCGGCAGCCGTCCGTCGCGCGCCACTACGACGGCCACCGAGCGCTCGACCCCGTCGACCGCCCCGGCTCGGCCGGTGGGCTCGGTCACCCCGGTCACAACGACACCGCCGCCCGGTGACCCTCGATGACGGCGGCATGGGCGCGCCGCGGGGCCAGGCAGTCCCCGACGCGGAAGACGGGGACCGGTCGGTCCCTGAGGGCCCGCCACAATCCGTCCTCCGGCTGCTGGTGGACCGAGCACACCACCCAGTCGGCGATGCGCTCTTGGTCGGAGCCGGTGGGGTGATGCTGCAGGGTGAGGACCAGGCCCGGGCTTCCGTCGTCCCGGTGACGAACGCCCATCGGCACCAGGTCCACGGTCTGACCGATTCCCTTGGCGTGGGCCTTGACGTTCCACGTCTCGAGGTCGAGGGTGATCCCGAGGTCCTGGGCCACCACCATGGCGCTGGTGACGATCTCCACCCGGCAACCTCGGTCGGCCAGCCACTCCGCCGTCGAGGTGGCCTGATGGAACCCGAGCTCGTCGACCAGGACCACGTCCCCTTCGGGCGCCACCCGGCCCTCGAGGACGTCGCGGACGTCGACCACCCGCGGATGGTCACCCGCCCACCACGGCCGCAAGGGCCGTGCCCCGGTGGCGATGATCACCGCGTCGGCCTGCTCGTCGTCGATCGTGTCGGGCGTGGCCTCGGCGCCGGTCCGGATGTCGACGCCTTCACGGCGGGCGGCCACGATGAGGTTGCGGGTGATGTCGAGGAACTCGGCCCGGCTCGGCACGCGGGCCGCCACCTGGACCTGCCCCCCGAGCCGGTCCTTCCGCTCGAACAGCGTCACCCGGTGCCCGCGCTCGGCGGCGCTGACCGCGGCCTGGAGCCCCCCCGGTCCGCCCCCGACCACCATCACCCGGCGACGGTGGGTCGGAACGGGAAGGGTGGCCGACTCGAGACCGGTCCTCGGGTTCTCGATGCAGCCCAGCCAGCGGTTGAGGCCCATGCGCCCCACGCATTCCTGGTTACAAGACAGGCAGGTCCGGATGTCGCCCGCATGTCCGGCGCGCGCCTTGGCCCCGAAATCGGGGTCGGCGATCTGCCCCCGGACCACGCCGACCAGGTCGCACAGTCCGTCTTCGAGGGCCCGATCGGCCTGGCGCGGGTCCTTGAAACGTCCGACTCCGACGACCGGCAGGCCCACGGCCTGGCGGATGGCGCTGGGGATGAACATGGCATAGCCGGGCGGGACCTGCATGCTGGCTTCGATCATGAAGAGAGTGGCGGTGGCCACCCCGATCGATGTGTTGATGTAGTCGACCTGCCCCGTGGCGTCCACCAGACGGGCGATCTCGACGGCGTCGTGGATGTCTGTGCCGCCTTCGATGAGCTCGTCACCGCAGATGCGCACCCCGAGGGCATGGTCGGGCCCGATGGCGGTGCGGACCGCTTCGACCAGCTCCAGCAGGAGCCGGGCCCGGTTGGCGAGCGGACCGCCGTACTCGTCGTCCCGATGATTGGTGGCCGGGGAGAGGAACCCACGCACGATGGAGGAGTGCGAGCACTGGAGTTCGATGCCGTCGAACCCACCGTCGACGCAGTGGCCAGCCACCTGCGCGTACCCGGCCACGATCTGGCGGATCTCGTGGGGCTCGACCGCCTTGGGCACCTCGCGGAACATCGGGTCGGCGACCGGGCTCGGGGCCCAGACCGGCAGGCGCGAGTACATGCTCGAGGCCTGGCCGCCGTTGTGGTTGATCTGGGCGAAGATGGGCACGTCGTAGGCGTGCACGGCCTCGGTGATACGCCGGTAACCGCGCACGACCTCGGGGTTGAACCCGTGGATGAGTTTCTCGTAGGGCCAATCGGTCGGGTGGGTGGAGTGCTCCTCGGTGATGATCAGACCCGCACCTCCCGCGGCCCTCGCCGCGTAGTAGGCCGCGTGCTGTTCGGTCGGGAGCCCCGCCGTGGCGTAGTTGGTGAGGTGGGCGGAGAAGACGATCCGGTTCGGCACGGTGACCGGCCCGAGCCGGAGGGGAGTGAACAGGTACCGGTAGCCGGAGCCCGAGCTCATCGGCGTCACCGGGCCGACGCGCCGGCGTCGACCGTCATGGTCAGGCCGGTCACATGGCGCGACTCGGCGGAGGCGAGGTAGAGGACGGCCTCGCTCACCTCTTCGGGGCTGAGGACGTCGACGGGCAGGGAGTTGAGATAGAGGGAGCCGGTCCGGGGGTCGGATTCGATCCGCTCGGTCAGCCCGGACAAGCCCACCAGCATCGGCGTGTCGACGCCGGTTGGGTGGATCGAGTTGACCCGGATGCCCCCGCTGGCGAGCTCGTTGGCCAACATGCGCATCACCCCTACCATCCCGTGCTTGGAGGCCACATAAGGGGCGAGGAAGGGTTGTCCTTTCAGCCCGGCGACCGAACTGATGAGGATGAGTGACCCCCCTCCCGACTCGAGCAGGTGGGGGATGGCAGCGACGCAGGTGTTCCAGGTTCCGCTCAGGTTGATGCCGACGACCGCGTCCCACACCGCCGGGGTGACCTCGTCCCACCGTTGGACGGTGCAGACGCCGGCGTTGGCCACCACGATGTCGAGCCGGCCGAGCTCGCGCACCCCGTGGGTGACGGCCGCCGCCATGGCGTCGGGGTCGCGCACGTCGGCCCGGCTGGTGACGACCCGGGCCCCGGTGGCCGCGACCAGCCGGGCCGTCTCCTCGAGATCGGCCGGCGTGGCCATGGGGTAGGGGACGTCGTCGATGTCGGCACAGAGGTCGAGGGCAAGTAGGTCGGCCCCTTCGGCGGCCAGCCGCACCGCATGGCTACGACCCTGGCCCCGGGCGGCCCCGGTCACCACCGCCACTCGACCCGACACCCGCCCCGGGCGACCATCCACGGAGGGGTCGGGGGCGGTCACGAGGCCACATCCACGGTGGCGGCGACGGTGCCGGGACCGGCCACGGCGGCGATGGCCAGGGCCTGGCGCCGACCCTCGAGGACCGCTTCGAGCACGGTGCGGGGCGCCACGCAGTCGCCGGCCCGGCGGGTTCCCGGCCGCGCCAGGTAGAGGGACTCCTCGGGCAGGCGGTGGCCGCAGTCGACCACGGCGGCACAGGGCACCGAACGCCGCTCGGCGGTCCAGACGTCCTCGATGACGGCCCGGCCCGTCGCCGTCTCGCGCAGCCGCGACCTGAGCTCTCGACGTACGCCGGCTCGCTGCAGACGGGTGTTGGCGTCGGCCAGGTCCCCGGTGCGCGACAGCTGTGCTCCGGCCACCTGGTCCGGCGTCACGAGGGAAACCTCGCGTCCCGCGCCCGCCAGCCATTCGGCCACCCCGACACCGACCGGGCCGCCCACCGGGTCGTCAACGACGATGGGCCCGTCGACGAGCCCGTCCGGTCCCCGGCCGAGGAGGCTGAGGGCGTCGACCCGTGCCGGGCTGCGGTCGTCCGGTGCCGGGCCCGCGTCGACCGCGGTTGCGGCGCGCCCTCCGGTAGCCAGCACCACCTCCTCACCCCGGGAGGTGGCTCCGTCGATGTCGGCCACGTGCGCCTCTCGCCCGGTCTCCACCGTCACCCCCAGATGCAGGCACTCGGCCAGGAGCCAATCGGTGAGCGCGGCCAGCCGCTTCCGTCCCGGCCCGGTCGCTGCGGTTCTGAACGCCCCGCCGGGGAGGTCGGCCCGCTCGAGCACGCGCACCGTGTGCCCTCGCCCGGCGAGCACGCGGGCGCACTCGAGGCCGGACGGCCCGGCTCCCACCACCAGCACCTGGCGGCTCACCTCGTCGGTGCCGTCGGGGTCCGGCTCGATCGTCTCGTAACCGCTTCGCGGTTCGCCCACACACGACACCACCGGGTTGCGGTCGTCCCGCACGCGGCAGGCCTGGTTGCAGAGGATGCAGGGTCGCACCCGTGCCGGAGTGCCGGCGCGTACCAGGCTGACCAGGTTGGGCTCGGCGATCTGGGCCCGGGTCATCTCCACCGCGTCACAGACCCCGCCGGCCAGGGCCGCGTCGGCTGCTGCCGGCTCGACGACGCTGCCCTGCAGGGCCACGAGCGCCCGTCCCTGAGCGGCAGCACGCATCTGCCGGCACAGGTCGAGATTGAAGGTCGGCGGAGTATGGGCGTCGGGACGGTAGGCCGAGGATGAGAACGGCCCGCCGCGCACCACCACGATGAGGTCCACCAGCTCGGAGAGGACGTCCACCTGCTGGGCCGCCATGTCGGGGGTCACCCCGGCCCAGGGGGCGAGCTCGTCACAGCACAGCCGCAGCGACAGGACAGGCCCGACCCCGAGCGCGCCCCGGACGGCTTGCAGCACCTCACCGGTCAGGCGGAGGCGGTCCGCATATTCGTCGGTGCGCTGGTTGGTGAGGCCCGAGTGGAACTGGCGCAGCAGCGAGGTGTAGCCGGCATCGACCTCGACGCCGTCCAAACCGACGTCGAGGGCGCGCCGAGCGGCCCGGGCGAACCCGTCGACGACCTCGGCGATCTCCCGCGGCTCCAACTCGGCCGGCATCTCACGGCTGACCACGTCGGCCACCGGTGAGGGCGCCCAGAGGACCGACTGGGAGAAGGCGCTCGATCCTTGCCCCCCGCAGTGCCCGAGGCCGGCCAGCACCAACGTTCCATGCGGCTGGCAGGCGGCCGCCACCGCCGCCCAGCCCGGCCCGCAGGACTCGGCCAATGGGGCTCGCTCGTAGGGCCAATCGGATCGGAGCACCGACGCCGTCTCGGTGATCACCATGCCGGCTCCGCCGGCCGCCCGGGCCCGGTAGTAGGCCGCATGGCGGTCGCTCAACCGGCGACCACGGCCCAGGTTGGTCTCGTGGGGGCCGAAGATCACCCGCGACGGCGCCGTCCGTCCGGCCACCGCCATGGGGTCGACCAGGCCTGCCACCGTCAGTGCGATGGTGGGCGGGGGCTGAGCCCGGTGAGCGGGCTCTGGTCACAGGTCCGGTCCGGCCGACGGGAGCGCATGGTCACGGGCACTCGCCGCGGTCGCCGCGAGTGGTCCGGCGACGGGACCGGGCGGTCGCCGTCCGGCCGCCCGTCGAGCGGGTGGCCGTGGCCGAGCACGCACTCGGGATCGGGTCCGTCCAACGGCAGGCCGGTGAAGAACTTGGCCGCCATGCACCCGCCCCGACAGCTGTCGTAGTGCCCGCAGGATCCGCACGCCCCTGCGCTCTGCGGCTGCCGCAACCGGGCGAAGAGTTCGGAGTGGCGCCAGGTACCGGCGAACCCCCCTGGTGCCCGGACATTGCCGGCCCGGAAGTCGTCGTGGATGGTGAAAGGGCAGGCATAGACGGCACCGATCGGGTCGATGAGGCACACCACCCGCCCCGCGCCGCACAGATTGAGGCCGGGGAGGGGCTCGCCGTAGCCGCCCAGGTGGAAGAAGGAGTCACCGGTGAGCACGTTCTCGCCGTTGGCCACCAACCAGTCGTAGAGCTGCCGCTGCTGGTCCGCGGTCGGGTGCAACTCGGGCCAGACGTCGGCCCCGCGCCCAGACGGACGGAGCCGGGTCAACCGGAGCTGGGCCCCGTACCGGTCGGCGATGACCGCGAGCCCATCGAGCTGTCCCACGTTGTGCCGGGTGACGACTACCGACACCTTGAGGCCGCCGAACCCGGCGTCGGAGAGACGCCCCATGGCCCGGACGGCCGTGTCGTAGGAACCCGCCCCCCGGACGGCGTCGTTGACGTCGGGGGTCGCCCCGTCGAGGGAGATCTGGACATCCACGTAGTCGGTGGCCGCCAACCACCCGGCCACGGCCGGGGTGATCCGCGAGCCGTTGGTCGAGAACTTGACCCCGACGTGGTGGTCGGTGGCGTAGGACACGAGGTCCCAGAAGTCGGGCCGTACGGTCGGCTCACCGCCCCCGATGTTGACGTAGAAGATTTGCATGCGCTCGAACTCGTCGATCAGTGCCTTGCACTCGTCCGTGCTCAGCTCGTCGGGATCCCGACGCCCCGAGCTCGACAGGCAATGCACGCAGGCGAGGTTGCACGCGTAGGTCAGCTCCCAGGTCAGGCAGATGGGCGCGTCGAGCCCGCGCTCGAACCGGTCGACCAGCCGGCCCGGCGCGGCCGTGGCATCCTCCCGTCGCGGCGCGGTGACGGTCACCCCTCACCTCTCGACTCGCCCGAGGCCGCCTCGTCCCGCGGGCAGATCATGCCCGACCCGGCGAGCAGGCCGAGTGCCTGCTCGTAGCCCGGCAGCTCCGCCTGGCCCACGCCGGCGGTGCAGCAGGCGGCGTGGGCCGTCGGCTCGTCCGCCAGGCGCTCGACCACCTCGACGAGCCGGGGGCTCTTGAGGAAGGAGAGTCGCCGGGTTCCGAAGTGGTAGGCGAGGGCGCCGAACGGCTCAGGCCGGAGGGTCACCTGCGGGTGCAGTGACCACGGCCGCGACGGGTCGAAGGGGGAGTGGACGGAGGCTGAGGCTGGCGGCATCAGGGTCGGGGGTCGCGACTGGGTCGAGGCGAAGGGGTCGGGATCACTGTGGTGGGCGGCTCAGGTCAGTAGACGCCGCACATGCCGTCGATCGAGATCTCCTCGACGAGCAGCTCGGCGTCGACCAGGGTGGCCGAGTCCACGCCTGGGTCTCCGTCAGCCGGCCGGTCGCTCCCCTGAGTGGCGGTCGGCTGGTCGGTGGTGGTGCTGGGATCGGACATCTGGCCTCCTGGCTTGGCCCGGGTGAGCGTCCGGGCAGTCGGTTGTTCCAATTCCGGTCGGTCGTTCCAATTTATAGCACTGGATGCCAAAATGGAACCCTGATGAGCGTAGCCGCACCCCGCCGAGCCGGCGGCCACCCCCCGACGACGCGGGGCCGGCGCCCGAGCACCAGCCGCGCCGAAGTGGCTCGGGCCGCCCTCGACCTGTTCCAGCGACAGGGGTACGAGGAGACCACGGTCTCCGAGATCGCCGCGGCGGTGGGCGTCAGCCGTCGCACGTTCTTCCGTTACTACGACTCGAAACGGGATGTGGTGTGGGGGGAGTTCGACGCCGAGCTAGTACGCCTGGCGAGCCAGCTGCGCCAGGCCGAGGCCGGCGAGCCGATGCTGGACGTGCTCCGCCGGGCGGTGATGGCGACCAACCGGTTCGGTGCGGGCGAGCTCGGGGAGCTGCGTATCCGGATCGGCCTCATCGGGTCGGTCCCGAGCCTGGTGGCCCATTCGGCCGTCCGCTATGCCGAATGGTGCCAGGTCGTCGCCGAGTTCGTGGCCGGGCGCACCGGCTGCACACCGGACGACCTCGTCCCCCAGACCGTGGCCCGGGCCTGCCTCGGAGCAGCCATGGCCGCCTTCTCCGGTTGGGCCCGTCACGACACCGACGATCTCATAGCCGCGCTCGACCGGGCCTTCCGGCTCCTCGCCACCGGTTTCGACGAGGACCGCTTGGCCCTGTGAGCGGGGGGCAGCTTCGGTCAGCGGCTCGACGGGCGTGCGGTGGCGGCGCGATGCTGGTGCCAGAGTCAACCGGTACCCGTGGGGTGCCGCCGAGGGAGGAGCGCCCCGATGAAGATTCGCGCCGCCGTGTGTACCGGGCTCCACGAACCGTGGAAGGTCGAGGAGGTGGAGGTCGATCCTCCGGGTCCACACGAGGTGGTGGTCCAGATGGCCTATGCCGGCATGTGCCACTCCGACGAGCACCTCCGCTCGGGTGACATGAGCGCCGCTCCCGAAGTCCTGCAGGTGTTCGGCGTCGATTCGATGTTCCCGATGATCGGGGGTCACGAGGGAGCTGGCATCGTGACCGAGGTCGGGCCGCGCGTGGACAGCCTCTCCGTCGGAGACCACGTGGCCGCGTCGTTCATCCCGGCCTGCGGTCGGTGCTTCTGGTGCGCCTCCGGCCGCCAGCACCTGTGCGACTTGGGTATGAGCATCCTGGCTGGGCCGATGATGGGCGACGGGCAGTGGCGCCACCACCTCGATGGGCAGCCCGTGAACCGGATGACCCAGCTGGGAACGTTCTCGGACTCCGTCCTGGCTAACGAGGCGTCGTTGGTGAAGATCGACCCGGGTGTCTCGCTCAGGGCGGCTGCGCTGATCAGCTGCGGCATCTCGACGGGATTCGGCTCGGCCGTCGACCGGGCCAAGGTGAGGCCGGGCGAGACGGTCGTGGTGGTGGGCTGCGGAGGCGTCGGCGCGGGAGCCATCCAGGGGGCGAGGATTGCCGGCGCTCGCTACGTCATCGCCGTTGACCCCCTGCCCTTCAAGGTCGAGAAGGCGAAGGAGATCGGCGCCACCCATGGTGCGCCCTCCATGCTGGACGCCAACCTCCTGCTTCCCGAGCTCACCGAGGGACGGATGGCCGACGTGGTGATCCTGACCCCTGGGGTCTTGACGGGTGACCTGGTGGCACCGGCCATGCAGCTGGCGTCCAAGGACGGGCGGGTGGTGGCCACAGCCATCGCGCCGTTCAACCAGGATCAGGTGAACCTCAACCTGTTCGGCTTCGCCATGTTCAACCAGGCCCTGCTCGGGACGGTGTTCGGCTCCTGCAGCCCGCGGGTGCAGATCCCCAACCTGCTCCGGCTCTATCAGGCAGGCATCCTCGAGGTCGACGGCCTGGTGACCCAGGAGTACTCGCTCGATCAGGTCCAGAACGGCTACGACGATCTGGCCGCGGGGACGAACCTCCGCGGCGTGGTGAAGTTCGACAGCTGACGGCCGCGCCGCGGTCGCCGACGATGAGGACAAAACGGGCTTGTCGACACGGCCGGGTGGCCACTGCACCTCTGCTCCGGCGACGGAAACCAACACCGTGATCGAGCCGCGGGCTGAGCGCCGTCCGGAGCCAGGCGGCCGCGCCAGGGCGGTGAGAGCGAGATGAACCGATGCGGCTGGTAATGGGATCCGACCACGCTGGATACGTCCTGAAGGGCCACGTCGCGGAGCACGTGTCTGCGCTGGGACACGAGGTCGAAGACATCGGCACCTTCTCGGAGCAGCCGGTGGACTACCCCCCCATCTGTGCCGACGTGGCCCGCCGAGTCGTACGCGGCGGCGGCATGGGCATCGTGATCGGAGGGAGCGGGCAGGGTGAGGCCATCGCCGCCAACAAGGTGCATGGGACCCGGGCCGCGCTCTGCCATGACGAGTACACCGCTCGTCTGGCCCGCCGCCACAACGACGCCAACGTGCTGTCCCTCGGGGCCCGGATCGTCGCCCTCGAGCTCGCACTCGACATCGTCGACATCTTTCTGTCCACCGGCTTCGACGGCGGCCGCCACGTGGCTCGCATCGAGGAGCTGGCCGCCATCGAGGTGGAGGAATCGGGTCACTCCTGACCGCGCACCCGCAGCGCGGCGCTACTCCGGACCCTCCTGTTCGGCATGACGGGCCGCGCCGGTGGCGAAGGCGTTGAGCAACCGGTTGAGAATGAGCACCAAGATGTGCCCGGTGCCGGGGATCAGCGGGTCGAACGTCGCCGACCAGGAGACGCGCGTGCCGGTGCCATCGGGGGTGCAGGTGACGTCGGCCCGGTAGTTGCGCACCGGGAAGCCCTTCTCGATGGTGTAGCCCAGGTGCCGAGGCGGCTCCCAGGCCACCACCCGCTCGCGCGAGCCGACCCCGAGCCTGGTGAACCGACGGAGGGCGCCGACCCCGTCGGGAGCCGGGACACCCTCCTCGACCACGTCCGTGCGGTCGAGGAAGCTCCACTCCTGCCACCGCTTCGCCTCTCCGATGAGAGGCCACACCGACTCGACCGGGGCCCGGGACTGGGCGGCCCTCTCGACCGACCACCGGCCCGGGGCTCGGGCTGGCTCCGGCTCGACCGTCACTCGACGTGGTTCTTGAGCGCCTCGAGCGCCTGCTGGTAGATCGTGGCCATGAGGTCGGCCATCTCGTCCGGCTCCGCCTCGACCACCCAGGTCACATGGCAGCCGGCGCCGCTCGGTGCCACGGTGATCACCGCTTCGTGCGACTCGACGGGAGCCCCCGCGGCGATCGAGTACGTCAGCCGGCGCTCGGCCTCGTCCATCGACACCAAGCGCTCGGTGATGGACATACCCATGGTCTCGAGGATGCGCTCGTCCCCCTCGACCCGGCACGAGTCGATCCCCGGCATCCAGCCGCCGATACCGCCGAAGTCGCCCACCAGGGCCCAGACCTTGTCGGGTGACTGGTTGACGTCGATCTCAGCTTTTCCTGTTCCCATGTCTCTCCCATGTCTTCGGTCGTGGCGGGGCGCAATATCCGGGGCTCCGGCAGCCCGCACGATGGTAGGCGGCTCCGGGCGGCCCGCGCCTTGCCGTACCCAACGCGGGGTGGAGCGCGCCCTGCCCTGCTCCCGCCGATCGTCACGGTTGCCCCCCGGTAGGGTTGTTCAGATGCCCGCCCCCCCGGCCGAGTTTGCCGACACCGGGGTCGGTGCCCTATTCGTCCCCGACGCCGGCCGCATGGTGCCGACGGACCTGGCCCGTGGCCCGTGGTCGCCCGATGCTCTCCACGGCGGTCCGGTCGCCGCCCTGGTGGCCCTCGCCGCCGAGCGCCATGTCGGCGGGCGGAAAGCGGGTATGCAAGCAGACGGCATGCAGCTGTCGCGGATCACCCTCGAACTGCTCCGGCCGGTCCCCATGGCGCCGCTCGCCATCACCAGCTCGATGGCCAAACCGGGACGCAAGGTCCAGCTGATCGACCTGGTCGTCGAAGCCGGCGGGTTGGAGGTGGCCTGGGCGAGAGCCTTGCGGCTGCGGGTGGCTCACGGTCAACCGCCGTTGGTGCCGTCGGAGCCAGAGGCGGTCGCCCCACCCCCACCCGACCAGTGCGCTCGACCGCCGGCCATGTTCGACCGTTACCCCGCCTTTCACAACCAGGGGGTCGAGATGCGGTTCGCCACCGGAAACGGGGATGTCCGGGGCCCGGCCACCGTCTGGTTCCGGTTGCTCGCGACGGTGGTGGCCGGTGAGGAGCCGACCGCTTGGCAGCGGGCCGCGGCCGCCGCTGACTTCGGGAACGGGGTCTCCAGCGAGCTCGACTTCATGACCACCAGCTTCGTCAATGCCGACCTCACCGTCTCGATCCACCGCCCTCCGGCCGGCGAGTGGGTCTGCCTCGACGCCCGGACCAGGTTCGGCTCTCCTGGCATCGGTGCAGCCGAGTCGGCGATCTGGGATGTCGACGGCCGCGTGGGACGTGCCGTCCAGCACCTGGTGGTCGAGGCCAGGCGGTGAGCGGCATGCAGCCACGGTTCGATGAACCCGTCACCGTGGCCGAACTGCTGGCGGCCCGGGCCGCGGACGGCCACCTCGGCCTGTGCTTCGAGGACCGCCAGTGGGCGTGGCGTGACGTGGTCGAGGCCAGCGCAGCTCGTGCGTCGTGGCTCCGGTCGCTCGGCGGTGCCGGTCCTGCCCACATCGGGGTGTTGCTCGGCAATGTCCCCGAGTACCTGTTCTGGCTCGGGGCGACGGCGCTGGCCGGCGCGGTGGCGGTGGGGATCAATCCGACTCGCCGGGGTGAGGCCCTGGCGGGCGACATCCGTCGCACCGATTGCCGGGTGATGGTCACCGACGCCGACGGGGCGGCCATGCTCGACGGGCTCGACCTCGGAGTGGCCGAAGGAGTGCTGCGGGTCGACGAGCCGGAGTTCGCGGAGCGGCTGGCACCACATGCCGGCGCCGGTACCGGCCCGGTGCCCGGAGTGCCCGCCCCGACCGCCGGTGACCTCTTCCTGTTGCTGTTCACCTCGGGCACCACCGGGTCACCCAAGGCGGTTCGGTGCTCGCAAGGGCGTCTGGCCTCCATCGCCAAGTACGCGGCCGACGCCTACGGGTTCACCCGCGACGACGTGGCCTACTGCACGATGCCGCTCTTCCATGGGAATGCGCTCATGGTGCTGTGGGGTCCATCGCTCGTCGTCGGGGCCACGGTGACACTGTCCCGCCGATTCAGCGCCTCAGGCTTCCTTCCCGACGTCCGCCGGTACCGAGCAACGACCTTCACCTACGTGGGCAAGGCGCTCGCGTACATCCTGGCCACCCCGCCAGGGGACGACGACCACGCCGTCTCCCTGCGGCGGGGGTTCGGCACCGAGGCGTCGGTGGCCGATCGGGCCGAGTTCGAGCGCCGGTTCGGCTGCGTCCTCACCGAGGGATACGGCTCGAGCGAAGGCGGCGTGGCCATCAGTCGAACACCGGGAACCCCACCGGGCTCGCTCGGCCGTCCGCCCGAGGGTGTGGCCATCGTGGACCCGGAGTCCTTGGAGGAATGCCCGGCGGCCGAGTTCGACGGATCGGGCCGGCTGTGCAACGGCGCCGAGGCCATCGGGGAGATCGTCAACCGCTCCGGCATCGGCAGCTTCGAGGGGTACTACGGCGACGCCTCCGCCACCGCGGCGCGCACCCGCAACGGGTGGTACTGGACCGGCGACCTGGCCTACCGCGATGCGGATGGCTACTACTACTTCGCCGGCCGCGGCGGGGACTGGATGCGGGTGGACTCTGAGAACCTGACGGCGGGGCCCATCGAGCGGGTGCTCGTACGCCACCCCGCGGTGGCCGCCGCGGCCGTCTACCCCGTCCCGGACCCACGATCGGGCGACCAGGTCATGGCCGCGCTCGAACTGCTCCCGGGGAGGTCATTCGACGCCGACGGGTTCGCCGGCTTCCTCGCCGACCAGCCCGACCTCGGGACGAAGTGGGTCCCCGCCTTCCTGCGGATCACCGCAGCGCTGCCCCAGACGGCCAGCGGCAAGGTGACCAAGGGGCCCTTGCGCGGCGAGGGATGGTGGACCGGGCCCGATCCGGTCCTCCGCCGGCTGGGCGCCAGCCTGTCGTTCGTTCCCATGGAACAACACCACCGTGACGAATTGCGAGCCGAGTTCGGGCGTCACGGTCGCCAAGGACTGGTCGGTGCATAGCGGTGGGGGAAGCCGGCCCGCATCGGTGAGCCGGTGGTGGTAACGGGTCTCCTACCGAGGCTCCCGGGGCCCCGCCCGGGCCGGGGCCTCACCCGGACGCACCCGTGCACCGATCGGAAGGGGTGGGCTAACGCGACAGCCAGGCGTCGGGGTCGGTGGTGAGCGTCCGCACCGACCGGGGGAGCTTTCCGGCCACGATATCGGCGATGGTCACCTGGTCGAGGACGGCGCGGAGGCTGGCCCGCACCGCCACCCAGACGTCCTGGAGGTGCTCGGCCGACCCCTGGTAGGTGGTGGCCTCCGGCCGCAGGCCCCGAACCTCGGCCAACGGCCCGTCGAGCGGGCGGATTACGTCGGCGACTGTGATGGAAGCGGCCGGCCGTGACAGGCGATAGCCGCCCTCCGCGCCGCGCTGGCTGATCAGCAGCCCGGCCCGACGCATGTCGTTGAGAATGGACTCGAGGAACTTGGACGGCAGGCCCTGGTCCTCGGCCAGTGACTCCGCGGTCACCGAGCGGCCGTCGGCATCGGCCAGGGTGCACAAGGCCCGTACCGCATAGTCCACCTTGGCCGAGATGTACACGGCTGCGATTCTGTCAGACGGGTCTTCCAGGTGTCGGCCGGGCCCGCTGCGTCTCGGGCGGGTAGATCGCCAGTTTCGAGGCCTGCGGCGGGCTGATGTCCATTCTCTCAGGAGGTAGAGGCATCGAGTAGCCCGTAGCGGTTGCGCACCACGGTGTCGACCCGACTGAAAGCGGTGTCGACGATGATCCCGATGGCCACGATGACGATCATCAAGCCGACCACGATGGCGTACTCACCTTGGGTGAGCGCATTCACCGTGCGCCCGCCGAGGCTCAGGGGGTTGACGAGGATGAGGAACTCTCCGGCCATGAGGGCGTGCCAGCCGAAGGTCCAGCTCTGCTTGAGCCCGCCCAGCACGCTCGGCAGGGCGGCGGGGAGGACCACGTGGCGTTCGAGCGACAGGCCCTGGGCGCCGAGCACCCGGCCGGCCCGCAGCAGGCCCGGGGGCACCTGGTCGATGCCGCTGATGAACCCGTTGGCCACCGAGGGCGCCGCGCCGAGCACCATCATGAGGATGATGGCCGAATTGTGCACGCCGAAGACCATGTAGGCGAGCGGGTACCAGAGTACCGACGGCAAGGTCTGCATGCCCGTGATGAGGGCGCCAGTGCCGGCCCGCAGGACAGGGAGGCGGGCCACCGCCGTGCCCACGATGCCCCCGATGATGATGACCAGCGCGAACCCGACGACGGCCTGTTGGGCCGTGGCCCACACGGCCTGCCAGAACAGCGAGGTGCCGAGGAGGTCCCACAGTTGGCGGGCCACCGTGGTCGGTGACTGGAGGATGTAGGGCCGCCAGTGGGCCCACACCGCGACCTGCCAGGCGAGCAGGATGATGCCGAAGGCGATCAGCTTGGGCCAGGTGGCCCGCCACAGGCGCTGGCCGAAGCTCCCCCGCGTGGAGCGGCTGGCCCGGTCGAGGGCGTCGAGGCCGGTCAGGGTCTGGTGGAGCGAGGGCCGGTCCGTGTCCCCGTACATGCTGTCGCCCGGTTCGGGTCGGACGGTCGTGGTGTGGTCAATCGCCATGGCGGCCCACCTCCGCTCGGAGCTGGTCGGTCACCGTGGCGGCCAGGGTGGCCACCTCGGAGGAGTCGATCCGTCGGGGTCGCGGGAGGTCCACCGGGTACGTGGCTTCCACCCGGCCCGGCCGGCTGGTCAACAGCACGATGGTGTCGCCCAACCGGGCCGCCTCGCGAACATTGTGGGTCACGAACAGCACCGTGAACCCCCGGTCGATCCAGAGCGACTCGAGCTCGTCGTGGAGCAGGTCGCGGGTGATGGCGTCGAGAGCGCCGAAGGGCTCGTCCATGAGGAGCACCCCGGCATCCTGCGCCAGGGCCCGGGCCAGTGCGGCGCGTTGGCGCATGCCGCCGGACAGCTCGTGCGGCCGTTTCTTCCCGAAGCCGCCGAGGTGAACACGCTCGAGCAGGTCCTCGGCTCTGGCTCGCCGCTCCGCCTTGCCCTCCCCGCGAAGGCGGAGGGGGAGCTCGACATTGGCGGCCACCGTCAGCCAGGGGAAGAGGGCGGAGTCTTGGAAGAGCATGGCGATGGTTGGGGCCTGGTCACCGCGGCCGCTGACTTCGACCGACCCGAGGGTCGGACGGTCCAGCCCGGCCACCAGGTTGAGCAGCGTGGTCTTGCCACACCCCGACGCGCCCACCAGGCAGACGAAGCCGCCCGGGGCAACCTCGAGGGACACATCGTGGAGGGCGGTCACCGCCGCGTCGCCTGTCCCGTGGCGCTTGGACACCCCGGTGATTGACACCGACGGGGCGTCGGTGCGAGGGCGGGCGGCGCGGGTGGTGGCCGTGGACGTCACGACTTCGCCGCGGCCTTCGCCTGGCTGGTGAGCAGCTGGTTGAGCGGAACGAGGTCGTAGATGCCGGTTATGTCGGTGGCCGGGAAGCCCGCTGCCTTGGCGTGCACCAGGTCGGTGGCGATGGACGAGGCGATGGGGTCGTTGGTGAAGGTCATATCGCTCCAGGCCGTGCCGAGCTCGGGGGCCTTGAGCGACTTGCCGGTGAGCGCGGCGAGTGCGGTGTTGGCGTCGGCCTGAGCCTGGGCGGGGGACTTGTTGAGGAAGCTGTTGGTGGCGATCTGGCCCTTCAACAGGTCGCTGACCACGGTCGGGTTGGACGCCAGGAAGTCCTTGTTGACCACCAGCACGGTGGTGGAGAACAGACCGCCCGGCCACAAGGACTTCTCGTTCACGAGAACCTTGCCGTGGCCCTCGGACACCATCCGGGTCGCCCAGGGTTCGGGGACCCAAGCGCCGGCGATGGAGCCGGCCTCGAACGAGGTGAGGGTGGTGGCGTTGTCCTGGGGGAGGATGGTGACCTCGCCGCTCCCGCCGTTCGGCCCCGGGAAGGTGAGACCCTGCTTCTTCAGCCACGTGCGCAGGGCCACGTCCTGGGTGTTGCCGAGCTGGGGGGTGGCCAGTGTCTTGCCGCTCAGCTGGCTCGGAGAGGTGATCGACGGGTCGACGACGAGCGCAGCTCCACCCGAGGTCGCGCCCGAGATGATCCGGATGGCGCCCTTCCCCTGGGAGTAGGCGGTGATGGCCGAGTTCGGGCCCAGGTAGGCGGCATCGAGGGAACCGGCCAGCAGCGCGGTCACCGCGGCCGGACCGGCGTTGTAGGTCGAGGTCTGCAGCGTCACGTTGCTCGGCAGGCTCCGCTTGAAGTAGCCGTCCTGCACGCCGACGAGCGCCGGGGCGTGGGTCAGATTGGTGAGGTAGCCCAGTCGCAGCGTCACCGGTGCGTTCGACGTCGACCCGGTCGAGGGTGGCGGTGAGGCCGAGCTCGAGCTGCAGGCCGCGGCGGCCAGGGCCAGTCCTACGGTGGCCAGCAGCACGACCTGGCGGCTCCGAATTCGGCGGAAGGGCTGGGGGCGCATTGAACTCCTCGGTCTCTCATGTCGAGATTAAAGATATATCTACTAGAGAAGTAGGATAAGCTACCATACGGCCGCACTTGGGCGCCAGGCCGAGGCGCACGGTCCCCTCGAGCAGGGGCCGGTTCCAGCCCGAGTGGGCCGAGGGCGGCCCGGGAAGGGGCTACTTGAGCAGGCGGGACAGCCGCCGGTCGGCCAGGGGCTGGCCCCCGGTCTGGCAGCTCGGACAGTACTGCAGGGATTTGGTGGCGAAGGAAACCTGGCGGATGGTGTCGCCGCAGACCGGGCAGGGTTGCCCGGTTCGGCCGTGAACCTGCATGGACCGCTTCTTGTCACCCTTGAGCTCGGCGATGCCGAGGGGCGCCGACCGGTCGACCGCCTCGCGCAGGACGCCGACCACCGCGGCGTGCAACCGGGCCACTTCGTCGGCGTTCAGCTTCCCGGTGTGCTTGTAGGGGGAGAGGCGGGCGCGGTGGAGCGCCTCGTCCGAGTAGGCGTTCCCGACCCCGGCGATGAGGGACTGGGTGGTCAGTGCGGACTTGACCGTGGCCGAGGCCTTTTTCATCAGCATGGCCAGCCGGTGGACGGTGAACTCCGGGGTCAGGGGGTCGACCCCGAGCTCGGCGAGCGGGCTCACCTCCTCGAGCGAGCGCACCAGCCAGATCGCCAGTCGCTTCTCGGTGCCCATCTCCGTGAGGTCGAAGCCGGAACGGTCGTCGAGGGCCACCCGCAGGGCGATGGGGCTCTTTCCACCGGGGCGGACCGTGCCAGTCGGCACCGTTTCGTGCCACCTGACCCAGCCACCCCGGGCCAGGTGGACCACCAGCCACAGGCCGTCGAGGTCGATGCAGACGAACTTCCCGCGCCGCTCGGCGCCGGCCACAGTGCGGCCAACGGCCTGTTCGAGTGGGGGATCGAACGTCTTGAGGGCGGAGATCGACGCCAATTGACAGCGTTCGATCCGTCTCCCGGACATCCGGTCGGCCAGTCCAATGGTGAGCGCTTCGACCTCCGGCAGCTCGGGCATGGGTCAATTGTGGACCCTCGGCGCCCGTAGTATCTGAAACGCACCTGCGCCGCGGGCCGGATCAGCAGCGGTGGGCCCGGCACTGCGCCCGCCGGTCGCCGTCCCCGGGCCCGGCGCCCCACCGTCCCGACTGTCCACCCGCCACGCGAAGAGGAGCTGTGTTGTTCCCCCCGGTACCCGCCGAAGCCGACTTCACCGTGCTCGAGGCCGAGGAGTTGGCCCGTTGGGGGAAGCACCGCGTCTTCGAGCGCTCCATCGAGGACAGGAAGGAGGCCGAGCCCTGGGTGTTCTACGAGGGCCCGCCCACCGCCAACGGGCGGCCCGGGCTGCACCACGTCTGGGCCCGCGTGTACAAGGACCTGTTCTGTCGGTACCGCACCATGCGAGGCTTCGCCGTGCCGCGCAAGGCCGGGTGGGACACACACGGCCTGCCGGTGGAGGTCGAGGTCGAGAAGCAACTCGGGATCACCGACAAACGACAGATCGAGGAGCGGGTGGGTATGGCCGAATTCACCCGGCTCTGCCGCGAGTCGGTGCACAACTATGTGGACGACTGGAAGGCGTTGACCGAGCGGATCGGGTACTGGATCGATCTCGACGACGCCTACTGGACCTTCGATCCCGAGTACATCGAGTCGGTGTGGTGGAACTTGAAGCTCCTTTGGGAGCAGGGCTTGCTCTATGAGGACATCAAAGTGGTCCCTTACTGCCCTCGCTGCGGCACCGCCCTGTCGAGTCACGAGCTGGGACAGCCCGATGTCTATCAGGACGTCGTCGACGAGTCGGCCTACGTGTTCGTGCATCTCACCGACGAGGGGCCGGTCGCCGAGCGCCTGCGGGCCGCCCTTGACCGACCCAGCCTGACGGGGCTCTCGCTCCTGCTCTGGACGACCACGCCGTGGACCCTTTTGTCCAACACCGGCATAGCGGTGGGTCCGGATCTCGAGTACGCCGTGGTGGACGACGTCATCGTGGCCACCGACCTGGTGGAGTCGGTGTTCGGCGACGGTGCGAGTGTCGGCGCTCGTCTTACCGGCCGCGACCTGGTCGGCCTGCACTACGAGCGGCCCTTCGACGACTTGGTTCCCAAGCCGGGCCAGGCCGGGGAGAACGGTTGGCAAGTGGTGGCCGGCGACTTCGTCGAAGCCGATGAGGGGACGGGAATCGTCCACCTGGCTCCGGCCTTCGGCGAGATCGACCGGGAGGTCGGCCGGCGGAACGGTCTGCCCACGCTCAACCCGGTCGGGCCCGACGGACGCTTCTCGGAGGAGGTGGGCTGGTTGGCGGGCCGGAGCGTCCGGGAGACCAACGGGGAGGTGAACGACCGACTGCAGGCGGCCGGCCTCCTCCTGCGTCGCCAGCCGTACAGCCATTCCTACCCGCATTGTTGGCGCTGCGGAACCGCGCTCATCTACTGGGGCAAGCCGAGCTGGTACGTGCGGACGTCCGAGCGCAAGTCCGATCTGGTGGCCCAGAACCGGACGATCGGTTGGCACCCTGCGCACATTCGGGACGGGAGGATGGGGGAGTGGCTGGCCAACAACGTCGATTGGGCGCTGTCGCGCGACCGGTTCTGGGGCACGCCCCTTCCCATCTGGCGCTGTGAGGCGGGCCACACCGTGTGCGTCGGGTCGCTGGCCGAGCTCTCGGAGCTGGTGGGACGCGACGTCTCCTCGGTCGACCCCCACCGGCCCGACATCGACGGCGTCACCTTTCCCTGCGGCGAATGCCTCCGCCGGCCGGGGGGCGCCCCGCCGAACGACGCGGCGCCCATGCGGAGGGTGGAACCGGTGATCGATGCCTGGTTCGACTCGGGCTCGATGCCCACCGCCCAGTGGGGCTACCCGACCACCCCCGGGTCCGAGCACCGTCTCACCTACCCGGCGGACTTCATCTGCGAGGCCATCGACCAGACGCGGGGTTGGTTCTACTCGCTCCTGGCCGTCAACACCCTGGACTGGGGGTCCACCCCCTACCGCAACGTCCTCTGCCTCGGGCACATCGTGGACGCCGACGGCCGCAAGATGTCCAAGAGCCTGGGCAACATCATCGACCCGTGGGAGATCCTCCGCACCCGGGGGGCCGACCCCCTGCGGTGGTGGATGTTCTCCCAGGGCTCGCCGTGGACGCCGACCCGGGTCAGCTTCGAGGTCATCGACGCAGCCCTGCGCGACACCCTGCTGACCCTGTGGAACACCTGGTCGTTCTTCTCCACCTATGCCTCCCTGAACGGGTTCGACCCGGACGACCCGGCCATCCCGGACCCCGAGCAGCGGTCGTTGCTCGACCGATGGACGCGGTCCCGGCTCCACGCCACGGTGGCCGCCGTCACAGAGGCGCTGGACGGCTACGAGCCGTTCCCGGCCGCCACGGCCATCGCCCGCCTGGTCGACGACCTGTCCAACTGGTTCGTGCGCCGGAGCCGCCGCCGCTTCTGGCGCACCGATCCCGGAGCCGATCCGGCCGACTCGCTCGGGGCCCAGGCCACGCTGTACGAGGCCCTGGTCACGCTGGCCATGTTGTTGGCACCGATGTGCCCGTTCCTGGCCGACCGGATGTGGCGCGACCTGACCGGGGCCACGGCCGACGACTCGGTGCACCTGGCCTCGTGGCCGGAGGCCGAGGCGGGGGCCATCGACGCCTCGCTCGAGGAGGGGATGGCGCTGGCCCGCCGGCTCGCTTCCCTCGGTCGGGCCGCCCGGGCCGAGGCCGGGGTCAAGGTCCGCCAGCCCCTGTCCCGGGCCCTCGTGTACCTGCCCCCGGGGAGCCCGTCGCCGCCTCCGGAGGTGGTCGAGGACGAGCTCAACGTGGACAGGGTGGAGGCCACCGGCGAGCTCGGCGACGTGTTGGCCCATGAGCTGGTGCCCAACTTCAAGGTGCTCGGACCCCGACTCGGCGCCCGGGTGCAACAGCTGCGAGCGGCGATGGGCACGGTCGACGCGGCGTCCGCCGCCACCGACCTGGCCGCCGGCCGTCCGGTGGTGGTCGAGCTCGGCGATGGCTCGGTCGAGCTCGGCCGCGACGAGGTCGAGCTGCGGGTCAAGGCCCAGCCCGGCTTCGCGGTGTCGCGGGACGGGGCCGAGGTGGTGGCCCTCGACCTGGCGCTCGACGACGACCTTCGGCGCCGTGGCCTGGCCCGCGAGGTGGTCAGGAACGTCCAGGAGATGCGGAAGGTGGCCGGTCTCGAGGTGTCGGACTGGATCGATCTGCACCTCGTCGGTCTGGACGATCTCGCCCCGTGGTTCGGGACCATCGCCGCTGAGGTGCTGTCCCGTTCCGTGACGCAGGCGGCGCCGTCCGACGCCGGCCCCGGCACGGTCTTCGAGCTCGACGACGGCGAGCAACTGCGGACCGCCCGGGCCTGGGTGATCAAGGCGTGACGGTGGCGGCCGCCGACCCGGGCCCGGCCGAGTCGCCCCGGTCGCGGGACGGGCGGCGAGCCACTCCCTCCGAGGGCTATGTGCTGGCCGTCGACCTGGGCACGGGGGGGCCGAAGGTGGCCGTGGTCTCCACCACCGGCCGGATCGTGGCCCATGCCGCCGAGCCGGTGGCGCTGCACCTGCTGGAGGGTGGGGGGGCCGAACAGGACCCGGACGACTGGTGGTCGGCGATCTGTGCCGCCTCCCGTCGGGCGTTGGCCGCGGCCGGGGTCCCACCGGGGGCACTGGTGGCGGTCGGCTGCACCTCCCAATGGTCCGGAACGGTGGCGGTGGGAGCGGCCGGCCGGCCGCTCATGCGCGCCGTCATCTGGATGGACTCCCGCGGCAACCGTGCCATCCGCCGGGTCGCCGGAGGTCCGGTCAGCCTCCTCGGCTACGACCCGCGCAAGCTCCTGCGCTGGGTGCAGGTGACCGGGGGAGCGCCGGGCTTGTCCGGAAAGGATCCGGTCGCCCACATCTTGTTCATCCGCGACGCCCACCCCGATGTCTACCGGGAGACCGTCACCTTCCTCGAGCCGGTCGACTATCTCAACCTCAAGCTCACCGGTCGCACCTGCGCCTCCTTTGACTCGATCGCCGCCCACTGGGTGACCGACAACCGGGACGTCGACCGGGTGTCCTACGACGACCGCCTGCTCGAGGTCACCGGCCTCGACCGGGCCAAGCTGCCCGAGCTGGTGCCCCCGGGGACGATCATCGGCACGCTGAGCGGGCCGGCGGGATCCGAGCTCGGGGTGCCGGCCGGGCTACCGGTATCGGTGGGCTCCGGTGACGTCCACTCCGCCGTCTTCGGGTCGGGGGCGGTCGCCGACTTCCAAGCCCACCTCTACATCGGTACCTCGTCGTGGATCTCGGGTCATGTGCCCTTCAAGAAGACTGCGCCCACCAGCAACGTAGCCTCGATCCCCGCTGCGCTGGCCGGCCGATACGTGATCGTGGACGAGCACGAGACGGCCGGAGCGTGCCTGACGTTCGCCCGGGACAATCTCGGACTGGCCGACGACTTCGAAGCCATGAATGCCATGGTCGACGCGGTCCCACCCGGCAGCGGCCGGGTGCTGTTCACCCCGTGGCTCAACGGGGAACGCTCCCCGGTGGACGACCACACCGTGCGGGGAGGGTTCCACAACCTCTCCCTCTCGACTACCCGGGAGCAGCTGGTCCGAGCCATCTACGAGGGGGTGGCCTTCAACTCGAGATGGCTGCTCGAGGCGGTCGAGAAGTTCGCCGGACGGGCCTTCCCCTCTCTGGCCTTCATCGGCGGCGGGGCCAACTCCGACCAGTGGGCCCAGATCCACGCCGACGTGCTGGGGTGCGAGATCCGCCAGGTTGCCGACCCGGTCCTGGCCAACGTGCGAGGAGCCGCCTTCATCGCCATGGTGGCCCTCGGCCTGGTCTCGGTCGACGAGATCCCGGGCATGGTCGAGGTGCGGCGCACCTTCGAGCCCGACCGGAGCACCGGGCCCGAGTACCAGACCCTGTTCGACGAGTTCGTCATGCTGTACAAACAGACCAAGGGGATCTACAAGCGGCTGAACCGGTTCTGAGCCACTTTGGGTCCGGCCACCGCGGCCACTCAGCTCGCGGTGGCACCCTCCGTGTCGTCGGCGCCGGCGGCGCCGTTGGGGGTGCCGATGAAGACCAGGTCGAAGGCCAGCGTGTGCAGATCGGTGGTCGACGTCGACCAACGGTTGCGGCGGTCGAGCCAGTAGCCGAGGGAGGGGAAGACCCTTCCCAGCCGCTGGCTCGGGAGCCGGAGCACGTGGAACACCAGCGCCAGGTAGTACTCGATGATGGTGCCGAGCGTCTCGAAGGTCCCGCCGAAGACGTGGATCTCGCCCGGACCGAGCACGTCGGAACACAGCTGCCTCAGGCCCTCGGCGGTGAACCGCCAGTAGTCGTGATGGTCGTGCCGGGGCACGGTCGAGGGCACCGACACGATCACGGTGCCTCCCGGCCGCAGGGTCCGCCCCAACTCCCTCAGAGCCTTCCGTGGGTGGGGCACGTGCTCGATGACCTCCAGCGCCACGATGGCGTCAACCGATCGATCGGGGATCGGCAGGGCCATCAGATCGGCGGCAAAGTCGACACTGGGGAGCTGGCGGAGGTCGGTGGCCAGGTAGCGCGAGCACTCCCTTTCGAATCGGCGCACCGTGCCGCACCCGACGTTGATCACCAGCGAATCGGGTGGCAGTCCCGCGAGATGCCGACCGATGAACCGGTCCCGCCGGGCGATGGGACCGTTGTTCCAGAGGTTGCCGAACACAGAGGTGTGCCTTCCTCCGCCCCTGTCTACGAGTGTGGACACCTATGGACACCTCATCTCCGCTCGACCTCGGCGCGTACAAGGCCGAAGGCAGGCGGCAGCGTACTTCGCCACGGCCACGGCAGCGGAGGCTGACGGCCGCTCAGGTCGAGTGCCGGGCCCGATCGGTGATGGCCCGGTTGGCCGCACTGACCACGGCATGGAGTGAGGCATCGAGGATGCTCGAATCCATCCCGACGCCCCACCAGGTCGACCCGTCGGGCCCCTCCGCCTCGATGTAGGCCACCGCCGAGGCCTCGCGGCCGGCGGTGAGGGCATGCTGGTTGTAGTCCTTGACCTCGAAGTCGATCCCGAAGTCGGTCCTCAGCGCTCCGACCAGGGCGTCGATGGGGCCGTTCCCTTCGCCCATGACCGTCCGCGGCTCACCGCCGACCAACAGCTGGGCGGTGACGGTCGTCCGGTGCCCGCCGGTCGTCACCTCGCTGCCGATGAGGCGCATGTCGGCGTCGTCGGGCAGATAGGTCTTCGAGAAGACGTCCCACATCTCTCCGGGCCGGATCACGGTGCCGCTGTCCTCGGTGACGGCCTGGACCTCCTTGGAGAACTCCACCTGGAGCCGCCGCGGAAGGTCGAGACCGTGCTCGGTGTCCATCACGTAGGCGACCCCGCCCTTGCCCGACTGACTGTTGACCTGGATGACCGCCTCGTAGGTGCGCCCGGTGTGGCTCGGGTCGATGGGCAGGTACGGCACCTCCCACTTCTCGTAGTCGGTTCCGATGGCGGCGAAGCCCTTCTTGATGGCGTCCTGGTGCGAACCCGAGAAGGCGGTGTAGACCAGGTCGCCGGCGTAGGGGTGCCGGGGATGGACCGGCATGCGGGTGGCGTACTCGGCCACCCGACGGACCCGGTCGATGTCGCTGAAGTCGAGGGCCGGATCGATGCCCTGGGAGAACAGGTTCATGGCCAGGGTCACGACGTCGACGTTGCCGGTCCGTTCCCCGTTGCCGAAGAGGGTGCCCTCCACCCGGTCGGCCCCGGCCAGCACGGCCAGCTCCGCCGCCGCCACCGCCGTGCCCCGGTCGTTGTGGGGATGGAGGCTCAGGATGATCGAATCCCGGTTTCGGATCGTCCGGCCGAACCATTCGATGACGTCGGCGTAGACGTTGGGGCCGTACATCTCGACGGTGTTGGGGAGGTTGAGGATCATCGGCCGTTCGGGGGTCGGCTCGATGACCGCCATGACCGACTCGCAGATCTCGACGGCGAAGTCCGGCTCGGTCCCGGTGAAGCTCTCGGGGGAGTACTCGTAGCGGACGTCGGTACCGGTCAGCTCGGGCTCGAACTTCTTGCACAGGCGGGCCGCGTTGACAGCAATGTCGGTGATGCCGGCCCGGTCGAGTCCGAACACCACTCGCCGCTGCAGTTCAGAGGTCGAGTTGTAGAAGTGGACGATAGCCCGAGGGGCACCGGCCAACGACTCGAAGGTGCGCTCGATCAGGTCCTCGCGGCACTGGACGAGTACCTGGATGGTGACATCGTCGGGGATGAGCCCGCCGTTGATGATCTGGCGCTGGAAGTCGTAGTCGGGCTGCGAGGCTGACGGGAACCCGACCTCGATCTCCTTGAAGCCGATGTCGACGAGGGCGCCGAACAGCTGCAGCTTGCGCTCGGGGTCCATGGGATCGACCAGGGCCTGGTTCCCGTCGCGCAGGTCCACGCTCGCCCAGCGGGGGGCTCGGTCGAACTGGCGGTCCGGCCAGGTTCGATCGGGCAAGGTGAGGGGCCGATGGGGGCGGTAGCGGTGGAACGGCATCGGGGAGATGTCGCAGGGGAGGTCCAGCCGGCGCGGGGTACGGTCTGTCTCGCCGGGGGCCGGGTTGGTCTTCGGATCGCTGGTCACTGCAGACACTCCCTCGGTGTGCGGTGATGGTCGCTTAGGTGTGGCCTACCGTCGTCCGCCCGGAGCCCTCCGGACCCGAGCAACAAAAAACCCCCTGGCCGAGCGGCTCAGGAGGTGCGGGCGAACGCGATGTGACGTTCGCCGTCAGGTAAGAAGGAGCTCCGGGGTGGTAGGAACGGACATAACCCAACCATGGTGACAGGCGAGGCCTCCTCTCGTCAAGGACCGGCGGTCTCGTGCGCCGGGCGGTCCCTTTCCGGTGCCGTGTCCGGCGGCTGGTGCCCGGTGACCGCGGCGGTGGCAGCCACCACCGCCGCGCGGGCCTCGAGGACGGATGGCAGCATGGGATTCCCCCGCCGGATCGCCCGGTAACCCTCCACCGCTCCGCCGATGCGACGTATCCGCTCGGCCATGCGCACCGCGGTGTAGCCGCAGGCCGGGGCGAGCAGCGAGGCGAGGAGACCCCACCATGGGCCGAACGCCACCCCGACCGCGACCCCGACGGTCGCATACACCACCACGAACAGGAAGAAGCAGCCCAGCAGCTTGACCGTGGCCCGCATTCCCTCGTTCGCGGGGATGCGGCTCAACCGCTTGACGACCAGGTAGGGCAAGGCGTGGATGACCGCCCCGGCGGCGGCAAAGGGGAGGGCCATCCCCACCGACGCCCAGGCCCAGACCAGCTTCCGGCGGAGCCGTCCCGAGCGGAAGCCGGCCGCCACCTGCGCGTCGTCCAGCCCGACCAGAGCGAGCTGGTACCGGTAGGCGGCGACCGCGGCCCGGACCGAAGCGACGGCCGGGTCTGACCCGGTGGCCGCCGCCTGAGCCAGCACCGTCGCGATGGCGTCGCGGTCCTCCAGGGCGACGTCGCGTGGAAGGTCGGAGGAGGCGGAGAGGTCGGAAGCGGCCCGGGCGGTGATGTCCGCCGCGTCGGACAGGATGTCGGCCTCGGACCACGAGCGGTAGTCGGGTCCGAGGTCTCGCAGTCGCCCGGTCAACTCGTCGGTGAGGCCTCGCACCGCCGCCCGCTCGTCGGCCCGGTAGGCGCCGAGCCAACGGTCGGTCGGCTCGGGGTGGTCCACCTTCACCAACGCCTGGGACCTGAAACGCTGCTTGTCGTCGTAGACCAGGGCGACGGCGACCGTCTTCACATCGGCGACCCCGTCCCCGGCGGCAGCCAGGGCGATCCTGGCCGCTCCGGTCCGGAGCGGTTGCAAGGCCGGCTCGTCGTGACTGATCCCCTCGGGGAAGAGGGCGAGCAGCCCACCCTTGGCCAGCAGCCGGCTCGACCGAGCGAATGTCTCCCGGTTCCGGTCGGCGGGCGCCCCGTCCTGGGCCCGGTAGACCGGGACCACCCCCGCCAGCTTGAGGAACGGCCAGAGGACCGGGATGTGGAACAGGGTGGACTTGCCGAGGAATCTCGGGAACCGGGGCAGGGTCGCCATGAGCAGCAGGCCGTCGACCAGGCCGTTGCGATGGTTGGCCACCAGCACCGTCGGGCCGGCCAGATCGACGCGCTCTCGGTGTTCGATCTGTACCCGGCGGAAGAAGACATGAATGAGCAAGCGGGCCAGGCTGCCCATCAGCCCATCGGCGACGCGTCTCATGCGGCCGGTGCGGGCTGCTCAGCGGGCGTGACTCACGTCGCCGCCGAAGCCGGCGCCGAGAGGGGAACCGGTCGGGCCAGGCTCCAGCTGAAGGTCTCGGGGATCTCGTCGAGCGAAATGGGCGTGGACAGGTCGGCCACCGTCGGGCCCACCCGGTCGGCGACGGCCTGCAGCTGGGCAGCATTGAACCCGAACACATCCACCGCATTTGCGCCGAGCATCCGGCGAACGTCTTCTTCGGGCATCCCCCCGAACACCTGGCGAAGGACCAACCGATGCACCGGGGCCGCTCCTTCCAGGTGGGGATAGTCCGCGCCCCACATGATCCGGCCGACGCCGATCTCCTCGCGCATCTCGGCTTCGTGGCGCTTCATCAGCGACGCGCCGAGGAAGACCTGGCGGTCGACGTATTCGGAGGGCCGCAGTTCGAGATAAGACCGCACTGGGGCGCCGCCGTGGGTGTCGAAGAACGACTCCATGTCGCGGACGAGAGAAGGCAACCACTGGACGCCGTTCTCGGTGACGGCCACCTTGAGCTTGGGGTGACGGTCGAACACCCCACCGAAGATCATGAACCAGAGCGGGCGCCGGGTGAAGACGAACACCTCGTACAGCCCGAGGTAGCCGCCGTGCTTCTTGTCGTAGAGCTGCTTGGCGTCGGTGGCGGTGCCGGACGCGCCGGTGTGGAGCTGAATGACGAGGTCGTACTCCTCACAGGCGTCCCACAGCGGCTCGTAGTATTCGTCCGCATACCCGGGCAGGCCCGAGCTGAGCGACATGGCCGGAAGCATGACCCCGCCGGACAACCCGACGCCTCGCGCCCAGCTGATTTCCTCCACGGCGCGGTCCAGGTCGTGGAGATCGATCGGAATGCATCCCGCCCGCCGTCCGGGGGCCGCGGCGCAGAATTCGGCCAGCCATCGGTTGTAGGCGTGAAGGGCGGGCCAGACCGGTTCGAGGTCGCGCGATGCGTGCCCACCGAGGTACATGGCGGGGGACAGGCCCCCGGCCAGCACCGGGCCCGGGAAGGTGACCTCGGCGTGGATGCCCTGTTCCTCGAGCACGGCCAGTCGCCGTCCGCCGGCGTCCGAGGCGAAGACCCAGTCGGTGCCATAGCGGGCCAGCCACGGAGCCGCCGCCTCGATGTCGACACCCATGCCGGCCAGCCGTCGGGCGGCTACGGCGCGGACGGCGTCCGTGTCGTCGATCGCACCGGGGTCCACTCCGCCGAACATGGGGATGGCCACCGATGAGAGGTCGCCGAAGGAGGCCACCGCGTCGCGGTGCTTCGGATCCACGTAGCCGAGGAAGTCCTCGAGGCTGTCCGGCGCGGCGTGGGCGTCGGCCGACACCACCACGTAATTCCGGCCCGACTGGGATCCGTCACCACCGGCCACCGACTCACCTCCCTCCATTCTCCTGCCCGTCACGTCGGGCCATGCCCCGCTGTTCGCGCACACTACTGCGACGCCGTCGCCGGGCGCTCCCGGCGGGCGTCAGATCCGTTCGAAGTTGCGCGCCAGCTCCCAGTCGGTGACCACCCGATTGGCCGACGCCCACTCCTGGCGGGCCGTGTTCAGCAGATGGTGGTGTACTTCGGGGCCAAAGGCCTCGGCCGCCACCTCGCTCGAGGCCAACCCGTCGATGGCCTCGGCCAGCGTGGTCGGGAGGCGGGACACGTCGGTGGCGGCGTAGGCGTTGCCGGTGAAGGCGGGCTCCAGCTCGAGTTGGTGCTCGACGCCCCACAATCCGCCGGCGATGGAGGCGGCCAGGGCCAGGTAGGGGTTGATGTCGGCCCCCGGGACGCGGCTCTCCACCCGGCGCTGCGGCCCGCGGCCGACCGTGCGGAAGCCACACGTTCGGTTGTCCTCGCCCCAGACCAGTGCGGTCGGCGCCCACGAGTCTGGAACATAGCGACGGTACGAGTTGACGTAGGGCGCGAAGCACCACGCCAGCTGGGCCGCCGACTGGAGCTGCCCGGCCAGGAACTGCTCGCCGACGGGGGACAGCCCGCTCGGTGATTGCGCCCCATCGAGCGGTGCCATCAGGGGTGCGCCGGTGGCCGCGTCCCACAGGCTGGTGTGGATGTGGCACGAGGACCCGGCGGTGTCCATGGACCACTTGGCCATGAAAGTGGCGGCTCGGCCGAGGCTGGCGGCGATCTCCTTCACGCCGGTCTTGAACACCAGGTGACGGTCGGCAACCTCCAGGGCGTCGCCGTAGGTGATGTTTATCTCGTGCTGACCTGTCCCCGCCTCCCCCTTGGAGAACTCGACAGGCAGCCCCGCCTCGACCATCAGGTTGCGGATGCGGCCGATGATGTACTCCTCTCGCGAGGTCTGCCACAGCTGGTAGTCCTCGATGGTGTCGGTGTGGGGAACGAGCCCGTTCCAGCGCTTGCCGGCCGCCTCGGCAAAGGAGTCGAGGAAGAGGTAGAACTCGAGCTCGGTGGCGCATTTGATGTCCAAGCCCTGCGCTGCGGCCCGCTCGATCTGGCGGCGCAGGATACGCCGGGGCGACACCTCGACGGGCTGGCCATCCGTGGTCAGCAGATCACACAGCACCAGCGCACTTCCCGGGATCCAGGGGAGCGGCCGCACCGTCTGGGGATCGACGACGGCATTGAGGTCGCCGTAGCCTGTCTCCCAATCGGCGAATCGGTAACCGGGGAGCGGCTGCATGTCGACATCGCAGGCCAAGAGGTAGTCACAGACCTCGATCCCGTGCTGGAGCACGTGATCGAGGAAGAACGTTCCGGTGACCCGCTTCCCCACCGGTCGCCCCTGCAGGTCGGGAAAGGCCACGACCACCGTGTCGACGTCGCCCGACTGGATCTGGTGGGGGAGTGTCTCGAGGGTGAGCATCCCAGCACTCTGGCCCAGGGGCCCTGAACCGTCCAGCCCCGTACGGGCTACTCGGGGGTCACGTAGGCGGCGGTGATGCCCCCGTCGACCACCAGCGCGGATCCGGTCACGAACGAGGCGTCGTCAGAGGCGAGGAAGAGCGCCGCTCCGGCAATCTCCTCGGGACGGCCGAACCGGCCGATCGGGATGTGGACCAACCGCCGCTCTCGCCGGGCGGGATCGGCCAACAGGTGGGCCAGCAGCGGGGTCTCGATGGGGCCCGGGCAGATCGAGTTGGCCCTGATCCCCTTGCGGGCGTACTCGACAGCCAGCTCGCGGGTCATGGCCAGAACCCCGCCCTTGGACGCGGTGTAAGCGATCTGAGCGGTGGCCGCGCCGACCAGCGCCACGAACGACGCCACGTTGACGATCGAGCCCCCGCCGGATTCGAGCATGGCGGGCACGGCTGCCCGGCACCCGAGCCACACCCCCTTCAGGTTGACGTCCAGCACCCGATGCCACGTCTCGGGAGGCGTGTCGAGGATGCCGCCGTCGTCGCCCGGGAAGATACCGGCGTTGTTGAACATCACATGGAGCCCCCCGTAGGTGGCAACGGCCTCGGCGACCATGGCATCGACCGAGCCAGCCTCGGCGACGTCGACGCCGACATGGAGGGCCGAACCGCCTCCGGATCGGATCTCGTCGGCGACGGCCTCGGCAAGGTCGGTGGCGACATCAGCCACCACCACCTGCGCGCCCTCCACGGCGAACAGCCGGGCGGCCGCCCGGCCGATACCGCCTCCCGCGCCGGTGATCACGGCCACCTTGCCCTCGAGTCGTCCCACATGCCTCCTTGGTGAGTCCGCGTGGGCGGGGCCGGGCCGGCCGCCTGGTCGTCGCGGGGAGTGCCGCGGCCCGCACCTTATCGGTGGTTCGACCGCGGTGGAATACTGACGCACGTGGCGACGTGGCGACCCCGGCCGATCATCGGGCTGACGGCTTACCGGCAGACGACGTCATGGTGGTCGTGGCGGCGGGACGCCGCGTTGGTGCCCGGCTCCTACCTCGACGTCGTCGAGGCCGCCGGCGGCCAGCCCCTCCTCATCCCCCCGTCGCGCCGCGCCCGCCCGGAACGGCCCGAGGGTGAGGCGGGCGTGGTCATGGCCAAGGCGCGGCCGGGTCAAGCATTCGATCGGGTGCTGGACGCACTGGACGCCCTGGTCCTCACCGGCGGGGGCGACCTCGCCGCCGATCGCTACGGCCAATCTGCCGATCCCCGCAATTCGGGCACCAGCGAGAGCCGCGACGAACTGGAGCTGGGCTTGGTGCGAGCCGCCCTTGCCGCCGACCTCCCGGTGCTCGCCGTGTGCCGCGGCCTCCAAGTCCTCAACGTGGCCCTGGGCGGCGAGCTGGTGCAGCACCTGCCCGACATGGTGGGGTCGACCCACCAGCCCGAACCGGGGGAATTCGGTCCGGTACAGGTCGCGACCGAGCCGGCGACGATCGTCCGGCACCTGTACGGCGAGCGCACCGTGGTCAGGTGCAGCCACCACCAGGCCATCGCCTCCGTCGCCCCCGGTCTGGCGGTCAGCGCCCGGAGCGCCGACGGGGTCGTAGAGGCGGTCGAGATGCCCGACCGCCGCTTCGTGGTCGGCGTGCAGTGGCATCCGGAAGAGGAGGGGGACACCCGGCTGTTCGAGGCCCTGGTGGACTCGGTGGCCGATCTCGTCGTTCGGCCTTCGCCAGCGTCCCGGGCTCGGTCATGAGCGACACGACCACGGTGGTCAACCCGGCCACCGAGGAGGTGATCGCCGCTGTCCCCGACCACGGTCGCGATGAGGTCGACGCGGTGGTGACGAGGGCCGCCGAGGTCGGGGCCGCCTGGCGTGACGTGGCCCCGGCCGACCGTGCCCGATTGCTGCGGAGGTTCGCGGCAAGGGTCGAGGAGCAGGGTGACGTCCTGGCCCTCCTGGAGACCCGCAATGTGGGGAAGCCTCTCGGTGAGAGCCGCGACGAGGTGGCCATGGTGGCGGAGGTGCTCTACTTCTACGCCGGCGCGGTCGACAAGCACCGCGGGGCGACCGTGCCCGTGGCCGGCGGGGTGGACATGACCTTCCACGAGCCACTGGGTGTGGTGGCCGCCATCGTGCCGTGGAACTTCCCCCTCGCCATCACCTCGTGGAAGGTGGGGCCGGCGCTGGCCACCGGGAACACCGTTGTCGTCAAGCCGGCCGAGCGCACACCGCTCACTGCACTCAGACTGGTCGACCTGGCCCTCGACGCCGGCATCCCCCGAGGCGTGTTCCAGGTGGTCACGGGCCGAGGTTCGGTGGTGGGGGCCCGGTTGGTGGAGCACCCCGAGGTTGACAAGGTCGCGTTCACCGGCTCGACCGCCGTCGGACGTGAGGTCATGGCCCGGGCCGCGGGCACCGTCAAGCGGGTCACGCTGGAGCTGGGTGGGAAGTCGGCGTCGGTCGTTTTCGCCGACGCCGACATCGAGCGGGCTGCGTCGGAGACGCCCGGAGGTGTGTTTGCCAATGCCGGACAGGACTGCTGTGCCCGCAGCCGCGTCCTGGTGCAGCGTCCGGTCTTCGACGAGTTTCTTTCCAGGTTGGACGTCGCGGTCGAGCGATGGAAGGTGGGCGACCCGACCGACCCGGCCACCAAGATGGGCCCGCTGGTCAGCGCGGCCCACCGGCGGAGGGTCGAGAGCTTCCTGGCTCCAGGGATGGGCGAGCCCGGCGGTGGCCGGGTGGAGAGCCGCATCGCCGGTTCGGTGCCCTCCGGTCCCGGCTTCTGGTTCCCACCGACGGTGGTGGCCCCGGCGCGGGCGGAATGGCGCATGGCGCGCGAGGAGATCTTCGGGCCCGTGGTGGCCGTCATACCGTTCGAAGGTGAGGAGGACGCTGTCCGCATGGCCAACGACACCCCCTATGGCCTGTCCGGCTCCATCTGGACCAGGGACAGCGCCCGAGCCCTGCGTATGGCCCGCGCCGTCCAGTCCGGGAATCTTTCGGTCAACTCGAACAGCTCGGTCCGGGTCCAGACCAGCTTCGGCGGCATGAAGCAGTCGGGGTTCGGCCGCGACCTCGGTCTCGAAGCGTTGGCGTCGTACACCGATGTGAAGAATGTCTTCGTGTCCACATCCGGGTGAGCTCACCCACCCCCACGCGACCGGTTGGACGGTGGTTCCCACTGTCCGCCTCTTCCCGCCGGTCACGGGAGCAGCCAAGGACTCGGAGCCGGTGCGACGGCCGCTTCGGTTGCCGACGTGGCCGACGATCGGTCAGCTGGTTGGGCGTGACCGGTCGGCGCGCTGACCCGATCCTTCCCCTCCCGGCAATCAGAAGGGGAACCCGCCGGAGCCACCCGAGCCGGAGCCACCCGAGCCGGAGCCACCCGACCCTGTCGAGCCCGAACCAGACGAGCCCGAACCGGACGAGCCCACACCGCTCTGGCTCCCGTCACCTCCCGACCGAAGGCCGGAGATGAGCGACTCGAGCTCTGTGGAAGGGATGGCGAATCCGATGTTCTGCGCTGAGGTCCCGTTACCCGACGAGCCGGCGGTGGCGGTGTTCATCCCGATGACCTGACCGGCCGCGTTGACCAGCGCGCCTCCCGAGTTACCGGGGTTGATGGCCGCATCCGTCTGGATCATGCCGTTGAGCGTCTCGGTGGCGTTGGAGGAGCTGTCGCCGGCAGTGACCTGGCGATTGAGGGCCGACACGATCCCCGAGGTCACGGTGGCACTGTCGCCCAGAGCCAGCGCGTTGCCTATGGCGACAACTGGATCACCGACCTGGACCTGGCTCGAATCACCGAAGGTCACGGTGGGGAGCCCGCTGACGTTTTGGACCTGCAACAGCGCCACGTCTTTGTCCGGGTCGGCGCCGACGACTTGGGCCGCCAGCTGCTTCGTCGAGTTGTTGAGCGCGACCGTGATGCTGGTCGCTCCGTCGATCACATGGTTGTTGGTGAGCACCTCTCCCGTCGAGGTGATGATCATCCCGGTTCCCTGGTCGCCCGATCCGTTCCCGTCGTTGGCGGTGATCTCGACGATGGCCGGGGAGACCTGCTTCACGATCTGGGTGGTGGAGGAAGAGAGGGAAGGGCCGCTGGCGGTCTTGATGGCCGGTGCCGCCTGGGTGGCAGAGCTGGGCGCGTCGCGATGGGCTACACCGGCGCCGACCAGTCCGCCCACCAGTGCGGCGACGGCCGCCACGGCCACGACACCGCGGGCACCCCGCTTCGGGCGCCCGGAAGGCTCGGGTCGAGGTGCGGCGGCCGCGGCGGGCCATATGGTCGGAGGCTGGGTTCCACCACCGGCCGGACCGGCGGAGGACAGGGGATAGGTGCCGGTGGGCCCGGCCACGAAGGTGGGGGCGGCGGTTGCCTGTTCGTCGGGGTAGGTTCCGGTTTGCGGTTCGTGCGGGAAGTCAACCATGACTTGATTATTGGAGCGGACGTTAAGGACGACGTATGGAGGAAGTAGGAGTATCCGAAGAATCTCTGGTGCCGGAGCCGACGCGAGCCGGCTTACTTGCTGGTCACGTACTCCCTCCGGTACCGGGGCCCGCTGAGCCCGGGTAACGTGACCCGCATGTCAGATGGCTCCCGCAGGTTCGCCAAGCCAGCGGCCGCCTTGGGTGTGCTCGCCACCATGGCGAGCATCTGGTGGTTCGCCCTGCGTCCCCGGCGAAAGATCAAAACAGACAAGACCGGCGACGGCCAGTAGGTAGCGTCGCCCCAGGTGGCCCTGGCCTCGCTGCGCCCGCTCCGCTCGCGGAACTTCGCACTCATCTGGACGGCCGCCCTGGTCTCCAACGTGGGCTCGTGGATGCAGACCGTCGCCCTCGGCATATTGGTATTCGACCGCACCGGACAACCCGGGTGGACGGGTCTGGTGGCCGCCGCCGCCTTCGTTCCCATCGGTCTCCTGGCCCCGGTCGGTGGCGCCCTGGCCGACCGGCTCGACCGACGACGCTGGTTGATCGTCACCACCATCGGCGAAATGGTGTTCGCCTCGGTGTTGGCGGTGCTGGCGGCTACCGACCACGACCCACCGGCGGTGCTGGTCGGTTTGGCTCTGTTGGGCGGGGCCGCCGCCGCCGTCGGGTTCCCCGCCTACCAGGCCATGGTGCCCGATCTGGTCCCGCCTGAAGACCTGCTCGGGGCGGTGTCCCTGTCTTCGGCCCAGTTCAATCTGGGGCGGGTCATCGGACCGGCCCTGGCCGGTCTGGTCCTGTTGTCCCACAACTACGGGCTGGTCTTCGGCATAAACGCCGCATCGTTCGCCGGGGTGGTGGTGGCGCTGGCCATGGTCAGACTGCCAAAACCGGCGGCCCGCGAACCGGAAGGGCGCATCGCGTCTCGCATCGCCGCCGGAGTGCGGGCGGCCCGGGCTGAGCCCGGGTGTCGATCGGCCATCGGGCTGATCGCCTACGTTGCGCTTTTTGCCTCCCCGTTCATCGCCCTGGTGCCGGCGATGGCAGGTGTCCTGCGGCGTGACGGCGTCAGCACCCAGGTGGGCACGGCCATCCTGGTGACCGCCCAGGGGATCGGAGCCGTCGCCGGAGCCCTGGCCCTGCCGACGCTGGCCGAGCGGCTCGGACGCCGCACCATGCTGCAGGCCGCGTTGTTCGGCCTGCCGGTGCTGTTGGTGCTCTATGCGTTGGCTCCCTCGCTGTGGGTTTCCGCCTTGTCCCTGTTGGCGGTGGGCGCCGGCTACATTGCCGTACTGTCGGGGCTCAACACCGTGGTGCAACTCCGGGCCCCGGCGAAGGCACGCGGCCGCATCCTCAGCATCTACATGATGGGCCTCGGGATCGTCTACCCGATCGGAGCCGTCGTGCAGGGGGCGGTGGCCGACCACACCGGTGTGCGGGCGGTGACGGTGGCCGGGGCGGCGGTGCTGTGGGGCGGACTGGCGCTCCTCGCCTCCTTCCGCCCGTCGGTGTTCACCGCCCTGGGCGATCCTCCCGAGGCCACCGAGCAGGTCGGGGTCCTTCCCACCGCCGAGCTCCCGTGAGCGGACCGATCGCTGTCGAGGTGCTGCGAGCCGAGGACGCCGAGTCCGCACAGCGCCGTGCCGCGGGGGCACTGCTTGCCGCCGGCCTGGATCGGGGTGACCGGGCCGCCTTCAGCCTTCCCTCGTCAGCCGCTCTGCTCTGTGCCGTGCTCGGCGCGCTTCGGGTCGGCGTCGTGCCGGTACTGCTTAACGCCACGCTGCTCGAGCGCGAGCGCGACCTCTTGGTCGCCGATGCGCAACCGGGCGTAGTGATCGCGGACGAGGCACAGCTCGTCGCCTTGGACGATGGGGTCCCAGTCGACCTGGCTCCCTATCCCCTGGCTCGTCCCATGCACTACACGTCGGGGACGACCGGCCGATCGAAGGGGGTCTGGTCCGGTCTCTGGGACGAGTCCACTGCGCGCGCCGCCTTTGCCGACGAGGCCGATCTATGGTCCTTCGGCCCGAACGACGTCCATCTGGTGTGCTCGCCGCTGTACCACTCGGTGTCCATCCGGTTCGCCAGCGGCACCCTGCTGAGTGGTGGTACATGCGTGATCCTCGGACGGTTCGACGCCCACCTCGCTTGGGATGTGCTCCGGGGGCGACACGGGGAGCGACTCGGCACGGTGCCGACCACCGCCTTCATGGCTCCTACTGCCCTGCGCCGACTGCTCGACGCCGATCCTCGTCCCGAAGAACCGCTCGATGCGCTGCGCCTCCTGGTGCACGCCGGCTCGCCCTGTCCGACCGCGCTGAAGCGCCGCGCCCTCGAGCGAGTGGGCTCCGGCGTCCTCTGGGAGTTCTATGGCTCCACCGAGGGCCAGTTCACCGCGTGTTCGCCGGAGGACTGGATGGGCCACCCGGGAACCGTCGGTCGGGCTCGTGCGGGCCGGATCCTCACCGTTGACCAGGACGGCACGATCTGGTGCAAGGGCCCGGGGTTCGCTCGCTTCGCGTACTGGCGGGACGAGGCCAAGACCGTCTCGGCCTGGCGGGATGGCGCCTTCACCGTCGGAGACCTCGGGCGGCTCGAGGACGGTTATCTCTTTCTGGACGGTCGCCGCGACGACCTCATCATCACCGGGGGTGTCAACGTCTATCCGGCCGAGGTCGAACAGGTGCTGAGCGAAGCCGCCGGCGTCGCCGAGGTCGCCGTCTTCGGCCTGGCCGACGAGGCGTGGGGACAGCGTGTCTGTGCCGCCGTCGTGCCGGCCCACGCTCCGGGGGGACCTTCCGGGGAGCGCCTGCTCGAGGGAGTCGCCGCTCTGGCTGCTGCCCGGCTGGCGGGCTACAAGCGCCCGAAGCACTACGTGGTGGTGGATGAGCTTCCCCGGACCGCGACCGGAAAGCTGCAGCGCAACAGGATGGCGGATCTCGCCGACCCCGGCTGACACCGGTTCTCCCGACCCCGGCTGACACCGGTTCTCCCGACCCCGGCCGCGGTCTCCCGACCGGCTGTCCCGGACGCGGGCCTGCGGTCGTGGTGGAGCGATTCCCGTCCTTGCCGCCGTGCCGTGGGAAGTTCCCGTCCCTTGCCGCGGTGCCGTGGGGAATACTGGACCGGTGAGTCCCGCCGACGCCGGTCCTCCGATCGCCACCATCAATCCGGCCACCGGTCAGCTGCTTGAGTCGTTCGAACCCTTCGACGCCGCCGGGGTAGATGCCCGCTTGGCGGCTGCGGCAACGGCCGCACCCCGATGGGCACAGAGCTCGTTCGACGAGCGGTCTCGCCTGTTGGTCACGGTCGCCGAGCTGTTGGAGGGAGAGCTCCCTGATATCGCCCATCAGGTGACCACGGAGATGGGGAAGCCCTTCGCGCAGGCCAAGGCCGAGGTGTCCAAGTGCGCGAGTGCGTTCCGGTGGTTCGCCGAGCACGCCGAGCGGTTGCTGTCCGACGAAGAGGTGCCCGTGGATGCCTCTCTCGGACTGGTGACCTACCAGCCGCTCGGGGCGGTGCTGGCCATCATGCCCTGGAACTTCCCCCTCTGGCAGGTGGTCCGCTTCATCGCGCCTGCCGCCATGGCCGGCAATGTGGGATTGCTGAAGCACGCCCCGAGCGTGCCCCGCACGGCGTTGCTGCTCGAGGACCTCTTCCGTCGGGCCGGCGCTCCTGACGGTTTCTTCCAGACGCTGTTGATCGGGACCGACCAGGTACCCGCCATCATCGCTGATCCCAGGGTGGCGGCCGTGACCCTGACCGGAAGTGTGGGCGCGGGGCGAGCGGTGGCGGCACAGGCCGGTGCGGTCGGCAAGAAGATGGTGCTGGAGCTCGGGGGGAGTGACCCTTTCATCGTGCTGCCGTCGGCCGACATCGACCGGGCGATCTCGGTGGGGGTCCAGGCCCGGGTGCAGAACGCCGGCCAATCGTGCATCGCGGCCAAGCGCTTCATTGTCCACGAGCGGGTGGCCGACGAGTTCACCGACGGGTTCGTGGCCGGCATGGAGGCCCTCTCGGTGGGCGACCCCTTCGATCCGGCTACCGAGGTCGGCCCGCTCGTGACGGGCGCGGCTCGGGACACGATCGAGGCCCAGGTCGAAGACGCCCGGTCGAAGGGGGCATCGATCCTCTGTGGCGGCGAGCGGGTCACCGGTCCGGAGGGAAAGGAACATCCCGGGTTCTTCTACCGACCGACGGTGATCTCCGGCATCGAGCCGGGAATGCGGGTGGCCACCGAGGAGGTATTCGGTCCGGTCGCCCTCCTGTTCGTGGCGAAGGACGCCGACGAGGCGCTGAGCCTGGCCAACAGCACCGAATTCGGCCTGGGGTCGAGTGTGTGGACCACCGACCCGGACGAGCAGCAACGGTTCGCCGTCGAGCTCCAGGCCGGGCAGGTCTTCGTCAACGGCATGGTGGTCTCCATGCCCCCGCTGCCCTTCGGGGGCATCAAGAGCTCGGGGTTCGGTCGTGAGCTCTCGGCGCACGGGCTTCGTGAGTTCTGCAACGTGAAGTCGGTGTGGATCGCCTGATCGCCCTGACATCCTCGCCGCCGCCACCTCGAACGGAGCACGCCGCCGCGGCCTAATCGCTGGTGGTGGCGACCGATGTGGTCATCGGACCCGTCGACCAGGTCGTCGACGTCGAGCCCCAGGTCCATTGGCGTCCGTCGTAGGAGACCGAGGTCAGGTGGTAGTTGTAGGCATGGGCCACCACCCAGGCCGCCGCCTGCCATCCGGCTTTGGGGCTGGAGGGATTGGTGAGTGCTCCCGGGCCCAGCTCGGCTTGGGCCGCCGCCCCCAGCGCAGCACGGTCCGGCCTGGCCCCCCCGAAGCCGTTGAGTTGGCAGGTGAGTGCGGCCGGGCGCTCGCCGGTGGTGGCAATGGCCACCGCCCGGGCCTCGGGCTCCCACTGGGCATAGGCCCCTGGGTCCGCACTGCCCTGGACCAGCTGGGCCGCCTCCGTGACCGGCAAGGCCTCCCACCCGGGGACCTGTAGGAGGTGGGCATAGAACGCGGCCGCGGCATAGGCAGGATCAAGGATCTGTCCCGGCGTGCCCCAACCCTCGGACGGGCGTTGCTGGAACAGACCCAACGAGTCGCGGTCCCCGTAGGGCAGGTTCAAGAGGTGTGACTCCTGCAGGGCCGCGGCAATGGCGATGGTCACGGCATGGTCGGGCATTCCGCGTCGCACCCCCACCGCGGTGATGATCGCCGCATTCTGGGCCTGGTCCGGAGACAGGGTGAACGAGCCGCCCGACGAGCCGGTTGAGACCGTGCAGGCCGAGACGGCCGGTCGCGTCGGCCGGTGGAGAAGTCCGACCGATAGGGCCACGACCGTCGTCAACACGATGGCCGCGGCGAACCCGACCACCACCTGTCTTATCCGTCTTCGGCTCATCGGCTCCGCGCGTCGGTTCCTCCTCGATCCATCATGGCCGGTCACCGGCCCAGGAAGGCGTCGCCCAACGGTTCAGCTGGTCGGCGCGTCGGGTAAGACTGGTACCGTGCGCGCGTATCTCGACCATGCCTCGACCACGCCCATGGTGCCCGGGGCGGTCGAAGCCATGATGCCGTACCTCACCGGAGGGGCGGGCAATCCCTCGGGGGCCCATGACGAGTCCCGACAGGCCCGCCGAGCGGTGGACGAAGCGAGGGAGCAGCTTGCCTCGTCGCTGGCGGTGGGTCCCACCGACCTGGTGTTCACGGGCGGCGGGACGGAGGCCGACAACCTGGCGATCGTCGGCGGGTGGGAGGCCGTCGCCGCCTCCGATTCGTGGTCTGGTCCGGGGCCGCCGGCCATGGTCTGCTCGGCGATGGAACACCATGCGGTCCTGAACACCTGCCGGGCGCTGGCTCACCGAACCGGGGCCCGCCTGACCGAGGTGCCCACCAGCAAAGAGGGGATCGTCGACCTGGAGGCCCTGGGGGAGGCATGCACGTCGGAGGTCGGGCTGGTGTCGGTGATGACGGTCAACAATGAGGTCGGGACCGTGCAGCCGATCGAACACGTGGCGGAAGTGGTGCGGAACGGATCGCCTTCGGCGGTGTTGCACACCGATGCCGTGCAGGCGGTGCCCTGGATCGACGTCCGGGCTCGGACCGCGCCCGCCGACCTGGTGGCGATCAGCGCCCACAAGTTCGGCGGTCCCATGGGGGTCGGGGCGTTGCTCGTCCGCCACGGCGTCCGGCTCCACCCGCTGGTCCATGGCGGTGGTCAGGAACGTGGTCGCCGCAGCGGGACCCACAACGTGGCCGGCATCGCAGGCATGGCTGCCGCACTGGCGGAGATCGACCCCGTCCGACCGGAGACGGTCGAACGGGTGGCGGCCCAGCGCGACCGACTGGGGGACGGACTGATGGCCACGGTGACAGGACTGACCGAGACCACGGCGCGGGACCAGAAGGTGGCCGGCATCCTGCATCTCCTGGTGGCGGGCATCGAGAGCGAGGCGTTGGTCGTCGTCCTGGACGCGGCCGGCGTGGCGGCATCGGCCGGGGCGGCTTGTTCCAGTGGGGCGGTGGAGGCGAGCCACGTGCTGCGGTCAATGGGTCTGGGCCGCGAGTTGGCGGTGGCCGGTATCCGCCTGTCCCTGGGCTCCGGCACGACCGACGCGGACATCGACCATGTGCTCTCCGTCGTACCGGGCGTGGTTGCCCAGCTGAGAGACTGAGCGCATGCGCGTGTTGGTAGCCATGTCGGGAGGCGTCGACTCGTCAGTAGCCGCCGCCCTCATGGCCGAGCAGTTCGGCCGCGACGCGGTGGTCGGTGCGACCCTCAAGCTGTGGGGCGGGTCCTCCGACTCGGGGTGCTGCTCGGTGGCCGATGTCGAAGACGCCCGCCGGGTGGCCGACCATCTGGGCCTGGTTCATCACGTCTTCAACTTCTCGGAGGACTTCGAGCGGCAGGTGGTGGATCCGTACGTCGTGGGGCACGCCGAAGGCCGCACACCCAATCCGTGCATCGAGTGCAACCGGCACCTCAAGTTCGACCGGCTGCTCGAGCGGGCCCGCATCCTGGGATTCGATGCCGTGGCCACCGGGCACCACGCCCGCTGCGAGGTCTCGCCTGACGGGCGGTTCCGCTTGCGCCGGGGCGCCGACCCGATGAAGGACCAGTCCTACGTGCTGGCCATGCTGGGACAGGGTCAGCTGGCCCGCACCCTGTTCCCCATCGGGGGGATGACCAAAGTCGAGGTACGCGAGGTGGCCCATCGCCTCGGACTCAGAACGGCGGACAAGCCCGACAGCCAAGACGTCTGCTTCATCCGATCGGAGGAGGGCCGGGAGGGGTTCCTCGGGGCCCGTCTGCCGCTCCACGCCGGCCGGCTGGTCGACCACGCCACCGGTGAGCACCTCGGCACGGTCGAGGCGGTCGAGCTGGTCACGGTGGGCCAGCGCCGGGGGATGGGACACGGCCGGGACGGGCGTCGCCGGTTCGTCACCGCGGTCGACGTGCCCGGGCGGCGGGTGTCCCTGGGCCCCCCCGATGCCGCACTGGCCACCGGCGTGCGTCTGCACAGCCTGACCTGGGTCGATGACGCTCCCGGCCCGACGGCACGAGCTCAGCCCGCGTCGGCCGGCGAGGCGGCCATCGCTCAGTGCAGCGCGCACGGACGACCGGTGCCGAGCACACTGGACATCGAGGGCGAGGAATTGAGTGTGCGGTTCTTTGCGCCCCAGCGCCGGGTCGCGCCGGGCCAGACCGTCGCTCTCTACGATCCGGATCATCCGGATCTCGTCATCGGATCGGGTGTCGCAGCGTGAACCGCCAGGCCAAGCGGAGTGGACCCGGAAGAAGCGGTCGTCTCGTGGCCGACCTGAGCGCGTCGGATGCCACAGGTCCGGACCCGGTGGCCCGTTCCGAGGAGCTGCGTGCCCTGATCGTCTACCACAACGATCGCTACCACCGTCTGGATGACCCGGAGATCGCCGACGCCGAGTACGACGACCTGGTCCGAGAGCTGCGCACCCTTGAGGCGGCCCAGCCCGGGCTGGCCGCCGAGGGGTCCCCCACCGCGTCGGTCGGGGCTTCACCCTCGGTGCTCTTCGAGCCGGTGATCCACCGGGTTCCGATGATGAGCCTCGACAACGCCACCCGTCCCGACGAGCTCGAGGCATGGGCGGCGCGCCTCGGGCGCCGGGTCCCCCCCGACACCTCGTTCGTCTGTGAGCTCAAGATCGACGGGCTGGCCATCTCGCTCCGCTACGAACAGGGCCGGTTCGCCCAGGCCGCCACGCGGGGTGACGGCCGTACGGGGGAGGACGTCACGGCCAACGTGGCCACCATCGCGGCCATCCCGGACGAGCTGAGCCCCAAGGTCGGATCCCGGCCCGAGGTCATCGAGGTCCGCGGCGAGGTGTACATGCCGGCCCCTGCTTTCGAGGACCTCAACCGTCGCCAACTCGAGGCTGGGCAGCGACTGTTCGTCAATCCACGCAATTCGGCGGCCGGCTCGCTACGCCAGAAGGACCCACGCATCACTGCCTCGCGTGCGCTCTCGTTCTGGGCCTACCAGGTCGGCGAGCTCCAGACCGAGGCCGGTGCCGCGCCCGATGGCGCCGGACCGCTATCCCGTTTGGCCTCGACTCATGCCGAGACCCTCGAATGGCTCGAGCGGGCGGGGTTCCCGGTCAACCCGGAACGTGCCCTGGTCCACGGCATGGACGAGGTGCTGGCCTTCTGCCGGAGGTGGGAGGAACACCGGCACGACCTCGAGTACGAGATCGACGGTGTGGTCGTCAAGGTGAACCTGCTCGAGCTCCAGCGCCAACTGGGCGCGACCTCGCGGGCGCCCCGCTGGGCCATCGCCTACAAATTCCCGCCGGAGGAGCGCACCACCGAGCTCCGCGACATCGCCGTGTCGATCGGGCGAACGGGAAAGGCGACGCCGTTCGCGGTGCTGGCTCCCGTCTTCGTAGGTGGGTCGACCGTTTCGATGGCCACGCTGCACAACGAGGACCAGGTCCGGATCAAGGACGTCCGGCCGGGCGACACGGTGGTGGTTCGGAAGGCTGGGGACGTCATCCCCGAAGTGGTGGGTCCGGTCCGAGTGGTCGGTACCGATGGCCGGAAGCGCCGGCGGCGGCCGGCCTGGAAGTTCCCAACCGTCTGCCCGAGTTGTGGCGCACCGCTGGAACGGCTGCCGGGCGAGAGTGACACGTTCTGTACCAACCTCGACTGCCCCGGTCAGCGCGTGCAGCGCATCGCCCATTTCGCCTCCCGCTCGGCCATGGACATCGAAGGGTTGGGAGAACAGCGGATTCAGCTTTTCACCGACCTGGGCCTGCTCAACGATGTCGCCGACCTCTACAGCTTCATACCCGAAACGTTCGATGGGATCGAGGGGTTCGGTGCCGTTTCCATCGGCAATCTGCTCCGTGCCATCGACGATTCCCGCAGCCGCCCGCTGCACCGCGTGCTCATCGGGCTCGGGATCCGCCACCTGGGCCAGGTCGGGTCCATCGCCATGGCTCGCGCCCTGGGTGACATCGACGCGGTCATGTCGGCAGACGAGGAGAGCCTGGCCGGTGTCGACGGTGTCGGGCCGGTTATCGCAGCCAGTGTCGTGCGATGGTTCGCCTCGGATGTCAACCGCTCGGTGGTCGAGCGCCTCCGGTCGGCCGGGCTCACGCTGTCCGAGCCGTCGCTCACGTCGGCCGAAGCCGAGGACCGCCCGCCGACTCTGGAAGGCAGATCGGTGGTCGTCACCGGCACCCTGGAAGGCTGGACGCGCGAGGAGGCCGAACAGGCCGTGCTGGAGCGCGGCGGCAAGTCGCCGGGGACGGTCTCGAAAAAGACCTACGCGGTGGTACTCGGCGCGTCACCTGGTCAGTCCAAGGTGACCAAGGCCGAACAGCTCGGCGTGCCGATCGTCAGCGGGGACCGGTTTTCCGACCTGCTGGAGACAGGGGAGCTGCCTGCCTGAGGTTGAGGGCCGCTCGGGGGAACGACGTCCTTGGCGAGATCCTCGGGCCGTCGGGCGGGGTCCTCCTCTGCAAGAGGCCCCTCCGGACGGTGCGCACGAATGCCCTCGGGGCGGCCCTGCGACCGGTCCCACTCCCTGGTCACGGGGGCATTTACCCCGGGCCCGGGTCCTTCGTCAAAATGAGGGAGGACTCGCTGGCCTGAAGGCCGGACTCGCTTGAATTGGGGGCATGTGCCCGTTATGTTGACGACACCGGGCCAGGGTTCCGCGAAGAGGGGAGGGGGTGTCGTTCTGCTGAAAAGGCCTGGTTCGTTCGTAGAATTCCCACTCCATGGGGGTCGCGCACGCAGAGGTTGGCGGCTCGTCGGTGCTTCGCCTTGGGGTCGGGAATGACATGTTGGGGGACATACGTCGTCTGACTTCAGAACCCGTGGAGACATGGGAGAAAAGGGAGCACACGTGCTACGAAAGATGCTGTTGATTGCTGCGGCAGTCGCCATGCCACTGGGCTTCATCGCCGCCACGGCGGGCACCGCGTCGGCAAAGTCGGTTATCGATACAACGGATGGCGCCACCGCGTCGTGCACCTCGAGCGGTGGGACAATCACGTTCAAGGTCGGGATCGGCCTCGCCGGGGGAAGCTATGTGTTCCCGACGAAGAACAAGGGAAATCAGATCAAGGTGGCGGGTGTCGTCTTGACCTGCACCTCCTCCGCAGTTCCCCAAGGCTCGTTCACCGGGGTCGCTTCCGGCAAGATCAAGACGGCCAACCCGGGCGAGACTCCTCAGCAGTTCTATGGGTGCACGAGCCTGGTGGGCGTCTCTCCGGGCCCCGGCGGGACTCTGGCCGGCAGCCTCAAGATCAAGTGGACGGCACCTGTAGGGGTGAAGTTCAGCGACAAGAAGGACACCATCAACATCTCCACCATTCTGGGCGGAGTGAACATGGCTGGTCAGGGAACCTTCACCATTCCCGGTAACCCGGGCACCGGCTCGATCACCGGTGCGTTCAATGACAGCGATGGTGGCGCTTCGTCCTCCTCGACGACAGCAACAGCTCAGACCGAAACCCAGCTCGCCGGCGAGTGCACCCAGGCAGGTGGTCTCACTACGATCCCCTTGGGCTCCGGCACCTCCTCCCTGCAGTAAGGGAGCGATTCAGGCCCGAGCAATCGGGCCCGCCGCAATTGACGAGGACGGGGCTTCGGCCCCGTCCTCGTCGCGCGTTATCGACGGCTCGGACTCCGCGCCCGCTTACCGTGAAGTGAATTCCTGCGCGGCAGTGCGGAGTCTCGAGTCAAGTGAGATGGCTTTAATGTTGAGGACGCGTCTGTGGCTTCAGACTTAGATCCTGCGTCCATCCTTGTCATCGCCAACGAGCCCAGCTAGGGTGCTGCTACTGATTTGGGCCGCTCATGGGGAGCTTGGGCGTTGCGCCTGGCAGCGGTCCGGATTGGACTTTGGATGCTGGCGCCTTGGCGTTTGCAGACGGGGGGTATCGGGAATCCGCACGTACCTTCTGCCGGCTCTGCCCTGGGTCAGTCGGTGAAACGTTGGGGGACATACGTCGTCTGACTTCAGAACCCGTGGAGACATGGGAGAAAAGGGAGCACACGTGCTACGAAAGATGCTGTTGATTGCTGCGGCAGTCGCCATGCCGCTGGGCTTTATCGCCGCCACGGCGGGCACTGCGTCGGCAAAGTCGGTTATCGATACAACGGATGGCGCCACCGCGTCGTGCACCTCGAGCGGCGGGACACTCGCGTTCAAGGTTGGGATCGGCCTCACCGGGGGAAGCTATGTGTTCCCGACGAAGAACAAGGGCAATCAGATCAAGGTGGCGGGTGTCGTCTTGACCTGCACCTCCTCCGCCGTTCCCCAAGGCTCGTTCACCGGGGTCGCTTCCGGCAAGATCAAGACGGCTAACCCGGGCGAGACTCCACAGCAGTTCTACGCCTGCACGAACCTGGTGGGCGTCTCTCCAATGGCTGGCGGGAGTCTGGCCGGCAGCCTCAAGATCAAGTGGACGGCACCTGTAGGGGTGAAGTTCAGCGATAAGAAGGACACGATCAACATCTCCACCATTCTGGGCGGAGTGAACATGGCTGGCGACGGGACCTTCACCATTCCCGGTAACCCGGGCACCGGCTCGATCACCGGTGCGTTCGCCGGCAGCGACGGCGGCGCTTCGTCCAGCACGATGGCGGCCACCGCGGATAACGAGGGCACCCTGGCAGGTGATTGCACCCAGGCCGGTGGTCTCACGACGATCAACCTCGGCTCCGGCACGGCCAGCCTGCAGTAGTCGTCGGGCACACGTCCGGGCCACCGGACGATCCTGACCGCCGTGGGCGGGGCTTCGGCCCCGCCCACGGCGCGTGTGGCGGCGATCCGACCTGACGAGCTGACGGCCCCTTTTTCTGAGGTCCGAGTCCATGGAGCCAGCGCTGACGGGAGTCACGGCCACCCTCCACCTACCAGCTGAGCCAGATCGGTAGCCTGGTCGGAGAACCATGCCGAGTATCACCGACTCCATCGGCCGTGTCCTCGGCGACCGTTACCGACTACTCACCGCCCTGGGTACCGGTGCGTCTGCTCACGTCTACCTGGCCGACGACGTCTCCCTCCATCGACGGGTGGCGATCAAGGTGCTCCACCCGGCGCTGGCCGGCGACGAGGCCTTCCTCCGACGCTTCGAGGCCGAGGCGAGGGCGGTGGCCGCCCTCAACCACCCGAACATCCTCCGGGTCTACGACTGGGGGGAGCAAGGCGGCGAGCCGTACCTGGTTCTCGAGTACCTGGCCGGTGGCAGCCTGCGTCAGATCTACGACACGGGGGTGCTCCTCAGCCCCGAGCAAGCCGTCCACGTGGGCCTGGAGGCGGTCGCGGGTCTCGACTATGCCCATCGCCGGGGGTTGGTCCATCGCGACATCAAGCCGGCCAACTTGCTCCTGGATGGCGACCGCCGGCTGCGCATCGCCGACTTCGGACTGGCCCGGGCCTTGGCCGAGGCGGCGTGGACCGAGCCGGAGGGCGCCATTCTGGGCACGGCCCGGTACGCGGCCCCGGAGCAGGTGGAAGGACTGGTGCTCGACGGGAAGGCCGACGTCTACGCCCTGGCCTTGGTGCTCTACGAAGGGGTGACCGGCGAAGCCGCCTTCGTGGGTGACACCACCGTCGCCACGCTGATGTCCAGGATGGACGCGTTGCTGCCCGAGCACGAGGCGCTCGGCCCCCTCAACGATGTGCTGGTGTGGGCAGCCGCCCCCGAGCCGGCCGAACGCTACGACGCATCGCAGTTCGGGGTCGAGCTCCGCCAACTGGCCGACACGCTGCCTGAGCCCGAACCGCTGCCCATCGTGGAACCGCCGGGGACCGGCGAGAGCGGTGCGGTGGATCACCCGACAGTCCGCCCGGCCCGGACCGGCTTCCGCGGGTTCGAACCGTCCGAGCTCACCGAGCTTGGCGCCCCGCCCGTGGTCCGGTCGGTCAAGGAGGCCAAGCGGGCGGCGGCTCCGAAACCGGACCAGGCTGCGTCCCTCGACCCCGAATCGGACGATCCCCCCAATGGTCGACGCCGGTGGCCCTGGATAACCGCGGTGGCGTTGGTGGTCGCGGGCGTGGTCGCCGGCGCCGTCGTCCTCGTCCAGGCCAGCAAAGTCTTCACCCCCAGCCACCCGGTCCCCTTGCTGGTCGGCAAGTCGGTCCCGCAGGCCCGACAGGCGGTGCGGGCCGACCATTTCGCCATCCGCCAGACTGGACAGGCCTTCAGCATCACCCTCGCACCGGGTCTGATCGTGAGCCAGCGGCCGGGCCCGAAGGCCCATAACAAGGTGGTGACGGCCAAGCAGGGTTCGACCATCTCCGTGATCATCTCCGAAGGTCTACCGCCGGTGGCCGTTCCCAGTCTCACGTCCTTCTCGACGTGCACGGGCGCCGTCCAGGCGCTCCAGGCCGTCCATCTCGTCGGTGCGTGCCCGCCATCGGCGGCCCAGTACAGCTCGACCGTGGTGGCCGGCGCCGTGCTCGGCACCTCGCCCACCGGTACCGCTCCGTACGGGTCGACCGTCACCATCATCACCTCCAAAGGCCACGCGCCCGTCGCCATCCCCACCGTGAACGCGGCCGGCTCGACGTACGCCGCGGCCTCGGCCGCGCTCAGCGCGGTGGGATTCGTCCCGGCCCAGGGAAAGGCTTATAGCCCCTCTGTCCCGGTGGGCCAGGTCATCGGCACCTCTCCCGATCCGAGCGCTGGCCTCCAGCCGTTCGGCTCCACGGTGACCGTGATCATCTCGCTCGGCCCGCAGCCGGTGACCATTCCGGGCAGCGTGATCGGAGAATCGGTGGGCCAAGCGACCGCTGCTCTTCAGGCCCTCGGGCTCAATGTGGCCGGACCTTACGGTCCACCCGGTTCGACCAAGGTGCTCTCGACCGATCCGGCGCCGGGAACCTCGGTGCTGCCGGGCACGACTGTGAACGTCTACACCCTGTGACCGACCCCAACATGGGGTGCGAACTATGCGAGGCGGCGCGGATCACCGAATGGTTCCACGAAGACGACATCTGCTGGGTCGCCGCCTGTGAGGTGTGCGACGTGCCCATGGTGGTCTGGAAGCAGCACGGCAGTAGCCCGTCCGACGCCGAGGTCGAACACATGTTGAGCCGCCTTGGCGTGGTCGCCGATACCCGGCTCGGTGTCGGCCAATGGTCCGTCGACCCGGTGATGCGCCAGATCCCGGACCATTTCCACGCCCACGCCCGCGACCCGAATTGGTGGTTCCGGCGCTTCGGTCGCGGCTGAAGCCCGCGTGATCAAGTACCTGGGGTCCAAGCGCCGTCTCGTACCGGCGCTCACCGCGCTGGCCGAAGCCTCGGGTGCGCGCACCGCGCTCGACCTGTTCTGCGGGACCACCCGGGTGGCCCAGGCCTGGAAGCGTCTCGGGATCCGGGTCACCGCCGTGGACCGGGCCCGATGCGCTCACGTGCTGGCCCGCTGCTATGTCGCCACAGACCCTCGAGCCAACCCGGGCCTGGCGGCAGAGGTGGCCGACGCCGTCGATCAGCTCAACGCCGTGGTCGGCCGGCGCGGCTACGTCACCGCTACGTTCTGTGAGGCGTCGAGGTATTTCCGGCCGGAGAACGGGGCTCGTATCGACGCGGTGCGCGATGTCATCGAGCGCGACTACGCCGGAACCGATCTCTGGCCGGTCCTCATGACCAGCCTGCTCGAAGCGGCCGACCGGGTCGACTCCACCACCGGCCTGCAGATGGCCTATCTGAAGCGGTGGGCGCCGCGGGCCGAGCAGCCCCTGACCCTGCGGCCTCCCGAGCTGGTGGCCGGGCCAGGTACCGCACTTCGGGGCGACGCTCCGCTGCTGGCCGGGTCGCCGACCCTCGGCCAGGTGGACCTGGCCTATCTGGATCCCCCGTACAACCAGCACCGCTACGACGCCAACTACCACGTGTGGGAGACCATCGTGGCGTGGGACGCCCCGTCCCACTACGGCGTGGCGTGCAAGCGGGACGACCTCCGGGACCCGGAGCAACGCAGCGCGTTCAACGGGAGGAGGACCATGCCCGTCGCCCTCGGTCAGGTGATCGCCCAGGTGGATGCCGACGTGGTCGTGCTCTCCTACAACAATGAGTCGTGGCTCAGCTTCGACGAACTGCGGGCGCTGTGCGCGGTTCGAGGTCACGTCGAGGCCCTTGGCTTCGACTCGACCCGCTACGTCGGAGCGAGGATCGGGATCCATAACCCCGCCGGCCGGAAGGTAGGGACGGTCTCCCATGTGCGAAACACCGAGTACCTCCTCGTAGTCGGCGATCGTCGCCGGGTTCGACCGATGGTCGACGCGGTGGTCTGCGCCGGACTGGGGACGGCAGTCGAGCGACCGATGCCGGTTTAGGCAACACGGACGCCGGGGCTGGGTCACCGGTTTGACCGGAACGTCCGAGCCCTGCCAACGTGTTGGCATCCTGTCGGGTTCCTCTCGGTAGGAACCCACCGTCGGGGACCAGAGGGAGGGATCGACGAAAATGGGAGCACTCGACGGCCGTGTCGCGATCATCACCGGGGCCGGTCGCGGCATCGGACGCGAGCACGCGCTTCTCTTCGCCGCCGAGGGTGCAAAGGTGGTGGTCAACGATCTCGGAGCCGCGGTCGACGGCTCCGGCGACGATCGATCGCCCGCTGAGCAGGTGGTGGACGAGATCCGCGCCGCCGGTGGCGAGGCGGTGGTCAACGCCGACGACGTCACCGACTGGGAGGGCGGAAAGCGATTGGTGGATGCCGCGGTCGAGACGTTCGGCGACCTGCACGTCCTGGTCAACAATGCCGGGATCCTCCGAGACCGGGTACTGGTCAACATGTCCGAATCCGACTGGGACTCGGTGATCCGGGTCCACCTGAAGGGCCATTTTGTTCCCACCCGCCACGCCGCCGCCTACTGGCGAGAGCGCACCAAATCCGGAATCGCGGTCAAGGCTGCGGTGGTGAACACCTCGTCGACGTCGGGGCTGTTGGGCAACCCGGGACAGTCCAATTACGGTGCGGCCAAAGCCGGCCTTGCCGCGTTCACCACCATCGTGGCCGGAGAGCTGGTGCGTTATGGCGTGCGGGTCAATGCCATCGCCCCGGCGGCGCGCACCCGGATGACCGAACAGACCCCCGGACTGTCCGACATCGTTCGGGCCCCGTCCGATGCCTCGATGTTCGACAGCTGGGATCCGGCCAACGTCTCTCCGTTGGTTGCCTACCTCTCCACCGAGGGCTGCCCGGCCACCGGCAAGGTGTACTTCGTACAGGGCGGCGAGATCCGTCGTTTCCTCCCCTGGACGATGAGCGACACCCTCGAGAAGCAAGGCCGGTGGACGGTGGCGGAGCTGCAGGCGGAGATGCAGCCGCTGGTGGGCTGAATGGGGTCCCCCGGCGGGGGGCCGGGTCGGTCCGGGGGCGACCAGGGCTTCGACACGACAGAGGTGATCGAGGCCGAAGCGATGCTCAGTCGCAGCGGGGCCGGCGCCGAAGGCGGGATCGTTGTCCCGTGGCCGGTCTTGTTCCGGCATCGGATGCACCACCGGGTGGCCCGGTCGGACCGCTACCAGTGGTGGGTGCTGTGGACCGTGCTGGCCGGACTGTTGTCCGTCAACATCACCTTCACCGTCTTTGTGGTGGCCCTTCCTCAGGTAGCTGAACAGCTGCACACCTCGGTCACCACCCTCACCTGGACGTCCACCGCGCCCTTGCTGGCCTTCGGAGTGGCCGCACCGGTGCTCGGAAAGCTCGGGGACCTGCGTGGGTACCGACGCCTGTACCTGTGGGGGTTGTCCGGCGCGGCCGTCAGCGTCGTCCTGACGGCCACAGCACCCACCGCCGGTGTCCTCATCGGGGCTCGCCTCTTGGACGGGATTCAGGGGGCCGCCACCGGTGCGGCCTCGATGGCGCTGGTCCTCCAGGTCTTCTCCCACGAGGACCGGGTCAAGGCCATGGGCTGGTGGGCGCTGGTGGGCGCGGGCGGCCCGGTGCTCGGGGTGACCATCGGGGCCCCCGTCATCCAGTACCTCGGATGGAGGGCCCTGTTCTGGGGCGAGCTGCCCTTGATGGCATTGGCGGCCATCCTGGCCGTTGTCGTCCTGCCGACCCGTGATCGGCCCATCCAGGCTGCCCCGGAGGTCGCCGCGGCCGCCGGAGGATCACCGGCCGGCGCAGGTGACGCAGGCGACACGGGTACCGAGGGCGGCGACCCACCGGGCCGCAGCGACCGCCCCGGGGCCCCGGCTCCGTGGGGCCAGCTCGACTGGACCGGCTCGTGGACGCTGGCGGTGTCGGTCACCGCCGCGCTTTTGGCCCTCAATGAGGCGCCCACGTGGGGGTTCACCGCCCCGGCGACCCTGGGCCTCTTCGGGCTCAGCGTCGCGGCGGGGGCGTACTTCGTGCTCCACGAGCGGCGTGCCCCCCACCCGCTGATCCCCCTCCGGTATTTCGGCATGCGCAACTTCGTGTTCCCGCTGGGTGCCCGAACGTTCATCAATTTCTCCTACATGGGTGGGTTCTTCCTGTTCCCGATCCTCATGGAGCGCGTCTACGGGTACAGCGAGACGCGGGCGGGGCTCATCTCGACGGCGCGCCCGCTCATGTTCTCACTGGTCGCCCCTATGGCCGGTTACGCCGCGGTCCGGGTGGGGGAGCGGTTCTCCGTCGTGGCGGGCGCGGTGGCGCTCACGGTGTCGATGGTGGTGTTCACCCAGTTCGGCGCGGAGCCCTCCGTCGCCGTGATTGTGATCGCGCTAGCCCTGTCTGGCATAGGAAACGGCCTCTCCACCCCGTCGACAGCCGCGTCGGCCTCCAATGAGGTGGCCCCGGACGAGTTGGGGGTCATGAGTGCGGCACAGCAGCTCATCACCCAGATCGGGATCGTGGCCGGCATACAGGTGATGGTCACCGTCCAGGCATCGGGGCATGGAGGAGTGGGATCGCTGGCTTCGTTCCACCGGGCATTCGCCGCCGGCGCGGTGGTGGCCGGCCTCGCCGGGGTGTGCGGATTCCTGATGCGGGATACCCCGCGGCCCGGGAGGACGGCCGCGCCGACGGGGATGCGCGTTGACTGATGATTCCGGCGCGGGCGGCGGTCCGGGGATCGATCGACCGCAGACGCCGGACGGTGGCCGGTCTACTCCGTCATGGCCTGGATGCGCGAGGCGATCTCGGCAGCCACGGGATCGGGGGGCATCGACTGAAGGGCCATGAGCTTGGCGATATCCCCTTCGACCTTGATCTTGCCCGACATGAAGGCCTGCATGCCCGCCTGAGGATTGCCCTCGACCAGAATCGCCTTGGCCACGTCGTAGTCGAGCGACACCTTGAGATCGACCGGATCGATGTGGCCGGTGTCGAGGACCAACTCACCGGTCGTGGTGTCCACATGGGCATCCACCGTCCCGTCGCCGAACGGCACCGCGTCGATCACCAGGTTCATCCTGATGGCCTGCGTTATGGCCCCCTTCCCGTCGAACTCGCTCCGGATGGACCGGGCCTCGTCCAGCCATTCGTCGCTCAGAAACTGATAGGTGGCCATTGCGTCGCTGCTCCCTTGCCGGTCGGACACGTCGTCTGGCGGACAACACTAACGCTCAACCGACCGTCCCCCGTGGGCCGTGGGCGGCCGTCGCCCACCCGACAGATAGCATCCCTTGTCGTGACCGCTCCGATCATCCCAGGTGCCGAGCCGTGGTCCTCGGAAGGTGGCTCCCACGGCGTACTCGTCCTGCACGGCTTCACCGGCAATCCCCAGTCCATGCGGCCCCTGGCCGAAGCGCTGGCCGCGGCGGGCTTTACCGTCGACCTTCCGTTGCTGCCCGGCCACGGCACTTCCATCGAAGACATGGTCCCCACCCGATGGGAGGATTGGTCCGCGGCGGCCGATGCCGCCTATAAGGCCCTGACCGAACACTGTGACAAGGTGGCGGTGGGTGGACTGTCGATGGGGGGCACCCTCGCTTGCTGGCTGGCCGAGCACCACCCCGCCATCGCCGGGATCGCCGTCGTCAATCCGTTCGTGGACCCGCCGACCGATGACTACCGGGACGTGATCTGTGGACTGCTGGCCGACGGCACGGAGACGGTAGACGGCATTGGTTCCGATATCGCCATGGACGGCGCCGCCGAGGCGGCCTACACCGCCACCCCGCTGGCGGCCGCCCTCTCCTTCTTCGAGGGAGTCGACGGCGTCGCCGCCCGGCTCGGCGATATCCGGTGCCCTTCGCTGCTCTTGAGTAGCCGTGTCGATCACGTCGTGCCCATCGAATCGGGTGACCGCTTCGAAGCCTCGGTGGCCGGGCCGGTCCAACGGGTCTTCCTCGAGCGCAGCTTCCACGTGGCGACGCTCGACTGGGACGCCCCCGTGATCGAGCAGCAGGTGGTCGCCTTCGCCGCCGAGGTCCTCGGCGGCCCCGGCGTCGCCGCCGCCTGATGGCGGATCGGATGCGCCTGACGAGGGAGGACGTCGCCCACGTGGCCGACCTGGCCCGCCTACACCTCACCGACGAGGAGCTCGAATTGTTCACCGACCAGCTGGCTGAAGTGCTCGACCATGCCGAAGACATCGCCTCGCTCGACCTCGCCGAGGTGGCACCCACCGCGCACGCCATGGCCTTGACCAATGTGCTGCGACCCGACGAGGTCTTGCCGTGTATCGACCGGGACGAGGCTTTGGCCCAGGCGCCGGAGGTCGAAGACCACCGCTTCCGGGTACCCCCCATCCTCGGCGAGGCGCCGTGACGGCGTCCCGCCCGTCGACGTTCCTGGCCAACGCCGTCCGATCCGGGGCGCGGTCGGCCCTGGACGTCCTGGAGGAGTACCTGGCCCGCATCGACGCCGGCGATGCCGCGGTTCACGCCTTCAACCTGGTCACCGCGGAAGTAGCCCGCCAGCTGGCGATTGCAGTGGATCGCCGGGTGGCGGCCGGGGAAGACCCGGGGCCGTTGGCCGGAGTGCCCGTGGCCCTGAAGGACAACCTGTGCACCCGGGGGGTACCGACCACCTGCTCGTCGCGCATTCTCGAAGGGTGGCGCCCTCCCTACGACGCGACCGTGGTGACCCGGCTGCGCGCCGCCGGCGCGGTGATGGTGGGGAAGACCAACATGGACGAATTCGCCATGGGGTCCTCGACGGAAGCGTCGGCCTACGGTCCGACCCGCAACCCGCACGACCCGACTCGGGTCCCCGGTGGCTCGTCCGGGGGCTCGGCGGCGGCAGTGGCGGCCGGGTTCGTGCCGTTGGCGCTCGGGTCGGACACCGGCGGCTCGATCCGCCAGCCGGCTGCTCTGTGTGGTGTGGTCGGGTTGAAGCCAACCTATGGCACGGTCTCGCGCTATGGACTGGTGGCGTTCGCTAGCTCATTGGACCAGATCGGACCCCTCGCCACCACGGTGGCCGATGCCGCCCTCCTGTTCACCGTCGTCGGCGGCCACGACCCCTGTGACTCCACCTCTCTCAACCGCCCGGCGCCACGGATCCTGTCCGTTCTCGACGACGGGGTTGCCGGTCTCACCGTCGGCGTGTTGACTGAGTTCCTCGACGGAGCTGACCCGGACGTGGCCGCCCGCACGCGGGAGGCCGCCGAGGCCTGCGCCGTCGCCGGGGCGAGGGTGGTGGAGGTCTCGGTTCCGGAGGTGGCCCACGGGCTTTCCGCCTACTACCTCATCGCGCCGGGCGAGGCTTCCTCCAACCTGGCCCGCTACGACGGCGTACGCTACGGCCTGCGGGTGGACGGCGAGAACACCACGGCCATGAACACCGCCACCAGATCGGCGGGATTCGGCGCCGAGGTGAAGCGCCGGATCATGCTCGGCACCTACGTGCTGTCGGCCGGATACATCGACGCCTACTACAACCAGGCGCTCCGGGTGCGCACCATGATCATCGAAGCCTTCGCGGCCGCCTACCGCCGCTGCGATGTCCTGCTGGGCCCGACCGCTCCGACCACCGCTTTTCCGCTCGGATCGAAGACCGGCGACCCGTTGACCATGTACCTCTCCGATGTCTGCACCATCCCGTCCAACCTGGCCGGCCATCCCGCCGTCAGCGTTCCCTTCGGCACCGGCGACGACGGCCTGCCGGTCGGTGTGCAGGTGTTGGGTCCGGCCCTGTCTGAGGGAACCATCCTGAAGGTGGCCGCGGTGGTGGAGGCCGCCGCGCCCCCGGTGGGGCGGCCGGCGATCGCCGGAGTGACCGGCTCATGAGGCCGGGGTGGGAGATGGTCGTCGGACTCGAGGTCCACTCCGAGCTCAAGACGGCCACCAAGCTCTTCTGCGGGTGCCCCAGCTCGTTCGGGGACGAGCCCAACACCAACATCTGCCCGGTGTGCCTGGGTCTCCCGGGCTCCCTGCCGGTGCTCAACCAGAGAGCGGTTGAGCTGGCCATGGCCATCGGCAGCGCTCTGCACTGCGAAATCCGGTCCTCTACCTTCCACCGGAAGAACTACTTCTATCCCGACGAGGCCAAGGATTACCAGATCACGCAGTACGACGAACCCATCAACGTCCGCGGCTACCTGGACCTCCCCGACGGGAGCCGGGTGCGAGTCGAACGGGCCCACTTGGAGGAGGACACGGGTAAGACGTCACACGCCGGCACGTCCGGCCGGATCCACGGGGCCGACTACTCGCTCATCGACTACAACCGGTCGGGCGTCCCCTTGGTGGAGATCGTGAGCGCGCCGGACATGCGCTCGGCCGACCAGGCCCGCGCCTACGCCGCCGAACTGCGAGGGGTGCTCATCGCCTCGGGTGCCTCCGACGGCAAGATGGAAGAGGGGTCGATGCGGGTCGACGCCAACGTGTCGGTCCGGCGGGCGGGCGGTGACTCATTCGGGACCCGATGCGAAGTCAAGAATCTCAATTCGCTCCGCTCCCTCGGCCGAGCCGTGGCGTACGAGGCGGACCGCCAGATCGAGCTGCTCGAGGGGGGGGATGACGTGGTCCAACAGACTCGCCACTGGGACGAGGACGCCGGCCGCACGGTGGCCCTGCGGTCCAAGGAGGAGGCCTACGATTACCGCTACTTCCTCGAACCCGACCTGGTGCCGCTCGCTCCTGACGCCGAGTGGATCCGGGCGGTGGGCGACGCGATGGGACCGATGCCCGCCACCCGGCGGGCCCACCTGATCGAATTGCTCGGCGAGGCCGGCCGGGTTCCCGAGTCGCAAGTCGACCAGGTGGCCACGGTGGTCGATCTCGATCTGGACCGGCTGGTGGCCGCGGCGGTGGAGGCGGGGGTGGGTCCGGGATTGGCGCTGGCCCGGACGGCCAACGAGGCCGCCACCGATGCGGAGGCGGCCCGCCGACTCGACCCTGCGTCCTACGTTGCCCTCCTCGGCCTGGAGGCGGCGGGAGCCCTCACGGCCACCCAGGCCAAGGCGGTGCTGACCGACCTGCTGGCCGCCGGTGGGGGAGACCCGGCCGCCATCGCCGCGGCCAGGGGCTTCGAAGCGATGTCCGACGAGACGTTGGCCGCCACGGTGGCCGGCGTGGTAGCCGCCCACCCCGACGAGTGGAGCCGCTACTGCGACGGGGACGAGTCGGACCGCAAGAAACTGACCGGGTTCTTCGTCGGCCGGGTGATGGGTGCCACGCGCGGTCAGGCGGACGGCAAGGCGGTCACGGCGGAGCTGGAGCGGCTACGGGGCTGACCGTGACGGCGACGACTTCGGTAACCCGAGGTTCGCCGGCGGACCACCGGCGGCAAGGTAGGGACCGCCGGCGGAAAAGCCGAGCTTCGTGATGAAGACCGGCCTGGGAGGGATGTCCGGCTGGGGAGCCAGCGACCGCCACGGGCTGTAGAGCAACCAGACCCCGGATCCGTCCTGGTACAACGAGGCTTCACCGGGACCGGCGCCCTGGGAGTTCGAGCCGAGCAGCGGGGAGGGCGACGTATCGCTGCACGGACCGGCTGGGCCGGCGCAGTGGGCCATGCCGATGGCGTAGTCGGGACCGTTGAACCAGTTCCCCGAGTAGGCGACCCAGTAGCCGCCGTCGGTCTTGACCATGTCGGGTGCCTCCACGATCGTGCCCTGCCATGGCTCGTCCGGCTGCATGAGCAGCGAGGGTTGGCCGATCAGCCCGAGGCCGTCGGGGGTCAGGCGCTGCGACCACATCTTGGTGGGCGTGTTGGCTCCGCCGATGTTCTGCTCGGACTTGAACAGCATCCAGCGGGTCCCGTCGCTGTCGGTGAAGACCCGCGGGTCGATGGTGCCCCCCTGATCGGTCTGGCAGATGAACGGCGTGCTCTCGGGGTTGAACGGGCCGAGCGGCGACGTCCCGGTGGCTGCGCCGATGCATTGCATGGCCGGTGAGGTTCCCTTCACCAGGGCGGTGAAGTACAGCACGTAGGTCGAACCGAACTGGTGGATGTCGGGGGCCCAGGTGAAGTCCGGCACCGCCCAGGGTGGGAGGACGGGGAGGGCCTCGATCGACGGCGTCCAGTCACCGAACGACGTCGCCGACGCCACGGGCACGTTGATCGCATGGGTGCCGGGGACGCCGCTCGTGTACAGGTAGTAGCGGCCGTGCGAGAGGTAGAGGAATGGATCGGACTCGTACTGGTCGGAGCCGACGGGCATGCCGGGCGAGAGGGGATTGGGATTGGGGGGCGGAGGGCTGGCGACCGACGGTGGTGCGACGGGTGCGTGGGTGGGCCGGGCCGGCGGCTGGGCCGAGGCGGACGAATGTCCGGTCGGTCCGATCACCAACACCACCACCACGGCGACGACGGCCAGCCCGCCGATGGCAGCCGCCGCGACCGCCAGGCGTCTCGAGCGACGACCGGCGCCGGCGTGTCCGGCGATAAGGCGAGTGTTGCTGTTGCTCATTCGAGCGGTGACCTCCGAGAGCCCTGGATGAGACCTGCCCATGCCCGGCTCACGAGCCCCGGGAGGGGCTCACGGCCCCCGGAAGGTTAGCGCCCGGCTGGGGAAGAACGGTGGACATCCCGCCGTCATCTGGGGACGGGGAGGGAAATCCGGAGGAAAAGGTAGGGATATCGCGTAGGCCTCTTGACCTGGGAAAGGACACCCATCACAGTGTCAATTGACCGGAAAGCCGAAGCACCGCCGGAGAGTCTCGGAGGACCGGAGGGGGCCAATCATGGTCCTTCGGAAGGTCCTTGAGATGCAGGTGGGCCGTAGGTGACCGGCCAGGTAGGTCCGGGGAAGGACCGGGGTGCTCGAAAGAGTGCCATGGTCGTGCCGGTGGGGTCGTCCGACACGGCTCTGCATGGTGATGCCGGGCCAACTGGGTGCGTAGCCCCGAGGAGCTTGGGTGGTTCAGCCGCTCGGTTACTCGGGGCTGCGTCGCGTCCGAAAGCGGTTGGGGAAGTCGGACGGATCGGTACGGCCGCTCAATCGAGTCGAGCGCCCCGAACGGCTGGAGCGGGCTGGGCCACCGGTTCCATCCGGCAGGGGTCGGCGTCCTCGTCGTTGCAAGGTTCGCATTCCAACTCGAGCGTGCTGTGACCGATGGAGAACGTGTCGGCGATCATGGCCTTCACCCGCTCGCCCACGACCTGGGCCTCCTCGAGCGTGGGGTGACCGGTCAACACCACGTGGGCCGAGAGCAGTCGCATCTCGCTGGACAGGCTCCAGACGTGAAGGTCGTGCACCTCGTCGACCCGGGGCATCTGCTCCATGGTCGACCTCAGTTCGACGAGATCGACGTCGGCCGGGGTGGATTCGAGGAGCACTGCGATGCTGGTGCGAAGCACGCCTGAGGCCTGGTAGAGGATGATGGCCGCCACCACCAGAGCCGACGCCGGGTCGAACCAGGTGGCGGACGGCAGGATGAGCAGGCCGACGGCGGCCACGATCACAGCCAGCGAAGCCAACGCGTCGCCCACCATGTGCAGCACGGCCGCGCGCATGTTCAGATCGGTCGTTCCGTCGCGCAGGATGAGGGCAGTGACCCCGTTCACGAGCAGGCCGAACGAGGCGACCGCGACCACCAGCCCGGCCCGCACGTGCTCAGGGTGGTCGAAGCGGTAGATGCTCTGGATGATGATGACCAGGGTGACCACGGCGATCAGCGACGCGTTGGCCAGCGCGGCGAGAATGGTGGCTCGATGGCTGCCGAACGAACGCTCTGCGTCGGGCGGCCGCAGCGCCATGCGAACGGCGACGATCGAGAGGGCGAGCGCGCCCACGTCGGTGAGGTTGTGTCCTGCATCGGCCAGAAGAGCGGTTGAACGCGCCACCAGGCCCAGCGCGACCTGCATCACCACGAGACCGGCCGTCAGGGCCAGGCCGATCGCCAGTCGTCTCGTTCGCGTCATGCCATACCTCGGCGCGCGAGCCTACCTGGCCACACCGTTCCTATAGCCTGCCCCCGGTGACGCGCCCGCTGAGGTCCAGGCTGCGCCGGTGGGTGGGGGTGACCGCTCTGGTGCTGATAGTGGCGCTGGTGATCGTCGTTCCCCTGGCGAGCGCCCGTCTGTTCATCTGGCCGCCGACGGACAGCCCCACCAAAGCGGACGCGGTGGTCGCCCTCGGGGGGGACAGCGGGCAGCTCCGGGAGAAGAAGGCCATCAAACTGGCGGAGTCGGGCTACGCGCCGATTGCGGTTATCTCCCTCGGGGGGACGAAAGCGGTTCCCTGCCCGAAACCCGTTCCGCACGTGTCGATCATCTGCTTTCGCGCCGATCCCCTCGATACCCGGGGCGAGGCGGAGTTCGTGAGCCGCCTGGTTGCTCAGCGTCATTGGAACCGGATCATCGTGGTCTCCGAACGGAGCCAGGCGACCCGGGCCCGCCTCCTCTTCGGGAGGTGCACCCCGATCCATCTGGAGATGGTCCCGGTACAGGACCCGCAAGTCAACCTGCCCTATGACGTGGTCTACGAGTGGGGTGCCCTGACCAAGGCGCTGGTCGTCGAGCCGACCTGCTGACCGTCGTTCCGTGACGTGGTGCACGCAGCGTGGTCGAGCTCGACCGCCACCCGTGCCGTCTCGGCCAGGCGGGGCACCGTCGAGCCGGCGCCGATCAGCGTCGTAGGGGCTCGGCCGCTTCGGTCCGGTCTGGTCATGCCTCACCTGCGGCGCGCCCGTGGACGACGTCAGACAGGAGGCCGAGCCGACGGTGCCGCCCTGTGAGAGTGCCGGTCGGACTCGGTCGACGGAGCGGACGTCGAAGCGCCGGCGGCCGAGGCGACCGCGTTCGTGGACGGTCTGGTCTTTGCCGACGAGGCATCGACCGGCCGCCCAATACGTCGTCGACCGTCAGCGTCGATGACCGGGCGATTCCGCCAAGGCCTACGGGGGGCATTTGTTAGAGTATGGACCCCTTGCCCTCGAAGGGGACCCGACGGTGAAGGGTTGGTAGTGACCGTTCATACAATGAGCCAGCATGACGAGCCGGCGCGCTGGTCCGACACGAACCGCAACCGATGTCTCTACGTGATCGGTATGCACCGCAGTGGGACTTCGGCGGTCACCGGGCTCCTGTTCCAGATGGGACTGCATGGTCCTGCGGCGTCCGACCTGGTTCCTGCGTCCGAGGCGAATCCGAGAGGGAACAACGAGAGCGTCACCCTGAACAAGTTCAACAACCAGCTGCTCCGCGTGCTCGGTGGCAGCTGGTCAGCGCCGCCGCGACTCGAACCCGGCTGGGATATTGCGCCTTCCCTCGACGAGAAGCGGATGGAGGCGGCCCGGCTGTCCGCGGCCGTCTTCAATCCGCAGCCGTTCGTGTGGAAGGACCCACGCAATTGCATCCTCCTGCCATTCTGGCGATCCGTACTCGGGCCTCCCGTGGCCGCCATCTACGTCACCCGTGATCGATTCGAGGTGGCCGGCTCGCTCCAGGCTCGCAACGGGTTCACGGTGACCCACGGGCTCGCGCTGTGGGAGCGCTACATCCGCTCGTCGCTGCTGGCGCTCGATGGGATTCCCACGCTGGTCCTCCGATATGACGAGCTCTTCGAGAGCACCTCTGCGTGGTGCCGCCGACTGATCGACTTCCTGCACGCGGTCGGGCTCGACGTCGATCCGGCGTCGGCCGATCGAGCCGCGGCATCACTTGACGCCGGGCTCCGACACAAGCGGGCCACCTCCACCAGCGATCCCAGACTGGCCGCGGGACAGCTCGAACTGGTCGAGCTGCTCGAACGTCGCAGCGGCGCCCATTCGCCCTGGTCGGCTCCGGCCCTCACCGAGGAGCCAGGATGGGTCGAGGACGTCCTAGCCATGCGCCGCAGCTTCGAGCAGATCCTCAGGGAACGACCGCTCTCCCAGTCACTGTGGGCGCGCGCCCAGCGACGTCTGGCGAGCTCGACGGCGCGCCCGGGCTGACTCCCGCTCCCACGGGGTCGGACGATGGGGATGGCGGGGCACCGCCAACGCCGACGAACGGGTCGCCGTGAGGCACCGCGAGGGGGGTGGGCCGCGTGGGACGCCACCACGTTCGGCCGCCTGGCCCAGTCTGCCCGGTGGTCAGACCCCGCCGATCGCTGCATCGTCGAAATCCAGGTAGAAGGAGGGATCCCTGGAGAGCCGACGAAACACCCGATGGGACTTTCGCTTCGTGGAGCGCACGATAAGCCGCATGCGCACCTGACTGACCGATCTGGCCACGGCTCCCATCAGCACATCCCTATGCTTCGGCCGGACACGCAGGAGGAGCCGCGGGTCCTTGGTCACTTCGGAAGCGAGCGTCCTCAGGCTCTGGTCCGTCGGGACGGAATCCGTGAATACCCGCTGGTCGTCGTGACCGCTCCACGAGGCACGCGAGCCGGCACCGTGGTGGTAGACGTAGTGCCCGTAGACGCCGAAGAAGAGCGGGTGGACCTCCCTGGTGTTGGTCCGTACGAGAGGAAGCCATTCGGCACGTGCCTCGTCGAGCGACCGCAGTACGCGGGTGCCCGCGTCCTCGAGGACCTCGCCGAGGGGCGTCGTCCACGGCTCCCGACTCCAGTCGCCGCCGATGCGGTCCCAATACGCCACGGTGGTGGCACAGAAGCTCGGATGGGGGCGAAGGTCCCCGAAATTCTCCCGCCGCTGGACGGCGATCAGCGGATGATGGGCCAGGTTTGCCTCGAGCCAGTGGTCGAGCGGGCGGATCGGGAAGGCGTCGCTATCGAGGAAGATGAGGATGTCGCTCGGATCCGCCTCGTCCGTGACCCGTTGGGCCAGGGCGTTCAGCTTGAGGCCGTGGTGGCCCCGCCGGTCGTCGGCATAGTCGAACCGCTCCCACATCGAGCGCTCTTTGAGGTCGTTCAGCGTCGCGAACACCCGGAAGGGGGCATTGATATGGCGTTTGAGATAGTCGAGCTGGGGATCGATCCACTTCGGTGTCCGCCAGTGGATGGTGACGACGTAGATCATCCGAACGTTCCGTGCCCTGCTGGCCGATCGGCGGCGCCAACCGTTGCCCTGACCGCCCGCCCAGCCCAATCGGACTCCCTCACGGCGGGGACTTTATCAATGAACGTCAGGGATCCGGCCGGTCGTCGCCACGGGCACAGTCCTGCTTGACGGATGGCCCGAGGCGCAAGAGGCCGGCTGCCCAGCAGTCGGAGGCCGCAGCCGGGCCGGGACAACTGGGCTGCTGCTCCTTGGTCACTTTGCTCTCCGAGAAACCCACCGGGTCTCTGACCGGTATCTCGGGGCGGCATCAACCACCTGACCTGCGGTCAACCCCACTGATGGTCGGGACGGCTTCGACTGCTGGGCGCGGTTACTCGTGGGCAATCCAGTTCCATCGCTCGCCGCTGGCGAGCTCGTCTTTGAACTGGGCCGATCCGAGCGGGCCGTTCCCGTCCATGTCGAAGAGGCGCAGCCCGATGTCGTCGCAGACGAGCTGGTACATGTCCTCGTCCGACACGCCGTATCGCTCGCCGCCACCCCGCCCGTGCTCGAATGCCATGACTGGCTTGGCCGATCGGAGGGTGTCCAGGGCACCTCGGACGACCAGCGCCTCGGCTCCTTCGACATCGATCTTGACAAATCCGGGCATCCAACCGCCGGGCAGATGTTCGTCGAGACGTTCCGTTCGGACGGTGATGGTCTCTGTGGTCATCCCGACCGGGTGGGTGGGCTGCTTCAACCCGCTGTAGGCCGGGGCATCCCGCACGTGCACGAAGGTTGTCGTGCCCTCCTCATCCGACAAGGCCCGCTGCCGCACGTCCATCTCCGGAAACTGCTCGGCCAGCTCGGCCGCCAGATCCGGCAGTGGTTCGTAGGCGATGTGGTGCCCAGCTGGAGCCACTCGTCGGAAGTGGGTCAAGAAGGTGCCACGGTGAGCTCCGACGTCGAGGCAATTGGAATCGGGTCGGAGCAGAAAGCTCAAGAGCAGCTTGAGATGCTTGTCGTCGAGGTGGTTCCGGCGAAACGCCACGTTGGCGTTGCTCCCGGTCAGGGAGGCCACCAATTGGTCCCGTCCCCGGGCGAGTCCCCTGCGAATCCCGAGCGTGTCAGCGGCCTTCAGAATCCTGCTTCGCATGTGGTCAGCATGGCATCGATACGGGCCGGAGCCCCGCCGAGCGAGCCATTGCCCTCGCTCGACCGGGCGCGGAGCGGCCCGTATCCGTGGCTGAGGTGCCGCGCAATGGACGCCATGGACTTGTTGAACCAGCTGGCCGTGTTCTCCGACGCTTCGATGTGCCCGAAGCCCTGACCGCATCGCCGCCTGCTCGAGTGTCCTGTCCACCGACCGCTTCGCCGACGGGCTGGCAGTATTGGCCCGCCGTCTTCAGTTACCCCTCGCCGTCCACCGGGCCCGAGTCACGGGAAGCCGGACGCGGCTGGCGGGTGAGCAGACCGAGCGGCTGCGCGTGAGGTCGGAGCCGGAGTATCAACTCCTTCGTCGCTTGGAAGAAGGCGGGGTCATCACGCTCGACGCCGGTGATTGGAGTGCGGAGAAACCCTGTTGTTGGTATCGTGCAGGCCGTGAGGAACCCAACCAAGTTAGCGATGACTGCATCCCTTGTCGCCTTGCTCGTGGCGGGGTGCAGCTCGAACCAGGCCGCGCCGAAGCCTTCGGTGACCAGCGCAGAAGTCACCGCCTGCCATGACTTCGGCAACGAGGTCATCATCCATGGTGCGACGACCACGCCGGCGGAACGGCTACAGCTGATGAATGAGGTGGCGGTGGCGCAGAATGACAACCTCCGCAAACAGGCCAATGCCATGAAGGCAGCCATCGAGGCCAAGAACGGCGTCGCCGAGCTTTCTGCCGCTCAAAACATCGCACATATCTGCTACGCACTCGGCCTGCTCAGCAAGACGGGGCAGCCGACCTGACCCGGTAGCCGATCTGACCCGGTAGCCGACCTGACTGGGCCGTCAGGCCACGCCTGGGGCTTCGAGCTCCCGTCGGATATCGGACGCCCCACCGGAATGGCTGCGTTCGAAGTCCTGACTGTTGGCTATGGCCACGGCGGCGAGCTGCGACCTGACACCGAGCTTTCGCAGGATGGAACGGATATGAGATCGGACGGTTGTCACCGAGACGACCAGTTCGTCCGCGATGTCCTGGGCGGATCGCCCGGTGGTGAGATAGAACAGCACCCGGCGCTCGCTGGCCGTCAGTAGCACAAGTGCTTCCATGGGCTGCGGTATACGGTCGCCGCCAACCAGTCCCTCCCATGGGTCGTCCACGGCGCCGACTTCAGGCGCGCGGCTCAGCTGGGTCTGCAGCTCGTCGAGGTCCAAGACGACTGCAGCCCCCTGGGCCACACACGTTGCCAGTGCGCCCGCCCTGCCTCCGGCACAAACCGCAAGTACACCGATCCCTTCTGTGCAGTACCTGGCGGTCAGCCGCGCCGAGATGTACCACGTGCTCGAAGCCCACGTGGTGCGGTCACTCGTTGTCTCGTGTTCTCCCTCGAGCACCAGGACGACCAACTCCACCTCGGCGCCACCGACCTCGAGGACGAGCTGGTCGTCGCAGCCGAGGGCGACGGTCCCCACCTGGTATCCCAGACGCTCCGCCATCGTGGACGCGGCAACGGCGGACAACCCGGGAGCACCACCGGAGGTCGGGCACGGGCTGACCACCAGAATCGTTCCTCGGTCACCGGGGACGATGTCGTCGCGTCGGGTGCCGTACCGGGCAAAGCTGCCTGCCGTGCAGCGTACGACGGTCCGGTGGCGGAACCCTGGTGTCAGGCGAGCCGGCCCGAAGGGCAGTCCGGTCCTGAGGACGCCGCTCGAGCGGGCGAGGGGAGCCTCAGAGGGATCGACCCCGATCATCCGTTCCACGATGACGGTGGCGGAGGACGAGGCCGGCCCGGCAATGGGACCCAGACCGCCGGCATCCCCCTCGGCGGCCCCCGGGCGTCCGCGCGCACCCTCTCCGTCGAGTAACGCACTCAGGCGGACGGCGCGCGCCAAGCGCTCAGCCAACGTCTTTGGGCTCACGGCATCCGCATCTGGACCGAAGGCCACCGCCACCCGGGATGTCGCGAAGGGGCAGACACGGTCTTCGCCGCGCACGGCCTGTTCGATCTCTTGAAGGGCAGTGTCGAACACAATCGCTGGGCCCCGGGACTCCCTGCGTGGGGCCTTCGGGTCGAGTCGGAGGTCGACCAGGGCCACCGTCTGGCCCAAGACGCCAGTCCGCTCGCCAGCATCCACCGCACCGCCTACCGGCTCCTTGGTTGCCATCGTCCCCTGCCCCCTAGCTGCTCCCCAATGCTCGGGGTTCACGGCACAGCTTCCGCCGTATCCTCCCGCTCGGTGGCAATTGTAGCCATTCCCCTGATTGACGGAAAGACTGATCTCGTCCGTCTTGACGAGGGAATTCCCTGGCCCACCCCCCAGTGCTCTCAGGCGTTGCCTTCGAACCAAGCCACCGTGTCGCGCAGGCCCTCCTCGAGCGTCACCGGTTCGATGTCCGGGAACAGACGCCTGAGTCGAGACTGATCCGCCTGCGAGTCGTGGATGTCACCCGCCCTCGGCTCGGTGTGGCGGCGGGGGAGGGACCTGTCCAAGATCTTCTCGAGTATCTCAATGAGAGTGAGGAGCGGGATCCTGGAGCCAAAGGCCAGATTGACCGGCCCGGGATCGCTCAGACCACGAAGAACTGCCTGGCGCAAGACCGCCACCACGCTGCCGACGTAGGTGAAGTCGCGGGTCTGGCGCCCGTCGCCGTGCACCGGTAGCGGATCACCGCGAAGCGCACAGGCGACGAAGGTGGGCACGACGGCGGCGTAGGCGTGGTCAGCGGTCTGCAGTGGACCGAAGACGTTGAAGAAGCGGAAGGCTAGGACGGGAAGGTCGAATGACCGGCCGTAGGCCAGCGTGGCTGACTCCGCCGCCAGCTTGCTCGCCGCGTACGGGCTCACCGGCATGGTTGCCATGTCCTCCCGTTTGGGCAAGGTCGGATTGGCGCCATACACCGATGAGGACGAGGCCATCACCACCTGAGGGCGGCAGCCTCGTCGGGCTGCCTCCAGCACCTCCATGGTGCCGGTGGCATTGACAAGGTGACTGGCCATGGGGTCGGCCAGAGACCGGGGAACGGATGGCCTGGCGGCCAGATGGACGACCGCAGCCGCGTCCTCGAGGACCCCATCGAGGAGGCCAGGCTCGAGGATGGAGCCTTCGACCAGGTTCACGGCGTCTATGCCGGCAAGATTGCGGCGTTGACCGGTCGACAGGTCATCGAGGGCCACTACGTGGTCGACGGCGGCATCGACGGCGAGCGCTCGGCACAAGTTTGCTCCGATGAATCCGGCTCCTCCGGTCACCACGACCTTCACGGCCTGACCGCCAGGGTCATCGCCGCCGAAACGTCATGGCACTCGGTGGGGCAGGTCCTCACTCGGCCGGACACGGGCGGAGACTACAGCCGTTCGATGGTGGGCCCACGCAGGCGGTTCCGGGCATCGAACACATACACGGCATTGGCCCGCACCAGCTCGTAGTCGAAGGCGTCGTGATCGGTGATGATCACCGTGGCGTCGGCCGTTCTGATCTCCTCCGCCGTGAGCTCGACCAGGGGATAGGGGACGGATTCGTCCACGATGTGTGGATCGACCACGCGAACCTGGGCACCGAGCGCGGCGAGGGACTGAGCGATGGTGCTACCCGGTGCCACGCGAGAGTCTCCGGTGTTCCGTTTGTAAGCCAGGCCGAGCAGCAGAATTCTCGAGCCGTTGATCGCTCGGCCCATGCGGTTGAAAGCGAGCGCCAGGCGGCCGACGACGTAGTCGGGCATGTGCTCGTTGACCTCGTTGGCCAGCTCCACAAAGCGGAATGGTCGGCCGAGGCTCCGTCGCACTTTCCATGAGAGATAGCTGGGGTCGATGGGCAGACAGTGACCGCCTACGCCGGGTCCTGGGGTGAAGCGCAGGTAGCCGAACGGTTTGGTGGTTGCGGCGTCGATGGCTTCCCAGACGTCGATGTCGAGCTCCGCTGCGAACATGGCCAATTCGTTGACCAGCGCGATGTTGACGTGTCGGAATGTGTTCTCGAGCAGCTTGGTCAGCTCGGCCTCCCGGGTGCCGGACACCGCCACTGTCTGTTCGACGAGGCGTCCATAGAACCGCTGCACCATCTCCAGCGAGGGCGGATTGACGCCGGAAACCACCTTCGGCGTGTTCTCCAGTCTCCAGTCGGGATTACCTGGATCGATTCTCTCGGGGCTGTAGCCGAGGTAGAAGTCGCGCCCGCACGTCAGCCCCGAGCCCTGTTCGAGCCGCGGAGCGACCAGTTCCTCCGTGGTTCCGGGATAGCTGGTCGACTCGAGGATCACCGTGGCGCCGGGGCGCAGGTGCAGGGCCACGACGGCCGCCGCCTTCTCCACGTGCGAGAGGTTGGGGAGCCCGTCCCGCAGCGGGGTGGGCACGTCGATGACGGCGATGTCGAATCCGGCTATCCGGTCGGGGTCGTCGGTTGCCAGGTAGCGCTCAGTGGCGAGGGCCTCACGAATGCGGGAGTCCGGAACGTCTTCGACATAGGAGGTCGCGGCGGCCAGCCGCTTGATGCGCTCCATGTCGACGTCGAACCCCACCACGTCGAACCCGACCTCGACGGCTCGGAGGGCCAGGGGCAGGCCGACGTAACCCTGACCGACAACGACGAGCCGGGTCGGCCCGTCGTCCTGCCTCACGCCGTGACGTCCGACCGCTGGATCACGCCGGGACCTGCGCCGAGCTGTCCGCCGTGGATTCGGCGGCCAGCGGCTCGAGGGCACCGTCATCCGTCGCCGATCCTGGGTCTGCTGAGATCAAGCCCACATCGCCATCTGCGTTGGATTCGACATACCGGGGAGACCCTGAAGTTGCCGCGATGGCGAACACCAGGCCCCGTACTCCGGCGGCGTCCCGCTGCCCGGCGGCCTCACGGAGTTGCTCGAGCGAGGTGGCGATCCCCTCCGGCGGGACCGTGATCGGGATGAGCTGATTGATGTAGGGATGGTAGGTGGTGAGGACCTCTTCGTCGGGAGTGCGGAGCTCCTCTTTGAACTTCTCGCCCGGCCGGGCTCCCACGATGTCGATCGGGATGTCCACGCCCACCCGATAGCCCGAGAGTCGGATCATCCGCTCGGCGAGGTCCAGGATACGGACCGGCTCGCCCATCTCGAGCATGAAGATCTCGCCGCCGCCATCCGACAACATCGACGACTCGAGCACCAGTTGCACAGCCTCTTCAACGCTCATGAAGAACCGCGTCATGCGTGCGTCGGTGACCGTGACAGGGCCGCCGTTGGCGATCTGCCGGGAAAATGTCGGGATCACACTGCCGCGGCTGCCGAGCACGTTGCCGAAGCGAACCGTGCAATAGGAGGCTCCACGGGGAGCGTGGGCGAGGACGATCTGCTCGGCCAGGCGCTTGGTGGCTCCCATGACGCTTGAGGGCCGGACGGCCTTGTCCGAGGAGATCTGAACGAAGCGCTGGGTGCCGACGCCCGTGGCCGCCGTCACCACGTTCAGTGTACCGAACACGTTGGTGGAGACGGCCTCGATCGGATGGTTCTCGAGCACCGGGACGTGCTTGTGGCCGGCGGCGTGGAAAACGACCTCGGGGCGATATCGGTTGAAGACGTCCGTGACAGCCGACTCGTCTGTGATGTCGACGAGAGCCTGCTCGGTCGGGCCGGCGATGGTGGCCACCGTGTCGTGCAGGTGGGTCTCGTCGTGGTCCAGCAGCACGAGGATGGCTGGATCGAGATCAGCCACCTGGCGGCAGATCTCCGACCCGATGGAACCGCCTGCCCCGGTGACAAGCACGCGGCGCCCTTCCAGCGAGCGCCTCACCGTGGCGAGGTCGATGGGTATCGGATCGCGGCCCAGCAGATCCTCGATCTGAGGTTCGCGGAGCGTGCGCAGCGGCGCCACCGTTGCGCCCCCATCGACCAAGTGGCTCACGCCCGGGAGCACCTTCATGGTGAGCCCAGCCTTCTCGCAGGCCACCAGGACTTTCTCGACGGTCTCCCGGGGCGGGTCGGGGATGGTCAGGAGGACCTGCTGGAGGGTGTAGCGGCTGGCGGCGCTCGGGATGTCGTCGATGGTGCCGACCACCGGCACCCCGACCATGGACAGTCCATGGGCCCTGGGGTCGTCATCGAAAACCGCCACGGGGACGAGCCCAGCTCCCGGACTGCGCAGCATCTCGCGGATGGCCGCGGCACCTGCGTCCCGACTTCCGACCACGGCAACTCGCATGCCGACCCGGCGCGCCCCGCGCTGCCAGGCGAAGAGTCTCGAATGGAATCGCAGAACTCCCATGCCCATGGTGGCGAACATGCACCCGACGACGATCACCGTCAGCGGGACGCGTTCGAATTGGGCGCCCTTGCCGAGCGGGTACAAGGCCACCAGCACCGACACGATGACCGCGGCGGAAAGGATCAGCTGGCGGGCCTCCTCGACACCTGCATGTCGCCACATGCGCCCATACAGCCCGAAGACGTGGTTCGCGACCAAGGTGACTACCAGAGCGGTCACGAGGAAGGTGGCGAGATGCTGCCAGTAGAGACCGGGCGCCTTGTCGCGGAAGTAGATGACTTGGGCGACGCTGTACCCGGCCACCACGCATACCGCATCGAGGGCGGTGAATACCAAGCGGGACCGAATCCGGCTGGCTCTGACGGCGACGTTGGTCCGGTGGGGATCGGACGCGAGCGCCTTGTCCGACGAAGAGCCGACGTTCGCCTCAGGTAGCATGTCGAGCTCCCTCTCCGACTGAGTGTCCCCCATGCAGCTTGGCCCCCCTTTGGTCCGTAAGCCCGACCGCTCTCCGCCTAAGCGCACTGTTCAGTCCGATCCCGTGACGAACCGGACTATCTCTGACACCAGGGTGTCAGCGCTACGTGTCCACCTCATTTCCACCGGAATCACTGAGTTCCGCCGGTTGACGCTGGCGTCTCGACCATCGAAAGTCAGACCGGGATGAAACTGCCCGTGGGCTCATACTGTCATCCCCCGAGAGGGCGCCGTCAAGTGCCCCGGCCCCGGCGGCTGCCATCCATCAAGGTGGGATGGCTTCGACCAGCCGATCAACGAACCTATCCTCAAGAATCGATCAACGCACCTATCCTCAAAATTGAGGACAACTGCGAAATTGGGTAGAAATGCAGAATTGGGTACAACTAGCTGTCAGATGGACCGCAGAGATGACAGGAAGCGAATCGGAGCAGGCAGATCGTGGCGTCCGGAGATCGAGCCTGGTGGCATCAGACCGGGGGCCGAGCCCGGTGGTTGGAGAGTCGGGCCCGATGGTTGGAGAGTCGGGCCCGATGGTTGGAGAGTCGGGCCCGGTGGATGGAGAGTGCCGCGTGGCCGCCGCTTGAGCGTCGGATACTTCGTGGTGTCAGGACCGCTGGTGTCCTCCACCGGCGAACCCGCGGTCCGTCCGGCGCGGATCAGGGTCGCGCATCGGTACCACTGCAGCCGCAGCGGTCCCAGACGGGTGCCCGGGCACCCTGCGGTGATGTTCAACTACCCAGGCTGAGGTGTAGAATCAGCGCCTACCTCGGGCAGGAATCGGGAGAACCATGGAGCCAATCGACTATGGGGGGGCGCTCCGGCGCAGTTGGCGGCTGCTGATCGCGCTCGCCATCCTGGGTGCCGTCATTGCGGTGCTCGTCCCGGTCGGCCACGCGAAGAAAGACAAGTCCGCGGTGCCGTACACGGCCACCGCCATCGTCGGCACGCCGCCCAACGGTCAAAACAGCCCGCTGAACGGCGGCGTGACGTCCGCCCAGATCGCGTTCGTCGGGAACCAGACAAGTACACTGCAGGACGTCGCTGACGCAGCCGGACTCGATGTCCCGGCTGCCGAGCTGCCCTCATACCTGTCTGCTTCCATAGCTGCCTCCGGTTCCCCGGGTTCGGCGCAAGCAGCAGGTGGCACGATCAAGCGGAACACGCCAACCGTCGTCCACCTCACGGCGAGCGGCAGCACCGCTGACCAGGCGGTCAACTTGGCCAACGTGTACGCGGTCGTGTTGCAGAGCGACGTGACCACGGCCGCCACCGACCGGCAGGCGTCGAACCCGAAGTCCGCGGCCAGCCAGGGGGGCACCGCGTACACCGGATACGAAGTGATCGCCCAAGCCACCGGTGCGGCCCATGGCACCAAGGTCAAGGCCAGCCTGGGCGCTAGCCGGAAGGTGCGCCTCGTGGCTGGCCTGGTCATCGGCGCTCTGGTCGGTGCGGCCATCGTCCTGCTGCGGGAGCTCCTCGACAAGCGCCTGCGCAACGCGGCCAGGGCCGAAGCCAATTTCGGGTTTCCTGTCGTCGTGGAGATCCCCTCGGGCTCCTTGGGTGCGGCGTCGGCCCTGCCGGGCCTGGCGCCGATGGTCGACGTGATCCGGGACCCGGACTCACCCGGGGCGGAGGCTTATCGGATGCTGCGGGTGTCGGTGATGTTCGAAAACCTGGCGTCGCTGTCCGGGCCGACCGACCCCTACGCCGTGGGTTTCGACGCGGCCAAGCTCGGGCAGCCACGGGCCGACCAGCCGATCGAGGCCGGTGCCGTGCACGAAGTTGGTGACCGGCACGTCGTGCTCGTGGCATCGGCGGGAACCGAACCGTCCCGTCCCTATGTGGCCGCCAACCTGGCCGCCATCTACGCCGAGGCCGGCGACCGGGTCGTGGTCATCAGCACCGGCGAAGTCGAGGCGGCAACCAACGGCTCGCACTCCACCACGGTGAGCGGCGAGATCCGGCCCGAGGACATCGAGGCCCATCTCGAGCTGTCGAGGCTCGAGCATGTGTCTCGCCTTCCCTTGAGCCCGTTCATCCAGAGGAGCGGACAGCTGGTGACACGGATGCCGGCGGTGCTCGATGCAGCCCGGCAGGTATCTGATGTGATCATCGTCGAAGTACCTCCGCTGCTGGGGGTGCACCACGCCGAGGCGCTGGCCCGCTATGTGGACGTGGTGCTCGTGGTGGCAGAGTGCCGATTCACCACCTTCGACCATGCCCGTCGGGGCGGTGATCTGCTCCGCCGGATGGGAGCCCCGGTGCTTGGCATCGTGCTCACCGGCGTGCGGGGCGCGCACTTGGACGCCCGTCCGGCTGCGCTCAACAGGGCGCCGGCCGCGGCCGAAGAGCCGCAACGGCACGATGAGCCGGCCGTTGCCATCGGCGCCGGGGCCGGTTCGTCCTCAGGTCCGGCTTCCGACAGCCAGGTCTGATCCCGAACCGGCCGCTCAACCACATGCTCGTCGCTGCGGCCGGAATATCCTCTCAGCCGCTCGTCGCATTGGTGGTTGCCGGGATCCTGATCGCGCTCGGCCGTCTCATCATCACCAGGGTCGCCTACGCCGAGGGCAACCCCTGGTTGCTCAAGGTGCTGATGATCAGCCTCCTGCTCCACCTTCTGGCTGCACCGGGCCAGATCTACGTAGTCGACCACTTCTATCACGGCATCGCAGACTGGAACCGCTACGTCCACCAGGGCGCAGCGCTGTCGTCGGACTTCCGTCACTTCAACTTCACCACTGCCAACGCCAACGTTCGCCAGATCGTCAACGACGGGTCGGTGAGCATCGCAGCGGGGATCGTGATGGCCATCGTGGGTGCGAACCAGCTCGCCGCCTTCCTCGTGATGAGCTTCCTCTCGTTCCTGGGCGCCATCTTCTTCTACCGGGCCTTCACCTTGACCTTTGCCGGAGCGGACCATCGGCGATATGCGTTGATGCTGTTCCTGATGCCATCGCTCATCTTCTGGACCGCTGACACGAGCAAGGAATCACTCATGATGCTGGCGCTCGGGCTGATCGCTTTCGGCGCGGCCAAGTTCCTGGCTCGCAAACGGGGTGGGTTCGTGCTCGTCGCACCGGGCGTCTTCATCGGTGCTTACGTTCGTCCGAACGAGTTGGTGCTGGTCGTGGCCGGCTTCGTCGTTGCCATGATGATCCCCACGGCCGCGTCCCGAAAAACGTTCGGTGGGGTGAAGCGCCTGATCAGCTTGCTATTCCTCGGAGCACTGCTCTATCTGGCTGTCGCGGTAACGGTCAAGTATCTCCACCACGGGCTAAACACCAACTCGCTCCAGACGACCAATGCCCAGAACGGGATCACCGGGAACAGCGGCGGTGTGCCTTATTCGAGCAACTTTGCGTACTACCCGCGGGATGTCTACGAGGTGCTGTTCAACCCCTTGCCCTTCAACTCACACGGGGCCGGCGAGCGGGTGGCAGCCCTCGAGAACACGGTCATCCTGGTGTTGATCCTGCTATCGATGCGCAATCTGCGCATCGTTCCTCGGGCTTCGTTCGCCCGGCCGTACGTGATTTTCTGCCTGGTCTACACCACCACCTTCATTTATGCCTTCGCCGCCCTCGGGAACCTGGGCCTGATCGAGCGCGAGCGCACCATGATGCTCCCCTTCATGTTCGTCCTGTTGTCGATCCCCCGGGGGCCGAAGCGCGCGCCGCCGCGCTACGAATGGGAGCTCCGGCGACGGGCTCGCTTGGCGCTCAGACAGGCGGCCGAGCGGCAGAACGCCATCCGGGCTCTGCACCATTCCCCGCCCCAGCCGTCCTGACCCGACCATGCCGCCGGTGGATGGTGCGGGCTAACTGTCGAATGCGTACGACCGGAGGACGTCGTAGGTCTCGATGAGTCGTTCGACATCCCGCCGCTCCGCGTCGGACCATTCGACGGCATCCCGGCTCCGGTTGGTGCTCGGCCAGACGATGGCGGCACAGGCCTCGAGATAGGTATCTTCGGCCCTCACGCCTACGAATCCGCACAGCTCGGCCAGCGCCGGCCCGGTCTTGCCGGCGAAGTCCTCGTAGCGCAGATCGATCAGCTCGGCCGGGTCGAGCAACGGCCGTACGGCGCCGACCGCCCGGCAGATCTGTTCGTACCAGGCGGTGGCCTTGGACAGCGACATGTTGTGGCGGCGGGCCTCGGTGGCGATGTTGTCGAACGGGTTGCGGGTCACGTGCACCACCTTGATCGGAATCCTCACCACCTGCCGGAGCCGGTCCAACAGCTTTGGGCGCTGGGCGATTTGGAGCACGGAGGCCCGAGCCCGTTTGTCACCAATGACCCGGAGGCGCTCGTAGCGGCCCTGGAATTGGCCGGGGACCTCGTACCGGTAGCCGGACCAGGTCCGCCCGATCTCACCGAACTGCTGGTCGCGCTCGAGGAGCAAGGAGAATAGCTGTGCCCGCCCGAACCCGTGCCGAATGAACCGGGTGGCGTCGAGCTCGTGGGCGATCACCACCTCGGGGTGGGCATTGAGCAAGGTGGCGACGAGTGTGTGGCCGCTGCGGGCATAGCCGATGAAGAAGCAGAAGTGCTCGAGCTCCGACAGGTCTGGATTCCTTCGTGCCGACAGCAGGGACGAGGCGTACAGGCCGGCCCACTGGCGCCTGGTCCGCGGGTCGGGCAGGCGGTCCAGGGCCGGCGGTGCCCCTCGGCGCCTCGGTGTCGGCGGGGGGAAGGTCACCCGTCGCCTCGGGCGCTCGTCATCGACCCGAACGCTTGTCAACGGCCGAGTTGATCAGGGGCTGGAGGATGGTCATCCATCGCTCCCCCACCGCTCTCAGGCTGAAGTTATCCAGACCGTGCTGCCGGGCAGCCCGGCCCATCCATGCACGGAGACCCGGGTCGTCGAGGAGCTTGGCCGTGGAATGGACCATGGCCGGCACGTCATCGACCGGGACGACGAAACCGGTCTCACCGTCCTTCACGATCGACGGCACGCCGGGCACGGCGGTCGCCACCACGGGGAGCCCGGACAGGGCGGCCTCGATGAGGACGCCGGGCATGCCCTCGCCGGCCGGCCGGCTGGGAAGCACCAAGACGTCGGCCGCCCGCAGCTGCTCGTCCACATCGGGTCGCGAGCCCAGCACCTCGACGCCGGCCGCCTTCGCCGGCCCGATCAGCGTCTGGCGCATGGGGCCGTCTCCGATGAGCCTGGCTTTCAGCGGGATCCCCCGCGTCCGCAGTCCGTCGACGGCCTGTATGAACTGGTCCGGACACTTTCCCTCGGTCAGGGCACCCACGAAGACGACCACGGGGACCGCCTCGGGCCCGTCTTGCCGGGGGTAGAAGCGGTTCGGGTCGCGGCCGTTGGGGGCGACGACGATCCGCCGATCAGGCACGCCCAGCTTCTCGATGCACTCGATGCGCACCTCCTCTCCCTCGGCTGCCACTGCGTCGGCCCGGCTCACTAGCCGTTTCCATAGGCGGACCTGCCGGGCACCCCTCGTGCCGGAATAGGTGCCGATGGCGTAGTACGCCATCGGCCGGCGTCGGCCGAGCATGGCCGGCACCAGGTATTTCAGGGGCTCACTCCCGTGTGCCACCACCACGTCGGGGTCCATCCGGCGAAGGGCCGAGCGGAGCCGGAACACCACCCGTGGGTCGAACCCGACGCCCGGAGCATCCCCGCCCGGGTGGCCAAGGGTGGCATCGACCGCCACCTCCGCCCGGCCCTCGAACAGGCTCAGCAGGCGATGATGACGCGTCCCGGGCGCTTCCAGGTGGTCGGCCAGGGCCCGGGCCTCACGCTGGGCGCCGCGGGCGGCCGGTGTGGGGATCACGTGCAGCACCAAGCGCACGCCGGCCACCTCGGTCGATCGGGATTCCTCGGTCATGCGTTCGCTCACTGGCGGCCCCCGCCGCAACCGGCCACCCGGCCCGAGAACCCTACCAGCCCTGGCGATCGGAGCCCCTTAGCTACCATCGTGAGTCGGTGAGGCCCGGTGGGCCGAGACGGCCCGAGGGCCGGTCGCCGGCGTGAGGGTGTCGATGAGAACCTTGGTGATTGCCGGCGACTACCCGTGGCCCGAGGATCGCGGGCCGCGGATGCGGTTGGCCATGGTGCTGCGTGGTCTACGGCAATGCGGACCGGTCGAGCTGTGCTCGGTGGTCTCCCGGTTCCGTACCGACTTCGACCCGCCCGACCAGGCTCTGGACCTAGCTCGCGTGACCCGGGTCGGGTTCGACAATCGACCGCCTACCGGAGTCGGTCTGCTGAAGACGCTGGCGAGGCCCTCGATGCCGCTCGCCCTGCCGTGGCAGGATCGCGCAGCTGTCCAGAAGGCCCTGGCCCGTTCCATGTCGGGTCGGTACGACCTCGTGTGGGTGTTCGGGGCGCGGCCCTGGGTCCTCTCGGGTGAGCACGTCTTCGCTCCTACCATCCTCGACCTGGACGATCTGGAGGACCAGAAGATCGCCGCCCGCCTGGCTGTCCCGCAGGCCCAGGCCTTCAGGCGGTCCGAGCGGCTCCGCAGGACCGGTAGCCGGATGGTGGCCCACCAGGAGATCCGGCGTTGGCGGCGCCTGCACCGGCGGGCAGCCAGCCGGGTCTCGGCCATCGTGGTGTGCAGCAGCCTTGATGCACGGCGCGTCGACCTGGGTGGAACGGCCGAGGTGGCCGTGGTCCCCAACGGTTACCAGGCCGTCGAGCATCCCGTTGGGAGGCCCCGTGCCGGAACGCCGCCCACGCTGCTCTTCCAAGGACTGCTGAGCTACCCGCCCAACATCGATGCTGCTCGGGTGCTGGCCGACGAGGTGGGGCCAGAGTTGCGGGCGCTCGTACACGGCGCGCAGATCCGGTTGGTGGGGGAGCACAGCCCCGACCTGATGGCGCTGCACGACCCTCCCCATGTCGTCGTCGTCGGTCGGGTTCCCGACATCACCGCCGAGCTGGCCCGGGCCGACGTCGTGGCAGTTCCCATCCGGTATGGCAGTGGAACCAGAGTCAAGATCATCGAGGCGTTCGCCCATCGGATCCCGGTCGTGTCGACCAGCCTGGGCGCCGAAGGTCTAGGCGCGGTCGACGGGGTGCACCTGTTGATCGGGGACGACCCGCGTGGGATGGCCGAAGGGAGCGCCCGGCTGTTGCAGGATCCCGAGCTCCGGAAGGAGATCACCTCCGAGGCCCACGCACTCTTCGCCGAGTCGTTCTGCACCGATGCCATCGAGGAGCGCATCGCGGCGTTGGCGCGGGAGATGAGCGGTCGGGCAGATCCGTGACTGCCGAGCGCTTCGGCGGGTCGGCATTTCCGAACGGGAACGCGGGCGTCGGTAGCATGGCCGTCCGATGGAGGTCCTGGCGCTCTACCTACCCCAGTTCCACCCGATTCCCGAGAACGACCGGTGGTGGGGGACAGGGTTCACCGAATGGACCAACGTGGCTCGCGCCCGCCCGTTGTTCCGGGGCCACGTGCAACCTCACTTGCCTGCGGATCTCGGTTTCTACGATCTCCGGATCCCCGACGTCCGCGAGTCGCAGGCCGACCTGGCGAAGCGCCACGGGGTCACCGGGTTCTGCTACTGGCACTACTGGTTCGCCGGGCACCTGCTGCTCCAGCGCCCATTCGAGGAGGTGCTCGCCTCCGGGTCGCCGGACTTCCCCTTCTGCCTGTCCTGGGCCAACCAGAGCTGGTCAGGAATCTGGCACGGCGCACCCGGCAAGGTCCTGATCGAGCAGACCTATCCGGGTGTCGACGACGATCTCGCCCACTTCGGGTACCTCCGGAGAGCCTTCGAGGACCCGCGTTACATCACCGTGGGTGGTCGGCCCGTCTTTTTCGTGTACCAACCGGCGGGGCTTCCCCAGCCAGCGCGATTCGTCGAGCAGTGGCAGAAGATGGCGCACGATGCCGGACTCGGGGGGCTGTACCTGGTCGCGTCGCTCGGCGAGTCGACCTACCGATCCCACGTGGAGGACGGATTCGACGCCGCGGTCTACTATGCCTTTCCCTTCCGGCGCACCCTGGGGGCGCGGCTCCGGGAGCACAAGCTGGCGTGGGGGCTCACCAAGGGCCCGCGGCACTACCCGTACCCGGACCGGCCCGCCGATCCCCCGCCCGAGCTCCGCGGGCGCATCCTCCCGAGTGTCTACCCCAATTGGGACAACACGCCGCGCCTGGGTCGACGGGGTGTGGTGGCGACCGGCGCGACCCCGGAGCGCTTCGGTCTACACGTCAGACGCGCCATCGAGCTGGCTCACCTCGACCCGGTCGACGAGCAGGTGGTGGTGATCAAGTCATGGAACGAGTGGGCCGAGGGAAACTACCTCGAGCCCGACGCGGAGTTCGGGTTGGGACGGCTCGAGGCCCTGGCTCACGAGCTCGCCGTCGGGAACACGGCCGGCTGACGGTCGGACGCCCCGGCCGTCACCTCCGCTCGGTGAGCAGCCGGAGGTAGATGTCTTCGATCTCGTGACTCGCCCGCGCCACGTCGAACTCGGCGCTGCCGGCCATGGCCTGCCGGCCGAGCCGGTACCGGAGCTCGGGGTCGGCGCTCAGCCGGGCCAGCGCATCGACCAGGCGTCCGGGGTCGCCCGGAGGAACGAGTAGGCCGTTCTCGCCGTCCGTAATCACCTGGGGCACACCGCCCACCGACGTGGCCACGATGGCGGCACCCACGCTGGTGGCCTCCATGAGGACGACCGGCAGTCCCTCTTGGTGGGAGGCCAGCACCACGACGTCGGCCGCAGTGAGCAACGCCAGGCCGTCGAGGCGGTGACCGAGAAACTGGAAGCGCTCGCCCAACCCGAGCGCTCGGTGCCGCTCGGCCAGCTCTTGGTCGAGTGATCCCGCGCCGGCGGCGACGAATCGGATGGGCAGTTGGTGTTCGGCCGACAACGCCGCGGCGTCGAGGAGCACGTCGTATCCCTTCTCCCGTCGCAGGCCGGCCACCGTCACGGCCAGCAACTCTCCCGGCGGCACGCCGAGCTCGCTTCTGAGGTTCGCCCGGATCACCGCACGGCGGGCGATCATTTGGGCGGAAAGGGAGAGGTCGACGCCGTGGACCACAACCCGGGCCCGAGGTTTGAGGGTGCGGGGCAGGGCGTCGTAGGCCGCCTGTGACACGGCGATCAAGGCGCGGTCGTGACCGATCGTGGCCCGGTTGAGGATCTTGACCGGTGGCGAGACCTTGTTCCACAGACTGTGCTCCGTGTACAGGGTGACCGGCTCCATCCGCCGCGGCAATGAGGCGATCACCAGACGCCCGAGGGCCGCGGTATAGGGCAGATGGAAGTGGACGATGTCGAAGTGGTCGCCGATGAGCAGGCGGCGGAAGGCCGCCATCCACCGGAGGTCGAGATCGCCCCGGGCGCCGAGGCCGTGGACCTTGGTCCCGTTGGCCACAATCGTGCCGGCGAAGGCGTTCTCGGCCTCGAGGACGAAAGCCACCTCGTAGTCGAAGGCCCGGTGGTCACCTTTGGCCGCAGTGTCAACGAGCAGGCGCTCGGCACCGCCGTGCCCGAGGCTCTTGATGGCCAACAGCACGCGCGTCCGAGGTTGTGGCCTGGGCTTGGCGGGGCCCGCAGCTGCCGGCACGGCCCGATGATAGTGGCGGGGTCGGGGTCGGGGCGTAGGCCCATTCGTGTCCGGCGCGATAACCTAGAGCGGGTCATGCCGCGCAATCGACCCGGAATAATGGGTCCAGGGGGGTAGTCTCGGCCGATGGCAGCGCTCAGTACGACGACGACGTCCTTCGGTGACACGCTGGTCGAACAGGACATCTCATCGATCCCCGACGAGCCACCTGACGAATTGCTGTACCGCCACAAGGCGCACCTCCTCGAGTCGGTCCGCAACGTATGGGCGCACCGCGAGATCATCTATACCCTCGCCGAGCGGGACTTCAAGGCCCAGTACAAGCAGGCGTCGCTCGGGATCCTCTGGGCCGTGATCGGCCCGGTGGCGACCCTGATCCTCTTCGTCTTCGTGTTCTCGAAGATCAAGTCGTTCGGCAGCGAGGGCCAGCCCTATGCCCTGTTCGCCTTCGTAGGCCTCCTGTGCTGGAACTTCTTTTCGACGTCGCTGGGCCAAGGCGGGCAGTCCCTGCTCAACAACAAGGCGCTGATGGCCAAGACCCAGTTCCCGCGGGAGTGCTTCCCGCTCGAGACGATGGGTGTCCAGGCGATCAACACCACAATATCGTGGGTACCCCTGGCCCTCCTGTTCGTGATCTTCGGCCGGGCCCCGAGATTCACGACGGTCTACGTTCCGATGTTGATGGTCATCGAGATTGTCTTCGCCGCCGGGGTCTGCCTCGCTATTTCCAGCATCATCGTCCAGATGCGTGACCTCATGCAGGTGCTGCCGCTGATCACCTCGCTCGGTCTGTTCGCCACCCCGGTGATCTGGCCCTTCTCCAAAATCCCCACGAGCTTCCACGTGGCGGGAGGGCACCACGTCATTGTGGGACACCACGGCCACCTCGTGCACCATTTGGTCGGCGGCATCACCATCAATCTCCAGATGGTGTACGGATTCTTCAACCCGCTTGGCCCGATCATCGATCAGGCCAGAGAGACCATGCTGATCGGCCAGGCGCCGAATTTCGCTCTGGTCGGAATCGCGGCGCTCGGCGCGGCATGCTATTTGGCCCTGGGATACCGGATCTTCAAGCGGTTGGAGGAGAACTTTGCCGACATTGCCTAATGGCGCCATCGAAGTCGAGCATGTCTGGAAGAAATTCCGGGCCGACAAGACGGTGCCGAAGTTCTACGACCAGATGCGGCGGTTCGGAAGATCCATCACAACCGGAAGCCGGCACGACTACCGCTGGGTGCTGAAGGACGTCTCCCTCGAGGTCCCACCCGGGAAAACACTGGCCCTGATCGGGATCAACGGCTCCGGCAAGACCACGATGCTCAAGATCATCAGCCAGGTGACCTACCAATCAGCAGGTCGATGTGAGGTCCGAGGCCGGATCGGAGCGTTGTTGAGCGTGGTGAGCGGAATCCACCCAGAGCTGACCGGAAAGGAGAACGTCTACCTGTACGGCGCGGTGATGGGCATGGGACGCCAGACCATCAAGAACAAGTACGACGAGATGATCGAGTTCGCCGGCCTGGCGGACGCGGTCAACCGGCAGGTCAAGTTCTACTCCCTCGGAATGCAGATGCGGCTCGGGTTCACCATCGCCGCCTTCCTCGAACCGGACATCCTGCTCGTCGACGAGGTGCTGGCCGTGGGGGACGCCAACTTCCAACAGAAGTGCCTCAAACGGATCGGCGAGGTGGTAAACGCCGGGACCACCCTGATGTATGTCTCGCATGATCTGGCGTCGGTGGAGGCAACGTGTGAGAAGGCGGTGTGGTTGGCCAACGCCTGTGTGGTGGCGTCAGGGCCCACCCGGGAGGTGGTGGGAAAGTACCGTGCGGCCGTCGAGCAGAACGCCGCGCTGACCACGTCGGCCGAGGGGGTGGTCGACGTCCTGAAGGTGGAGATCGAGGCCGCCGACGGCGGCCAGGTGCGTTCGGAATGCGACCTGGACGTGCGGCTGACCCTCAACTCGCCGGAGCCCCTGGATGCCAATTTCTTCCTCGGTGTCTCGCAGGGCAGCGCCTTCCCGATGTTTATCGTCCGCTACAGCGGTTCCTTCCCGGCTGGGGACTTCGAGATTACGTGCCGGTTGCGTCATGTGCCGCTGGGGAAGGGCCGTTACTCGGTGTGGCCCGCCATGTCCGGCCACGCCGGCGGGAAGGGCAAGCCGCTCCTGCCTTGGAGGCCGGTGATGTCGTTCGACGTCATGGGCCCCGACTCCTTCGCCCTGCCTGAGGGTGTCATGGTCCTGTCGCCCGTCTACGTGGGGGCCGACTGGGAGGTCAACTAGCCCAGGTTCTGGGGCCCGCGCTACAGCCGTGAGTGCGGCTCGTCCACCGACGCGGTGGGTCCTCGGCGGCCATGGACGTCATGGGAAAAATGCTCCCTGTCCGATGGAGCCGGCCAGTCGACCGGTGCGCATTCCGGCGGCGCGTGCCCATTCCCCCCGTTCCGGTCCCGACTTCACCAGGCGCGGCGAGTGGAGGAGCAGCCAGAGCCACGATTTGGCCGCACCGGCCAGGTCGCGCCGGGCGCCGGACCGCCGGTACCGGCGGTAGAGGACCGGTCCGCAGCGGCCGTAGGCGAAGGCCTGGCGGAAGATCTCCCGGAACGCCAGCGGTTCCCGCTTGAAGACCACCGCGCCCGGTTCGACGACGAACCGGAACCCGGCAAGCTGCAGCCGCCAGCACAGGTCGATGTCCTCACCGACGGCCAGCCCCTCGTCGAAGCCCCCCACCTCCTCGAAGGCGTCGCGCCGGACGGCCAGGTTGGCGCTCAGCCCTGCGGGCAGAAAGCCGAACTGTTGCATGGCGGCGGCCACGGGAGGCAAGTTCCGGCGCCCGCTGAGCGCCCAGAAGTCGAAGATCCCGGCCGCCACCTCGGCGTCGCCCAGCGCCTGGGCCAGGGCGGCCAGCCAATCCGGCTGGACCAGGTCGTCGGCATCGCAGAAGGCCAGCCGGTCTCCCCGGGCGGCCTTCGCCGCGGCATTGCGTGTACCGGATGCACCGGGCGAAGTGTACGCATCGAACCACCGGACGTGTTCGTGACGGTCAGCCCACCACTTCGCCACCGCCGGACTCCCGTCGCGGGAGCCGTTGTCGGCGACGATCAGCTCCCAGTCGTCGACCCCCTGCTGGCCAACCAGAGCTTGCAGCTGTGCCTCCAACCACGGCTGGCCGTCGCGCACCGGGAGTATGACGCTGATCATCGGATCCGGCGCAAACTCGTGCTCCCCGTGCTCCAGCCCGTCGGGCCGCTCCCCTTCCGCCGGTTAGCCTACCGTGGAGGAAACGATGACGGCTGATCGAGGACAGAGGGAGCAAGCCGTCGTGCCGCGGGTCCCGCGCCAGGTGACCGCCGTCGTCCTCACCCACATGCGACCGGGTCTAGCCGGGGATGTGGTCCGGTCGTTGGTGCGCCTCGAGGGACTGCCACCGAGCCGTGTCGTGGTGGTGGTCAACGGCGACGGCGGCCTCGACGACCACGAGCTCGAGTCACAGGTGAGGACCGTCCGGTTGAGCCGGAACACCGGGCCGGCGGGTGGCTTTCGGGCCGGCCTGGTCGAGGCTTTCTCGGATCCGACCACCGAATGGGCCTACCTGTGTGAGGACGACGTCGGCCTCTTCGACTTGCCCGTTCCCCGTGTCGCCGACGTGGTGGACCGCGTGGGCGGCCTCGGCGCGTCCCGGTCGGTGGGCGCGGTCGTGGCCTACGGACGAACCTTCGTCGGTCGCGGCGCCCACACCGTCAACGTGGTCCCCCCTCCGGGGGCCCCCGGGGAGTTCGCTCCGGTGGACGTCGCGTGCTGGGGTGCGACGCTGGTGTCGCGTTCGGTCGTCGATGCCGGGGTGCTCCCCGATCCGGAGTGGTTCTTCGGACTGGAGGACTTCGACTTCTTCTGCCGGGTGCGCGAGGCGGGGTTCGAGGTGCTCGTCGATGCCGTTGCCGCCCATCGGGTGGCCGGCGACCAGACAATGGAGGGTCGGGACCAGGCACTCGAGGTCCGCCGACCCACTGACCAGGAGGAAGCCTGGCGGTCCTACTACCACTCACGCAACTCCTTCGCGCTGGCCCGCCGGCACGGCCGGGCCAGTTGGATCGCCTGGCACCTCGCCTATTCGGTCCGCCATCTGCAGGCGGCCGGCAGTCGGGAACAACGTGGGGCGATCGTCCACGGTCTGTGGGACGGCGCCGTGGGAAGAATGGGCGAACACCCCCGTTACCGACGCCGGATCGGGGAGTTCAGCCCGACCGATTCAGAACCCGGTTCCCCGGCGACGTAGGGACACCGTCTCCGTGTGTGGCCTAGCCGGGCTCTTCGACCCCACCGGGGTAAGTCGCACCGAGTCGGCCGCCGCGCTGGTAGCCGGCATGACCGCCACCCTGACACACCGTGGACCAGACGGCCAGGGGTACTGGTCCGATGCCGAGCACGGGGTGTTCTTCGGCCATCGCCGGCTCGAAGTGGTCGGTGTCGGCCCGGAGGGCAGCCAACCCATGCACTCGGCCGACGGAAGGTGGGTCGTTTCCTACAACGGCGAGATCTACAACCATGGCCCCTTGCGGCGCAGGCTGGCCAACGAGGGCCTCGCCTTCCGCGGCAGCTCCGACACCGAGGTGCTGGTGGGCGCGGTTCAGCACTGGGGCCTTCCTGACGCGTTGACGGCGTGTGAGGGCATGTTCGCCTTCGCCCTGTGGGATCGCCACCGGCGGGAGCTGCACCTGGTCCGGGATCGGTTCGGGGAGAAGCCACTCTATTACGGCTGGGTGGCCGGATCGTTGGCCTTCGCCTCGGAACTGAAGGCTCTCTGCACCCTGCCCCGATTCGACGCCGAGATCGATCGTGACGCGGTGGCCCTCTTCCTCCGCCACAACTGCATTCCGGCCCCGCACACGATCTATCGCCACGTCGCCAAACTGGAGCCGGGCGAACTGGCGACCTTCGGCCTCGACGCGCGCCCGGGGCGGCACTCGGCCCGCCACTACTGGTCGGCCCGAGACGCTATCGCAGAGGCACGTGCCAGGCCTGTGACCGACGGACCGGAGGCGGTGGCCGACCGGCTCGAGACCGTCCTGTCCGAATCGGTCGCGGCCCGCATGGTGGCCGACGTGCCGGTCGGGGCGTTTCTCTCCGGCGGGATCGACTCGAGTCTGATCGTGGCCCTCATGCAGCGGCACAGCCGCGTGCCGGTGCGTACCTTCACGGTCGGGTTCGTAGATCGTGCCTTCGACGAATCCGCCGAGGCCGCCGCGGTCGCGGCCCATCTGGGCACTGATCACACCCCGCTCGAGGTGCACGACGTCGAGGCCGCCGAGGTGATCCCGGCGTTGCCCGACATCTGGGACGAGCCCTTCGGCGACGTGTCGCAGATCCCCATGCACCTCGTCAGCCGGCTGGCCCGCACCCAGGTGACTGTCAGCCTCTCGGGAGACGGTGGGGACGAGCTCTTTGCCGGATACAACCGACACGCCTGGCTCGAACGGTTGTGGCGACGCTCGTCCGGGCTACCCGGTCCTGTTCGTCGCTCGGCGGGTGCGGCGCTCGGATCCATCCCACCGGCGCTGGTCGAGTCCGCAGCCCGGGCGGCGGCACTGCTCCCGGGCCGACCGCCGATCAGGAACCCGTCGTCCAAGGTGGCCAAGGTGGCTAAGGTGATGGGGGCATCGGGCGCGGAGGATGCCTATCTGTCCCTGGCGTCCTACTGGGACGACGCCGAGTCGATGGTGATCGGCGCCGGGCCGACCGTCTCGGTGGCCTCGAGACCCTCGGAGTGGCCGGAGCTCGACGGGATCACCGAACAGATGCTGTGGCTGGATCTGGTCGGCTACCTGCCCGATGACATCCTCACCAAGCTCGATCGGGCCGCGATGGCCGTTTCGCTCGAGACCCGGGTACCGTTCCTCGACCGCGCCGTGTTCGACCTAGCCTGGCGGCTCCCGCTGTCCCTGAAGCTGCGCGACGGGACGACCAAGTGGATCCTCCGTCAGGTCCTCCACCGCCACGTTCCGGCGGAGCTGATCGAGCGACCGAAGATGGGCTTCGGCTTCCCCATCGGGGCGATGCTGCGTGGCCCGCTCCGGCCCTGGGCGGAGGAACTGCTGGCCGAGGACCGCCTCATCGGTCAGGACCTCCTCGATCCTGTACCGATCCGGCAGGCCTGGCGGCAACACCTCGGTGGGCGCCGGGACCTGTCCTACGAGCTCTGGGATGTGCTCTCGCTTCAGTCGTGGCTCGGACACTGGGTGCCGAGCCTCGGCCGATAGCCGAAATCTGCCGAGGTAGGACGACGTTCCTCATCCGAGCCTGTTGCACCCTTGGCTATAGTCCTAGCCCATCGAGGCGCACGAGCAGGTGTGGCAGCCGTGATCGAACGAGCTCATCTCGAGTGGGGCGCGCACGAATTGGGGGCTAGTAATGGAGCCGGCATCCACTGCCATGCATGAGGGCCCGGTGCGTTCGCGGTCCGGATGCCGGGTGGTCACCACGTCACTGACGGCCCGGCTCCTGCTGGCCAACCAGCTGCGTTCGATGCCTGAAATCGACTGGACGGTGGTCAGCGGCGACCCCTACGACGATCCCCCCGAGGGCGTCGAGGTCGAAGTGGTCCCGATCCGGCGGGAGTTTGCCGCGTCCGACCTCGGCGCGTTCGTCCAACTGTGGCGGTACCTGCGGCGTCGACGATTCGACCTGGTCCAGACCCATACACCCAAGGCTTCGTTCCTCGGGCTCCCGGCGGCGCGGCTGGCCGGGTGCCCGGCCGTCTACACCATTCACGGATCGCTCTATTTCGCCGGTAACGACCACCGGACCAACGCGCTGGGATGGCTCTTCGAGCGATGGTGTTGCACGTGGGCCCATCGTGTACTGGTGCAGAGCCGCGAGGATGAGCTGGTCCTGCCCAGAGTGCGGATCTGCCCTCGCAGAAAGCTGGCCTACGTAGGTAACGGAATCGTGATGGAGCGGTTCGCAACCCCGATGCCGGCGGCGCTTCAGGCGGAGCGACCCATCGTCATGATGGTCAGCCGACTGGTGCGCGAGAAGGGATGTACCGATTTCATCGATCTGGCCGCCTCCATGGCGGGGCGCGCCGACTTCGTACATGTGGGCCCCTTCGAGCACGACCAGAGCGACGCTCTCTCCGGAGCCGAGGTAGCGGCGGCGTCCGAGGCCGGCACCGTGACCTTCGTCGGCCCCGTCGAGGATGTCCGCCCCTATCTGGCTTCGGCCACCGTGGTCGTGCTGCCTTCCTACCGGGAGGGCATCCCCCGGGTGGCCATGGAGGCCGCCGCCATGGGCCGGCCGGTGGCCGCCTACGACATCAGGGGGATGCGGGAGGTGATCGACCCCAGGCTCGGCCTGCTCGCTCCTCGCGGCGACAAGAAGGCCCTCGCCGGTGTGATCGAGGCGCTGTTGAAGGACCAAGATTGGTGCTCCGAGCTCGGGCTCCTTTGCCACCAATGGGTCATGTCGCGATTCTCCGAGGAACAGGTCGTCGAGCGACTGCGGGCCAACTACACCTCGGTGGTGAGGGGGCCGGCATGACGAGCACGGTCTGCCTGACTGTCGACGTCGAGGACTGGTACGACGGCATGGCTGTCCTGGGTGAGCCCGTCGTCCGGCCGCACCATGCCGCCAGCGGGCTGGCCGGTCTCACCGACGTGCTCGACTCGGCCGGGGATGGCTCGGCGGTGACGATGTTCGTGGTGGGCAACTATGCGGAGTCCGTCCACGACGAACTGGCCGGCCTGGCGGCCCGGGGTCACGAGATCGCCTGCCACGGGCCCGATCATGGCCGGCTGCCGGACGATCCGGCGACGCTCCTCGAGTGGCTGCGGCGGGGCCGTACCATGCTCGAGGATCTGGTCCAAGCGCCGGTGCGGGGCTTCCGGTCGCCCCGGTTCGACGTGCCGTCCGGCCCGGGCCTCGCTCGCTACCGCGAACTGCTGGCCGATGCGGGCTTCGAGTACGTGTCCGACACCAGCGTGCTCGGCCCCGGCTCGCCGGTACGGGAGATGCCCGTCCTGACCAAGCATCGGCTGCCCATAGGTGGGGGCAGCTATCAACGTCTCGTCCCCGTGGCAGCCACATCGGCGGTGCTCGACAAGGCTGTCGGCCCGGTGGTGCTCTACTACCATTCCTACGACTTTGGAGCCACGCTCCCCGGGGCCGGATCGATACGCTCGCTGGCCGTGGCCAAGCAGCTGATGGGGCGGGGAAGAGTGGCCAAAGTGTTCTGTCGGATTCTCAGCCGGTACGGCAGTCAGGCGTGTGGTCGTGTCGGACGGTGAGTTCCAGACATACTTCCAACAGCGGGCCAGCCGGTTCGCGGCCTTCTACACCAGCGAGCCGGTGGCCAGGTTGCTCGGACGCGGCCCGCTGTTCGACCGGTTGCGCCTGGCCGTCGAAACCGCGGTGTCCATGCCGGCCCAGCGGGTTCTCGATGTGGGGTGTGGCAGTGGACCGCTCTTCGCCCCCCTGGCGGTCCACGGGATCCGCGTCGTAGGCATCGACCCGGCCGAGGCGATGGTTGCCCTGGCCGTCGAACAAGCGACGGAGTTTCCGGGCCTGATCGATGTGCAGCGGCGTGGATGGGAGGACCTGGACGAGGTCGACGCCTACGATCTGGCCGTCGCGCTCGGCGTCTTCGACTATGTGGGTGACCCCGTCGACCTGTTGGCCCGGATGGGGCGGGCGGCCACTGAGGTCATCGCCTCGTTCCCGGCTCCTGGTCTGCGCTTGGTCCTGCGCAAGGTCCGGTACGGTGTGCGCGGCGTCGGGGTCCACGGCTACACGCGCGCTCGTTTCGACCAATTGGCATCACACACCGGTCTGGTCGTTGCCGGTCTGTTTCCACTGGGCCGGGCGGGGTTCGTCGTCCGATTCCGGCGCGCGGCGTCTCCACATTGAGCTACCGGCCCTCGGTTCCGCCCTTCTCGTAGTCGTGGTCCGTCCATGCCGCGATGGGAAACTGTGCCAGTGTCCGGCGTAGGGTGGACAGCTGGCGGTCATCGAGGCGTTGTCGCCACGAGTCGGACAACTCCGCGGCAACCCGCCTGACCGCAAAGCCGGAACCCGGCGCGTTGTGCTCGTCGAGGAATGCTTGGGACCCCTCATCCCAGCTGAGGTCGAGGTCGGCGTAGAGCTGCCGGAACTCGGCGGTCGGATCGGAGCACAGGCTCTCGTGGGTACGAAGGTGCCAATCGGGATGACGGGAGGCGGCATCCTCGATGGCGGCGGTGAGCAACCCGATCCTCCAGCTCATCCGCTCGACGGGGTCAGGTCCGGGGAGCGGCACACCCCACGCCTCGAGGTACCGGGCCCGGATGTCGGGGCGGCTCTCGAGTGTGGAGTTCCGAGCATCCTTCAAGTTCATCTCGAGCCAGCTGGCCAGGACGTTGGCCGGGTGGCGGAGCAGGATGAGCACGTCGAGGTCGAACTGGGTGGCCAGCCACTCGGTGGCGAGTTGGGCATGGATGGACTTGGCCACGATGCGACCGGACTGCCGCGGACCAGGGGGGGGATCGGCACGTGGGGCCCGGGACAGTTGCCCGGCCAGCCAGGTGACCGGGTCGCGCCCGCCCTGGTGGATGCGGCCGACCGCGCCGGGACCCAAAAGGTGGCGGGCCAGCCGCGCCCGTCGGCCTTCGGGCGCACCACCAAGGATCCACACCCAGAGGTCCCGGTAGTCGCGGGCCGTGTCGCCGGGCTGCAGAACGGGGTAGCGGCCGACGACGTGCTTGCCGTGGATGGCGGCCGGGTACTTGTCCTCGTTGTCGGGCTCCAGGAGGGCGATGGTGCCGGCTGCCCCGGCCAGGGCGCGCAGGGTCCAGGTGGTGCCCGATCGGGGTAGCCCGACGATCAGGATGGGCCTCGGATCGGTCAACCGGTTCGGGCTCCGAGCAGGGCGGCGGTCAGGCGCGCGCTGAGTCCCGGGTCGCGACGGCGGGCTCCCAGGGCACCGGACACGGCCCCCACGGCCAGAACCGTGCCGGCCAGCGTGGCCGCCAGCGGTGTGTGATACGCGGTGGCGAGGTGCTCCCACAGACCGGACCGGCCGGCACTCATCTGGGCCACCGCCAGCTCGTGGTACTGCCGGCACGAGGGGGACATCGACGCACCGTGCTTGTCGAGGAACCGCTGTCGTCCCACGCGATCGGCCGACCCGTCCCGCGTCACCCGGCCGTCCCGATGTTGGTGGTATGCGTAGAGGACCTCGGGGAGAGTGCGGATGGGCCGCGTCTGCGCACAGCGGAGCCAGAGGTCCCAGTCCTCGCACGAGGGGAGGGTGACATCGACGGCCAGATCGCCGGGGAACCGGTCGCGCCGGATGACACCGAAGGGCAGGGCCACGAAATTGAACCACAGCAGCTGTCTGGACCCGTAGGAGAGGGGACCGCGGAAATTCGCGACCCGGCCGGTGTCGTTGTGGACCACTTGGTGCCACGAGGTGACCACCCCGACCTCGTCGTCGATATCGAAGCAGTCGAGGATGACGCGTGCCGCGCCGGGCAGCCAAGTGTCATCGTCATCACAGAACCCGAGGAGGTCGCCCCGGGCCGCGGCCATCCCACGGTTCCGACTGCCACCTGGACCGATCGGCTCCTCGTTGCGGAGCACCTGCACCCGCCGATCAGCGGCCAGGCGCGCCGCGACCTCTGCAGTGCCGTTCGATGAGCCGTCGTCCACGATCACCAGCTCGAGCTCGGCCGTGCGTTGATCGAGGACCGAGCGGGCCGCCCGCTCCAGCCACACGGGCCGATTGCGGGTGGGCATGACAACGCTCAGCAGGTGAGCAGGCATCGGATGCCGGCGGCTGGACGGCGATGACGAGGGAGGTGCCAACGAAGGGCTTCCAACTCAGCGAACAGCCCCCTCATGGGGCGTCATGATAACGAACACGCGAAGCCCCCGGTCCTTGTCGAGTCTCGGACGCCTGTGGCATGGTGAACCGATGCGTCCTCCCAGTGCGGCCAGGGCGGCTTTCCGGAGGCTCTCGCCGAGGACGAGGAGCGCACTGCTCCACCGGATCGGTCGCTTCGCCCCTTGGGAGGATGGCTTCGACTTCACCCCACCCGCACTCGGAGCGGGCGAGAGCGCGGGCGCTCCTGACTTCGTCGGGATCGGCGTCCAGAAGGGCGGCACCAGTTGGTGGTACGAGCTGATCGCCGACCACCCCGGCGTGACCTCCCGGACCGACATTCACAAGGAACGCCACTACTTGTCGCGCTTCGGCATCGAACCCTTCGGTGACACCGAGGTGGAGACGTACCATGGCTGGTTCCCCCGCCGAGCCGGGACCATCACCGGCGAGTGGACGCCCGACTACCTCGGCTACCCATGGGTGGCCGGCCTGCTGGCGCGGGCGGCCCCCGGGGCCAAGTTGTTGGTGATCCTCCGCGATCCGGTCGAGCGATTCCGGTCGGGGCTCTCCTTTCGGCTCAGCCTAGGAGCCTTCGCCACGGAGGCGACCTTGGCCGACGCGGTCCGTCAAGGCTTCTACGCGAAGTGCCTCCGACGATTCCTCGACTACTTCCCGATGGAGCAGTTCCTCGTCCTGCAGTACGAGCGTTGCGCGGTCGATCCGGCGCATGAGCTGGACGCCACCTACCGGTTCCTCGGACTACCCGAGCACCGGCCCGATCACCTCAGTCGACCGATCAATGTCTCGGGTGAGAAGGTCGCCATCAAACAGGATGCCATCCAACGGCTCACCGATCTGTACGCCCCCGACGTCGAAGACCTGCTCGCGCTCTTCCCCCACATCGACACCTCGCTGTGGCCGAACTTCGGGACCAGCCCGGCGTGATCGCTGACGTGCCGGCACCACTGGTCCCGCGATGACCTGGCGGACCGCACTGGCAGACGGCCTGCATGGGCTGTCACCCCGCGCCCACCTTGTGTTCCCGTCCGAACAGCGCACCGACCTCCGGCACCGACTGGGCCGATACCGGCGCTGGGAGGACGGGGTCGACCTGTCGCCACCGCTCCGCCGAGCGGGGGAGATGATCGGGCCGCCCGACTTCGTGGGCATCGGGGTGATGATGGCGGGCGTCCGTTGGTGGTACCACCTGGTCGCCGACCATCCGGGCATCTCGACCCGGGGGGGCATCCCGATGGACCGCCACTTTCTCTCCCACTTCGCCACTCGGTCGTTCGGCGCCGAGCAGGTGGCGCAGTACCACGGTTGGTTCCCCCGACGGCCGGGGACCATCACCGGTGAATGGAGCCCGAGCTACGCCGCCCTTCCCTGGGTGGCGGAGCTGCTGGCCCGCGCCGCCCCCGATGCCCGGCTGCTCCTCCTGCTCCGGAACCCGATCGAACGATTCCGTCTGGGCCTGGCGCAATCGTCCGAGAACAGGGGGTCACAGGTCGGCACCCATGTTGCCGACGCGATGGAGCGGGGCTTCTACGGTGCCCAGCTCGGGCGCGTCCTCGAGTTCTTTCCGGCCGGACAGGTACTCGTACTCCAGCACGAGTGTTGTGTTGCCGACCCGGTCGCCCAGCTGGCCCTCACCTATCGCTTCCTGGGTCTGGACGATTCGCATCGACCCCCACGAATCGGCCCGAGGAACGTCGAGGCCGAACGGTCAATCCCGACCGCCGATCCCGATGCCGTACGGCGGCTGGTTGGCGTGTACGCCGGTGACGTGAAAGAACTGGCTGCGATGGTGCCGTCCCTCGACCTCTCGTGGTGGCCGGAGTTCGCCGATGGCTGAGGCTGGTGTTGCTCGCACTAGTGTTCACTCCTCTGAGCAAGTGTCGACAGGGGTGAGCGTGCACCAGGGGGGAATCCGAGTGATCCCGGACCAGATCGTCGAGCGCTTACGGTGCCCCAGGTGCGGTGAATCGGTAAAGGACATCGGCGACGGCCAGGGCGTCGAATGCTCCTCCGGCCATCGCTACGGTGTGACCGGCGGATATCTCGACTGCTCAGCGCGGTCGCCACTCGTGGGGTCGACGGAACAAACGTTCGCCAGCTTCGGATTCGAATGGAACAACTTCGACGAGGTCCGCGACGAGGACGAGGAGTTCGCCGAGGTCTACTTCCGGGATGTCGACCTCGCCAGCCTCGAGGGGCAGTGTGGACTGGATGCCGGATGCGGGAAGGGTCGCTATACGCGGTTCCTCGCTGAGCACCTGGATGCGGTGGCGGCCCTCGACGGTTCCTCCGCGGTCGAGGCCGCGGCGCGGAACCTGGAACGATTCCCCTCGGTGCTGGTGGTGAAGTCGGACCTGCGATCAGCACCTTTCGCCCCTGAGAGCTTCGATTTCATCTCGAGCCTTGGCGTGCTCCACCACCTCGATGACCCCCAAGCAGGATTCGATCGGTTGGTGACCTATCTCGCGCCGGGTGGACGGATCCTTGTCTATCTGTACAGCCGCCCCGACGGGCTCGGGGCCAGAGCGGCGGCGCTTCGCCTGGCCGCGGCCCTGCGGACCGTGACCGTGCAGCTACCGCATCGCGTTCTGAAGGCGGTCAGCGTCCCCATCGCCGTGCTCCTCTACTACGGAGTGGTGACGCCGGGCGCAGTGGGGGACCGGCGAGGCATCGCCGCGCTCTCCGGGCTTCCGATGGGTGCCTACCGGGGAAAGCCCCTCCGAAGTCTCACCCTCGACACGTTCGACCGTCTCAGCGCCCCGGTCGAGCACCGCTTCGTCTGGACCGACTTGGCACCCTGGTTCGACCAAGCCGGCCTCGTCGTCGACGCGGCCCGGGACGAAACGGGTTGGTTCGTCCTGGCGCACCGACCCTGAGACCGGGGAAGGGCGACGTGGTCCAGGCCGACCGGCGCATCATGGCGGTGGTGCTGACCCACAACGCCCCCGAGAGCCTCGATCGCTGCATCCGGTCCATTGCCGGCCAGAGCTCACCACCGGAGGCCATTCTGGTAGTGGACAACGCCAGCGCTCCGCCGGTTCGTCTCGACGCGCTGCCCGCCGCCGGGCTGCCGACAAGATTGGTGCGCTCTGATACCAACACCGGGCCGGCTGGTGGCTATGCCCGGGCTCTCGGGGAGTTCGCCGAGTCAGGGTTCGGACATGCCTGGGTGCTCGACGACGACATGCACCCCGAGCCCGAATGCCTCGACCGCCTGTGGGCCGTGGCGGAGAAGGAGCCGGAGACCGCCTTCGTGTTCCCCATATCCCGGCAGCCGGACGGCTCGTACAGTTGGTGGTTCTCGTGGTGCGGTCTCATCCTCTCCCGCCAGATCGTCGAGGCCGTCGGTGTCCCCTTGGCGGAGCTCTTCTGGTGGGCCGAGGACACGGAGTACCTGCAGTACCGAATTCCCCAACACGGCTACCACCACCAGGTGGTGAACGATGCCGTCGTCAACCACGTCGGGATCCGGCAGGGCGAGGGCGTACCGATGTGGAAGTACTACTACGAAACCCGCAACATGCTCTATGTGCATCTCCATGTGAAGCGTCGTATCGGTCGGTATCCCCAGAACATGGCCAAGCTGCTGGCCCGGGCTGTCCTACGGGAGAGGGACCGACGGATTCGCCGGCTCGGGGTGATGCTCCTCGGGCTCTCCGACGGGGCACGGGGCAGGTTGGGGATCACGTACCCCGTCGAGCCCATGCAGGAGCGCAGCCGCTGACCCGATTGAGGCGGCCGCAGACCGGCTTCTGGCTAGGGCAACGGTATGCCTATTGGAGTTTCGTGGCGATGCACAAATCCTGTATTCGCTCATATCCAGGGTGCATCGGCTCCCTAATGGTGAGGCCAGCTGACGTGGACATTTCGCGAACTAAATCCTGCCGGTACGCGATGGCCTCTTCCGGAACATTCGGATTGAGGACCGCGTGCTTCCCGGACGGATCTCGTTGCATCCTCCGAATGAAGCCGTTGGAATAACCGTGACCGTTGAACCAAAACCAAGTGGTGCAACTGACTCACCCCGGCCGCAGAACGCGGCCAATATTTCGTAAATAGTTCTCAGCTGCATCTCGCGTGAGGCGGGTAAACACTGAGTTGGCACGCACGAAGTCGAATGACTCGTCGTCGTAAGGAAATTGAAAATTAGCTGCTGAGGGTAACGCGGGGTCTGGATTAAATAATGTGTTCCACAATGGTATCAATCTGAACCGGAAATTGGGATAGATTGGAGTAATGTTGCTCTGACACCATTCGACGGTCTTCGGAACGATGTCGAAGCCCTCGTATCGAGCTGATGAGTCCATATAGTCACACAAATAGCGGGCGATCCGACCTACGCCACTCCCGATTTCGAGGATGTCGTGGTCGGGCTTCAAGCCGGCCATATTCATCCGGGCGAGGAAAAACAGTGGTACATCGTGAAACACTCCAATCGCTCCGACCGCGGCGCGAAGTTCCTTTGGAGGTAAGGGAAGCTTTTCCTGGTCCGGGAACAGCCCGGGTGGCTGCGGGACGATCCGCTGTCGCAGCGTCCGAACCGCCCGATGGAGCCTTTGATCATGAATTAGTTGCATGGTGTTCCCTCGTCCCTCACCACGGCAGTACGTCGATGGCGGCGAACTCGCTAATCCGATGGTGGAGGTTCAACTGCCAGTGTGGCTACCCGTCGGCCAGCTGGGCGAAGTGGGGCCAGAGGCGCAGGTCCACCTGCGGGTGCCGAGTGGCCAGGGTCACGACGTCGGGCTCGTACAACTCGGTGAGCAAGCGTTCGAATCCGGCCTCGACCGTGCGCTTCACCTTGGTCTTGTTCACCGCCGCCGCGAGATCGGGCGGTCGGAACGAGTCATCCAGCCCGAGGAATCGATACGTGACAGCCAGTTGCTCGGCCGGCCAGCGGCTGCACGCCTCATACTGGAGGATGAGCAGCTCCGACGGATCGAGCACCGCCTCCCACGGTGCCAGCTCGGCGGCGTAGAAGCCGCGGGCCAACCCCCGGTAGCGGACGTTGCGCAAGCGCCGCCGAGGCATGCGACGGGAGATATCCGAATGGTAGCGGTCGACCGGGTCACGCAGCAGAACAAG